>CAUHAO010000001.1 GCA_959604355.1 uncultured Eubacteriales bacterium
CGGTAGGTGGCTCTGTGGGGGCTTCGGTAGGTGGCTCTGTGGGGGCTTCGGTAGGTGGCTCTGTGGGGGCTTCGGTAGGATCTATGTAATCAGCAGGTTTTTCCTGTAATTCCGCGAAAAGCGTTGTAAGATGGTCTTCCGGAAATCCTGCGCACATTTTATACGCACATACCAGTTCCGGGTCTCCGCTGCTTAAAATATCGCTGTCGATATATGTGAAATAGAGCGGGAATTTTTCGCCCTTGACGGGGTTTGCGATGCTGTTCATGTTCAATTCCGTCAGTTGCATGAGAGTCCACGGAATGGCAATTTCGAACACGACTGTTTTTTTGGTACGTTTGCATGAGCCTTTTATCTGATCGGAAAGATCAACCACGTATTCTCGGCCGTAGTAATATACAGATTCCGCGGTGATAGTGCCGTCATCCCTGAATCCGATAGTAAACCAATACCCGCGGTCGGAAACGGCGTATGTGTTTATCTGGAAGCAGTCAAAAGGAGCGGGGTATTCTTTGTTGTAGCCCTGGGCATCCCATGTCATGGTATTTGCGTTGGTGTTATCTTTTATTTCCGCTGCAACGTAGAAATAGTTCTTATCATAGGCCAAATAGACTTCGAATCCCATATTTTTGGAATCGAATGTGCCGGCCCAGGCGGAGGTGACCACGCTGACATCTCTTACGGAGTTGATAGAATCGGTGTAATCAGCCATTTCATCTATCACACCTTTGTCAAGACGAAACCATGCCTTCTCTGAATACTCATCGGTTGAAAGTACACCGTCTAATTGGGGTGTGAAATATGGAACTTTGAGAACTGTCTGTTCGGGTTCAGCCATAGTAGGAATCATTGCAAGGCCGAGGATCATCGCGGTGACGATGATTGTTGCAAAAATCTTTTTCATATTGTTGTCCTTTCAAAAATCCGATTATACTGTAATCAGTATAACATAATTATCACAAAAAGTCAACATTGTTTTCCTCAATATAAAAAACATGCAGAGCCTGAACTCTGCATATTCCTGTTATTGTTTTTATTTTTCCTTTTTCTTGAAGAACATAAGGGCACAGCCTGCTGCAACGACTGCGGAAAGGCTTATCACGCTTGACGCGCAGCCGCTCTTGCTCCCGGTCTGAGAAGGCGACTGAGTGGGAGCTTCTGTTGTCTGCTGTTCCGTGCCTGTGAGCCTTATTCTGACGGGCATATCCGCGCCGGAGCCGGGGAATACGGACGAGGACTTAAACGCGACTTCGTTCCAGCCGTCATCTCTGTCGATATAGGCGAAAAGTACGGCGAATTCTTCGCCTATTTCAGGGTTTGCGGCGTGCGTCGTTCCGTTGGTCATATATTCCCACGGAATTTTGAATTCGATGGTATATTTTTCGGTATCTCGTGAGGAGTATCCGGTTACTTTTCCCGTCATGTCATCGGAAAATCCGCATTCGTCAGTAGTGTTATGTGTTCTTGCCGCAACAGCGCCGCTGGAATAAGTTCCTACCGAGAACCAATAGTTGATGGCGGAATCCGCGTAGAGGTTAATCTGAACGCAGTCTGCGCCGCTTCCGCTTGTGTCACCCTGAGCGTCCCAGTTGGTCGCAAAGCAGAGAGTCCTGTCGCCGAGTATCTCAACACCGACGTAAAGGTATGCTGAATCCCATGCAAGATTGAATGTGGCGGACATGTCTGTAGGCATTTCCCCGACCCAGACCGCCGTGCCGCCGAGGGAATCCACAAGGTCTTTGTCAACTGTGAAGCTTGCTGAGTATTCGCCTTCACCTATATGGCCGTCGATAGTCACGTTGTCTTCATTTGATACTTCGAGGACTGTTGCTGAGGCAGATGCCGGAATGACGCAGAGAGAGACGACCGTCGCGAGAGCAAGGATCATAAGAAAAATTCTTTTCATTTCAATATCTCCGTTGTTAATACTGTTTAAAATATTTTATCATATAATACGGCTCTTGTCAAGGTTCATGCTTTCTTTTTTTGAGGTAAATAATTGCAGATGCTATTACAGCTGCGGAGATGACTGCTTCTGCCGCAAGAATCAGCCATGTCAGGTCGTAGGGATTCGCTTTATCGGAAATATCATCTGTGGGAATTTCCGTATGAGGCTCCGAGGGGGAATCTGTCGGATCTTCGGCAAATACTTCGTTCGGGTCAAAATCTTCTGACCAATATTCGGGTGTTTGCCCCTGAACGCCGATTGCGCCGAATTTTGTAAGTCCGAGCAAACGGCAGTTGCTGCTGACGGTGTCGTGAAAATTTACGGAGTATTCGGTTATTTCAACAATAAGTTCGTCGGCAACGACGGATCGGTTGAGTACATAATATTGATCGAGCTGGAAACTGTAATTGTCAAAAGACGCGGAGTTTGCGCGATTCCAGTCAAGATAGATATTAACGCTGTCAACATCTTCATTGTCTTTTCTGAATGTCACTTTGAGCGCTGTGGGCTTTGCGATGCTTGTAAAAGTGTTATATCCCGAATCCCAAGTTCCGACGCCGGGGATTATATCGAAACCCGTTATTTCATATGCTTTTTTGTATTTGACAGTGAATGTTGCAAGGGCTGTTGTTGAGTTTGGAGTATGCTGGGTCCAGTATTCGTCGCAATAGAACGATTCCGGAGTGGGCATATAGACGAGTTGTTCGTAGAACGCCGACATCGGATCGCGGCCTTTCGAGGAAGTTGTCGCTTCGACGGATTTAGGCAGCACGAACGGGAGAAATTCCTCGAACGTCAGCGTGTCTATGCCGAAAGCATCATATGAGTCAGAGAAAAACTCCGTGCCGAGAGGAACATTTTTGTCATTGGTGAAGAATGAAAAGTCAGAGAGAAAAGCCCACGGTTTACCCCACCATGCGGCGTTTTCGACGGCAACTTCCAGCATTGTAAGTTTTGCCGAATCAGCTGTGACGGAGTGGTCGAGGACGTAATACATATATGTGTGCGCGCCCGTGTCGGGAATGTCAAGGGCCTTTTCTTCGACTTTTACGCCTTTGCAGAAGAATTCAACAAGGACTTTGGATATACGCGCACGGTTGTAGTGTTTTCCCGAGCCGACACGTATCGCGGTTATTTCATAAGTGTTTCCGAAGTCAACGTCGATGGTAGTACCGGGTTTCCAGTTTATCGAGCCATCCGCATCGGGTTCGTTGTCGATCTGGTTTTCATACCAGTCGGATTCAAGACTGTCATCGAAAAGCCTCATCGGGTCATCGACGTCTTCGGCGACAGAGTTCACGACTGCGGAAACGGGAAGAATATGATGCAGGTTTTCCTTGTCAATCTGCGGTTCTTCGGTTTCGGCGAATGTAAAAACGAATGAGGACGCGAGGAGGGCAAGTGTCAAAGCAAAAATCAGAATTTTCTTCATTGATCTGTTCTCCTTTTCAGAACTCCGACAGGTTAATGCCGGTCGGATTCGATGTTGTTGTCAAAGATAAACGTGAATCCCCGAGATCTTCGGTTATGCAATTGTCAACGACCGCAGACAAGGGAGCAAAGTGATAAAATTTTTCAAAATCGACGTCTTAATCACCGATTATACTGATATCGGCGGGAACAGCGACGGAGAATAAAAATAGCATAATCACAAGTGGTGCAATACAGACGATGATTCTTTTCATGGAAAATTTTCTTGTTTTTATAAAGCCGGGTATTATATAGGACTGCAGGTGTTTTTATGAAAAGAGCGGCTGAAAAAGTACAAATGGACTGTTATGCCGGAAAAGTTTGTTTATTAATTAATTATATCATATGAGATACTTATTGTCAAGCAATTTCCCGCCCGAATACATGTTTGAATATGTCGCAAAAAAAGAGTCCCGGCGGATAGTTACCGCCGGGACATTCTTTTATGGATTATTCGTAAATCAGTCTTCTTTTTTCTTGAGAAGAACTACTGCCATAGCAACAAGAGCGATAGCTGCGCTGCTGATGACTGCGGATTTGCATCCGCTCGCCGGTTTGGGCTCGTCTGTAGGCTTCTGTGTGGGAGCGTCCGTAGGCTCAGCCGTAGGAGCGGTTGAGGGCTCTTCGGTAGGCTCAGCAGTGGGTTCCGCGGTGGGTTCTGCTGTCGGCTCGGTCGAGGGATCTTCAGTAGGCTCGGTCGAGGAATCTTCTGTAGGTTCGGTCGAGGGATCTTCTGTAGGCTTCTGCGTGGGCTCTTCAGTAGGCTTCTGTGTGGGAGTCTCAGTAGGCTTCTCTGTAGGCTTCTGCGTGGGCTTCTCTGTGGGCTTCTCTGTGGGCTTCTCTGTAGGCTTCTGCGTGGGCTCCTCTGTAGGCTCCTGTGTGGGCTCTTCTGTGGGCTGTTCGGAAGGAGTTTCTCCGGACTGCCATTCAGCGGTCCAATACTCGGGAACATCGCCGTAGTTACCTACAGCAGCGAACTTGGTAAGACCGAGAATGTTCGTGCCGTCGTCAAGGTCGTCGTGGAGGTTTTCGGAAGAACCGAGGATCTCTACATAGAGTTCGTCGGCGGTCACAGTTCTGTTAAGAACAAAGTACTGAGACAGCTGGAAGCTTAACATATCATAAGCCGCGGAGTTCATACGGTCCCAGTCGAGATAGATAACGGTGGAATCTACGGTCTTTCCGCCGTTCTTGAAGGTCACTTTAACGCCTGTGGGTTTTGCGCACTGATCGCTGCAGTATTCATAGCCCATATCCCAGGTAGCAACGCCGGGGATGATATCGAAGCCGCGGATCTCATAAGCTTTGTCATATTTGACGGTAAACTTGGCGAGGTCTTTCGCGCTGTCGGGTATAGGCTGAGTCCAAAATTCGTTGTTATACATGGATTCTTCGGAGGGCATGAATATGAGGCTCTTATAGAAAGCGTCCATCGGATCCTCACCCTTGGAAGAATTGGTTGCTGTCACGGACTTCGGAAGAACATAAGGCATGTATTCGGTGAAGGATGAGAGGTCTACGCCGTATGCGAAATAGGAGTCGGAATAGAACTCTGTTTCAAGAGGAACATTCTTGTCAGAGGTGTAGAAGGAGACGTCTGCAAGGTATCCCCAGGCTTCGCCCCACCACAGACAGCCCCATTTTTCAGCATAGGTCATCTGTACGGTGACTTTGTCAGCGGTTACGGCTTTATCGAACTTAAAATACTGAGCAAGATGAGCCTCTTCCTCAAAAGATATTTCGGTGGAATCAACGACAGAACCGCCGTTGAAGAATGTAAGTTTTACTCCGGTTATACGGACTTTATTGGAGTAGTCGCCGGTGCAGCAGCGTACGCCGGTGATGGGATATGCTTTGTCGAATTTTGCGGTAATCTTGGTACCGGGTTCCCATGCCTGGTCTTCACCGGGTGCAAGGTTGGATTTGCGCTGGTTTTCGTACCATGCGGTCTCGATATTATTATCGAAAATACGCATCGGGTCATCGACGTCTTTTGCTATGCAACTGTCGATGGTCGCGGAAACGGGTGTGATGTGATAAAACTTGTCAAAGTCAACGTCTTCAGCGGCTCTTACTTTTATGGCTGCGGAAGCGGAGACGGAGAACAGAGAAACCATCATCACGAGCGCTATCGCGCATGCAATAATCTTTTTCATAGTGATATTCTCCTTGATAATGATAAAATTAGGATCACTTGGTACTGATATTATATCATGAACAGCGCAAATTGTCAAGTATGTTTTTAATATAAGGAAAATTTTCATTGAAAATGTATATAATAACACATCTGCTTGACAGAACCGTTCCGGAGTGGTATACTTTACGTTATACAGAAAGAAAAGAGGCTCGTTTAATGATATACACAGTCACGCTCAATCCATCGCTGGATTATTATATGGAACTGCCGAGGCTCAAAAGAGGCATGGTCAACAGGTCGGAGGGCGAAAAGATTCGTGTAGGAGGCAAAGGAATAAACGTTTCTGCCGTTATTGCCGAACTCGGAGGCGAAAGCACGGCGCTGGGATTCGTCGCGGGCTTCACGGGCGAGGAAATAATAAAAAGGCTTGCCGCTTGCGGAATAAAAAATGACTTTATCCGCCTGTATGAGGGCGAAAGCCGGATAAATGTGAAGATTATTTCCGATAAGGATACCGAGATAAACTGCTGCGGACCGGAAGTCTGCGCAGATGACGAAAAAATTCTGCTTGATATGCTGTGCGGGGTGAGATCGGGTGACACCGTTGTTTTTTCAGGCAGCGTTGCCCGCGGAATGAGTAAAACGTTTTATGCCGACGCGATGAAGACGCTTCCCGACGGGGTGAATACCGTCGTTGATACTTCGGGTGATGTGCTCGATGCTTGTCTGAGGTCTTCTCCTCTTCTTATCAAACCCAACAGATACGAGTTGGGAGAGCTTTTCGGCGTGAATATCGAAACGAAGGCGGACGCGCTTGAATATGCCACGAAATTGAGGCAAAAAGGTGCGAGAAACGTGCTTGTTACCATGGATGGGGACGGGGCTGTTCTTGTCGCAGAAAACGGTGCCGCTTTCAGCGCTTGTGCGCCGTCGGGAACGTTTGTGAGCGCGGTCGGAGCGGGAGACAGCACCGTAGCTGGATTTCTGGTGGAATATTTCCGCTCCGCAGACGCCGCAAAAGCCTTCCGTCTTGCGGTCGCATGCGGCACGGCGACGGCGTACAGCAACGGACTTGCGGGAAAAAAGGATATAGAGAGCGTCTTTGCTCGGGTCGCCGTGCGGAATGAAGACATCAGCCGCGTTTTATGATTGCGACTTCCACAGATTTAAGGTCGTGCTTCTGAAGCGTAAGCTCATAGCCTCGCAGCCGTATCTGCACAGGGTCACCGAGCGGTGCTGTCTTTATGATTTTTACGGATGTTCGCGGGGTCAAGCCCATGTCGAGCAGCCGCAGACGTAATTCGCCGTCTTTTACTGTCGTTATTATTGCTTCTGAGCCCACGGAAAGTCTGTCGAGAGTCATATTCGGACCTCACGTTTTTTTACTATGTTTATGTGTAAAACCAGTAAAAATTACTCCCGATATGCAAAATAACATATCGGGAGATATTTACATATAATATAAATACTGTTCAGGACTGTTCGTCCACGGTTTCTGAGAAAGCAGGGAGAAATTCATCCATAAAGTATTTCAGCGCGGGTAAATCGTTTTTTTCAAGTTTTTTGTATATGCTTTTCTTCGCGACGGAAAACTCTTTGTTCCCTGCGTTCATCTCTTCTATGCATTTAATATATGCACTGAGCACATCTGCAGCCTTGACATACCGCCATTCTTCGGGAAATGTGCTTTCGGCGTACAGAAGTTCTCTGTATCCGGGGCGCATTTCCTCGGGTAAACGGTCGAGCAGGATCCTTTTGGCGTTGTCCTCCATCTTCGCATAACTTTCTTCGATATATGTGTTATGCTTTATCGGGGTCGGAAGATCTCCGGTGACTATTTCGGACGCATCGTGATAAAGTGCGATAACGGCGCATTTATCTGCGTCTATATGCTCACCGAACCTTTCGTTTGCTATAATCGCAAGAGCATGGGCAAGAACCGCTGTCTGATGGGAATGTTCGCAGATGTTTTCTTTGCGTACATTGCGCATAAGCACCCAGCGGTCGATGTATTTCATTCTTGACAGTACTGCAAAAAATTTGAACATAGTATCGTTGTTATGACAGGTATGATTACTGCTGCTGTTTTGCTTTGTATTCCATAAGAAGCGCATTTATCTTCTTCGCGGGCTCGAGCAGTTTTGTAACAGACTGGTTCTTATGCATCGCAAGGATGAAGTATGCGATGTATTTGGAGACGTCGGCGCCGATATACCACGGCTGGGCGAGCATTTCGGGGCTCTGATAGGTGAGATTTGTGGAAATGACGTAATCGAACACGCCGTTCTTATATGCTTCCTTGAATTTGTCAAGTCCTTCGGTGAAGAGCGCATATGTTGCGGTGAGGAATATACGACGAGCGCCATCCTTCTTGAGGTCATACGCAAGGCTGAGCATGGATTCGCCCGAGGCGATTATGTCATCCGCTACGAGTATGTCCTTGCCTTTGACGGAAGAACCGAGGTATTCGTGAGCGATTATCGGGTTTCTGCCGTTGACGATGGTGGAATAGTCTCGTCTTTTGTAGAACATACCGAGGTCAAGGCTCATGACGGAGGAGTAGTAAATGTTTCTGTTCATTGCGCCTTCGTCGGGGCTGACGACCATGAGGTGATCTTTATCTATTGTAATATCGGGGACTCTGTGGAACAGCGCCTTGAGTATCTGGTATGTCGGCATCGCGTTGTCGAAGCCCATCAAAGGTGTGGCGTTCTGAACGCGGGGGTCATGCGCGTCGAAAGTGATGACGTTGGCAACTCCCATGTTCTGCAGTTCCTGCAGGCTCTGTGCCGCGTCAAGACTCTCTCGGGAGCTTCTCTTGTGCTGACGGCCGCCGTAGAGTATAGGCATTATAACCGTTATTCTCTGTGCTTTGCCTCCGATAGCTCCGATTATACGCTTCAGATCCTGAAAATGGTCATCGGGGGACATCGGTACCTGCTGACCGAACATGGAATATTTGCAGTTATAGTTGCCGACATCGGTGATGATATACATATCGTATCCGCGTACGGTCTCGCCGATGAGACCTTTGCCGTCGCCGGTATAGAAACGCGGGCAGGAAGCCTTTATTATTAAGGACTCTCTGTCTTCTTTGTTGTCGATTATGCCGGGATTGTTCTCATAATAGTATTTCATCAGATGTCCGTCGATCATTTTACCGAGATCACGGGCGCTTTCCATGGGGATTATACCGATGGGAAAGAAATCCGTCTGGAAGTTAAGCATTGATATAGGCTGTCCGTCCATAATGGGCCTCCCGAAAACTTATATATTGTATTTATTTCAACGTTATTTTTATTATAATATAATTTCTCAAAAAAATCAAGCCCCGTGTATATAAGTTCAAAAAGAGTTTTTTCTTGTCGATATATGTCAAATCGAAATTCGCCTAAACGCCCCAAAACCGTACGTCGGAGTTCAATGTTTTGACACATAAATATCGTAATATTTATATAGAACCTTCTGAAAGGAGACATTAGATGCAGATAACCTCGTCTTTCAGCCGATACGAGAAAAAATACCTTTTGACGGTTGAGCAGAAGGAAGAACTCCTCGGACGTATAGGCGAATATATACAGGCCGACGCGTACAGTATGGGCAACGCGATGTACCGTATCTGCAATATTTATTTCGACACGGAAAATTCCGACGTGATAAGATATTCGCTTTCATCTCCGTTCTACAAGGAAAAACTCCGTCTGCGCACATACGACACTCCGAAGTCGATGGATCAGAACGCGTTTCTCGAGATAAAGAAAAAGGTTAACCGGCTTGTGCTCAAACGCCGTGCGACGCTTACTCTCGGGCAGGCGTATGAGTTTCTTGAAACACGCAGGCGCCCGCAGGCACTGAGTTATATAAACAATCAGGTTCTTGACGAGATAGAGTATTATTTAGCCGTCAATCCCGTTCGCCCGGCGGTATACATCGCCTACGACAGAGCGGCGTATTACGATAAAAACGATCCCTCTCTGCGCATAACCTTTGATAAAAACATAATCACACGGCGCGACGACCTGTACCTTGAACACGGCGTACATGGGCAGAATCTTCTCGGCGAAAATGAATGGCTCATGGAGATCAAAGTATCATCCGCGATGCCTCTTTGGCTCGCCAGACCGCTCGTGCAGATGGGACTTTTCCCCCGCAGTTTCTCAAAATACGGCACCGAATATGCCAATACCGTCAATGAAAACCGCGACATAAAACGAAATGAGGACTCTTACGATGATTGAAAGATTTTTTGCCACACAGTTCGGCACGACCTTTACCCTGGGCTCTTCTCTGCTGATAGTCGGTGTAGCCGCACTCCTTGGTATTCTTATAAGCCTTACATACATGGCGTGCAACAGACGTATCGGATATAATGTATCATTTGTCTTGTCTATAATAATTCTCCCGACCGTGATTTCCTTTATAATAATGCTTATCGGCAACAATGTTGCCCGCGCGTTCACGCTTGCGGGTTCCCTCTCAATAATCCGCTACCGCAGCGAGCAAACATCTGCCAAAGACCTGTCATATCTGCTTTTCGGTCTTGCGATGGGTCTTGCGTGCGGCATAGGCTATATAGGCTACGCGATGCTTTTCACGGTGCTTTTCTGTATCTGCTTCATCATCATTTCGCGCCTGCGGTTCGGTGAGCGTAAATATTCGTATATGACGCTCAAAATACTCATGCCCGAAAACCTTAACTATCAGGATGCTTTCGACGATATTCTCAAAGAATATACGACCGACTATGAGATGCTTAAAGTCCGCACGACGGATTTCGGCACTATGTTCGAGGTCACGTTCCGCATCGCGATGCTTGCGTCTGTCAATCAGAAGGAATTCATCGACAAACTCCGTACACGCAACGGCAATATGAATATAGTCCTTACTATGCGCAACCGCGAAAACATCCTTGTCATCGCGGACAAATAAAAACAAGGATTTCAGAGAGCCCTAATGCAGGGCTCTTTTTTCATGCCCATTAGACAGTATCCGAAGATTTTGCCGATTGTTACAGAATTTCAAACTCTCGGCAAAACGGCTTGACAAACGTGTCTACATTGTGTAGACTATATATGTCTACAAAGTGTAGACAGAAAAGGAAGGCAGCATTATGGATGATATCAGACTTGGTGCGGTGGAAGCCCGTTTCGCGGGAATTATATGGGAAAACGAGCCCGTGACAACGGTGCAGCTCATCGGGATTTGCGAAAAAGAACTGAAATGGAAGCGTACGACGACATATACGGTGCTCAAAAGGCTTTGCGAGCGCGGTTTATTCGTCAACAACGGCGGCGTGATAACGTCCGCGATGAATAAAAATGATTTCAATTCCGCGCAGAGCGAAAAATTCGTCGAGGAGCGTTTCAACGGCTCTCTGCCCGCGTTTATAGCAGCTTTTACGGCACACCGCAAGCTTTCCGATGCGGAGATAAACGAGATAAGAGCGATGATAGAAGCAAGCCGCGGGGAGAATTGACATGAGCGAAGTGTTTCTCAAGGTCATCAATATGAGTATCGCCGCGGGTTGGCTCGTCGCGGCGGTCGTGCTGCTACGCAGCGTGTTCAGGAAGATGCCGAAGTTCGTTATGTGCATTCTCTGGGGCGTCGTCGCGCTGAGACTCATATGTCCGTTCACGGTGCAAAGCAAAGTCAGCCTTGTTCCCAGCGCGGAAACTTTTCCGTCGGAAATCATTTCGTCACAAGATGCCTCTTTTCGCGTTGAAACGGGCTTTTATGAACTCAATTCTCGCGTCAGCGAATATATTGCGGAGCATTATCCTGAAGACGTGGCTGCTGACGCGAACAATGCCGTTGATACCGTTACTGTGCTCTCGGCGGTGTGGCTCTCAGGCATCGCTGCTATGCTCGTGTACGCGCTCGTATCGTGGATGAAAGTCAGGCGCCGGGTGCGGGAAGCGGCGTTCTCGCAGGATAATATATGGGTCTGCGACGGTTTGCAGTCACCGTTCATCCTCGGCATTTTCCGCCCGCGGATATATCTGCCGTCCGACCTCGGAGGCACAGCTCAGGCGCACGTTATCGCGCACGAAAATGCGCATTTGAGGCGCAAAGACCACCTGTGGAAGCCTATCGGATTTCTGCTGCTGGCGGTGTATTGGTTCAATCCGCTGATGTGGCTTGCATACATACTGCTTTGTCGCGATATCGAAGCCGCGTGCGACGAAAAGGTCATATCCGAGATGAATACCGACGGACGTGCGGAGTATTCGGAGAGCCTGCTTGAATGCAGTATTCCGCGCAGGGCGGTCACGGCGTGTCCGCTTGCATTCGGTGAAACAGGTGTGAAAGGAAGAGTGAAAAATGTGCTCAATTATAAAAAGCCCGCGTTCTGGGTGATATTCGTATCGCTCGTACTCTGCGCGGCGGTCGCAGTATGCTTTCTTACCGATCCCATTGCCGGGCGGCTGTGGGATATCGAGAACATTGAAAAGGATATGTTTAACGACATTTTGTTTGTTTCGGTGGCACACGGCGGCGACGTGAAAACATATACCGATTACACCTCAGACGACCTTGTCGAACGAACGTTGAAAAACATAAAGATAGATAAAAAACCGATGTCGCTGTCGTTCAACGAAAAATTTACGGCGACTTTTGCTCTGAAGGTTTACAGCAGAAAGACTTTCAGAGACCCTGTCACGCTAAATTTCAATACCGACGCGTCACAGGTACAGTTTGACGGTTCCGACGGACAGTCCTGTATATATCGCATCAAAAATCCCGGAACGGTGCGGGATATGTTCGGTAAACTTACAAAAGCCGTTCCCGCGGAGGATCGAGAATTTGAGACTTATGTAATGAATACTCCGAGCAGGGTGAGCGAGGGGTTTATTGATGTCTCACCGTCATTCACATTGAGCAAGAGAGACAAAACATTCACGTTTTATTTCTCACTGATAAGCAGTTATATAGCTCACGGGCATTACGAGCTCACGGACGACAAGCTTGTCATGAGTACCGACGACGGGTACGGATTTGTATATACGTTCAGGGTCGGTGACGGTATATTCTTTTACGATGAGGCAGAGTCGAACGGTATGATGATAGGCACGGATATCGAGGACGGGGCTGTGTTTTACCGTACCGATTCCAATAACGGGGCATTCGTTTACACTCCTTTGGACCGTATCCAAGCCGACATCGACGGGGACGGTAAAGATGAGTGCTGCGAGCTTACCTGGGGCCCCACGTCGGGCATATATTCTTTTTATTTCATAGCCTTCAAAGACGACGATGTACTGTGTAAGGATTTGTTTACACAGTTCTCTGCCGGCGGAACGTATAATCTAGATGATTTGTTTTTCGAAAAAGGTGACGACGGCACTCTTTACGTCTGCTCTGGTCCGTATATGGATTACGGCGCGAAAAAGATAGTTGATTATCGCTTTGCCGTAAGTTTTGAAAACGGGCATGTTTATCTTACGGACACCGAAAACGGTGAAAGACTTTCGTAAATGCAGACATATATACCGAGGAAGGCATACTGAGGAAGGCGCGGTGCACATTCTGCCATATATCCATAATACTTATATAAGAGGAGCGGCTCTGTTTCGTTCCTCTTTTTGCGTTTGTGTCAGAACGTTGACAAAATTTGTATTTATTATAAAAAAACAGAATTACCCCTTGACAAATGGGGAAAATAGTGGTAAATTATCCGTGTTGGCACTCAAAACATGTGAGTGCTAAAACCGAAGGGGGTTAAACATGGATCTCGATGAACGTAAAAAACGCATACTTGATTCGGTCATATCCTCTTATATTGCGACGGGCGAACCCGTAGGGTCGAAGACATTGCTTGACAGCCTTGAACTCGGCGTTTCAAGTGCAACTGTACGAAGCGAGATGAACGAGCTTGAAAAACTGGGCTATCTGTGCAAGCCTCACACCTCGGCGGGGCGTATACCGAGCGAGGATGGACTGAGGTATTACGTCAAAACTTCGCTAAATCAGTATACTCTTGATGAAAGAGACCTGAAAATGTTCATGCCGGCGTTCCGTTCATGTGTCGGTCTGTTGGAGATGATACGAAGCGCGTCGTCGTGCCTTGCGGAGTTTTCGGGTTGCACCGTTTTCAGTGCATCTGCCGCGGGCGGGGATAATAAATTCACCTTTGAGGTGATGCCCGCCGGAAAAAGAACTCTTGCAATAATGGCCATAAGTGACACGGGCACTGTCAAATCCGTATTTACGAAAGCAGATGACGATGTAACCGCCGAAGATGCGCAGAAACTCACGAAGCTGCTCAATAAAATCTTCGCGAACTTCCCGGTCAATCAGATAGGCGGCGTGAAGGTGATGCTTTTCCGTGATGAGGTCGACCGCAACTGCCCGAAGATGAGCTGCGTTGTCGCACCCGTAATAAGCCTTGTTGATAAGATAAAATCATACGAGCTTTATATAAGCGGAAGCGAAAAACTGCTGTCGTACCCGGAATTTTCAAATGTCGAAGCGGCGAAAGAGTATTTCAGTCTGCTGAGCCGTCATGAGGATATCCTCGGGCAGCTGCTCGAAGCGGAGAAGAACGGCGACATCAACGTGCGCATAGGTGAGGAAAACAAAATACTCAAAAACCTGCATGCGAGCGTCATTTCCGTCGGAAGCGACGCGAAGATACCGATAGTTATCGGAGTTCTCGGTCCGACGCGGATGAATTATTCGAAGGTCATCGCGGGATGCAAGCATGTCATGCTCAGCTTACAGGAGCATATAGATAAAGAATTCTGACCCGAAAGGAAAAAATAAAATGGCAAAGGAAAAGCACGAAAACAGCGAGAAGAATGAGAAAGATACCGCGCAAAACGGGCAGGAAGTTCAGGAAACTGTCGAAGCGCCTGCGGCAGAGGAAGAAAAAGCTGCTCCCGTTGACGATATGAAAGACAAATTCCTGCGTCTTGCGGCGGATTTCGATAATTTCAAAAAAAGAAGCAGAGCCGAAAAGGACGCGCTTTACGGTGTGGCTGTCGCGGACACGGTGGAGAAATTTCTTCCGGTCATAGACGACCTTGAACGTGCACTTGCGGCGGCAAATGACGAGTCTCCTCTCAAAAAAGGAGTCGAGCAGATACTTTCAAAAGCGTCCGCCGTCATGTCGGGCATGGGTGTTACTGAAATAGGAAAAAAGGGCGAGAAATTCGATGTCGCGATGCATGAAGCGGTGATGCAATGCCAGAGCGACGAATTCGAAGGAGGCTGCGTGGCAGAAGTGTTCCAGAAAGGCTACAAGCTCGGCGACAAAGTCATAAGATACGCAAAAGTTAAGGTTACAGAGTGATCAATCGGCATTTTTATATAAGTAAAACCAATCAGGAGGATAAATAGTTATGTCTAAAATTATAGGTATAGACCTCGGTACGACAAACTCGTGCGTCGCGGTAATGGAAGGCGGCGAGCCTGTAGTTATCGCAAATTCCGAAGGCGCAAGAACGACGCCCTCTGTCGTCGCGTTTTCCAAGACGGGTGAACGCGTTGTCGGTCAGGCGGCAAAACGTCAGGCGATAACGAACCCCGACAGAACCGTTATCTCCATAAAGAGAGAAATGGGTTCTAACTACAAAGTTCATATTGATAACGATGATTACACTCCCGAAATGATCTCCGCGATGATTCTTCAGAAGATGAAGACCGAGGCAGAGGCATATCTCGGCGAAAAAGTCACGCAGGCGGTCATTACCGTTCCCGCGTATTTCAGCGACGCACAGCGTCAGGCAACAAAGAACGCGGGCACTATCGCGGGACTCGAAGTACTGCGTATAATCAATGAGCCCACGGCGGCGGCCCTCGCTTACGGCGTCGACAAAGAGACTGAACAGAAGGTAATGGTATACGACCTCGGCGGCGGTACGTTCGATGTATCCATACTCGATATCGGTGACGGCGTGTTTGAAGTCCTTGCAACCAGCGGTAACAACCGTCTCGGCGGCGACGACTTCGATAAACGTATAATGGATTACCTTGTCGGCGAATTCAAGCGTGACAACGGTATTGATCTTTCCGCAGACAAGATGGCTATGCAGAGACTTAAGGAAGCAGCTGAAAAGGCGAAGATAGAGCTTTCCGGTATGGCATCCTCGAACATAAACCTTCCCTTCATCACCGCAGACGCTACCGGGCCGAAGCATCTTGACATCACTCTTACGAGAGCAAAATTCAACGAACTTACGGCAGACCTCGTCGAAGCGACGATGATTCCTGTCAGAAAAGCGCTTTCCGACGCGGGTCTTACCCCCGACAAGATCGACAAAGTCCTTCTCGTCGGCGGCTCTTCCAGAATCCCGGCGGTTCAGGAAGCTCTCAAAAAGTTTATCAATAAAGAACCTCATAAGGGTATAAATCCCGACGAATGTGTCGCTATCGGTGCGGCGATCCAGGCCGGTATCCTCGGCGGCGACGTTACGGGTCTTGTTTTGCTCGACGTTACTCCGCTTTCGCTCGGCGTTGAGACATACGGCGGCGTATTCACCAGAGTCATCGACAGAAACACCACAATCCCCGTAAAGAAGAGTCAGATCTTCACAACCGCAGCTGACGGACAGACGAGCGTCGAAGTTCACGTCCTTCAGGGTGAACGTGAGATGGCTGCCGACAATAAGACTCTCGGCAGATTCAACCTTGACGGTATTCCGCCGGCTCCGAAGCAGGTTCCTCAGATCGAGGTCACATTCGATATCGATGCAAACGGCATCGTAAATGTTTACGCAAAAGACAAGGGCACGAACAAGGAGCAACATATCACCATCACCGCATCCTCCAACATGTCCAAGGAAGATGTTGAAAAGGCCGTGGCTGATGCTGAAAAATTCGCGGCTGAAGACAAGAAACGCCGCGAAGAGGTTGAAGTACGCAACAATGCAGATCAGGTCGCTTATCAGTGCGAAAAGACCCTTAACGAGGCCGGAGACAAGATTCCCGAGGCTGAAAAGAATGAGATGACCGAAAAGATCAATCATCTCAAAGAGACCGCAAAGGGCACGGATACCGAGGCTATCAAGAAGGAGACCGAGGAAGTCCAGCAGGCGTTCTACAAGATCGCGGAGAAGCTCTACGCGCAGACTCAGCAGGCTCAGGGTGCTCCGACAGACGGAACACAGTCCGGCAGCGGTAACGGCGGCGCTGATTATACCGTTGTTGACGATGATAACGGCAATAAATAAGATAATATAAACGCGGATTTGCCGGAGGCGGAAGAGCTTTCGGCAAATTCCGTCGCGTAACAGAGGATAATATGGCAGAGAAGAGAGATTACTACGAGGTGCTCGGTGTTTCCAAGGGCGCGTCGGATGACGAGATAAAAAAAGCGTACCGTCAGATGGCGAAAAAGTATCATCCCGACCTTAACCCCGGAAACAAAGAGGCGGAGCAGAAATTCAAGGAAGTCGGCGAGGCATACTCAGTGCTTTCCGACGCGGATAAACGTGCGCGCTACGACCAGTTCGGTCATGCGGGCGTGGATCAGTCCGGCGGCGGTGCGGGCGGATATACGAACGTAGATTTCGGAGATTTCGGAGACCTCGGCGATATATTCGGCAGCTTCTTCGGCGGCGGTATGGGCGGCCAGAGGAGACGTTCGTCGGCAATACCGGGCGAAGACGTGAACGTGTCGCTTCAGATAGATTTCAATGAGGCTGTATTCGGCTGCAAGAAGTCCGTAAACGTACGCAGAACAGTCAACTGCGACTCATGCGGCGGCAGCGGCGCGGCGGCCGGAACACAGCCTGAAACGTGCAAGGTTTGTAACGGCACGGGACGCGTGCGTCAGGTGCGTCAGACGATGTTCGGCAATATGCAGACTGAATCGACATGCTCCTCATGCAGAGGCACGGGCAAGATAATCACGAATCCGTGCAAGAAATGCGGCGGTACGGGTCAGGTCAAAAAATCGTCCGTAGAGGATATCGAAATTCCCGCGGGCATCAATAACAACCAGACAATACGAATCCGCGGCAAGGGCGGCATGGGACTCAGAGGCGGCGCTGCGGGAGACCTTAACGTTCACATTTCCGTCAAGCCCCACCCGATTTTTGAGCGCCGCGACTTCGACATATATTGTGATGTCCCGATAACCTTCGTGCAGGCATGTGCGGGCTGTACTCTTGATATCCCCACCGTTGACGGCTCGGAGTTCAAGTATAAGATCCCGGAAGGCATCCAGCCCAACACGGTTTATAATTTCAAGGGCAAGGGCGTACCGTACTTAAACGAGAAAAACCGCCGCGGCGACATGTATGTGAAGATTGTCGTGGAGATCCCGAAGAATCTCACAACAAAACAGAAAGAGATCCTTGCGGAGTTTGAAAAGACCACAACCTCGTCCAGCTATGAAAAATCCACGGGCTTCTGGAATAAAGTCAAAAACATGTTCAAATGAAGCAAAGGCTTCGGATTTTGCACGGACAAATAATAATGATCTTGTCGGGACTTTGTGTTTGCAAAGTCCCCGCTTGTTACAATACCCAACATAGTGAATAGGACTTTAGGAGGCAAATATATAATGCTATGGCTTGTAATGGCGGTACTGTCCGCCCTATTCGCAGGTCTGACAGCTATACTGGCCAAGTGCGGTATTAAAAAAACCGACCCCGATATAGCCACGGCATTGCGGACAATCGTTGTAATGATTTTCTCCTGGGCAATGGTTTTTATTGTCGGTTCTGCCCGGACAATTACTCAGATAGAAACCTCTTCTCTGATTTTTCTGGTACTTTCCGGATTGGCAACAGGCGCTTCATGGATATGTTATTTTAAAGCATTGTCCATGGGAGATATCAATAAAGTTGTTCCCGTCGACAAATCAAGTACAGTTTTAACAGTACTGCTTGCAATGATTCTTTTCGGAGAAACAAATAATTTTGCAGTCAAACTGATCGGCACGGGGCTTTTGGCGGCCGGCGTTTTTCTGATGATAGAGAAGAGAAGAACGGAGCAAAAGAAGATCGATCGTGCGTGGCTCCTGTACGCAATCGGTTCGGCGGTGTTTTCCGCCCTTACTTCGATTCTTGCGAAAATCGGAATTACCGGGGTGGAATCAAACCTCGGTACGGCAATCCGAACGGGTGTCGTGCTTGTAATGGCGTGGGGCGTTGTGTTTATCAAGGGTAAGCAGTCGGAACTTCGATCCATTGATAAGAAAGAACTCCTGTTTATAGCGTTGTCGGGCCTTGCTACCGGCGGTTCATGGCTGTGCTACTATTACGCGATACGGAACGGTATTGTCAGCGTCGTTGTACCGATCGACAAGATGAGTATTTTGGTGTCCGTACTGTTCTCGGCGGTTGTATTTCATGAGAAACTCAGTAAAAAGGCGGCCTTCGGCCTTGCATTGATGACCGTGGGAACACTTGCAATGGCAATATGGGCATAGATGATATTGTATCATTCGTCACTGCCGTACGCAGTAAAAATCGGTTGAGAGGCTCATCCCTCAGCCGATTTTATATTTTGCGGACCTTCCTTGACGCGGCATTCAGCCCGGAGCTTTTGTTTAACTTTTTTCGTTTACGCCTCTTTACAATTCTGCTTTTTTATGATACAATATAAAATGACATATTATACTGGAGATGAGACCCGTGACAGAAAATCAGATAACGTTCGAGGCGACGAAAATGTTCAGCGTCCCTGCCGAAATAGTGGACAAGCATCTTGACGCACCCGAAAAAGAACTGAAAGTGCTGCTTTTCCTTCTGCGAAACGTCAATTCCACGTTTCTTAAAAACACGATAATGGATAAGCTTTGCATGACCGAAAAAGAGCTTGACGACTGCATGAAATTCTGGGTCAGACGCGGCGTGCTTTTCAAAAACGCGGGTAAATATTCTCTTTCCAAACCGAATGTCAAGGCAAGCGACATAATGACATATACCGCGGAGGATGTTTCGAGCAGAGTAGACTCCGATGAAGGGCTGAAATTCATTTACGACAAGACCGAACAGGTCCTTGCAAAGCCGCTCACGACAGCCGACGCGTCGTGTATCCTTTCGCTCGTCGATTACGCGGGACTTCCGACCGAGGTCATGGCGCTGCTGCTGCAATACTGCGCCGGCGACGGCAAGGTGACTTTGCGCCAGATAGAAAAAACGGGTTTCGATTGGGCTGACAAACAGCTCTTTACATACGAAAAGGCAGAAGAATATATCGCCTCTCTGCGTGAAAAAAAGAAGACGGAAGCCCGTATCGCACGTATGCTCGGCATTTCCGACAGAGCGCTTACAGACCCCGAAAAGAAGGTATTTGCGTCGTGGACCGAGATGGGCTATGACATGGATATGATAAAGATAGCGTACGAAAACACGGTCCGCCTCACGGGCAAGTATTCGTATCAGTATATGGATAAGATAATCACGAGCTGGAACGCGAAAGGCGTGAGAACTCCGGCCGACGCCGAAAAAGAGGCTTCACAGTCGGTGGTAGAGTCGAAAAAAACATCTCGCGCACCGAAAAAGCGTTACGAAAGCAAAATGGTCATAGACTCCGCCAAGGACGAGGAAATATCGTGGCAGATAATCCAGCAGTCCATGGCTGAAGGGGAGGACGAGTAAAACATGAACAGAAAAGAATGTTTTGCGGCGGCTCAGGCGGCTCTCGGTGAAAGACAGAGGCTGTTCAACGAGGAGCAGGCGGCGCTTCGCGAAGAAATTTTTGCGAAGATCCCCGCGTTGTATGAAATAGAGGACGAAATTCGGAAGGATATTGCGGATTTTGCCGCCTCGATATTCAACGGGGCGACAGACGCGGATTTTGAGGCGTGCAAAGAGAAAAATCTCGATTTGCAGCGCCGTGAAGCGGAACTTCTTTATGAAAACGGCTTTGCGGCGGACGCTTTGCAGCCGAAGCATTATTGTCCGATATGCAAAGACACGGGCTTTTACAATGACGAACGCTGTGAGTGCTTCAAACGCGAGTTTTCCCGCGTGCTTCTTGAGAATTCAAACCTTGCGCGTACATACACAAATCAGACCTTTAAGACCTTCAGGCCCGAATATTATTCCGTAGCGGGGGAAGCAGAATGTGAAAGAATACGGACTCTTGCTGCATACCTCAAAAAATATGTTGCGAATTTCCCGAAAGGCAAAGACAACATGCTTTTTATCGGTATTCCCGGAACCGGCAAGACGTTTCTTTCCTGCGCCATCGCGCAGGCGCTGATGGAACGCGGATTTATTGTGTTTTACAGTCCCGTTCAGGAGCTTGTATCGACATTTGAGAACGCAAAATTCGGCAAAGACGGTGACAGCGACACGTCGATATATACGGACTGTGACCTGCTGATAATCGACGACCTGGGTACGGAATTTCAGACGCCTTTTTCCGATTCCGTGCTGTATAATGTGATAAACGACCGCATAAACCTCTGCAAGCCGATAATAATAAGCACCAATTATACGATAGACGAGATGGCGAATACATATCACGACAGGCTTCTTTCCCGTCTGCGTCACGAGTTTAACACTTTCACATTCCCCGCGGTCGATGTTCGTGAACAGAAAAAACAGTACAAGGTGAAGAAAAATTGAGTTTTAGACAAGGATTTCTGCGTTGTCCCGTGTGCGGGGCGCCGCTTTCCGCGTCCGATGACGGGCTTCGTGCGTTCTGCGTCAAAAATCATTCGTTTGACCGTGCGTCGGAGGGGTACTTCAATCTTATAGTCCGCAGCGGAAAATCCGCATCCGGAGATCCCCCCGAGGCTGTTGCGGCAAGAAGAGCGTTCTTTTCCGATCCCCACGGTTTCTACGCGCCGCTTGAAAAAGAACTGGAAAAAATCATTCTTTCACTTGATATCTCCGGATCGACGGCAGCGCTTGACGCCTGCTGCGGTGAAGGGTATTTTACGAGAGGAATGATGCGGTGTGCTACCGAAAAAACAAGAAAAACCGGCGCCTGCTTCGCGTTCGACCTCTCAAAGCGTGCCGTGAAATACGCGTCAAAATCAGATAAAAACACACAGTATTTTACCTCGAATATTTCCGATATCCCGTTAACGGACTCTTGCGTCGGCTTGCTTACTCATATTTTTGCGCCGGTCTGTGAAAGCGAATTTCTCCGCGTTCTTTCGCCGGATGGATATTTCGTGCGCGCGTTTCCCGGTAAACGGCACCTGTGGCAGATGAAGTGCGAGCTTTATGACACTCCCTATGAAAACGATGAGGATGACGGTGTTTCGGACGCCTTTACGCTCACGGAGAGCCGCAGAGTGAAAAATACAGTCTGCCTCGACAGTACGGCGCTGAAAAACCTCGTGCTTATGACACCGTATTCTTTCAGAGCGAAAAAATCGGCTGTCGAACACCTGATTTCCCTCGACGGGCTGGATGTTGACACCGATTTTATCGTAAATATATATAAAAAATCTTAATTCTGGCCAAGCTGCTTTTTGATGTGTGTCAATGCGCTTTTTTCGAGCCTTGACACTTGAGCTTGAGATATTCCGATTTCCGCGGATACCTCGACCTGAGTTTTTCCGCCGAAATAGCGCAGAGAAAGTATCTTTCTTTCACGAGCCGTAAGCTCTTTTATCGCGCGGCGCAGTTCTATCTCATCTATCCAGTCCGACGCGTTGTCGTGTTTGTCACTTACCTGATCCATGACGTATATCGCGTCGTCCGCGTCGCCGAATATCGGCTCAAACAGAGATACGGGTGCGGTTATCGCTTCCATCGCGATGACGACTTCCTCTCTCGATATTCCTATTTCTGCGGATATCTGCTCTACCGTCGGCTCGGTATTGAGTATCGACGTTAGCTTCTCTTTCGCATTCAGCGCGCGATACGCGGTGTCTCTCATCGAACGGCTCACGCGTATGGCGTTGTTGTCGCGCAGATAGCGCCGTATTTCGCCGATTATCATGGGCACGGCGTATGTCGAGAAACGCACCTGCTGGTCGAGGTCAAAGTTGTCAAGAGCTTTTATCAGCCCCACGCATCCGACCTGAAACAAGTCGTCGAGATTGTCGGCGCGTCCCGAAAAGCGCTGTATAACACTCAACACAAGTTTGAGATTTCCGGTTATGAATTCTTCACGGGCCTTTTTGTCGCCTTCTTTTATACGTCCGAGTAGAATGACCTGCTCGTTTTCGGACAGAACCTTGAGGTCGGACGTGTTTATTCCACAGATTTCAACTTTATTTATAATGGATCACCTTCCGAAGCGGCTTTCTGAAAAAAGTATTACCCTTCGCAAAGTGATTTATACGGGAGAATGAATTGGAAAAAATTAGGTTTTTGCGCATTTTCGGCATAATTCGTGTCATTGTCACAATAATTCTGGCGGTCACGTTGTTCTGCGTCTTTTCATCGGAAAGCGATCTGCCGAGTGCGACGGTATGCACGCTGAAACTTTATACGGGATATGATTGCCCTCTCTGTGGATGCACACGTGCGACGGTGTGTCTGATGCATTTGCGCATAGCCGACGCGTTTGCGTATAATCCCGTTTACACCTGCCTTATCGCACCTGCCGCGCTGATATTTATTTTACAGGATATTTTTACGGTCATACGCCGCTTTTTCTCGGAAGACGCTCCGCTTTCGGCTGCCGAAACGCTGATATTCCTCATTTGCGGCAAACTTCCGCGGGGTGGATGCGAATGAGATTTTCTCTTTATAACTTTTATCTTTTGCCCGTGATTTTCGGGTGGATCGCGGTGGGCGTATGCGCCGCGGCATACATGTCTTATATAAAAAAAAATGAGGCAGACCCGCGCGTAGCGCGCCTCATACCCATATTTGCATGCATCTTTGCGGCACTTTTTGTCGCATGGGGCATAATACGCAATTTATGACATCACGCCCTTCCGGGCTGATATATGAAAATTCGGAGGAAAATCAAATGCTCGAATACACAAGCGATACCCGCAAGATCCAGGAGCTTCTTGACGGCGACAGCGGTCATGTCGTGCTGCAAAACGGCGTATACGACATCTCGCGTTCTCTCGTCATCCATGACAACACACGCCTTACACTCATGCCCGGCGCGGTACTGCGTCTTGCCGACGGCGCGAACACCTATCTTATCGTCAATGACGGTTACGGCAAGCAGGCGGATATAGGTAAGAAGATCACAAAGAACGTGACCATCGAAGGCGGCGTCTGGGACGGCAACAATGTGCACCAGACGCGTACTTCCGACGAGGAAAGAGACGCATATAAGGAATTCCACGACGAATGTTATTACGGTATGCTCACCCGCTTCATAGGAATGGAAGACTTTACTCTGCGCGACATCACTATTAGAAATCCCGAGGCATACTCGATGCAGATATCCCATGTTGACCGCTTTACCGTCGAACATATCCGTTTCGACTACAACATGCTGCGCGGCAACATGGACGGGGTTCATATCAACGGTCCAGCCAGAAACGGCAGAATAGTCGATATCAAGGGCGCAACGAACGATGACCTTGTCGCGCTCAACTGCGACGATGTGTGGTCAACGGAGATCACTCACGGTCCCATTGAAAACATCCTTGTTGACGGACTTTGGTCCGATAACGGCTACACGGCAGTACGTCTGCTTTCAAGCGGCGACCCGATGAACAATGTCCAGATTCGCAACATATTCGGCACATACAGATATTATGCCGTCTCGTTTACTCACCACGGCTGCCCTCCGGGAGGTCTGGTGTGGATGGACAATATTTCCATTGACGGCGTCTTTACATCAAAGCCGACCGACACCGTTAAGAATCCTCAGCCCGTGATATGGTTTGCGTGGGGCACACACAGCGGCAACGTCACCGTCAGAAACGTACACCGTGACGAATACGCGGATACGACGGCGCCGACGATTCAGATCGATCCCGACGCGTCCGTTGACAGGCTCCTTGTTTCTGATTGCACTCAGAAATTCCATAATTGCCCCGAAATACCGCTTATAGTAAACAACGGTACGATAGGCAAGCTTATCACGGAAAACGCAGAAGGCTACGGAAATAAATAACATCACGGAGGGCTATGCTTATGGAGATCATCCTCGGAAGAACGGGAAGCGGCAAAAGCACGCTTGCCGCCGAAAGAGTTTCCGCCCTCATTGATGCCGAACTGAAAAACAAACGGTCGGGCACGGCGTTGAGGGATAAAATACTCATCATCGTGCCCGACCAGTATACTATGCGCACCGAAAGATACTACATGGAGCGTCTCGGCGAGCACGCGATGACGTACGTCGGAATAATGTCATTCAAGCAGCTTTGCAGACTCGTTTCCGCATCGTACGGAGGCACAGCGTCAGTACCTCTCGGTGACGGCGGTAAAAACGTGCTTACGGCGAAGGCTCTTGAAGCGGTCGCACCGATGCTTGAATATTTCAACGCGCAAAATCCGAAAATCAGCTTTTATGCGATGCTTGCACGGAGTATAACTCAGCTCAAAGCTGCAGGAATAACTCCCGACGAGCTGATGAAAACCGCAGATAGTGCAAGGAGTGACAAACTGCACGATATCGCGCTTGTTTACGGCGCGTATGACGCATTATTGGAAAACGGCGTGTTTGACCCGACAGACAGCCTTAATATTCTTGCGCAGACAGTCGTTGCGGACCGCATTTTTGAAGGCACTCACATACTCTTCGATAATTTCAGAACTTTCGCGTGGCAAGAGCTTCGAACCGTATGTGCGTTTATTGACGGCGGTGCGGACGTTACTGTGACTTTGCCCGCCGACAGCGAAGCTGCACGCAAATATTCGCTGCTTGACTCTGTGTCGGAGCAGGCGGCACGGCTCATTGCGGCGTCGCACAGGGCAGGCAGACCTTTTACCGTCACACGTCTCGGAGAAAACCGACGTACAAGCAGAGAAGATCTGGTTTTTCTTGAAAAAAATCTCTTTTCGGAAGCACAGGACACGTTTGACTCCACGCCCGACAGCATACACCTTTATAAGGCCTCGGACATTTCCGACGAGGTCGATTTTGTCGCGTCCGAAATCACCGCAATGATACGCGACGCAGGCTGCAGACCCGACGATTTCATAGTCACGGCGCGAAATATTGACGACTACTCGGCGATCCTCGACCCCGTGTTCTCAAAATACGGTCTGCCGCTGTTTTACCATAAGAAAACGCCCTTGCGCCAGAAAAAGCCGGTTGCTCTCATAGACGCGCTGTTTTCTTCCGTGGTTTTTGGACTTGAAAGGGAAACCGTGCTTGCACTGCCGAAAACGGGTCTTACGAACCTTTCGGTCGAGGATATTTCGCTTTTTGAAAATTACGTTGAAAAATGGAACATACAGTACGGCGGTTTTCTGCATGACTTCACGCAGAGCGTCAACGATTACGGAAAGCCGCAGGACGAACGCGACAGAGCGCTGCTTGACCGTATAAACGGCATACGGCGTTTCGTTGTCGGGATATTCACGGATTTTGCCTCAAGTGTCCGCGGAGAGCGTACAGTAAGAGAAATATCCGCAGCGGTATATGCGGTATTCGAAAAACTTGATATGGAAAAAACGCTCGAAAGAGTGGGCGCGGAATACAGACGTTTTGGTGAGGACGCGCTTTATGCGGAACAATGTCGCACTTATGAGACCGTGATATCAGCGCTTGACGAATTTGTACTCGCGGCGGGCGACGACACGGTGGACGTCTCGAGATACAGAGAACTCCTGTTTTCGATAATCGACGAGACGGATATAGGGATAATTCCCACGTCGAACGACAGCATTATCATCGGCGGCGCAGAGACCGTACCGTTTCTTTCACCGAAATACATTTTCGTCCTCGGGCTCAATGACGGAGTTTTTCCTCCCGCTTTCAAGGACTCAGACCTTATAGACGACGATGACAAGGTAATCATAGAGACGGAGCTTGAAAAGCAGATAGGTCAGACGGCGCGCGACAGTATGATGTACGAGCGTTATCTTGTTTACAACGCATTTTCCGCGGCGACGGACGGGGTGTATATTTCCTACGACGGCAGAGCTTCGGAATCGTACGCGGTAAACGAACTTCGCCGTATTTTCCCGGCTCTTGAAACGGATACCGCGCCCGAAGGGACGACTCACGGCGGAGTGATGAAGAGGCTTCAATGTAAAGGTGCCGCCTTTGACATGTATGTCAGAACGGGTGATGCCGCTCTCAAAGAATATCTCCTCGGAAGCGAGTACGCGAAGTTCATCCGCGGTGAGGCTCTGCCCGGCGGAGAAAAGCTGTCACTTCGTAGCGCAGAGAGAATTTTCGGCAGAAATATCACTCTTTCCGCGTCAAAGGTTACAAAATTCAACGAATGCAGATTTTCATATTTCTGCCAGTATGGCATGAATCTCAGGGAAGAACGCCCCGCACGGCTCGACAGTCTCAATGTCGGCAACTTTATTCATGCGGCTCTCGAAACGATAATGCCGCAGGGAATAGACAGGGACGATGACAGCTTACGTGTACTGGTAGAAACCTTTACAAGCAAGTATTTTGAGTTTATAGATGACGGTAAGGCAAGCACGGCAAGATACTTCCGACGTCTGACGGATAAACTCTTTCGACTGCTCCGTATTTTTCGCGACGACATGAAGGATATGAAGTTTATACCCAAGGATTTCGAGGTTGAAATCGACCGTGACGGAGATGTCGAGCCGCTGAAGATAGGTTTCGACGGCGGAAGCGTTACTTTTGTCGGAAAAGTCGACCGAGTGGATGAGTTTGACCGCGGTGACGGAAGAAAATATATAAGAGTTATCGACTATAAAACGGGTGCGAAGACTTTCGACATAAAACATATTTTTTACGGTATCGACGTGCAGATGCTGCTGTATCTGTATGCATTGAGCGCGTGTGACGGCAGGTATAAAGGTATGCTGCCTGCGGGCGTGCTGTATCTTAATTCGGACGCGAAACTTGTCGATGTGCCGCGTGACGGCGACGAAGAGTCCGCGTATGAGATTCTTGACCGTCAAAGAAGGAGAACGGGTATGCTGCTGGACGACGATGATGTTATTGCAGCGGCGGGAGTAAAATATGTTCCGACATACAAGGTCGGGAGAATAGAATACAGGAATATCGCTACGGCGGAACAGTTCGGAAAGCTTTTTGAGTATATTTCCGACGCGCTCGTGAAGGTTGCAAAGGCTCTTGGTGAAGGAAAAATAGGCAAAGGGCCGTTGTACGACTCGCAATATGACCCGTGCAGATACTGCCTTATGAATAAATACTGCGACAGTGAGCAGGCAGTGGCGTGTGCGGGGCGTGAAATGGACAAGAAGCCCGACCCGAAGACGATATACGACTTTATCGATAAAGAAAAGGCGGGTGAGAACGATGCCTGAGCAAATTAACTGGACAGAAGGCCAAAGGACCGCGATGACGGACTTTTCGAGCATGATAGTCAGCGCCGCGGCAGGTTCGGGCAAAACGGAAGTTCTTTCGCGCCGGGTAGTGAATTATATCGTTGCCGGAGGAAGCGCTGAAGACCTGCTTATCGTCACTTTTACGCGTCTTGCCGCCGCGGAAATGCGCAGCCGTATAGCAAAACATCTCGCGCAGACAGATGATGCCGACGACCATATTCGTCTTGAGAGGCTCATGCTTTACAAAGCCGATATTTCCACTATCGACAGTTTTTTCGGCGATATAGTGCGCAAAAATTTCAAGCAGGCGGGAGTACAGCCCGATTTCGGTATGCTTTCCGACGCGGAGGCTGCGCTGATACGCAGAAAAGTGCTCTCGGAAATGCTTGAAAAGCATTACAGTGCCCCCACGGCAGAATTTGAGATGCTTCTTCAGACGCTCG
Source organism: uncultured Eubacteriales bacterium (assembly GCA_959604355.1). Classification (GTDB taxonomy): domain Bacteria; phylum Bacillota; class Clostridia; order Oscillospirales; family UBA644; genus HGM12619. Next base: position 28,282 of record CAUHAO010000001.1, read on the forward strand.
GCGGCGAAAAGCTTGACGAAGGGCTTTATGATGGCATAGACAGGCTTTATGACAGTGTCATGTCGCTGCCGTTTCCGAAAAAATGGATGTCCGAAAAACTGAAAAACTATTCTTCGGCGAGCAGGTGGATCGACGCGATGTGCGAAGATATGCTCAAAGATATTACGGAATGTGTTGACGTGTACGATGAAGTAATAAGCTCGGGTGCGTTGGAAAACTTTGATTTCGCATACGCGGAATTTGACGCCCTCAAAGCATTGAGGGACGCTCTCGCGGCGCGGGACTGGGACGGGGCGTGTGCGGCAGCAAGATACAGGTTCGTCAGCTTGCAGGGCAAAGCGAAAAAATTCGACTCTATGAACAAAATGCACGCGCGGTACAGACTTTTTCGCTCGTATGCACAGGAATTTTTCAAGCAGGATGAAAAGCTTATTTCGCAGGTTTTCTTAATATCTGAAGAAACCGTTAAGGAAGAACTTGAATTGCTCAGACCTTCGGCGGAATGTCTTTTCGCGCTGACGGGAGAGTATATTGACGGTGTTTTCGCGGAAATGGGCCGTAAAAACAAATATTCGTTCGACGTCATAAGTCAACTTGCGCTTGCCCTTGTCGTAAAAGAGGAGTCATATGATTTTGATACGGGCAATTTTGAGGCGACGGACTACACGATGGGGCTGCGCGAAAAATACGCAGAGGTTCTCGTCGACGAATATCAGGATACAAACGACTTGCAGGACGCGTTTTTCAAAGCGCTCACAAACAATGGCCGCGGTCCGAGATTTTTCGCCGTCGGCGACGTAAAGCAGAGCATATACGGATTCCGCAACGCCAATCCGCATAATTTCATGCGCCGTTACAAAGAGGCGCAAAAAAGAGTAGATCTCAGTAAGAATTTTCGCAGCCGTCGGGGTGTGCTGGATTTTGTCAACTTCGTCTGCGGACAGTTGTTTTCCGAAGACGTGGGCGGCGTGGAATACGATAGAACGCAAGCACTTGAATACGGAAATCCTGACTATAAAGAGCGCGTCGAAAATGATGTCGAAGTCAATTTTCTCGCCTATGATCCGTTGGCGACGAGCAACGCCGCGCAGTCTATGCGTTTCGCAACAATGGCGGCGCGGAGAATAAAAAAGGCTGTCGCGGAAGAGACGGTAACAGAGAAAAAAATAACACGCGCGATGCGTTACGGTGATATCGCGGTGTTGCTGCCGACGTTTAAGAACATAGGCCCCGTTTATCAGCGTGTTTTTGAAGAAGCGGGCATACCGTATGTGTCCAAGTCCGATTCGTCGTATCTTACGACGGTAGAAGTCGCGACCGTCATTGCGCTGCTAAAAGTCATCGACGACCCGTATCGAGACGTGCCGCTGTTCGCGGTGATGTATTCTGATTTGTTCCGTTTTTCCGCGGACGAGCTTGCAGAGATACGTCTTTGCGACAGACGTGTGTCGCTTTATGACGCGGTGAAAAAAGCTGCCGAAAACGGTGACGGAAAGTGTGCGGAGTTTATAAGCACGCTTGATAAATATCGCCTCATTTCAAACGATTTTCCCGTCCATAAGCTCATATGGAGAATATATACGGACACGTCGTACCCCGAAGCTGTGGCGTGCACTTATTCGGGGAAAGCGAAACGTGACGCTCTGATGCAGTTCTACACGTTCGCGCGGGACTACGGTCAAAACGGTGACGGTGACTTATATCGCTTTATTCAGTATGTTGAAAGTGCAGATAAGACCGCGAAGGCAGATAATTCAATGCCGACAGGCGGCGACTGTGTTAAGATAATGACAGTACATGCATCAAAGGGACTCGAGTTCCCGATGTGTATAGTCTCGTACGCGCCGAGGGAAAACAGCGAAAAAGGCACTGTAATGGGCTTTGACCGTGAGCTCGGTGTCGCGATGCGCATACGCAACGCCGCGATGACGTTTGAGAAGAAAACGCTCATGAATTATGCCGTTTCCTCTCGTGCGGCAAGAGAGGACGTGTCGGAAAATCTGCGGCTTTGCTATGTTGCGCTCACGAGGGCGAGAGAGAAGCTCGTGCTGTATTTCGCGCTTAAAAAAGACATTTCACCTAACGATGCCGCGGGCGAAAAGGGAGATAAAATCTCCCCCCTCCATGTTTCGCAGCTGTCGGGAGCGAGAGATAAATTTTTCGCTGCTCTTGCACGGCATCCCGATTTTGATGTGTCGAAAGTCGTGCCTTTCGATGTTGAATATCTTCCGTGTGAGTCGCATGCGGATATAAATTGGGCTGTTTCGGCGGAAAAACTGAGCAACACCGCGGAAAACAGCACCGCGCAGGAGGAATTCGTGCTTGACACGGCAGAACTCGACCGACGTTTCGCATTCAGATACACGGCATCGCATATTCCCGCGAAAGTGAGCGTCACGGAGATAGCCAAAAACAAGCTCTACGACTGCGGGAGCGCTCAGATGGTCGAGCCTGAGTTCTCCGTTGAGAAGCCGATGTTTCTTTCCGACGCCGCCGCGGGCACGGCAAGGGGCACGGCGATACACACCTTCCTCGCATGCGCGGATCTCGAAAAAGATATCACGGCGCAGGCTAAAGCGCTGCTCGACGGCGGAAGAATATCCGAGCAGGGGTATGAGGCAATTATTGCACAGAGGGAAGCGTTCGACATGTTCAAGAGGTCCGAACTGTATGCGCTTATAAAGAGCGCCGACGACGTAAGACGTGAGGAAAATTTCGTAGTGCGTATACCGGCGTCGAAGCTTTCCCCCGATGCCGAAGGCACGGTGCTGATGCAGGGCGCGATAGACCTGATGTGCGAATATGCCGACGGATTCGTTGTCGTTGACTACAAGACGGACCGAGCAGATTCGGCGACGATCTCGGCAAGATATACCGAGCAGCTGAAATATTACGCATACGCGGTGCAAAAGTGTTACGGAAAGCCCGTGAAACGACTCTGTATATGGTCTTTTCATCTCGGATACGCGATAGATATCCCGACGGATGATATCCCGGCGGACGCGGAATGATATTTTTGCAAAATCGCTTGACTTTTCGTGCGTATTGTGGTATCATTATTAAAATGAAAAAATACTGCGGAGGAATAATCATGAGCAGAAAAATAAAGAATTTCGGCATCCAGCTCTGGACGGTACGCGACCTTATCCATACCGAAGAGGGCATTGATGACACTTTCGGTAAACTCGCCGAGATGGGATATGAGGAACTTCATACCGTCGGCATCCCCACTACTGCGGAAAGATACTATGAGCTTGCTGCAAAGCACGGTCTTCGCATCTGCGGCACACATTGGAGCTGGGATGATATGATGAACGACCCCGAGAAGGTCATGGCAGATCACAAGGCGATGCACACCACTAATATCGGTATCGGCGGTATGCCCGGCGACTACGCGCAAAGCCCGGAGAAACTACGTGAGTTCTGTGAGACAGTGAACAAGTTCGCGGAGAAAGTTAACAAGTACGGCTTCAAATTCACATATCACAACCACGCGTGGGAATTTGCGAAACTTGAGGGCAAGAGAGTTTATGACTATCTCGTCGAAGGTTTCGACCCCAAGACAACATCATTCTGCTTTGACACATATTGGGCTCAGGCGGCAGGTTGCGACCCGATTCAATGGATAAGAAAGCTTGAGGGCCGTCTTGATATACTTCATCTTAAAGATATGAAGTTTATGGATGACGACAAAGAACAGGGTCCCCGTATATGCGAGATCGGTCAGGGCAACATGAATTTTGACGGTATTGTCGATGCTGCTCTTGACACAGGTGTCAAGAACTTCATCGTTGAGCAGGACTACTGCCCCGGCGATCCTCTTGCAAGTGCGAAGATAAGCGCTGATTATATCAAAGAGCATTATATGTAATTCAATAACAGACACGGAAGTCCGCGGCAAGAGCCGCGGATTTTCGACTTTTTTATGAAAAGACTTTACTTTTGAAGATAAATGTATTATAATCTGCTTGTGATAAAATCTGCTTGTAGTGCAGAATTTTGTAGTGCAAAAAATCGTAAGAAAGCAGGAAACAAAGAATGCCCATAACGGAAATTCTTGAAAAAAATGTCGCGCTTTACGGCGATGACGTCGCTCTTGTGGAGATTAATCCCGAGGTGCCCGAAGGAGAGGATAAGACCTGGAGGGAGTACGAACTCGTCGAGGCAAGCCATACCGAAAGATACCGTTCCGAGATAACATGGAAAGAGTTCAACGCAAAGTCGAACCGTTTTGCTAACTTGCTGCTCAAACGCGGAGTCGGCAAGGGCGACAAGGTTGCCATTCTTCTGATGAACTGCATCGAATGGCTGCCGATATATTTCGGAGTGCTCAAAACCGGCGCAATAGTCGTGCCGATGAACTACCGCTATACCGCAGACGAAATAATGTACTGCTCTCGTCTCGCGGAAGTAAGCGTTCTCGTGTTCGGTCCCGAGTTTATCGGACGTGTAGAGAATCTGTCGGGCACTTTGCCGCTTGTTCATTCGCTTTTCTTTGTCGGTCATGACTGCCCGTCGTTTGCCGACAGTTATTATAATCTCGTTAAAGACTGCAGCGACGTGTCGCCCGATATAAAGCTTACAGACGACGATGACGCGGCAATATATTTCTCTTCCGGCACAACGGGCTTCCCGAAAGCGATACTTCATACTCATCGCAGCCTTATGTGCGCGTGCCGAACCGAAAACAACAACCATAAACAGACAAAAGAAGATACGTTCCTCTGCATCCCGCCGCTGTATCACACGGGCGCGAAAATGCACTGGTTCGGTTCTTTTCTCGTCGGCGGAAAAGGTGTATTGCTCAAAGGTGTAAAGCCCCAGTGGATACTCAAAGCCGCTTCGCAGGAAAAGTGCTCCATAGTCTGGCTTCTCGTGCCTTGGGCACAGGATATTCTCGACGCGATAGACCGCGGTGATATAAATCTGGACGATTACGATCTTTCAAACTGGAGACTCATGCATATCGGTGCGCAGCCTGTACCCCCGAGTCTTATAAAGAGGTGGAAGAAGGTCTTCCCTCAGCACGATTATGATACAAACTACGGCCTGAGCGAATCGACCGGCCCGGGATGTGTACATCTGGGCATGGAAAACATACATAAAGTCGGAGCTATCGGTATTCCCGGCGAAGGCTGGCAGGTGAAAATCATCGACGAGCAGGGTAATACCGTCAAGCAGGGCGATGTTGGTGAACTTGCCGTCAAAGGCGACGGCGTTATGAAGTGCTATTTCCGTGACCCCGTTGCGACCGCGGCGGTACTTCACGACGGATGGCTTTATACCGGAGATATGGCGCGTATGGACGAGGACGGATTCATATTCCTCGTTGACCGCAAAAAGGACGTTATAATCACGGGCGGCGAAAACCTTTACCCCGTGCAGATAGAGGATTTTATCCGTACAAACGACGCGGTCAAAGATGTGGCGGTCATAGGCATGCCCGACACGCGTCTTGGGGAAATTGCCGTTGCGATAATCGAGCTTAAGTCCGATCATGAGTGTACGCAGGAGCAAATGGAGGAGTTTTGCCGTGCTTTGCCGCGCTACAAGCGTCCTCGTAAATACATTTTTGCCGATGTCCCGCGTAATCCTACCGGAAAGATAGAGAAGCCGAAGCTGCGTGAAAAATACTGCGGCAAGAGCCTTGTCGAAGCGCAGATAAAAGGCTGAAAATGAAAAAGTGCCGCGGATTTTTGCAGAAACAGCGAAAGTTCGCGGTTTTTCAGTATATTATCCCGTTTTGACGGATAAAAATAACCACGGGTGCGATGTTATGAAATCCAACATAGCCGGTAAGACCTGTACCGCATGCTCGTCCCACGTCGAAAAGGCAGCAAGAAGCGTACAGGGCGTAAGGATACTTCCGCGGACGTTGTCGTTGTGCTGAAAAAACTCGGATGCGACGTGTGGATGGTGACGGGCGACAATGAGATGCCCGCGCGTGCCGTGGCTCAAAGCGTTGGCATGGATAACGTCATCGCGGGTGTGTTTCCGTCACAGAAAGATGAAAGAATACCAGCTTTGCGCTCCGACGGACGTTTTACCGTTATGGTCGGTGACGGTGTAAATGATGCGGCTGCGCTCACGAGCGCCGATGGCGGACTTGCCATAGGCACGGGAATCGATATAGCGACGGAATCTGCCGACATAGTGTTGATGAAAAAGACTTGCGGGATGTGGTGGATTCAATACCTCTGAGCCGTGCGACGGTTCGCAGTATAAAGCAGAATCTTTTCTGAGCTATGATGTACAACTCTCTCGGAATACCTATTGCGACGGGAGCGCTCTATCCTATATTTTGCGACGAGAGCGCTTTATCCTATATTCGGCATTCGATCGTCAGTTGTCTCCATGTTCGCTGCGGCGACAGGGCTGGGGTCGCTCTGTGTCGCTATAAATGCTCTGCGATTAAAGAATTTCAATAAACAAGGAGAAAAAATCATGAAAAAAACTCTTCTTATTGACGGAATGATGTGCATGCACTGCGCGGCACATATCGAAAAAGCGCTCAAAGCCGTGGAAAGCGTGAGTTCAGTCGTAGTTGACCTTAACAGCAAGACGGCTGTCGTCACCGCCGCTTCCGATGTTTCAGATGCGGTTCTCGGGAAGGCGGTCGAGGACGCCGGATACACAGTGACCGACATAAAGGGAGAATGATACTATGAAAATTCTTTTTCAGGGCGACAGCATAACTGATGCAGGAGCCAGTGCAGCTCAGAAAAAAGGCTCATCGCTCGGCAGCGGTTACCCGAAATACGCGGCGGAATATCTGCGTGAAATGTTTTCCGACAAGGAGTTCGATTTTATCAATCTCGGAATAAGCGGCAACCAGACTAAGGATATCGTCGAGCGTATTCAGACCGATATAATCGACGTAAAGCCCGATCTTACGTCGATACTCGTCGGGATAAATGACGTGTGGCATCACTTCGGAGATAAGCAATGGATCCCAAACGATGTCTTCGAGGAGCGTTATCGTACTATCCTTGAAGCGATAAAGAGCACGGGCTCGCATATAGTCATGATGGAGCCGTATTTTATACCTGTTGACGACGACGAGGAAAGGTTCCGCGTAGATTTGCCAAACAAGGTGAGTGTGATACGCAAACTCGCCCGTGAATACGCCGAGGTGTATATTCCGCTTGACGGTTATATTGCTGCGGAGTGTGTGCGCCGTGAGCCCAAAGAACTTTCGGAAGACGGCGTGCATCCGTCCCCGGAGGGCGCGAGATTTATCGGCAGGATATATGCCGATGCTGTCGCTCCGATAATAGAAAAGCATTTTGCAAACGGCGGCAAGTAAGTCCGAAGCGTCCCGAAAGGGACGCTTTTTCCGTTGAAGTCGAATGGACAGGAACAAAAGTGGATAATATTTGGGAAAAAAGTCAACAATACGTTGATATAGTTAAAAAAAAGTTTGCAACGTCCCTATTGACAAATCAATTCATGTGTGATAAAATAGTTAGGCAAGGTGAATTTTGAATTGAGATCCTTTCGTTTAGGCGGAAAAGGTCACTTGATTGAGGTTCAGATTTCGATTTTTGCAAAAGTACTAAATATGCGGGTATGGCGGAATTGGCAGACGCGCTAGATTCAGGTTCTAGTGAAAGCAATTTCATGCAGGTTCAAGTCCTGTTACCCGCACCATCATACGGACTCAAGCCTTGTGCCATTCGGCATGTGGTTTCAGTCCGTTTTTTTATACAAAAGCACATTTCTGACTGAAAACAGGGAGATCGGCCGCACAAGAGTAGGGATAAGAGCAAGGACGAAATCATTTCAGGGGGAGAAGCAGCGCATACGCGGCCGGTCTGACATATTATAAAACAAAAGGGAGATTTGGGTAAACAATGAACAAAATCACAATCATAGGAACAGGAAGTGTCGGTTCTACAATCGCGTATACGCTGACCCTCAACGGGTTAGCGTCGGAAATTGTAATGATCGACGTCAACACCGAGAAAGCTATCGGTGAAGCGCTTGATATAAGGCAGGGTACGCCGTTCTGCTCGCCATGCACCATATACGCGGGTGATTACAGCGATGCGGTCAACTCCGATATAGTCATTTTGACATCGGGTGTTGCACGCAAGCCGGGACAGTCGCGCCTTGACCTTGCACAGACGAATGTAAATATAGCTAAAAGCATAATTCCGAATATCATCCGTTACGCTCCGGACGCGAAATACGTCATCGTCAGCAATCCGGTTGATATAATAACATATACTTTCAATAAAATTTCCGGACTTCCCGAAAAACAGATAATCGGATCCGGCACGATACTCGATACCGCGCGTCTGCGTTCGAGACTTTCGGAATGCTACAAAATAAATCAGAAGAACGTACATGCCTATGTTATGGGCGAACACGGAGACTCTGCGTTCGTGCCGTGGTCGCTTGCGAATATCTCCAACGTACCGATAGAGGCGCTCCAGGGCTCGATAAAGGGACTCAGTGATGAATATCCCGTCATAGATTTTGACGAGATCGAGACTTACGTGCGTAAATCCGGCGCGCGTGTCATCGAGCGCAAAGGTGCAACGTTCTATGCTGTTTCGGTAGCAGTATGCCACATATGCAGATGTATCCTTTCGGGTATAAACACGACGATGACAGTCTCCACGCTCATGCACGGCGAATATGGTATAAATGACGTATGCCTGAGCGTACTCAACCTTGTCGGAGGCGGCGGTCTGCATGGAAAAGTATTGCCTCATCTTACGGATGAAGAGATACAGCAGCTGCGTCACAGCGAGAAATGCCTTAAAGAAGTCATGAAGGATATAAACATCTGACGGAGGGAACGAAAATGGAATACCGTATAGAACACGATTCGATGGGCGAGATGAAAGTTCCCGCTGATAGACTGTGGGCAGCGCAGACCCAGAGAAGCCATGAGAATTTTGAAATAGGAGTAGGTATCGAAACGATGCCTGCGGAGATAATACATGCTTTCGGCATACTGAAAAAGGCTGCGGCTCTTGCAAATCATGAGCTTAAACCCGAAAAGATGACCGATGAGAAACTCGCGGCGATAACCAAGGCATGCGACGAGGTCATCTCGGGAGAACTTAACGGTCATTTTCCGCTTGTCGTATGGCAGACGGGATCCGGCACGCAGTCCAATATGAACACCAATGAAGTCATCTGCAACCGCGCAAACCAGATCGCGGGAAAAGTTCTGACGCATCCCAACGATGACATCAACATGAGCCAGTCGTCCAACGACACGTTCCCGACGGCTATGCATATTTCGGCGGTCGTGGCAATAGAAGATAAACTGATACCCGCAATTGAACTTCTTATCGGGACTTTTAAACGTCTCGAAGCGGAAAACGAGGGCATTGTCAAATCCGGCAGAACGCATCTGCAGGACGCGACGCCGATAAAATTCAGCCAGGAGATAAGCGGCTGGCGCGCAAGCCTCGAACGTGACGCTGAGCTGCTGCGTGCCGCGGTCAAGCCTCTTTATGAACTCGCGCTCGGAGGTACGGCCGTCGGAACAGGGCTCAACGCACCGAAGGGCTTCGATACTCTTGTTGCGGCGAAAGCGGCGGCTCTTACGGGCAAACCATTCGTTACCGCGGCAAATAAATTCCATGCCCTGACATCGAAAGATGAGCTCGTATTCGCTCACGGTGCTATAAAGGCGACGGCGTGCGACATGATGAAGATAGCAAATGACGTCCGTTGGCTTGCATCCGGTCCGCGCGACGGTCTGGGTGAGATACATATACCCGAAAACGAACCCGGCTCGTCGATAATGCCCGGCAAGGTCAACCCGACGCAATGCGAGGCGGTCACGATGGTTGCCGTGCAGGTAATTGGAAACGACGTGGCGGTGGGAATGGCGGCCTCTCAAGGCAACTTCGAGCTCAACGTGTTCATGCCCGTCGCGGCTTACAACTTTTTGCAGTCTGCGCGTCTGCTTGCGGAAGCGATAGTTTCGTTTAATAATAAATGCGCCGTAGGCATCACCGCGAATAAGGAGAAAATGCATGATAATTTGCACAATTCCCTTATGCTCGTGACCGCGCTCAACCCGTATATCGGTTACGAAAACGCCGCGAAGACCGCAAAAAAGGCGTTCAAAGACAATATTTCACTCAAACAGGCGTGTGTCGAACTCGGATTCCTCACAGAGGAGAGGTTCGACGAGGTGTTCCATCCGGAGCAGATGGTATAAGGAGGAACGGAGAAATGATGAAGGTGAGTTACTTTCCGGGCTGTACATTAAAGAATAAGGCCCTGGATCTTGATACATATGCCCGCAGAAGCGCTCAGGTGCTGGGCGTTGAACTTGAAGAAACAGAAGACTGGCAGTGCTGTGGCGGTGCGTTTACGACCTCCGCCTCGGAGATCGCTACAAAGCTTTCTTCGGTACGCGCACTGATACAGGCAAAAAAGAAAGACCGCCCGCTCGTGACGGTCTGTTCGGCATGCCACAATGTAATAAAACAAACCAACCACGCGATACAGACCAACGAGGAGTTTGCAGCGCGTGTAAATAATTATTTGGGCGAAGACGGTCCTTACGACGGCTCCGTGCAGGTGTTGCACTATCTTGAACTTCTTCGTGACGTAATAGGGTTTGAAAAGATAAAACAGAGCGTCGTCAAACCCTTAACAGGCAGAAAAATTGCGGCGTATTACGGATGCCTGCTGCTGCGCCCGGGAAAGACGATGCGGATGGATGACGTGGAAAATCCGAAGATAATGGAAGATTTTATCCGCGCCATAGGCGGCGAACCAGTCATATACGCGCTGCGCAACGAGTGCTGCGGCGGGTATATCGCGTTGGAACAGCCCGACTCTGCGAAAAAGAAGAGTGCGGCGGTACTTGACAATGCAGTTAACTGCGGGGCGGAGATGATAGTAACGGCGTGCCCGCTTTGTAAATACAACCTTGAGAAAAACGGCGGCGCAGACATACCCGTCGTATACTTTACGGAACTGCTTGCCGAAGCGTTGGGCGTAAAGGGGGATAAAAATGAATAAAGAAGACCTCAAAAAAGAGATAATCCGTTCGAGCGGTGTCAATGTACTCAAATGTATGCGCTGTGGCAAATGCTCCGGCACATGCCCCGCATACGACGAGATGGAATATCATCCGCACGAATTCGTATATATGGTCGAAACCGGCGATATTGACGCGCTGATGAAGTCGCAGTCGATATATAAATGCCTGACGTGTTTCGCGTGCGTGGATCGATGCCCGAGAGGTGTCGAACCAGCGAAGATTGTGGAGGCAGTGCGCCTTGCGGTCATCCGTCAGAAGGGCAATAACCACCTTCTCGCTGATGAGATTCCGTCAAAGATCGACGAGGATATGCCCCAGCAGGCGATAGTCACCGCGTTCAGAAAATATACGAAATAAGGAGGAAACGGAATGCAAAGAATAGGTGTTTTCGTGTGCCATTGCGGCACAAACATAGCCGGAACGGTCGATGTAGCAGCCGTTTCCGAAGCTCTCGGACATGAGCCCGGCGTAGTATTTTCGACAAATTATCAATACATGTGTTCCCAGGCGGGGCAGGACATGATAAAGGACGCGATAGCCGAGCATAAACTTACGGGTATCGTTATATGCTCCTGCTCACCGCGTATGCACGAAGCAACATTCCGCAAGACTGCCGCGGCGGCGGGAATAAACCCGTATATGATGGAAATAGCAAACATCCGCGAGCAATGCTCATGGGTACACAAGGATATGCAGACCGGTACGGAGAAGGCGATAATCTTAGGCCGCGCCGCGATAGCGAAAGTTCATCTCAATACACCTCTTACTCCCGGAACATCCGCTGTTACAAAGCGTGCGCTCGTCATCGGAGGCGGGATAGCGGGCATACAGACCGCGCTGGATATCGCAGATGCGGGATTTCCCGTCGATATAGTGGAAACGAAGCCTACCATCGGCGGCAAAATGGCTCAGCTTGACAAAACCTTCCCTACCCTCGACTGTGCAGCGTGTATCCTCACTCCGAAAATGGTCGATGTGGCACAGAATGAGAATATCCGTATTTTCTCATATTCCGAAGTGACTGCGGTCAAAGGTTTCGTCGGCAATTTTGATGTTACAATAAAACGCAAAGCGCGTTACGTCAGAGAAGACATCTGCACGGGCTGCGGTGCATGCACCGAAAAATGTCCGCAGAAAAATGTTCCCAACGAGTTCAATCTCGGAATGGATAACCGACGCGCCATATATATCCCGTTTGCGCAAGCTGTTCCGAAGGTTGCGACAATCGATCCCGACAGATGCAATATGCTCAAAAACGGCAAATGCGGAGTGTGTGCGAAAGTCTGCACCGCGGGAGCTATAGATTATAAGGCAAAAGACGAATTTATCGAAGAAAAATACGGAGCGATAGTCGTCGCTACCGGCTTCAATCCCATTTCGATGGAGAAATTCGACGAATTCGCATACTCTCAGTCCAAGGATGTCGTCACGTCGCTCGAATTTGAGCGTCTGATGAATGCCGCGGGCCCCACGGGCGGAAAACTGCTGCGCCCTTCCGACGGAGAACACCCCCACACGATAGTTTTCGTACAGTGCGTCGGCTCACGCTGTGCGGCATGTGAGGAAAAGGGTAAGGAATACTGCTCCAAGATATGCTGTATGTATACCGCGAAGCACGCGATGCTCACGCGCGACAAATATCCCGACACGGACGTTTATGTATTCTATATCGATGTGCGTACTCCCGGCAAGAATTTCGATGAATTCTACCGCCGCGCGGTCGAGGAATACGGCGTGCATTATATAAAAGGCATGGTAGGAAAAGTCACACCGGAGGGCAAAAAGCTCTTGGTTCGCGCGTCTGACCTCATTGCTGATAAACAGCTCAATATCGAGGCGGACCTCGTCGTACTCGCGGCGGCGATAGAGCCCGACAAATCCGCGCGTTCTCTTGCAACGATGCTTACAGCGTCCATGGATACGAACGATTTCTTCACAGAGGCGCATCCGAAGCTGCGTCCCGTCGAAAGCCCGACAGCGGGAGTTTTCCTCTCGGGTGCGTGCCAGGGGCCGAAAGATATTCCCGAGACGGTCGCTCAGGCCGGTGCCGCGGCGTCGAAAGTAATCGGGTTACTTTGCAAAGATAAGCTCACCGGCAACCCCTGTGTTGCATATCCCGACGAAATGATGTGCAACGGTTGCTCGGCATGCGAAAAAGTATGCCCCTACGGTGCGATAACTTATGTGGATAAAGAATTCCGTATGCCCGATCGCACGACGCGTATTCGCCGTGTGGCACAGGTCAATGAAGCCGTCTGTCAGGGCTGCGGCGCCTGCACGGTAGCATGCTGTTCCGGCGCTATGGATCTCAAAGGCTTTAAGAATAAACAAATAATGGCGGAGGTGGACGCGATATGCCGATAAACGATGAAAAATACAGACCGCTTATCGTGGCGTTCTGCTGCAACTGGTGCTCTTACGCGGGCGCGGACCTTGCGGGCAACAACCGTCTGGCGTATCCTGCGGACGTGAAGATAATCCGCGTGCCTTGCTCCTGCCGCGTCAATCCCATGTTCGTTCTGCGCGCGTTCCAGAGAGGCGCAGACGGCGTTATCCTTTGCGGTTGCCATCCCGGTGACTGCCATTATACTTCGGGCAACTATTATACCCGCCGCCGTATGGCGCTGCTGTTCTCGATGCTCGACTACCTCGGTATCGAACGTGAGCGTACCCGCGTGGAATGGGTATCCGCTGCCGAAGGCGCGAAGTTTGCAGCGACAATGGAAGATTTCTGCGGTACCGTCGCCGCACTCGGCCCGAATAAGAGACTGGAGGATCTGAGATGCAAAAAATAAAACGTGAAATCCTCATAGACAAAGCAAAACAGTTGCTTGCGGACGGCACAGTCAGCCGTGTCCTCGGATGGAAAGAGGGCGAATTCTGTTACGATGTCACTCCCGCGGTCTTCCGTGACGCGAAAGCTCTTGAAAAGGATTTCATTTTCGGGGATTTCTGCGGTGCGAACTTCTCCAAATATCTCGTTTCCGAGACAAGGAAGGACGACGGTAAAGTCCTCGTATTTCTCAAACCCTGTGATACATACAGTTTTAATCAACTTCTCAACGAACATCGTTTTGACCGCGAAAAGGTTTATGCCGTAGGTATTCCGTGCGAAGGTATGCTTGACGTGAGCAAGATCCGCAAAGCGGCAGAAAGCTTCACGGACATTGACACTGATGGAGACAAAGTCACGGTTCATACGCTCTATGACGGCGACACAGTACTTGACCGTGCGGAAATTCTCGCGGAGCGCTGCCTGAGCTGTAAGTCCAAGAAGCATGTCGCGTACGACGAGCTTCTCGGAGAAGACGGAGAAGTTGCCGACAGCAATCGCTTTGACGAGGTTGAAAAGCTTGAAAAGATGACTCCCGACGAGCGTTTCGCGTTCTGGCAGGGAGAGCTTTCACGCTGCATACGCTGCAATGCGTGCAGAGACGTATGCCCCGCTTGCACTTGCGAAAAATGCGTTTTCGACAATCCCGAATCGGGCGTTGAAAACAAGGCAATAAGCGACTCTTTTGAAGAGAAAATGTTCCATATCATCCGTGCGTTCCATGTCGCGGGACGCTGCACGGACTGCGGCGAATGCTCCCGCGTATGTCCGCAGCATATTCCTCTGCACCTGCTCAACCGTAAATTCATAAAAGACATAAACGCCTTCTACGGCGATTATCAGGCAGGCGCAACTGTGGGGCAGCGTGCTCCGCTGACTGATTTCACGACCTCAGACCTTGAGCCTTCCGACGCGGTGAAAGGAGGAAACGGCAATGCGTAAAATACAGACAAATAATCTTGACGTTCTCTTTGCTGCGATATCCGCAACGATGAAGCTCTATATTCCCGTCGATACGGATGCCGGCGCGCAGTATATGCCGTGGCGCGATGGCGTGAAATTTTCATCAGCGCTCAATACCGCCCGCAGCGCAAAAGACTTCTTTTTTCCACAGTCCGAGGACCTTATGGCGTTCAAAGTCGAAGGCAAACGCATTGAAATAATCGACACACGCAAAGAGTCAGAGGATTTTGCAGTATTCGGCGTGCGTGCGTGCGACGTGCGCGGTTTTGAGGTGCTTGACCGCGTCTTTCTGAACGAACCTGTGGATACATATTACAAAAACAGACGAGAGCACGGCATTATAATCTCTCTTGCCTGCAACCGTCCCTCCGAGACCTGCTTCTGCGGCACTTTCGGCATCGACGCGTCGCAGCCCGGTGGCGATATCGTGTGCCACATGACGTCGGACTTCCTTTATCTCGACGCAAAGACCGAAAAAGGCGAAGCTCTGCTTTCGTCGCTCGGCAGTATATGCGAAGAGTGCGACGGCGCGGCGGTAGAGGCAGAGAAAGAAATCATCCGCGGACGTTTGGAAAAGCTTCCGCTTGCAGACGTGAAGGCGGACAAATTCGGCAAGGACAAGACGAAAGAATTCTTTGATGATCCCGCATGGGCTGAGCTTTCCGAAGCATGCCTCGGCTGCGGCACATGTACTTTCGTATGTCCGACATGCCAGTGTTACGATATAAAGGATTTCAAGACAAATGACGGCGTGCGCCGTTTCCGTTGTTGGGATTCGTGCATGTATTCGGACTTTACCAGGATGTCCGCAGGACAGCCGAGACTGACACAGCTTGAACGCTTTCGCCAGCGCTTCATGCACAAGCTCGTTTATTATCCCACCAACAACGAAGGCGTTTTCAGTTGCGTCGGCTGCGGCAGATGTATCTCAAAATGCCCGATAAAGATGAACATAGTAAAAGTCATGAAAAAACTCGGGGAGGGGGATAAGAACGATGACTGACATGAGAGATCCGCTCATTCCCGTTGTAGGCGAGGTCGTCGATATCCGCCTGGATACGCCCGATATAAAGACTTTCCGTGTCGTTACACCCGACGGCAAGAAGGCGTTTGACCACCGCCCCGGACAATGTGCTATGCTTTCGATCCCCGGTGTCGGTGAGGCCATGTTTTCCATAACATCGTCCCCGACAAATACCGGATATATGGAGTTCTCCATTAAAAAATGCGGTTGTGTTACCGATTTCCTCCACAGTATGGAAGTCGGACAGCAGATTACTATCCGCGGCCCTTACGGCAAGCCTTTCCCGGTAGACGACGCGTTTGTCGGAAAAAATCTTTTGTTTATCGCCGGCGGCGTCGGCCTCGCGCCTCTGCGCTCTGTCATAAATTATTGCCGCCATTATCGCGATCGTTACGGCAAGATTGACATTGTTTACGGCTCACGCTCCAAGGACGATCTGCTTGACTATAAGGAGATCGTCGACGAGTGGGCAAATGATACGGACGTACATGTGCACCTGACCATCGACCGAGAGCAGGAAGGTTGGGACGGACATGTCGGATTCGTTCCGAACTATGTCAAGGAATTGAGCTTTGATACCAATAAGATAGCTGTACTTTGCGGTCCGCCGATAATGATAAAGTTTACGCTTGCAGGGCTGTACGAGCTTGGATTTGAGAAAACTCAGATATACACGACGCTCGAACTGCGTATGAAATGCGGCATCGGTAAATGCGGACGCTGCAACGTCGGCTCAAAATACGTCTGCAAGGACGGACCCGTGTTCCGTTTTGACGAACTGGACGAACTTCCGGACGAATATTGATAAAGTGAGAGGACTGAAGAATAATGGAGAATACGGTAAATATATATCTTTTCGGCAAACAGTATACCGTGCCGGAGGATCTTACGATCATGCGTGCCATGGAATATTCGGGCTATCAGCTCGTGCGTGGCTGCGGTTGCCGCAATGGTTTTTGCGGCGCGTGTGCGACGATATACCGCATAAAAGGGCAGAGAGAACTCAAGACCTGCCTGGCGTGCCAGACGAAGGTCGAGGAAGGCATGTACATCGCGACGCTTCCTTTCTTTCCGCTCGTAAAACAAATCTACGACATCGAAAAAATCTCCCCCACCCAGCAGATAATGATGCAGCTTTATCCCGAGATTTACGCCTGTGTCGGCTGTAACGCCTGCACGAAAGCATGCACCCAGAGCCTTGATGTTATGCAATACATAGCTTACGCTCAGCGCGGCGAATTTGATAAATGCGCGGAGGAGTCTTTCGACTGTGTTATGTGCGGAGTATGTTCTTCACGTTGCCCCGCGGGCATATCCCATCCGCAGGTCGCAATGCTTGCGCGCCGTATAAACGGCAAATATCTCGCGCCAAAGACCGAGCATCTTGAAAACCGTGTAAAAGAGATAAACGACGGTACCTTCACGGATCTCATAGAGGCGCTTATGGGCAAACCAGTCGAAGAACTCAAAGAACTTTACAACAACAGAGAAATAGAGAAATAAGGAGGGGCGACATGTATCCGGAAAGTATGAAAAAATCTCTTGCGGCTGTCGAGGCGGCACGAGAGGCGAATATAGCGTATGAGCCCGCGCGAATGACGGCTCAGCAGAAGGAAGATCTTCTTGCACAGTATCACCCCGACTACAAAAAAAGCGAATTCCGTACTCTTGAAATAGGGCCCAACAAAGGCGAAGCCGTACCGAAGGAGCTTTGTCAGATGCTTCAGGCCAACAGCCGTATCAGCGCGGCAGATGTTGATCTTGATAATCCGAAATACGACGTTGACGTGCTCGTTATCGGCGGAGGCGGCGCGGGTTCTTCCGCGGCAATAGAGGCGGACAACGCCGGCGCAAATGTAATGATAGTTACAAAACTCCGTATCGGTGACGCGAACACGATGATGGCGGAGGGCGGCATTCAGGCGGCGGATAAGCCCAACGACAGCCCCGCGATACACTTTCTTGACGCTTTCGGAGGCGGACACTTTGCGGCAAAGCGCGAATTGCTTTCCAAACTCGTATGTGACGCTCCCGAAGCAATACAATGGCTCAATTCGCTGGGCGTGGAGTTCGATAAAGCTCCCGACGGCACGATGATAACCACCCACGGCGGCGGTACATCCCGCAAGCGTATGCACGCGGCAAAAGATTATTCCGGCGCGGAAATAATGCGTACATTGCGTGACGAAGTTCTCAACAGAGGTATCCCTGTCGTTGACTTTACGTCCGCGGTAGAGCTTATCCTTGACGAGAACGGCAACGCTGCAGGCGCTGTGCTGATGAACATGGAAACAAAAGAGCTCATGGTCGCGCGTGCAAAGACCGTTATTATCGCGACCGGCGGTGCGGGACGTATGCACTACCAGGGTTTCCCGACATCAAACCATTACGGTGCGACGGCGGACGGACTTGTGCTCGGCTACCGTGTAGGTGCAAAACTTCTTTACGCGGATACTCTTCAGTATCATCCCACGGGCGCGGCATTCCCGCAGCAGATATTCGGTGCTCTTGTTACCGAAAAAGTGCGTTCGCTCGGTGCAAAACTGGTAAACAGAGACGGAAAGGTGTTCATGCATCCGCTCGAAACGCGTGACGTTGCGGCGGCGTCTATAATCCGTGAATGCTCGACTCGCGGAGAGGGCGTTGATACGGGTGACGGACTTGCGGTCTGGCTTGACACGCCGATGATCGAGAAAATCGGCGGCGAAGGCACGATAGAAAAACGTATTCCGGCCATGATGCGTATGTTTGCGCAGTACGGCATAGATATCCGCAAAGAGCCCATACTTGTTTATCCGACTCTGCACTATCAGAATGGCGGACTTGACATAAACGTTGACGGGGAAACGACGAACGTTCGCAATCTCTATGTTGCGGGTGAGGCTGTCGGCGGAATCCACGGCAGAAACAGGCTTATGGGAAACTCCCTGCTCGATATAATCGTTTTCGGACGCAGTGCGGGCAAGAACGCCGCGGCAAGAGCAAAAGATGTTTCCGTCGGTGCGCTTACTCTTGACCATATAGCGAAATTTAAGGCGGAAATGGAAAAAGCGGGCATAAAGACAGACGCCGTGTCGCCGAAACTGCTGCCAGACTACACCCGTAAAAATAGATAATCATTCGGAAAGAAGAAAAAGAAAATGACACTTGAAACTTTAACAAATCTTTTTGAAGCACTCACTATATTCTGTTTCGGCTTGTCCTGGCCGATATCCATCCGCAAATCCTTGATTTCACGTACCGCAAAGGGCAAGAGCCTTTTCTTTGAGGTTTTCCTGCTTATAGGTTATGCTTTCGGTATAGCACGCAAAGTCATCCAGGTATCCTGCATGGGCCATGTTATTGAATTCACGAGCCTGGAAGGTTGGATATTTTTCCTGAGCTTCTTCTTCTATATTCTTAACTTTATCGAGATTTCCATCGACGTATGTCTCTACTTCCGCAACTCCAGACTTGACCGTGAGGCTCAAGAACGCAACCTCGCCAAAAACTAAGTTGTCTCAGAGAGTCTTACGAAGGCCGAGGCTTCAGAAAACGCGGAAAAGAAACAATTCGTAACGAATGGAGAGAACACTATGACCGATATTTCAAAAGAAGTTTTTGAAAAGTACCAGGTGCGGAAAACAGAGGCACAAAAGACAAAGTTCATAGATTTCATCCTCTCGAAATTCCCTGATGCAAAAGTAGAAAAGGGCGGCTTCCTTAACAGCAGAAATATCGTTGTCGGGGACGTCGATAATGCGAAAATCGTTCTCGGAGCGCACTATGACACGTGCTCGGTGCTTCCGATACCGAATTTCATCATGCCGAAAAATATAGCTCTTTCGCTGCTTTACGGTTTGTTAATCGCTATTCCCGTAATAATCATCGCGGGCGCGGCTACATTTGCGGTAAAAGCGCTGACGGATAGTATTCTTCTTGCGGAATTGACGTATTTTGCCGTGCTTATCGCGCTTTTTGCGATTTTGTTCGCGGGAAAGCCGAATAAACACACCGCAAACGACAATACGTCCGGCGTCATCACACTTCTTGAGATAATGGAGGCTATGAGTGACGACGAAAAACAAAAAACGGCGTTCGTGTTTTTCGATAATGAGGAAAACGGGCTTTTCGGGTCTATGTTTTTTTCAAAGATTCATAAAGACGCGATGAAAGACAAGCTTCTGCTCAACTTCGACTGCGTGTCGGACGGCGACGAGATACTCATTATTCCGGGCAAAAAAATTCCCGAGACGCAGAAAGACTTGCTGTGTGCGGCATATCACGGCGCGGACGGCAAAAACGTCACCGTCGAAAAAAGTGCGGCTGGGATATATTATCCATCCGACCAGAGGAATTTTCCGTGCGGCATCGGTGTCGCGGCGTTCAAGAAGGGCAAATTCGGGCTTTATCTTGACCGAATACATACCGTGCGCGATACGGCGTTTGACGAACGCAATGTGGAGCTGCTGTGTGGCTGCACGGCAGAACTCGTAAAAAACATATAAAGCAAAACCCGTCGGCAAAAACCGACGGGTATATTTTTAATTTTCGCGGAAAAAATAGGAGTAAATTTACATTCGGAGGCGAAGATTATGGATAAAGGTATAGGCACAAAAACGGATAACGGTATAAAGATAACCCGCCGCGACCGCGTGTTTCGCGCGTGGGAAGACTCTATGGAGCTCGTTCGGAATTACGAGATATGGGCAAAAGAGATCGACGATAAGGCGATTTCGGGTATATTCGCGAAATTCGCGGAGGATGAATGTATCCATGCGGCTAAATTTCTCGACTTACTGCATGAGATGGAATAAAAAAAGGATGCGCAGAGCCGTACTTTGAAGGACAGTCGTCTTATGTAGGAAACGGTGCAGTCCGTGAGGACTGCACCGTTTCCCTTTGTTTCAGGCGGTTTTCAGAGGATTTTCCTGTTCGGCTTTTCTGACTGCTTGCGCGCCTTTTCAACCGCGGAGAGCAATTCTTTTTGCTCTTTTCCATAGTTGCATGTACCCTAAGCAACTGTGTCCTTGCGCATCTTTGGCCCAAGGAGGGGATTTACTCTCTTGTAACGGTGACAATGTAGCTCCCCGTATTATCCGGAGAGATCACCGCATTTGAGTAGCTGTCCGGCAATATCAGAGTATCATCAGCTGCTGTTTTTTGCCGTGATATTAAATAGTTGTCAACCTCGTACCAAACGCCATCCTCTAAGGAAAGTATGTATTCTTCTAATGTCAAATGGTTGTTATATATAATTTTTGCATGGGGCTCACCGACATATCGAATATGCCAGGGTTCAAATCTCATGCCCGTTTCACTCTTGCCATAAGAGGGATATCTGATTATAAATCCATATTCCCAGCAGTTCGAATTGACAAACTGTCCCGCAGCTGTTTTAATAAATCCTAAGCCGGCGTTATATTGCACATAAACATCAAGAGCGAGCCCTGTTTGGTGTTCGCTTGCACCCGGGATATTCGCGGTTAAAGGATCTTCATCATACAGTTCCTGCTGCTCCTCCTCGGTACGATAGGCACTGGACACAAACAATTTACTGCCGGTTTTTTCATTGACCGCAAGAGTTAGTTTTTCAAACGCTTCGTGTAAACAGTCATTTATTTGCACGTCCGTATCTTTATATTGAGAGATGGACGGCACAAAGTCCTCTTGTAAGAGGTATTCTGTGTTTATGAGCATGGCACTTTGATCGAACTTAACCCGCTCATTTGCTTTAAGCTCGCTCAGCGTGAATCGGTTCATATTATCCGGAACAACTGTATTCATTTCAACTCTATTGCAATTCACACCGATCTTTTCGCCTAAGATGTAGAGATAGTGCGGCTTAAAATGAAGTACAACTGCGCCTCCTATGACTAAGGCAATAACACAGAAAAGCACTATCCGCTTTGCCTTCTTTTGCATATGTTATCCTTTCAATAATCGTTTGTAATATCACCGTTGCCGCTTACCGGAACAGGTTCTCCCATATATGTTGGTTTGGGTTTGAATATGGTTATTGCAAAATCCTTGCACCTCGCAAGTATTTCACGGCACTCCCGGAGGGTTTGTCCTGCGTATATATGATAGTCAGAGGCGACACCGTATGCTTCTATACCAAACTTTTCAGCGATATACAGAGCTCGGTACAGATGATATTTCTGCGTAACAATGATAATCTTGTCCGCCTTAAATATCTCCTTGGCGCGGTAAATACTTTCATAGGTAGAAAAACCTGCGTGATCCATAAAGATGTCTTCAGAGGCAATCCCTGCATCAACAGCATACTGTTTCATTGCGCCGACCTCGTTGTATTCTTTGCGTCCGTGGTCTCCGCTCATAAGGAGTTTCGGTGCAGCACCGACGTTATACACCTCGATGCCGCGTGTCAGCCTGTCCTTAAGCATATCGCTGGGTATGCCGTTATTCTTGACTTGACAGCCAAGGACGAGAATGCAATCCACATCTGTAAGTTTTGCGGCATCCTCAGACGTGATAATCCGATCCGAAGCAACACTTTTCACATATCCGCTTATCCCGAATACCGAGCCGATTCCCACTGCAAGAAGACAGAGAACGATGATAACAAACGATTTAATGCGCTTATTTTTCTTAATCTTTTTGTCACCTGTGAGACTTACAGTTTCCGTTTTGTTTTGCTTATCACAAGTGCAAGACCGACTGCTGTCGTAATCAGCCCCGTTATGATCGGAAAAACCCCTTTTTTCCATTTGCAGTCTCCTTTTTCCTTATAAGTTCTCATTTTTCAGAGCATCAATCGGGTTATCCTTCTTGATCTTGCTCATGGAGTACATCATAGTAACGAATACCACCAGGAACACACTCAGCACAGCAATGCCGATAGCTGTCCAAGGCAGATGGAATGTCGTTTCATAGCCTTCCATAATAGCAAGATAAATGAGGTAAGTGATACCGCAGGATACAGGCAGCCCGAGAAGCAGAGCCTTAGAGCCGTACAGCAGACACTCAAAGTTCATCATCTTATTGAAGCCCTTTGCCGTCATGCCAACCGATTTCAGCATTGCAAATTCTCTGCGGCGCAGACTGATATTGGTAGAGATAGTGTTGAATACATTGGCCGCGGCAATCAGAGAGATCAGCACGATGAAGCCGTAGGAGAACACCTGAATGATGGTTACTAAGTTTCTGTTAGATTCTTCCATCTCAGCAATATTTTGTAAATCCTTTGCATTAAAACCGTTATCGCTCAGAATTGTTTGCACTGCGGTATAACTTTCTGCGTGGCTGCTGGAAGAAAGCATATAGTAATAGAGGTTATCTTCAGTATCAAAATCTTCAAAAATAACATCAGCAAAGCTTATAGGATAGATCAGTAACATTCTACTATAGAGGTTGCTAATAAAAAATGGTTTTTCTGTTATAACCTTGCCTATTTTGAGCGTCGTGGTTATATAAGCCTCCTCAATCGGCAGATCCAAGTATTTGTTATCTTCAGAATCGTCATTGCCGTCTTTAACATAGCGAACAATGCCGTCTTCCACCTCACCGCAGCACGAATATCCTTTAATTCTTCTTTCTGCCCGAGAGATGAGTTCGCTTTTGTCACCTCTAAGGAAGTTGATTGTTTCATATTTCTGTTTGTTGTTATTAAATCTTGTAATTCCGTCAACAACAACGGCAAGCGGGCTTTCCGGATTCATATACATTTGCTCGTTCAAATCATATTCTTTGAGCAAAGCTTTATATGTTTCATCATCAACAAAAGAAATATAGGCATACATATTTCGTACCGAAGTGCTATCGCTTTGCCCCCAATTTGTATCAAGAAAGGTGATTCCTTCATCTGTCAAATATTCATTCTTGATTTCTGCGTTAATAAACCGTTCCTGAGCATAGGCTGCATCGGTTACTGACTTTGCTGACTTCATTCTGTTCAACAGCTCGTCAGGTGTAATATTATCAAATTCATCTCCGGAAATGCTGACGTTCAAATCGTGTCCCACGGATCCGAACCCACCGCTAACAGACTCCATTAAATAATTCGTAAATGCGGAAGAAGATACAAACAGCACGATGCTCATAAACAAACTGATTACTTTTGTTCTGTATTTCATCTTGCTGCGTTTGTAGTGCTTGCTGGCAAGCATTCCCGGCAAACCGAAAAGTTTGTAGGTCAGTTTAGATGTTTTAATAGGTTTTGTGTTTTTTACATCTATATTCTGCCGGATGGCTTCGACTGCAGATACCGTTGTCGCTCTTTTTGACGGTATCCAAGCAGAAATCAATACAGTAATAATGGCAACTGCGACGGCGATAATGATTGATATAGGAGAAACGCTTAGTTTCATATCAATCGGAAATCCCATAGAACGGAATTTGTCACCGATAAACATCAATGTCACGCCGATACCGCCTACACCTGCAAGTACGCCTAAAGGTATTCCGATAACACTCACTACTGATGCTTCGAACAGCACCATACGTCGGAGCTGTTTCTTCGTTGCTCCAACCGATGAGAGCAGTCCGAACTGCTTTGTTCTTTCAGAGACCGAAATAGAAAAGGCATTGTAGATCAGAGATACGGATCCAAAGATGATCAAACCGATTACGATAGCGGAAAGGCTGTAAAGCATAGTCGAAAAGTTATCGTACCGTGATGTGCCTAAATACATTAATACTTCGGTATTTAGGTCTCCCGAAAAGCCCATTTTTTTCATAAAACCATAGATTTCTTTCGGATTGTCCATTCGGAAATACACATCGTACAGATAGTCTGCAGAAGGTTCTTTATCTGCAAGCGTGATTGCCGTGTATCCGGGGGCATCGAAGTCTTCAATTCGCCAATTCAAACGCTCATAAAAACCAACAACCGCATACGTGCGGATTTCACGGACCTCAAGAGTTTCTCCGTTTAATATTTCATTACCGTTCTCATAAATATAGCAAGGATTATTTTGCCTCATTGGATACCCGTTAAGCATACGCTTACCGAGTTCCAATGTTATAGTGTCCCCAATATTGTATTTTACACCGCCGTTCGTATATAAATGCTCCGGCAGCAGGATCTCGTTTTCGGAAGTAGGATAATTGCCCGAAATAATATGAATTGGAAATACCGACTCAACATTCTTTCCTGCACCGAGCAGATAGATATACGGTTTAAACTCATTCTCACAGCCCTCTGCGACAGCATATCCGAGCTGTTGCAGGTAAACCGCGTCCTCGACATCTCCGCTCGTCCGAACATCTTCATATGTTTCGTATGCAGTATCCGTTTCTCTGCCGTGCCAGTTACCGACGGAATATATAGCGGTTTCAAGAGCGTAATTCATAACGCTGCTTGCAAAAGTTGTTACCGCACAGATCATTGCCGCCGAGAGAATAATACCGATGATAGTTACAATAGTCCTTGTTTTATTCTTTTTTAACGACTGAAGCGTTACTTTATTAAATACATTCATCTGCGGAGCACCTCATCACGGGTGATTTTTCCGTCCTCTATGGCAAGGATACGGTCTGCCTGCAAAGCAATGTT
Source organism: uncultured Eubacteriales bacterium (assembly GCA_959604355.1). Taxonomy (GTDB): domain Bacteria; phylum Bacillota; class Clostridia; order Oscillospirales; family UBA644; genus HGM12619. Next base: position 53,621 of record CAUHAO010000001.1, read on the forward strand.
TTCATCGTGGGTGATGATAATCAGCGTTTGGTTATACTTCTGATTAGATATCTTCAGCAGATCCACAATTTCCTGACTGTTTTTTGAGTCAAGATTTCCGGTCGGCTCATCGGCAAGCACAACCGAAGGCGCGTTCATCAAGGCTCTGCCGATGGATACTCTTTGTTGCTGTCCACCTGAAAGCTGATTCGGTAAATGATTTTCACGACCGACAAGCTTTAATGTGGTCATCAGCTCCTTCAATCTGTCCTGATTGACCTTCTGACCGTCCATAAGCACAGGAAGGGTAATATTTTCGGTTACATTAAGAACCGGAATCAGGTTGTAGAACTGGTAAATAAGTCCAACCTGACGGCGGCGGAAGATTGCAAGCTGCTCATCGTTTTGAGCATATACATCACTCCCGTCCATATAGACTTTTCCGCTTGTGGGTTTATCGACACCGCCCAGGATGTGAAGCAAAGTGGATTTGCCCGAACCTGATGAGCCGATGATGGCGACAAATTCACCTTTGTTTACGGAGAATGATACATTATCCAACGCCTTTACCTGATTTTCTCCCTTGCCGTACGTCTTGCAAAGGTTTTCAACTCTTAATATTTCCATGTGAAATTCTCCTTAATTGTAGTTATGTGTTCATTATACAATGTCAAAATGACACGGCGGTGACTCTAAAATAACAAAAACGTCACTTAACGAAAAAAAGGAGCCGCCGATCAGACGGTTCCCTTGTGAAAACGAACGGTGAATTTCGCACCCTTCGGTACTTGGTTTTCTGCTTTAATAGTACCGTTCTGAACGGTAATTATCATTCGTGCCAATGCAAGACCTATGCCGAAACTCTTATCGTCGGAATTCTGCCCTTTGTAGAAGCGTTCAAAAATATGCGGGAGATCTTCTTTTGATATGCCGCTGCCGGTGTCTGTTATGATGATTTCAGTATACAGAGCATTGTCGGATGCTTTTATATCAACAACTCCGCTCTCGGGTGTGTGTTCCATACAGTTCTTGACGATGTTTGTAATTGCTTCGCAAGTCCACGAGATATCACCGGAAAAATCGCCTTCTGCGGATACCCTCAATGTTTGATTTCTCAAATCCATAGGAACGAGCAAAGGTGCAGTTGCTTTACTGATAAGCTCGTCAAGGGATATTTTTTCCGTTTTGAACTTTACTGTTCCTGCATCCAATTTAGATATTTTCAATAAAGCAGTAATCAGCCATTCTATGCGGGAAAGAAGCTCGTAGAGGTCGTGAGACAGTTTCTGCCGCCGTTCTTCGGTAATGTTCGGCTCAGATATAAGGGATACAAGCAGGTTGATAGAGGTAAGCGGGGTGCGGATCTGGTGAGAAATATCTGCGAGAGAGTCGGCAAGAAAAATCTTATCATCCTGCAAACTCTGCTGCTGCTCTCTCAAACAAATGGTCATTTTATAGACTTCACTCCGTAAAATGCCGAGTTCACCCTCAGAATACTTTTCAATAGCAACTTGTCGATCACCGTGCATTATTTTGTTTATATCTGCGGCAAGATCGGATATGCGTTTGTATCTCTTATGTGTAGTAAAAAGATAAATGAGCATAAAAACTACACAAACGATAAGCATTAAAAAGCCGAAACGACCTTCCCACACAAATGCCGCTGCGGTTGCAACACCGCCGACCAAGCTGTATAACAATAATGTTTTTCTTACTTCGGAATTTCTCAGTAATTTCATCACGCATCAACCCTATAGCCGAGGCCGCGAACCGTCTTAATGATCGTCGGGTTCTGCGGATCGTCCTCAATCTTTTCTCTGAGCCGCTTGATATAGACGGTTAGAGTGTTATCGTTTACAAATTCACCCGCAATGTCCCAAATCGCTTCAAGAAGCTGTGTTCTTGTGAGAATTGCTCCGCGATTGTTTAGGAACACGAGGAGCAGGCGATATTCAAGAGCCGATAGATATAAGTCCTTGCCGTGCTTACTTGCTGTGCCTTTCACAGTATCCACAACAATATCTCCGAGATGAATAGCCGTTCCTGCTCCTCCGGTAAGACGGAGAACGTTTTTTATTCTTGTTACAAGCTCCCGCGGTCTGAACGGCTTGGAAATATAATCGTCTGCTCCCAATTCAAATCCCGTAACCGTACTGTATTCATCGCCTGATGCAGTAAGGAAGATTACCGGAATACCGTAATTGGACTTAATTGCAGAACAAACAGAAAAACCGTTCCCGTCAGACAAAGAAATATCGAGTAAGGCAAGATCAAACTGTTCGCTCTCTAAAAGTTTCAATGCTCCGGATTGCCCCGTTGCATTTTTAACCTCATACCCCTCAGCGGACAAAAATTCAGTGAGGTTAGCTATAATTCCTTTATCATCTTCAACTAACAGAATTCTCGTCATATGCTCAATCCTTACTTCGTAATTCTATTAAGATCACTTCCGGTCGATTGTTGAAACGAAACGGAATGATACTGTTTCCGATACCTCTGCTTACGATCATATTTGTGTTTTTCTCTGTGTATAGTCCTGCATCATACTCAGGAAATAACCCTTGATTTGGAGCTGCCAACCCGCCTGCAAACGGTAATCTGAACTGACCGCCGTGTGCGTGACCGCAGAGAACTAAATCCACATTGCTATCGCAATATACATTGAACAGTTCCGGTCTGTGAGAGAGCAGAACCGTGTAGGTATTATCTTCATTTGTCAGTTCCTGTATCTGAATTTTCATAACGGTTTCAGCGTCGTCAAACAAACAGTCTGTCTGGAAGTTCGGGTCTTCGACACCGAGCAATGTAAGCGTTTCTCCTGACTTCGTAATCTCCACTCGCTCATTTTCGAGAACAACAACGCCCAATTCCGTTAACCCTTGCTTAAGTTCATCATATTCAGGCGCCATTGCTTCGTGATTTCCCGTTACAAAATAGCAAGGGGCAATTTTTATAGCTTCTTGCGCAAACTGCAAAGCAATCTCGATGTCGGTATTGCGAGAGTCGATAAGATCTCCGGTTATGGCAATAATATCAGGCATCGCATCCTTCAGCATTGATAGGAGCTTTTCATTATCATTACCCATCTCCGCATTATGCAGATCGGAAATGTGAGCAATTCGATAACCGTCAAAGGCGTCCGCCAAATTATCGCTCGATACCGTGAATGTATTTAATTCAAGTGCCGTATTGCTCCAAGCAATCCATACAACCAAAGAAAACAGAAGGACTGCAACGACAGCAATCACAATAATTTTCTTTTTCTTCTTTGCGGTCACAGCAACCTCCTTGAATTATTTTATTTTTTACACTTCTTCAAATTACACTATATCACAAATGCAAATAATACTCAATAATTGTGACATTATTGTTATAATTTAGTTTGTTTTTATTTGAAAATACGAAAATCGGCGGCAAGGATTTCTCCCTGTCGCCGTTGTCAATAGATGTGAATGATGGATTTTTCTGTTTTTAAAACATTATCCGCATCAGATCGGATGTTATAGTGTTGCAGACCACCCATCCCTTTGGTGTAATGGCAAAAACCTTGTCATCGAGTTTTGCAAGTCCCGCCGCGGCGAGTTTTTGCGCGTAAAGGCGGGCGTCGGACGAAAGTTTTGCCGCATCATAGCCGTCGCAGGTGCGCAGGGCAAGAATGAGTTCTTCTTCGGCGGCACTTTCGGGGGTGAGCGTTTCTTCCGTGATAGTGTCAACGCGCCCGTTCAACGCGATAAAGGCGTTGATATCACAGGGGTTTTTGTATCTTCGTATGCCGTCGAAGCCCACAGCACCCGCACCGAGACCGATATACGGATGACGTTTCCAGTAACCGCTGTTATGAACGGACCGAAAGCCTTTTCGGGCAAAATTCGATATCTCGTAATGCTCGTAGCCGTGCGAAATGAGGAAATCAGATACGAAAATATATTCTTCTTCGGAGTCTTCGGGGTCGAGTTCTTTTACACCGCAGAGAGCTAATTGGGTGTTCTCCTCTACCGTAAGAAGGTATGCCGAAACGTGCTCCGGTGTAAAGCTTATCACCTTTTCAAGCGTTTTTTGGAGTCGTTCGTGTCTGTTTTCCGTCGGAAGTGCGGTCATTATGTCCACGGAGATGTTTTTCGCGCCGTTTCTGCGCAAATCGTTGTATGCTTGCTCTGCCTGTGCGGCAGTATGGACTCTTCCGAGAAACTGCAGCTGCCCGTCATCGAGAGACTGAATCCCCATACTTATGCGATTGAACGTGCCGTTTGCCACAAGAGGCAGGACGTTGACAACGCTCTCGGGGTTTATTTCTGCCGTACGTTCCGCGTCGGAGATATCGAATTTGCGGGCGAGCGCATCCAGTATTTTTGCGAGATTCCGTGTGCCGATAAGTGACGGAGTGCCGCCGCCCAGATAAATGCTTTCAGGCGCTCCCGCCGCGTCAAGTGTCTCTATCTGCGAGCAGAGCGCCTTTGTGTAGTCATCATAAGTGTCCTGTGCCGAAGGCACGGAAAAGAAGTCGCAGTAGCGGCATTTCCGTGCGCAGAACGGAATATGGACGTAGACCGAAAACGTATCATTCATCGTCGTATTTGAGTACCGCCATGAACGCTTCCTGAGAAAGCTGGACCGTGCCGAAGGAACGCATACGCTTTTTGCCTTCCTTCTGCTTTTCAAGAAGCTTCTTCTTACGGGTAATGTCGCCGCCGTAGCATTTCGCAAGCACGTCCTTACGCAGTGCTTTTACGGTTTCTCTTGCGATTATCTTTCCGCCTATCGCCGCCTGGACGGGAATCTCGAAAAGTTGGCGCGGTATGTTGTCTTTGAGACGTTCGCATATTTTTCTGCCGCGGGTGTAAGCGTTGTCGGAGAAGACTATGAATGACAGTGCGTCCACTATCTCTCCGTTGAGCAGAATGTCGAGCTTGACAAGATTGCTCTTGACGTAATCAAGGAATTCGTAGTCGAACGACGCGTAACCGCGGGTGCGCGATTTGAGGGCGTCGAAAAAGTCGTAGATTATTTCGTTGAGGGGAAGCTCGTAATGTAAGTCTACACGGCTTTCGTCAATGTAGCTCATGTTCTTGAATATGCCGCGGCGCTCGGTGCATAGATCCATTATCGTGCCGACAAATTCGGACGGCGCGAGGATGTCAGCTTTTACAAAAGGCTCGTAAGCCGCTGCGATCTCTCCGGGGTTGGGATAAAGTGTCGGGTTGGAGACGAAAACTGTTTCACCGCTCGTCTTTTCGACTTTGTATATAACGCTCGGCGCGGTAGTGATGAGGTCGAGATTGTATTCGCGTTCAAGGCGCTCCTGAATGATGTCCATATGCAACAGACCAAGGAATCCGCAGCGGAAGCCGAAGCCGAGAGCGGTGGAATTTTCTTTTTCAAATGACAGAGACGCATCGTTAAGTTGGAGCTTTTCCAGAGCGTCGCGCAGGTCTCCGTATTTCGAGCCGTCGGCGGGAAAGATACCGCTGAAGACCATCGGCGTGACTTTTTTGTAGCCCGGCAGAGGCTTATCTGTCGGATTTTCGGCAAGTGTGACGGTGTCGCCGACCTGCGTGTCGCGAACGGTCTTTATCGACGCCATTATGTAGCCGACTTCGCCCGCGGAGATGCCGTCTTTAGCTTCAAATCCGAAGGGGCGCATATTGCCTACTTCCACAACGTCGAACTCTGCCCCCGTCGCGATCATCCTTATGCGGTCGCCCGCTTTGAGAGTGCCGTCAAATACGCGTACATAGACGATGACGCCTCTGTAACTGTCGTAAACGGAGTCAAAGATAAGCGCGCGCAACGGTGCCTCGGGGTTGCCCTTCGGCGCGGGCACGCCTTTGACGATGTATTCAAGCAGACTTGACATGTTTTCGCCTGTTTTCGCGGACACTTTCGGGCTTTCTTCCGCGGGGATTCCGATAACATCCTCTATTTCTTTTATAACTCTGTCGGGGTCCGCAGAAGGAAGGTCTATCTTGTTTATTACGGGCAGCACCTCGAGGTCGCCGTCTACTGCAAGATACGTGTTGGCGAGCGTCTGCGCCTCAATGCCCTGTGACGCGTCAACGACGAGCAGTGCACCTTCGCACGCCTGCAGACTGCGCGCGACTTCGTATGAAAAGTCGACGTGGCCGGGAGTGTCGATGAGGTTTAATTCATAGGTTTTGCCGTCCTCTGCGGTATAGTTCATTTTTATAGCGCGGGCTTTTATGGTGATGCCGCGTTCGCGTTCAAGGTCCATATTATCCAGAAGCTGGTCTTCCATTTCGCGGATCTCGACGGTTTTAGTCAGTTCCATCAGACGGTCGGCAACGGTGGATTTTCCGTGGTCGATATGGGCTATTATGCAAAAATTTCTCGTCAAAGAAATATCGTGTGACATATTCGATTCTCTTTCGGTAAAAATAACATTCAAATATACATTTATTATATATTAAAACTGCGGTTTTGTCAACGGTCTGAAAGAATTGAATTGTGAATAATTGACGAAAAGAGAAAAATATAGATTTCTAATTTGTTGTAAATTTCTCTTGACAAAAAGATAAAAATAGTATATAATAATAAAATCAGGAATACGTTATTCTGTTATATTTTTCCCCACACGGGAACGACGAGAGGATGATGTTCGTTATGACAAATAAAAATGTTACGGTAATCAATTCCGTCGGGTTACATGCCAGACCTGCGACTTACTTTATCACAAAAGCAAACGAGTTTAAAAGTTCTGTCTGGATAGAAAAAGGCGACAGACGTGTCAATGCCAAGAGTCTGTTGGGCGTTCTCAGTTTAGGTGTCGTCAAAGACAATGTGATCAATATAATCGCCGACGGTGTGGATGAAAAACAGGCCATTGAGGCGCTCAGCGAAATAATCGAGTCCAGTTTTTCCAATCTCAGATAAAACGGTGAAAGAAAAGATATTTGTAATGACGGCAGTACATTCTTTATTGTGAGTGTACTGCCTTTTCAATTCGGGGTTGATATGGATCTGTTGCAAAAGGCGAACAGCCTTCCCGGTGAACCGGGTGTATATATAATGCACGACAAGCACCATAGGGTGATATACGTCGGAAAAGCGAAAAATCTCAAAAACCGAGTTACAAGCTACTTTCGCAACGGTTTTCACACGCCGAAAACGGAAAAACTTGTGTCTCAGGTCGAGGATTTCGACGTAGTCATCACCGCGACGGAGCTTGACGCACTGCTCACCGAGATAAGTCTGATACGTCTGCACAAGCCGTTTTACAACATACTGCTCAAAGACGGCATACGAGGCTATCCGTTTATAAAGCTTACGACGCGCAAACTCGCAAACGGCGTAAAGATACCGCTTCTGATGCTCGAAAACAATAAGAAAAACAGCAAGGACAAGTATTTCGGTCCGTTCATATATCGAATGGACGCGAAGGCGATAATCGACATAGTTTCGTCCGCGTTTGCGCTGGCAGACTGTCCGCAGAACGACTCTTCCGCCGGAAAACGCTGTATAAATTACCAAATAGGCAAATGTGCGGGTTTCTGCGCGGAGGATTATACACAACAAAAGGCTGACGCGGTGTATAATGAGATAGCGAATATCCTCGGCGGAGACACGGATGCTGTTGAAGAGCGCACTCGCAATGAAATGACCGACGCTGCGGAAAAACTTGATTTTGAAGCGGCGGCAAAGTACCGTGACCGTCTGCGCGCACTCGATGCGCTCGCTCAAAAGCGCCGTCCTATAGTCGGACAGAAACGTAATGCGGATTATTTCGCTTTCAGACAAATTTCGGATGGGCAATGCTCGATTTTCGTGTTGCAGCTGCGCAACGGCTATGTGGTCGGACAGCGTTGCGACATATTCGACGAGAATTTTTCGGATGAACTCATGGGGGACTATGTTCAGCGTTTTTATTCAGAAACACCGCCGCCCGCGCACGTTTATCTTGAAAAAGAATACGAGTGGTTCGCGCTTTATAATGAATGGCTCGGCGGAGTGCTTACGCTGCCGACATTTGAGTGCGATAAAGAAATATTGACCATCGCACGCCGCAATGCTGAAGAGCGCCTGTTGCAGTATACGGGCAGGGCTGAAAACGGACAGCGCTTGCAGGACGCGTTCAATGATTTTACCGGCATACCGTCTGTGCATCGCATGGAAATATACGACGTGAGCCACCTTGCGGGTGTTGACACTGTCTGCGGAATGGTCTGTGCGGAAAACGGCGTGCTTGTCAAAAGCGCGTATAAAAAATTCCGTATCGCCGCCGCGATGGGCGGTGATGACACAGCGTGTATGAGCGAGGCGGTGACTCGCCGTCTGCAGAGATTCCTCGACGGTGACGAGAATTTTGCCCCGCTTCCTGACCTGATAATCTGTGACGGCGGAAAAGGACAAATACACGCGGTCATCGACGTGGTGCGTTCGCTCGGGCTCGATATTCCCGTCATTGGTTTCAAGAAAGACAGCCGCCACCGCACTAAGGCTGTAAGCTATGCTGACGGGCGTGACAAACCGCTCGCTGCGGAGACTGCGGTTTTCGCATTCTGCGGCAGGCTGCAGGAAGAAGTTCACCGCTATGCGATAAGCTATCACCGCCAGCTGCGCGACAAATACGCGGTGCAGACACAGCTGACAAAGATAAACGGTATAGGGAAAGTCAAAGCGGCGGCGCTGCTACGCAAATTCGGCGGGCTTGAAAAAATGTTTGCCGCATCGGATGAGGAGTTGCTTTCAGTCAAAGGCATAACCGTTAAAGACGTGGCGAATATACGCGCGGCGAACGAAAATAAAGGAAATGAAGAATAGAAAGAAAAATCCTTTTTGCTGCGCGCAGCGTTTGCGTCAAACCTCGGCGCAGTCGTCAGAGATTTTTACGTCGATGTACAGGATTTCCGGTGCAAAAGCAAAGTTTTTATTACGCGGATTTTTCCTTATATTATAGGTTACAAAATTTACAGACTCATATAAAAACGCCCCGACATTTGTCGGGGCGTTACTGTTATTTGTATGTTTAATCGATGCTTATGAGTTCGTATTCCTTTGTGCCGTAGCCTATTTCCGCGGCGGCGTCGATAGTGTGAGTGCCGTGACGCGATTCGACACGTTCGAGAAAATGTTTCTGTCCGGGGTCTTCGGTCGCGGCATAAACAAGGTCGATGCACGCTTTGTCTATGGCAACCGGATCGCAGGAGGCGAGGATTCCTATATCTTTCATGCACGGGTTCTCCGCAACGGCGCAGCAGTCGCAGTCAACGGAGATGTTTTTCATTACGTTGATATATACGGCGTTTCCGTTAAATAGCTTGATTACGGAACCCGCGGCGTCAGCCATGGATTCGAGAAAAAGATCCTGTGCCGGAATATTTTCCCAGACTATATCCGGATTATCTGTGTATCCGGCTGAGTGAATGAGACATTTTCCCGCGGTAGACGCGCAACCGATAGAAAGCTGCTTGAGTGCACCTCCGAATCCGCCCATCGGGTGTCCCTTGAAGTGCGAGAGCACGAGAAGGGAGTCATAATTCTTGATGTTTTTACCGACGAGGTTCTTTTTCAGCACCTTTCCGTCGGGGATGTCGAGTACGAGGTCGGGGCCTTCCGAGTCGAGCAGTTCTACGTTAAAGTATTTGTTCCATCCGTGATATTCAATGAGCTTGACATGCTTTTCGGTGGTGTTGCGCTCGCCGCCGTAAGCTGTGTTGCATTCAACGACCGTGCCTCCGATCTCGTTTATCATCGGGCGCCATAATTCGGGACGAAGGAAGTTCTGATTTCCCTTTTCGCCCGAATGGAGTTTGACTGCAACGTTTCCCGTAAGCTGTTTGCCTACGAGTTTATACAGCCTGACGACGTTTTCGGGTGTGATGTCGCGTATGAAATATACTTTTGATTTTGTCATTTTTTTGTCCTCCGGTGTTATGCTGTTATATATTGGAATATTTCTTCATTGTTTTCGGAATCTGTCCCTTCATCGCGTGAAGGAGGTTTTTCGGGTTTCAGTTGCCGCAGACGTAGAGGCGCAGATATTTACATATGTAATGGGTTTTACCGGCTCTTAAGTCTTAGAGAAATTACGGCCTCTATATGAGGCGTGCGGGGGAACATGTCAAAGGCTTTGAAGGCTTCGGCTTCATATGTTGGCAATGCGGACGGATCGGGAATGTTTTCTCCGTCTGCGGGGATATCCGTAAGACACGGTGCTGTCAGACGTGCCACATCGCGCGCCTGAGTGTGCGGGTCACAGCTGATGTAGACTATTTTTTCAGGTGCGAGGCGTTTGAGCTGACGTAAAGCGTCGTCGGAAAGCCCTTTGCGCGGTGGATCGACGATAACTATATTGGGAAGGCTGTTACCTTTACAAGCGTCTGCGATAACGTCGAGTGTGTCCGCGGCATCGGCGGCAAAGAATTCAGCGTTCTTTATACCGTTGAGCGCGGCGTTTTCCTTTGCGTCTTTTATCGCGTCCGCGACGACCTCAACGCCGATAACGCGCTTGGCAGGCGCATTTGCGGCGATGCAGAGGGTTATTGAGCCCGTGCCGCAATAGAGGTCGAGGACGGTGTCGTTTTCGGTGATCTGCGCCATGTTGATAGCCTCAGTGTAAAGGTTCTCGGCTTGCATGGTGTTTATCTGCCAGAACGCCGCCGGGCTGATGCGGAACTTCAGACCGCAGAGCGTGTCTTCTATTTTAGTGTCGCCCCAGAGATGGATATATTTGTCGCCGAGGACGGTGTTGCCTACGCGTTTGTTGACGTTGACGTAGACCGCCGCGAGGTCATCGAATTTTTGCAGACGTTTTATTATTTCGTCTGCGTGCGGCAGGGTGTCCGTGGCGAGGACGAAGCAGACGAGGAGTTTCCCCGAATGTTTCGCGCGCCGCAGATAAAGATGTCTGAAAACGCCCGTGTTGAAAGCCTCGTTATAGGGTTTGATGTTGTATTGAGCGATAAATTCGCGTACTGTGACGGCTACCTGTTCGAAAAGCTTGTCCTGCAGTACGCACGCGCAGCCGTCGCAACTGCGGTGACTGTTTGCCGCATAGAACCCGAATTTTCCGTCCGCGGAAAGGGGGTAGAGGACTTTGTTGCGGTAGTATTCGGTTTCGGGCGACGGTTCGACGAATGGCGCGGATTCTTCGAAAATGTAAAGCCCCGCTTTTTCGTATGCGTCCGCGACGATTTTTGACTTATATTCAAGTTCTTTTTCGTATGTCGTATTCAGAAATGAGCATCCGCCGCATTTTCCGAACACGTTGCAGTGAGCGTCGATACGGTCGGGGGAGGGGGAGAGTATTTTAAGAATTTTCGCATAGCCGTAAGTCTTTCCAACTTTGAGCACGAGGCATTCGCATATGTCACCGACAACGCTTCCCGAGATAAAGAAAATAAAATTGTCAGCGCCGACTTCGGCGTTTGTATAGCGCGCAATACCCATTCCTGCGAAGCTCATGGCGGAAACGGAAAGGGTGATGATGTCATTTTTTTTGATATTTACGGTCGTTTTCATTCTGCCTCCGCGATATCCGTGTCTGTATCTGCATCCCGCATCTCGAAACGAATCAGAGTCGTGGGTGGAAGTTTAAAGCTTTAAAATATATATTATCTTCAATTATAACAAAAAAGGTGCGGCTTGTCAAGAAGATTAAGCCGCACCTGTGGTATTATTTGTGTGCGATATGGGGTTTATGCACCGAGCGTTTCGTCTTCGTCGGACTCTGACCCGGTGTTGCGGAATTCTTTTTCGAGATGAACCGTCGCTGCAATGACAGAGATGTCGTCGTCCGAATTAATGCCGAGCTTGTCCGCGCGTTTTATCAGCAGATCCGTCACCGTTACGCTGTCCGTGATCTGTTTTTTTGCGATCGTTTGCAGAGCCTTTTCAAAGCTTTCTTTATTCTGCCCCGGCATGCCATCTGACGTCATGATTATCATGTCTCCGTCTGCAATTGTCGTTTTATGGCTGATGAAATCGACCTCGTTGAGTATCCCTATCGGTGTCGATGCCGCGCCGACGGTGTATACACGTCCGTCACGGATGATATAGGAATACGCGCCGCCCGCTTTAAGAAATTCGCATCTGCCGCTGACAAGATCAATTATGCAGATATCCACGCCTAACACTGATTCATCTTCCTCGCGCAGAAATGTGTCGTTGAGAAGACGTACGGCGTCTGCACGGTCAATGCCGTGAGAAATAAGCCTTTCAAGGATTTTTGTTGCTTTTACGCTCTGCTTTGCCGCCGCCGCACCCGTTCCCATGCCGTCCGCGACGGAAAGTATCTGCTTGCCGTCATCGGTGCGGAATATGCCGCATGTATCTCCGCAGACGAGCTGTCCGTTCTTCGGAGCGGAGGCTTTGGAATAGGAGATGTTCCAACGCAGCTGAACGTCTTTTTTCTGCCGCAGGGATTTGACTATTTTATCGAAATTCGGGCATTTACGGATAAAGTGATGAGGCACCGTGAAGGATTCATCCGCGACTTCCGCGTTCATTTTGTTGAGCGTGTCGAGAGTGTAGTCGTAGTCTTTTATCCAACATACGAGGCGCTTTCCGCATTTGTCGCAGACCTTGAAGCCGGGATTCCCTTTTTCCTTTGAACGGAACGTTTTTTTTTCGTTTGATCTGTTTTTTCCGAATATCGGTACTGTCGGGAGCGGAGACACACGCTTTATCATCAGGCTTATCTTCGTCATCGGAAACACCGTGAAGATTATCCCCGCGGCGATGATATCGAATATATACAGAAAAGTGCCGTGGTTGCCGCCGTAGTAGACCGCAAACGCCGCGTTTGCGACAAGAAAACTGACGATGACGGCATATTTGCCGTAACTTCTGAGTAACGTGCCGCCTATCGCGCCGAGGGCGAGTACCGCGAAAAATACGATGTAGTTTTCATCGTATAGAAACAAAGAGAATCCGAGTATCAGCGAGTATTCACAGACCGTGTACAGGTCGCATTTAGCGCATACGAAAAGCACCGATGTAACGGCGAGTATCATTGCGGCGTGTTTCATAAATCCGCCGAAAGACATAATCCCTACCGTGAGCAGGGCGGCTGTTATGCAGAAGCAGAGCACCTGTCCTTTTGTGGGCTTTTTCTTTTCGTCATTACGATCCAACGCTGTCATTATTACGTACGACGCCATCGCTCCCACACCGCCGCCGACAACGAAGAGGAGACTCTGACGGATGTCGCTGCCAGGGATGAAAAATCCCGCGACACATCCGATGACGGACGCCCATACGGTATAAATCGGTGCGGCGCGAGATTTTCCGAGCTTCTTTGTGACGCTGCCGCTGAGGGCTCTCGCCAGTATATATACCGCCGCGACCGCGATGACGGACCGGACGGGGTCTTTGCCGCTTATCAGATACCCGAAGGCGGCACCTATCACGCCCGAAGGTGATGATATCGACGCCATGGCAAGTCCGAACGGTGAAAACATTCCCGAAACGGAGATATTGGATAATACTGTAGCCGCGCAGAATTCCGCCGCTGCGGCGATACAGCGTTTTACGCGCCTTGTCTGCGCTGTCATAACTTCATTCATATTCAAGACATCCTTTCGCATATAATTGTACACCATCAGCGTCGTAAAATCTGTCGGAAAACGTGATGCACCGAAAAAAACGTACGACTGTATTCGCGTACGGTGTTGTTTTTGTTCCTTTTTCGAGCCGCGCCTATTGACTAATGTCAAGTTTTATGTTAAAATATAAGGGAATAGGATGAAAACGGAGGAAACGTATGAGGATCGTTAAAATCATTGCGACATTTGCCGGCGTATTGGCAGTCGCGGCTCTTATATCGTGGGCATCATGCGCGGCGTACTCCGTGCATCTGGATAATTTCATCAAGTCGTCATTTGCTGAAAACGGGATAGAACTTTCTTCCTATACCGTGCGCGACAGAGGCTCGGGACTGATGGTGGATGTCGAGGGCAAAGACTCCTCACGGGACGCGGAAGACACTATGCTCATGCGTCAGATCGTAAACGCCATCCGTGCGTCGTCTCTTGATTACGATACATATTATGTTCGCATCTGTTCTCCGTCGGGAGATGTTATAGATTCGGAAAAATTCAGCGATATTATGACCCGCAGGGGCACTCCGACGGAACCGTCGACATACGATGAGGCGCTTTACGGTTACGAACTTAAATACATTCTTGCGGACTGTGACGCGGAACTTTCGGGAATGAAGTTCTACGACTCCGTCGGGTGTGAGGGCAAAGCCGTATATATCGAGGCTGTATGCACAAAACAGAATGTCGCGGATACGCTCAAAGCGATCTACGATTTCATCATCAGCGCAAACGGCAACGGCGGCGGTGTGCAGAGATATGCCGTGCATATGATCGACGGCAACGGTGAGTCCTCGATACTTGTTTCGGGTGACCTGCTTTACGGAGACACGATGCTTTGGAAGAGCAACGCGTATGTCTCGACTCCGACCATGTTCGGCTGATATTTTTATTGTTTCGGTGATACTAAATGAACGAAAACGAGAAAGATAAAAATCTTGATCTTACACCGTCCGGGCAGGAAGCACCTCTTCCCGCCGCGGACGGCTCTGCATATACGGCAGAAAAAACCGAAGAATTTGAGCCCCCCGTGCCACCGTCGCACAATATCCATAATATTTCACGCCGCACGTATACCAAGGACGATCTCGAAGATACGATAGAAGACACGGACGAGTTGGCGGTAAAAATGCTCAACAAGTCGGGCTATGAGTCCGGTGAGTTCTCCGCGGTTCGGGAAACGCCTGCGCACACCCATGGCAGCAGGATAATCATAGCACTTCTTTGTGCCATGCTTTTGCTTACGGCAATCGTCGGCGGAGTGTATTTGTTCAATTCTTCCGGTAAGGACGATATTTCGGACCTAAACAAGGATGTTGCTATTGGTAATATAATGGCAGAGCAATCCGTATCCGTCATTTATGACGGGCGAATGGTGAACGTAACTGATAAAAACACGTTTTATTCTCTTTTGAGAAGTGACCGCTGGATATTTATGCCCCGCACTCCCGATTTTGATTATTCATCGGCCGAACCTGAAATTCTTTTCAATATTCACGCGGATTATCGGCTCGGAATATATGGCAACAGCACCGTCTGTATCGAAAAAGGATCCCGAAAACGCTATTACACCATTCCTTACGGTGTTATCGGTGATGTTTCGGGGTATCTTTCGGAAAACACTAACCTGAGCCTTTCGGACACCGCAATGTTCCTTTCGACGTCCGACAGCCTGCTCGTGTCTATGTCGGGGCTTTCTTGCTATGCGTCCGACAGGGCGGCGCTTATAGCGGCAATGAACATTCCGTCATGGACTAAAATAAATGGCATGGGAATTCCGGAAACGGGCGACGCGACTGTGAGCCTGGATAATCTCATAGGGCTCAAAGTGCGTATGTACAGGGACGAAAACGCGATCGTCACGGATTTCAACGGCAATAAAACTTATTATGCGGCAGATCCCTCTGTATTTTCGGCAGCATCTTCCGCCGTGACACGTTTGTTTGATATGCAGGCCATGAAGATATCTTCTTAGATATCCGCTTTTGAGGACCTTTATGTAACTTTTGAAGGTGTGACGTACAGACTTGACACCGGATACGTTGTTGCGGGACTGCTCGATTTCGGAAACTGGCATATGCGCAGCGGACTGCCGGCGTCAATTCCCGAAAGCGCGGATATAACGATAAAAAGCGGCGATACTTTTACGCTCAGCCTTTACAAAACGGCTTGTGCCGCTGAGTTCGGAACGGAATGCTATTCCGTTCCTTCCACCGTTTTCGCACAGCTCGGAGAGTATCTTACAAATGACAGCCGTGATGAGACCCTTACGGATCTTTCTCAGGCTATTGGTACGGTGTCTACTGTCTCGATAGCTGTTGACGGCTCTCCGTGCATTATAAATGCCACGTCAGCGCTGCCGTCGGTGCTTGCGCTCCCGTCGTGGAGAGAATCCGGAGAAAAGGCAAATGGGGAGCCTGAAATAGTCCTTTTTGCGGGCGATTCGATGACAGCTGAGTTCTATCGGATGTCGAACGTTGCCGTGGTTGTAACACCTCACGGCAGAATGACGTATGACATCCCCGAATATGTCATAACATCACTGAGAACATACGTAGACAACAATATTTATACGGAACTTTGGCAGATAACCGCGACAGAACTCGGGGCGCTTCAGGCCGCGTGTTCATCCATAGAAATAACGCTTATCGGAGAGGATGCGGGCACGTTTGCGACAAATGCCGAAACTTTCGGGCAGACGCGTTCGATATTCGCGGCACTTGATCTTGTTGCCACCGATGTTGCACGAGATATGACATCCGCGGACAGGATAGAAGTCGTTTTCAGGGGGGACAGAAAGTTTTCGATGACTTTCGCTGCGGCGCAGGACGGCTCGCTCGTAGTGCATGTATCGGGTACGTTTCATTCAGAGGCACGCCGCATAGACAGATATTTCGTCTCGACTATGACATCGTATTCGTCGCTGCACTCCAACATCATCGCTCTTATGCAGCAGTCGGCGGACAATGTCGCATATCTGCTGCGCAAAGGACTTGTGGAATGTGACGCGGATGCGATTTATGAGGCGGTGGGCTCGAGGGATTTCGATTATTCTCACCTTGTGAAACTTGCGCCCGATACCGTGACTGTAACGCCTTTGTCGGAGCGAGGAACGTACGAGATGACCGTGACCAAACTCCTTGCAGACGGCAAGACGCTAAATGAAGACATATATATAGTTGTTATCGGACCGGGAAGCGAGTCGAAGTATATCGTAAAGAAGATGATACTAAAAAAATTCTATTATGTCGACACGTCTGCGCCCGCGGTAAAGAAGGTCGAGGATTTCATTTCGTGGACGACCTGTGAAGACGAGACTTTCTCGTCTGTTTACGAGATAAAAGACAAAAAATCTTTCGCCGAATATCTGATGATACTTGCGTCACGCGACGGTTACGGCAGTTCGGACACAGAGTCCTCAAAATATATGCGTTTCATCCAGGCGGAGCTCAACGCTGAGGCAAACAAGCATTTCGGTATCCTTTCGTATGACGCGACGGACACGCCTCTTTACAGACCCGAGGACGGGACGTATATCCTTACAAAATACGCGTCTGCCGTCGAAAACAGAAGATGCATTTCATATACCGAGGACCCCGTAACGGGAAAATATACGGTCGTTTTTGAGTGGTACAGCGATCCGCTTTGTCTGTATCCGGTAAAGGATTCGACGTTTGTGCTCCGTTACGGTGCTGACGGCACTTATATAATAGAATCTTGCGTGAGCACCAAAAGCTGAATACAAAAAACAAGCCCCGAAGGGATTTCTCTCTTGTTCTTAACGGAGAATTTGCAATCACAAAAATATCGGCAGAGAGATTGTTTTTTCTCTGCCGATTTGTGTTATAATGATACGGATGATGAAAATGAATAAATAAAAAGAATTGCCGCAAAGAAAGCATCCTCGTCTTGACAATTATGATTACAGTTCTGCGGGTGCATATAAATCGTTGACAACGAGAGAACGTAAGAAGAACGGATTTGACGGAAAATTGTTTCAAACTTCATTTTATGAGCATATAATCCGAGGCAGAGAGGATTATGAGGAAATCGTGAAATACATTTACGAAAACCCAATTCGTTGGTACTATGACGAATTATATACAGAAGAATAGTGGTATGGGCTTTGTCCATGTGCCTTTGTAATACAAAGGCGAAACTGGCAAAAACAGAGCGATAAATAAGAATTTGAGGAGAGAAATTATGATTATTAAAGACATCGAATATAAACTCAAGGATGGAAGGAATGCATTGATTCGTAGTCCGCAGGATGAAGATATTCAAGGGATGTTAGAGTATCTCTATATTTCAGCAGGTGAAACGGACTTCATTTTACGCTACCCTGAGGAGTGCAACAAATATACAGTAGAAGGCGAAAAGGCATTGTTTGATAGAGTAAACAAATCTGACAACGAAGCTATGCTTGTATGTTTGGTTGAGGGAAAAGTTGCTGGAAATTGCCAAATTACATGGAACAAAGGAATAAAAACAAGGCATCGGGCAAATGTTGCAATCGCATTATTAAAAGAATTTTGGAATCAAGGAATCGGAACAAGACTGTTCCAAGAGCTAATCCGTATTGCAGAGGAAAACCCGAACTTAATTCAAATCGAGCTTGAATTTGTAGAGGGAAATAGCCGTGCACGAGCTTTGTATGAAAAAATGGGATTCAGAATCACAGGTGTCAAGCCCAATGCAATTCGCTTGAAAGATGGAACACTACTAAATGAGTATTCTATGATTCGAGAAATCAAGCGATAAATTCCGATTTATCAAGCAGAAAGCCCCGGCAACCTTGAAAAATCTGCCGGGGTTTTCTATTTGTTTACTGCGGAGCAAAATAAACTAACCTATTGATGAGGACGAACCGTTTGATGATTTCTCCGATAAGAACATCACGCTTTATCCCGACGGGGGGTTTGCTTTATGCGGAGAATTTCAAAATTTTTGTTTCGGCAAGCGCTCTTTTGTGCAAAAATACTTGACTTGCCGCCTTCTTTGTAGTAGACTTATTCTAATTTGTCGTGCGGAAGGAGGAATATCATGTCCGTGGACGCTTATCTCGAAAAAATACCTCAATACCTCCGTCAGCCGATGACGGACAGAGGAATATATCTTTATAATATTGTCGCGTATGAATACTTTGATATGCTGGACAACGGGAAATACGGCGATTGTTGGTTTATGTTCGACCGCGAGCATTGGTACCTTTTTAACGGCAAGGAACATATGGGAAAGAGAAGAATGTCCCGTAAGGCGGAAGTGATATACGATTTTATTTCTTTCGACAGCGGAGATGTTTCTGCTGTTAAGGAATTCAAGGTAGAACGCTGTGTTGCCACGGCGCGTCTCGTCGCGGAAAACGAAGACGGCTCGATTCGGCAGATATGCGCGTTTTCGCTCGGTGTGGCGGGCAGGATGGATAGGCTCTGCCGTTGGTTCGGCGAAATGAAAAAGGGTGAGGATGTTGACACGTCAAAAGCCTCCGATGACGAAATGTATTGCCCGAGATGCGGTGCGAGATATCCCGACCCCGAGAGAAAAGTATGTCCGCATTGTGTTGACCGTATATCGATATTCAGACGGCTGATGGGGTTTTTCTTCATATACGGCAAACGTCTCGCGGCTTTTTTTGCGACTGTTCTTCTCGGAACGGCATTTTCAATAGTGTCTCCGTATTTAGGCACAAAACTGCTCTACGACAATGTCCTTACTCCGGGCGTTGATGACCGTCTTTACGGTGAAGTCGGGCTCGTTATACTCATAATCCTCGGTGCAAGGCTCTTACAGCTTGGAATAAATATTTTGCAGGATTACGTTAACGCGGGTGTTGTGCCGTGGGTAATTAACGACCTGAAAATGCGTATATTCTCCGCAATGCAGCATCTTTCCGTCGGATTCTATACCGGCAAACAGACAGGCTCACTTATGTCCAATGTCAATAACGACGCGGATAACATATACTGGTTTTTTATCGACGGTATGCCGAGCATCGTGACAAATGTCGTAACATTTGTAGGTGTCGGGACAATGATGTTTGTAATGAACTGGAAGCTGTCGCTGATAGTTATTGTGGGCGTGCCGATACTACTGCTGTCTTATAAGGCTTTTTACCGTATGTTCAGCAAAATGCACTATGAGACCTGGATGGCTGGTGCGAGAATGAACAACCATATAAGTGAAGCAATGACGGGCCAGCGCGTCATAAAAGCTTTTGCGAAAGAAAACGAAGAAAGCGATAGATTCTCATATTACAGCGACGAATCGAGAAAAGCGAACCTCAAGGTCGCAAACAGGGCGGACACGATTTTCCCCGCACTGTCATTCGTTTCTGTTATTTCCTCGCTTATCGTTCTCGGTGTGGGTAGCATCATGATAGTCAAGGGCATTGACGGAATGACCGTCGGTATGCTCATGACTTTCACCGCATACCTCGAAATGCTTTACGGCCCACTCGACTTCCTTTCACGTGTTACGCGCTGGTGGTCAAGATGTATGGAATCCGCGATGCGTATTTTTGAAGTAATCGACGCGAAAAGCGATGTCGAAGAGGCTGAGAATCCCGTCCGTATGCCTGAAATGAAGGGCGATATAGAAGTCAATCACATAAGTTTTGAATACGAACCCGGTCATCCTGTCATAAAGGATCTTTCGCTTTCCGTAAAGGGAGGTCAGATGGTAGGCATCGTCGGCAAAACCGGGGCGGGAAAGAGCACGATAGTCAATCTTATGGCGCGTCTTTACGACGTCAACGAGGGCTCGATAACTATCGACGGCGTGAACGTGAAGGATATCGCTGTGCAGGATATGCGCCGCAATATCGGTATCGTTTCGCAGGAAATATACCTGTTTATCGGTACTGTTGCGGACAACATCCGTTACGCGCGTCCTGACGCGTCGATGGAAGAAGTCATCGCGGCGGCAAAAGCGGCTTCGGCGCACGATTTCATAATGCGTCTGCCCGATGGCTATGAAACACGCGTCGGTGTCGGCGGTCAGGCTCTTTCGGGCGGTGAGAGACAGAGAATTTCCATCGCCAGAGCGATAATCCAGAACCCGCGCATACTCATTCTCGACGAGGCGACGGCGTCCATGGACACCGTCACGGAGCAACGTATTCAACAGTCGATATCCGCACTCAAAGAGGGGAGGACGACTATCGCCATCGCACACAGGCTTTCAACTCTGCGTGACGCGGATGTACTTGTCGTTATCGATGGCGGAAAGATGATAGAATACGGCACGCACGACGAACTTATCCGTAAAAACGGTGAATACAGTAAACTTTATTCGTTGCAGTTCGATTCACTGAAATTCATAGGGTTCGACTGATATCGACTGCTGAGGGAGCAATATGGAAAACACAGAAAAACAGAGCCTTACGAGTTTGATGGACATAGGCAGACTCGATCCGGCAAGGGTGCGCTTCACTTTTGCGGAGGGCGGATACGCGGATATGGAATACGACGGCAAAAAGTATTCAAAGGTGAAAATAATCCGTGCACTTCCGCATCAAATGCCGACGAAATATATCTGTATTTCCGATGGCGACGGCAATGAGATAGGCATGATCCGCGATACGGCGGAGCTTGACGAGATCAGCGAAAGAGTCGTTCGCGCGGAACTTGAAAAACTATATTTCAGTCCAGAGATAATCAAGGTAAATTCCGTCAAGGACAGCATGGGCTTCATGTACTTTGATACTGAAACGAAACAGGGCAAAAGAAGTTTTGCCGTTTCCGACGTACGAAGCAAAATGCGTTTTATGG
This sequence comes from uncultured Eubacteriales bacterium, assembly GCA_959604355.1. Taxonomy (GTDB): domain Bacteria; phylum Bacillota; class Clostridia; order Oscillospirales; family UBA644; genus HGM12619. The sequence goes on from CAUHAO010000001.1 coordinate 74,922, forward strand.
ATAATGAAAAAAAATTTATCCAAATAACGGACGCGGACGGCAACAGGTATCATATATCAGATTTCAGTAAGCTTGATCCGGCGAGCAAAAAAAGGCTCGACCCGTTCCTGCTTTGACGTGAGCATATACGGCGGGAGGTGAAGAGAGTGAAAAAAGAACTTTACAGCGTAAAATACGATATCAGCGCGCAGGGTGACCTGTGCGACGGCAGGGTCGTTGTCACGGCAGAGCAGCAAGACCGTGACGCGGAAATATCCGTCTGTGTCGGCGACGAGGTGCTTATAACGAGACCGCTGGCAGACATAGATACCCTGATAGTGTCTTCTCACGTCGGATGCGCGTCTCTTGAAGCTAAACTCAAAGACTGTGACCGCGTATATCTTTGCCGATTTACCATGTCATGTATGAGGAATATGTCCGAGTTTATTCAGGCTGTTAATTTCTTTATTGAAACGGGTACATACACGCCGATGCACACTTTTGACAATGAGTGTCCCGTCTGCGGCTCGAGATTCATTCCGAATACAAACATCTGTACAAAATGTTCCAAGAGAACGTCGATATTCAAGCGCACCATGCAGATAGGCGGGAAATATATACAGTATTTCGTGCTCGGAAGTCTGCTCGTGCTTGTTTCAAACGTGATAATGCTTGCAGTACCGTATCTTAACAGGCAGCTTGTTGACGGATATCTTTATCCTGCGTCGCAGGGGCTACGGGAATGGTCAAACGACCCGATAAAAGCCGTTGTCTGGCTGATTCTCGGAATGTTTGTGTGTCATGTGCTGTCAAGGATTTTTTCGGTGTTCGCGCAGAGACTTGTAAATCGAGGATCAACGTCTTTTTCCGACGCTCTGCGTCGCACGCTTTTTATAAAAATACAGAAGCTCTCGCTTTCATCGGTTTCACGCCGTACACCGGGGGATCTGATAAAGCGTGTTACGGATGACACGAACAGAATATCGGACTTTATGCAGGAGCAGGTGACGTGGATAATCGAGGTCGGAGTAATATTCCTCGGCGTGTCGGTATATATGTTTGTAACGCGCCCTGTGCTTGCTCTTTTCGTGTTCATCCCCGTTCCGATAGTTCTTGTGCTGCTGTCGAAATTCTGGGAATATATTCACATGAAATATGTCCGTCAATGGGTCGCCTCATCGACCGCAAGCGGCATTCTTCACGATATAATCAAAGGCATACGCGTCGTCAAGAGTTTCGGCACCGAGAAGCTGGAGATCAAAAAATACGGTGACGCCGCACGCCGACTTGCGGAAGTTTCCACGGAGGCGGAGCGTTCATTCGCATTGCTTTTCCCCCCGCTTAGATTTCTGATAACGGTAGGAGAGTTCTTCGTACTCTTTTTCGGCGCTCAGGCGGTCCTCGGCGATTCCGTCATAGGCGGAGCGATGACGCTCGGCGAACTTACTCAGCTCTCTACATATACCGCATATATTTACGGGCCTTTGCGTTGGATAGCGGATATTCCGAAGAGTATCGCGAACGCGTCGACGAGTATGGCGAAGTTAAACGAGATCCTTGACGAGAAGATCGAGATAGACGACGCGCCCGATGCGGTGCAGATGCAGATACACGGAAATATCAAATTTGAAAACGTCACTTTCGGTTACAAGAGTTACGAGCCCGTGCTCAAAAATGTAAATCTCGAAATAAAACAGGGCGAAATGGTTGGCATTGTCGGTCATTCTGGTGTCGGAAAATCGACTCTGATAAATCTCGTGATGCGCCTTTATGACGTAAATGCCGGCTCTCTGAAAATCGACGGTGTAGATATACGAAGAATACCCAAGCAGACCCTCTGCGACAGTATAGGCGTGGTTTTTCAGGAAACGTTCCTTTTCGCCGGCACAGTGTATGACAATATCCTTTACGCTAAGCCCACGGCGACTCCCGAGGAGGTCTTCGCGGCGGCGAAGATTGCAAATGCGCATGAGTTTATAATAAAACTCCCCGACGCATACAACACAGTCATCGGAGAGAGCGGATATTCACTTTCGGGCGGCGAAAGACAGCGCCTTGCGATAGCCAGAGCTGTGCTGCGAGACCCTGCTATACTCATTCTTGACGAGGCGACCGCAAGCCTTGACGCGGGCACGGAGGATAAGATCCAGCAGGCTCTGGAAAAGCTCATAAAGGGACGTACAACGATAGCGATAGCGCACCGCCTTTCGACTTTGCGTCATGCAGACAGACTCATCGTTCTCGAAAAAGGCAAGGTCGAGGAGACAGGCACACACGACGAGCTGATGAAGAACAAAGGCATATACTACAACCTCGTTCTTGCTCAGCGCCAGACAACTAAAATGGCAGGCAAATAAAAACAAAAAATAAGAGCATCGGCGAAAAACCGATGCTCATTTTTTATTCGTTTTCTGTCGGGAGTCCGTCTGCGAGCGAAATTTCAGTTTCGTTGTCTGATACGTCCCCGTAATCATCTTCGGGAAAGTCATCATCTTTCGCGAGAGGAATTATTACCGTGAACGCCGTACCGACACCGAGCTCGCTTTCGACCTGTATTGTGCCGTGGTGCAGCTCTGCGATGTGCCATGCGATAGACAGACCAAGGCCCGAACCCGTTTCCGAGCCGCCGCGGGACTTATCCGCCTTGTAAAAGCGTTCAAAGACGAACGGAAGATCTTCCTCGCTTATTCCGATACCCGTGTCGCGTACGGTGAAGTACGCGTAGGAGTCGTCATAGCGGGTAGAGAATGATATCGCGCCTTTTTCGGGCGTGAACTTGATGGCGTTGTCAAGGAGAATGATAAATACCTGTCTCAGACGGTCCGTGTCGCCCATTATATCGGGCAGGGAAGATCCTGAAAATGCAAGTCTGACCTGTTTTTTCTTTTCTGCAACGTCGCGCATTTTAGCCGCGATATCTGCAAGAAGGGGATTGATATCGAAGCGTTTGAGTTCGATGACGATCTTTCCGGCTTTGAATTTCGATGTATCGAGCAGGTCCTTGACGAGTTTTTCGAGAGCAGTCGTTTCCGTTTCGATGCGCTTGTAATACGGCATTTTCTCTTCTTCCGTGTCGAGCACTCCGTCTGTGAGAATTTCAACAGACCCCTTGATTATCGTGAGCGGGGTGCGGAATTCGTGGGAAACATTGGCGACAAATTCGTTACGCAGCTTTTCCAGACGTTCGGATTGGCTTATATCTTGAACGATTACAACCACGCCTTCGACGATGTTGCCGTTAAAGATGCGCGCCGCTGTAAATTTTAGGATGTCTTTGCCTTCAATGATTACGGTCTGCTGCGTGCCGTTTTGAAGCACTTGCATGAGCATGTCGTGCAGTTTCTGAGACTCGAACTGGCCCTCATTGCACATGGATATCAGCGACGGATTATACTGGATGAGCTTGAGATTCGTGTCAAACGCGGCGATACCGTCGGAAATATTGTTGATGATATTAGAGAGTTTGTCGCGTTCGTTTTTGAGCTTTGTAAAGCTGTTGTCGAGGTTTGATGCGAGTCTGTTGAGCGAGACGGAAAGCTCACTGAGCTCGTCCGAGTCGTTTATATCGAGGTGGACGGAAAAGTCTCCTTTCGCGAGCTTTGACGCTGCGACTGACATCTCACGTATCGGATTCGTCACTTTTCTGGAAAGGAAGAATGCGACTATCGCGGCGATTGCGACGGCAATGGTGAATGTCGCGAGCACGGTTTTGAATACGTCAGACATCGAATGGCGGATCGACCCCGTGGAGGAGTGGATCACTGCGACACCCACGACATGTTTTACGTACGAATATTCCGTTGATTTGTCGTATATCGGTACCATTGCCGAGAGCGTTTCTTGCCCGAAATTATCCGAAAACGCGGTGGAAATGATTTTTTCGCCGTTTTCCGCGCGCTCGATAAGTTCGAACTGCTCTTGGGACAAATCCGATGCTGACAGCGGCCAATGACCGGGGTTGTCGGTGAGAAAATAGCCGTCAATCTTATATATCCACACCGATGCTTCGCCTATCGCGGCGGTCACAGAGGTGTAGTCCGGCAGCTTCGCGAACGAGAGACCATCGGAGTATGTGCACTCTTCGTTAGTCATCATTGCGGAGTAAGCCTCGGCGGTGTTCATCAGCAGTGTTTTTTTTGTCGAATAGGCGTTATCGGAGAATAAAAACATGAAAACAGTACTGGTGATGACTACCACCAGCACTGTTACCGATATAAATATTACCGCCATTTTGAAAGAGAGTCTTTTAAAAATAGACATTGCGGGTTTTATTTTACTTCAAATTTATAGCCAACGCCCCAGACGGTCTTGATGTCAAAATTGACGGTGTTGTCGAGGTTGAGCTTTGTGCGGATACGTTTGATATGCGTATCGACGGTTCTCGTGTCACCGAAATATTCATAGCCCCAGATATTCTCGAGCAGGTGATCTCTTGTGAAGACTCTGCCGGGGTTGGACGCGAAGAGCCATATTATTTCGATTTCCTTCTTCGTAAGAACGACCGGCTTGCCGTTGACAGATGCTTCGTAGCTGTTCATATCGACAACGAGACCTGCGATCTCTATACGTTTGGAATGCTCGTCCGTAACCTCGTCGGAGACTCGGCGGAGGACGGCCTTTATTCTCGTCATGACTTCACGCGGGCTGAAGGGTTTAACAACATAGTCGTCGGCGCCGATATCCAGACCGAGTATTCTGTCGGCTTCTTCGTTTTTCGCGGTGACCATGATTATCGGAACGTTGGAGTTCTGTCTGATCTGTCTGCAAACGTCAAAACCGTTCATTTTTGGCATCATAACATCGAGCAATATCAGTATGGGGTTGAATTCCTTATACATTTTCAAAGCCTGCTCGCCGTCATAAGCGCAGATGCATTTGTAGCCTTCTTTTTGCGCGTAAACTTTAAGAATATCGACAATATCCTTATTATCGTCCGCGATAAGAATGATTTTATCCATTTTAATACCCCCATAATTCTTTTTCTTCAGACATCATAGAGAGCTGCCCAAAGGGCTCCCGGACGGCCGAAAATTGCAAAAAATCGCAAGAATCAAGCGCTTTTAAGCGCTTATAGATGTATTATAGCATAAATTTCATAGATTGTCAATATGTTTTTTTTCTATGTTAATAAAAAGACATTTTTATTAAGATTTTGTTAAGCGTATAATCAGACATTTTTCGACACGGCAATTTGTTTTTACTTCAAAACGTTTATAAGATCGGTCCTTCCCGCGATACGGAGAGCCTCTATAACAAGCTGACGGTTCTTCGGATTTTTGAACTGCATCAGCGCGCGCTGCATGGCTTTGTCTTTCGCCGAACGTGCGACATAGACGGGCTTCATGGTGAAAGGATCGAGTCCTGTACGGAACATTGCGGTTGAGACCGTTCCCGGCGTGGGGTAGAAATCCTGAACCTGTTCGGGCTGATAACCTATACTCTTGATATAAAGGGCGAGGTCGATGGCGTCATTGAGTGTGCAGCCGGGATGCGATGACATGAGATAGGGCACAAGAAACTGTCGACAGCCGAATTGTTTGTTTATAGCGAAATATTTATCGCAGAATTTTTTATAGTAGCGGAATCTGGGCTTGCCCATCTTCTCAAGGACTCTGTCAGACGAGTGTTCGGGCGCGACTTTGAGCTGACCGCTGATATGGTATTTGACGAGCTCGTTGAAAAATTCGTCGTTTTTGTCGAGCATCAGATAGTCAAAACGTATCCCGGAACGGACAAAGACCTTTTTAACTTTCGGCAGGTTCCGTACCGTTCGGAGAATATCAAGGTATTCGGCGTGATCGGCTTTTACGGCCGGACAAGGCTCGGGAGCGAGACATTTGCGGTCTTTGCACATTATCTTTTTGCCGCAGGAGTTATGGCGGAAATTCGCCGTAGGACCACCGATATCATGGATATAGCCTTTGAAGTTCGGGCCTTGAGTGATCTTTTTCGCTTCTTCGACGATCGACCCTTTGCTGCGCGAAGTGATAAGCCTGCCCTGGTGGAAAACGATCGAGCAGAAGTTGCAGCCGCCGAAACAGCCGCGGTTGTGGGTTATTGATTGTTCGACCTCCGCAAGGCCCGGCACGCCACCGTCTTTTTCGTACATCGGGTGGTATGTGCGCGTGTATGGCAGAGCGTATGTTTCGTCCATTTCCTCGGTCGTGAGGGGGCGCATTGGGGGGTTCTGCACAAGCCAGCGCATGGAATGTTTCTGCACGAGTGTTTTTCCTGCGTAAGGATCCTGATTTTCGTACTGAATCCTTGTTGCAATTGCGTATTTTTCGTTTGATTTTCGCACATCTTCAAACGACGGGCATTCCACGCAGTCGGACGGACGTGCGTGAGAAACATAGCACGTTCCGGGGATATCTGTCATTTCCGAGACTGTCATTCCTTCACCGAAACGGCGCACGATTTCACGCGTTATAAGTTCGCCCATGCCGTAACTGAGAAGGTCTGCGGATGAGTCAATGAGGATGCTGCGGCGCACGTCGTTCTGCCAGTAGTCATAATGCGCGAAGCGGCGCAGAGAAGCCTCGAGACCGCCTATTATTATCGGTATGTCTCCGAATGCTTCACGGATTTTGTTGCAGTATACGACTACCGCGCGGTCGGGACGTTTGCCTGCCTGTCCGCCGGGAGAATACGCGTCTGTGCTTCTCGGTTTTTTCGCCACTGTGTAGTGCGCTACCATGGAGTCAATGTTTCCCGAATTGACCATGAAGGCGTATTTCGGAGTGCCGAGAACGCGGAAAGAGTCGGCGTCTTTCCAGTCCGGTTGCGCAATTATGCCGACAGTGAAGCCTTCGGACTGTATTACACGGGATATGATTGCCGTGCCGAAAGACGGGTGATCGACATAAGCGTCACCCGTCACACAAATAAAATCAAGTTGAACGATGCCTTCCCGCTGCATATCCTCGCGGCTTACGGGAAGAAAATCTTTTCTGTCAGTCATTCTTCGTTTCTTGCTTTCCATTCAATGAATTGAGACTTCGTCATTAATACTTCGCGGGGTTTCGAGCCCTGGAATGGGCCGACTATCCCCCTTGCTTCCATCTGGTCGATGACTTTCGCCGCTCTCGCGTAACCGAGACCGAGACGTCTTTGCAGCATACTCGTTGATGCCTGACCGTATTCGACGACACATTCTATCGCTTCCATCAGACGCGGATCTTCCTTTGAGTTTCCGCCATCGTCGTCGCTTATGCCGCCGCCATGTCCCGCAGCCTGCTGCTGTTGGATCTGCTCGATACGCTTAAGGACATTGTCGTCATACGTCGCCGCTCCGTTTTCCTTGACCGATTTGGCAACGCTTTCGACTTCTTTATCGGAAACGAAGCATCCCTGTACACGTATTGGTTTTGATGCGCCGAGGGGGTTGTAAAGCATATCGCCGCGTCCGATAAGTTTTTCCGCGCCCGTGTTATCGAGAATGACTCGTGAGTCTATCTGTGAGGATACCGCGAAAGCGATCCTCGAGGGAATATTTGCTTTGATTATGCCCGTTACGATATCCGCTGAGGGGCGTTGTGTCGCAACGACAAGGTGCATACCCGCCGCACGCGCCATCTGAGCCAGACGGCATATCGAGTCCTCGACTTCGCTCTTCGACGCCATTATAAGATCTGCAAGCTCGTCTATTACGATGACTATCTGAGGCATCTTTTCCTCGTCAGGATCCAGAGTCTTGTTATACCCTACAAAGTCGCGTACGCCCTTTTCCGCAAAGAGTTTGTAACGTTCGAGCATTTCCTGCACCGCCCATTGCAGTGCGCCCGCTGCTTTGTTGGGGTCTGTGACAACGGGGATAAGCAGATGAGGGATGCCGTTGTAGATATTGAGCTCAACAACTTTCGGGTCGACGAGAATCATTTTTACTTCATCCGGCGAACTCTTGTAAAGGATGCTCATGAGAATTGAGTTTATGCAGACGGATTTACCTGAGCCGGTAGAGCCGGCAATGAGAAGATGAGGCATTTTTGCAAGATCGATGACGATGGGCTGGCCGCTGATGTCCTTGCCGAGAGCAACGGATATCTTGCTTTTGCTGTTTTTGAACTCGTCGCTTGCTATGATCTCCTTAAGGTATACCGTTCCGGGGACTTTGTTGGGTATTTCAATACCAATGGCTGCTTTCCCCGGTATGGGCGCTTCGATACGGACGGCGGATGCCGCGAGATGAAGGGCGATATCGTCTGAAAGATTCGTTATCTTGCTTATTTTTACACCGGCATTGGGGGCAAGCTCGTATCTGGTGACTGTCGGGCCGCGTTTCGCGTCAAGGACTGTTGTTTCGACGTTGAATGTGAGCAGCGCGTCTTTGAGCTTTGCCGCTGTCGCGATGAGCTCTTCTTTTTGCTGGTTAGTATTCGCGTCGGGGATATACTGCAGCAGTGAAAGCGGCGGAAGAACGTATTCCGGCTTGTTTTCCTGCTGTACGGCGTTGAGCTGTGCCGCCGTTTTCTGAGGGTCGGATATAGCCTTTTCAAGGATATCAGAGGGGATTATTTCCTCATCCGTTTTCCCGTCAGCGTGTGCAGTCTCATGCTCGGATTTCTTTGTTTTCGTCGCGGGCTTATACATTATGTTCTGTATATCTTCATCTGTGGTCGCGTTTATCTCGGTTACCGGAGAGATGTCGGGAATATCTGCGAGAGAAGACGTGTTTTTATTCAGAGACGGAAAAAGAAACTGCGCATCTGAAGACTGGGTTGTTGAAGTGTTTTTGCCGTGTATGGTCGGATTTATTGCGGCTTTCGCGGTGAAAGGGATAAAAACGTCCCCTGCCTGCTTTTCCTCAGCAGCAAGCTTGTCCTTTACCTTTTTTTTGCGCCTTATCTTTTCCGATTTGCGTGCGTTTTCCTTATACTGAGACGATATCTCGTTGAGGATGCTGTCCACATCATCGCCGTTTTTTGGCTGTTTCGGAGTCACCACAGGATGCTGAGGCATTTCCGGTTCGTTTTTGACAGAAGAAAGAATTAGGTCGTCATCGTTTTCGTATTTTTTCGTTTTTTCGGCTTTTGCGGTCTGCTTAGCAATTTTTCTGAGGTCTTTTTTGATTGCTTTTATATCTCTTGAAACCGATACGGGCTGGGCCTTTCCGTTTTTGTCCATTTCGAGTTCGTCATGCACGGACAGCGTGAACATATTCTTCACGGTCGAGAATGTGATGCCCGTTGTGAGGACGAGCGCGATGAGCATGCCCACGCCGATTATTATTCCCGAACCTACTTTTGACGCGAAGCTTCTGAAAAGCAGTTCTATCCAACCGCCGAGGACACCGCCGGATGCGTTTTGCGTGCCTGCGGTGAAAAGGTCTTTTGTAAGCGCAACAAAATTATCGGGAAATCCTTCAACTGAGGATATGCTTTGGGGAACATTGTATGCAAATACGTTATAGAACGCTGAGAAAAGCGTTGTAAAAAGGACCCCGATGCCGAATTTAAACTTCGGACGATTGCCTTTGAGCAGAAGCACCGCCGCTATGTATACGAACAAAAACGGCACGATAAATCCTCCTACGCCGAGAATTCCGAGCAGGATCGTTTTTACCGCGGAGCCGACAGGGTCTATGAGTGTGGAGATACAGCCGATAAACGTGAGCACTGCAACGAGAATGAGAATGAGTGCCGTGACGGTGTCGTGAACATATGAGTTATTATTGCTTTTGCGCGCCACGTTTTTTCTCTTTTTGGAAGATGAAGTTCTTGTTGCTGCGGACTTTTTCTTTTTCGTGTTTGCCATTCCGAAAGCTCCTTATTTTACAAGAGAGAATATTATTGCGAAAACTCCTACTGCAAAACAGTAGACGGAGAATACTGTGAATTTCTTGCTTTTGAGTATGTATTCAAGCAACTTTATTGCCGCAAACCCGGAGATTGCAGCGACCGCCGTTCCTACGAGAAACACAGGCAGAAGAGATATATTGAAAGATCCCTCCTGCACAATATCAAAAATATTGAGCACAACGCTGCCGAGGATTGTGGGTATTGAGAGGATGAACGAGTATTCCGCGGCGAATTTGCGGTTGAAGCCGCACGCGAGGCCCGCGGTTATCGTCGAGCCTGAACGCGAAATACCCGGAACGAGAGCGATTGCCTGTACGATGCCGACGACGATCGAATCTTTGAGCGTCATCTTCTCCGCGTCTTTTTTGCCTGTGACGATATGGTCGCTGGCAAAGAGGAAGATCGATGTCACGAGCAGAGCGATTCCGACGAGAAGGGTCGAGGAGTACGCCGTTTCGATCTTATCCTTAAAAGGAACAAGTACGAAAAGCGGAAGTATTGATACGATGATAAAGAATATCATACGTTGATTTCCCGATGCTGTTTTCGCGTGGAGTTTTCCTTTAAAAAGCTGAGGAATTGACTTGAAAAATGTCGAGATAAGCGCACATATCTTTTTTCGGAACGCGAAAAACACCGCGATGAGAGTCCCGAAATGCAGCATTGTATCAAAGAATATATCATGTGTGCCGATATCTATATTGAGAATGTTCTGAAAAAGAATAAGGTGTCCGGAGCTTGATACAGGAAGAAATTCCGTGATGCCCTGAACAAGGCCGAGAAGAATCGACTGAATAAGAGTCATTTTGCCCTCCTGAGGTTTTCGCATGTTGTATTTTATTTATATTACTACAATTTATAGTATATCACAAAAAGAGCAAAACGTCAAGCATCAGTAAAAAAGATTTTGCCGCATCCGTGCTGTCGGTGCGGCAAAAGAGTCATTTATATATTTTTTCTATCGTTTCCGCTGTCAGACGGTCTACTTTGCCGTAATCCATGGCGGAGATGTATATTTCTTCGAGATCATCATGGAGAGCCTTTGCGTGTTTCATCGCGCTTACGGAAATATCCAGGCACCTGCCCATGAGCTTCGTGTCTGTTCTGAGGCGTTTCGCTTCAAGAGATATGTCCGGGGAGATAAAGCGTCTGAAGTTTATGATTCTTGCACCCTGCGGCTCGAACGACGCGAACCTATTAGACGTGACGAATGCCGTGTCAATGGCCGGTATCGCGATATGGACGGCTTTTGCAGGGCATATAGGGGTGTGGAACTCGTACACGTCATACCCCGCGCGGAGCGCCGCATCAGATATTTTTTCGAGAACATCGGGTGTCAGACAGTACATATCGCTGAAAACGACGATTTTCGAGCAAAGGGTGTAGACGGTATCTTTGAATGTGATAAATCCTTTTGGGGTCACTCCCGAAAGGAATCTCTTCAGACGTTTGCCGTCGCCAGACGTTTTTTTCGGCACGGTGCGCAGAATAAGGCGTTCGGTGAATTTGTCGAGTTTCTCGTGCAATAAATATTTTTCCGCGCATATCTGTATATCCCTGAAAGCATTTCCTGCGGCGCAAAGGTAGCGGTATCCCTGCGCGTAAGATTCGGATATTTCGAAATTGAGGGTTTTTATGTCGTTTTTCGAGCGTTTGAGCACTTTCTCATCCCAACAGTCGCCCATGTTGATTATTCCGCCGCATGCGCCCGGAAATACCGGTTCGAGCAGATGAGGCGGTGTCCCGTCAGCGGCAATGATGTCTTTTTCGGGAATATATACCGCGTCGAGCGAATCGGGGTCTGACGAGCAGTAGACATATTCCACAAAGTCGCCTTCACGTAAAGCCCTTGATGCCAGTTTTTTCATCAGCCCGCTCTTTCCCGTACCCGGTCCGCCTTTGATTATGTATGTGGTCTTGTCACGGACAAAAGCGGGGAAAAACGAGTAAAATCCGTCGGGGGTATTTGCGCTCAGAAATGTGCGGATCCCGTTTCCGTTCAATAAAATCGTCTCCTTTTGTATAATTTCATTACATTATACGCGAAAAGGCGAAAAAGTGACAGAGGCCCCTTTTCAGAGGCCTCTGTGTATATTACTGTTATAGGAAATCAGCGGATTCGCCGTATTCTTCAAAATTTTATTCGGATTCTTCATAGCCGGGATATTCGTCAACAGAGGGAATTTCAAAATCCACGACGTCTCCCGTTTCGATAATTTTTGTTTCCCCCTCGATATTGTAAGTTATATTTATTCCGTAGGCGGACACGGCCATATCCATTTTTATGGTCTCGGACGCGATATCTCCTTTTTCGTCGAGCGTAATGGAGAGGGTCGCGTTGGATATGCTCAATTTTACATCTTCGTCTTCGTCTTCATCTTCGCTTAACAATGATTCGAGCGATTCCTTGAAAGATGGGAGTTCAAGCAGACTTTCTGCCTTGAGGACAATGTTGAGAGTTGTTGAGCCGTCAACTTTTTCCATTGTTATCTCGGATATGATTTTTTCATCGTAATTTATGTCGAAGAGAGAAAAGCCCTGTGAAGCGGAGAATTCGTTATAAGACATCGGCAGCTTGTATTTTGTTCCGAACATATCGACCAGAGAGAAACCGTTGGTATAATAGGACTCCGTTTTCATCGATTCCCCGAATACTTCCGTCGTTGATATGACTTTGCATTTCAAATCCTCGGAAGAGATGTTTTTAATCCATTCTTCCACAGTCGTGGGTACGGTGTATTTTATACCGCCCATATCCATGGTGAGGTTTATGTTCATAGTAAGGTGGAGCGCTGTGTTCGCCTTCATACGTTCCACAGCTTCTTTATATATCTCAAGTGCTCTTTCCGGAGATTCTGTCGGAGCCGGTTCGGGAGTCTCTGTAGGTTTGGACGTGGCTTTGCATGCGGCGAAAGAGAGGATGCATATTATAGTTAGTGCGAGTGCAAGGATTCTTTTGATCTGTTTCATGTCTGTTCTCCTTTAAGAGTAAATTCAAAAGCTTTGTTCTTAATACAGATTATATCATACAAATTGATGTTTATCAATATCTTTCGCTATGATGTCGGGCAAATTTCGTTTTTCCGGAGAAATGTCAAATTATTTTGCGCGTATGTTTTTGTGTATCTTCGCTGTTTTTGCTCAAAAGAATGATTATCGTTATTATTGCGAACGCGGAACAGAGCACGGCGATGACGATAATTGGTATCAGATTGCGGTTTCCAGCAAGATCCGTTACGTTGCCCGCGGGAGATATGACTTCGATATAGCTTGTCGGGGCCTTCATAGGTTCATCCGACTGATCTGCCTGCATTGTTACCGCGGAGGATTCCTTTGCGGTATCTGCCATTGGGGCGGCATATGTTATAAGCATCGGGGAATCCTCCGAAGACGCTGTGACTGCCGCGGGTGGCGTGTTGATGTCGTCCCGTGCATTTGCGGCTGTCGCCGGTGTGACGAAACATACGCAGAACATGATCATTGTGACAATAATTGCAAGACTCTTTTTTACGTCTGTTGTGTTCATACCGAACCTCGAGTTTTCTTTTTATTTTCTATATTGTAACATAAAAGTGACAATTTGTCAATAGAAATTTTAAATTTTTTTTCGTAAACAGAGAAGTTACGTATTTGCACGAAAAACAGAGCGGCCGAGTAATACGGTCGCTCATGGGGGGAAGTTTAATTGTTACAACTGTGTAATGAATCTGTTGAGGATTTCGAGTACCTGCTGCTTTGTCGTTGCGGAGAATATCTCGGTCTTGCACGCCGCGCCGCCGCGCAGACCTTTAAGATACCACGCCATATGCTTGCGCGCCTCGATGACCGATGTCTTTTCGTCGCCCGTGATTTCACACATCAGCTGTAAGTGCTTTTTCGCAGTCTGCATTTTTTCAGCCGCGCTCGGAGCGTAGTATTCGCCCGTTGCGTAAAAAGATTTTATCTGCTCAAAGATAAACGGGTTGCCCATCGCGCCGCGTGCAATCATTGCGCCGTCGCAGCCCGTCTGTCGCAAGACGTTCGTGCAGTCCTCCGGGGAGAAAATGTCTCCGTTCGCGATGACGGGTATATTTACCGAAGCTTTTACCGCTGCCGTCACGGAATGATCAGCCCTGCCCGTATACAGTTGTTCTCTTGTGCGCGGGTGTACTGTGATTCTTGCGGCACCGCTTTCCTGGCAGACTTTTGCGAATTCCACGGCATTGACCGTGCCTTCGGACCATCCTGCGCGGAATTTTACGGAAACGGGAAGGGAAGTCGCTTTTACGGCGGCCTCGATGACCTTTCCCGCGAGAACGGGATCTTTCATCAGCGCGCTGCCGTCGCCGTTTTTGACAATCTTCGGCATCGGACAGCCCATGTTTATGTCGATAAAATCGGGTCTGCGTTCACTCATAGCTGCCACGGCGTAAGCCATTATCCCGGGCTCACAGCCGAAGAGTTGTATTCCTATCGGATGTTCGGAAGTGTCAAATTCGGAAAGACGCGAGGTTTTTTTATCATTATAATATAAGCCTTTCGCGCTTATCATCTCTGTGCACAGTACGTCCGCGCCGTGTTCTTTGCAGATACGGCGGAAGGCACTGTCTGTGACTCCCGCGAGAGGTGCAAGGTATAATTTAGGGGTCATTTTATTTTTCCTCGTCAAAAGTCCATGTTTCTATGCCCGTGTAAAGAGATGTGACGCTCGGCTCGAAGCTGCCTGAAACGATGCGGTTGATCGCGAGCGCGGAACGTTTGAAGCAGATTGGAATAAAGGGCATGTTTTCACGGAAAATACCGAGGAAAGATCTCATGTCGGTTCGTCCGGAATTGAAATCGTCTATGGCGTCAAGCAGTTGAGGCGGATATACCGCGCCGTTTGCGCAGATTTCATCGGAAAGCAACGCCGATATGTCCATGTTATAGGGAATATTTACTTCTGCGATATAAATGTCGTATTCGCCCGCTGCGACAGCGGTATCGAAGTCTTTTTGTTTGACGCTCGTTACCGTTACTCGGAAGCCCATGTCACGCAGGCAGTCAGCAACGTCCTTTGCAATGTCAACTTTTACGCGGTTTTCACTGTTTACAAGGATGTTAAATTCCGCAGGAACGCCGTTGATATATCTTTCGAGGTTTTTGAGGGTAAATCCCGCAGCGACAAAATTCTCGTGCGCAAGGGTCGAAGAATAAAAGTTGTCATTGAGCTCGGCGGATTTTGTCTGCGACCACCCGGGACAGAAAGGATACCATGCGGCAACGGCGGTATTTTCAAGAGTCTTTCCGACGATGGATTTCCGGTCAATGCAGTATGATATTGCAAGAGCTGTGTTCGGGCACGCGAGATGCGGCTTTTGAACATTGAGCACGGCGAAGATCATTGTGTTGGACGTGTATCTGACGGTTTCCGTGTTTCCGCGGAAGGAGCCGTAGGAAAGGTCGGAATATATTCCATGGATCTTGCCGTAATTGAAAGCGTAAAGCTGCTCCTCGGTGGTTGCCATCGGTTCTAACATCACTGTGGAAATGTCATATGTGCCGACTTGACGGAAGTATTCGGAGCGCGTGTTCTGGATGAGGCATATATTAGTTCCCTCGGACGAAAGGACATATCTTCCCGTGCCGACGGGGGAGGCAGCGGAGCCCGAACGTATTATCGGGATGTCGAGAAGGTTTATATTGCGCACGTTTGATGTCGCAAAATGCACTTTGAAATCTTTTTCACTTTCCGCGGACCATGAGACGATCTCCGAAAAGCGGGACGCGTATATCCCTCCCGATTCCTTGGCACATTTGAACGAATACGCGCAGTCGGACGCGGTGAAGAGCGAGCCGTCAGAAAAAATGATTCCGTCACGCAGAGTGAGAGTTACTTCTGAGCCGTTTATGCGATAACTTTCGCACAGAACTGGCACGGCGTCGTATTCGGAAGTCACGCGGATAAGCGGGTCGAAGCAGAGCGACATTATATCGAAATTCGTTCTGCCGGTGCATTTATATGGGTCGAGCACGTCGTCCGTACGCATTGCGAGAGTGAATTCCCGCACTTTTGCAGGGCTGTCCGTAGGGATCGTAGGGTCATCGGTCGGATATTCAAGCAGACCGCTCAGGTCGCAGGCGGAAAAAGACAGTAAGCATATCGCCGCGATGAGTATAAACACAGCGCGGCGAAAGAATATTCTGTTAAATGTCTCAGTGGTTTTCGGGAGTTTATTCTTCATTGTTTTCTGAATAAGAAAGTCTCGCCTGTTGCAAAGCGGCAATGGCTCTGGAAAGCGATTCTTCGGTGCCGTTGTTCGATGCGGTCATGGATCTTACGGCAGCATCGGCGGTCTGGCGGATAGCCTCGGTCGCGGCATCGTTTGTCTGACGTACTGCGGCGTTTGCAGCCTCGACAGCCTGTATGGACTGACTGAGAATGCTGTCAACGTAATTGAGCGTGACTTTGCGCATCTTAAGAGCGTCCTGTTTTGCTTGTTCGATTATTTTTTCCGCGCGTTCGTTTGCGATGAGCGTAATTTCCTGCTCATCGACGAGGGCTTCGGCTTCCTGCTTTGCCTGAGCGACGATGGATTCCGCGGACGCCTTCGCTTTGGAAAGCATGAGCTCAGCGTTCTTTTTCGCTCTTTCTGTGGTTATGGTCGCTTCTTCCTTTGCTTTAGCAACGAATTTCTCCTTGCCGTCGAGGATGTCGTTCGCTTTTTTGAGTTCAGCCGGAAGGTTGTTTCTGAGGGCGTCGATGATTCCTCTCAATTTGTCACCGTTGATTATGTATTTGCTGTTTGCAAGAGGCAGGCTCCACGATTCGTCAAGCAGATCCTCAAGGTCTTCCAACCTCTTATTGAATTCACTTACCATAACTATATTCCTTTCCTGTGAGGGTTTATTTGCTGAATTTATTTATGATTTCTTCATATACTTGTTCGGGTACGAGCGGTTTGATGTCTTTGCCGAAATCCGCGAGCTGCCGGACCGCTGTAGAACTGATGTGAACATATTTTTCCGCGGCGGGTAAAAACACGGTTTCAATTGACGGATCAAGATAGCTGTTTACAGCCGCAAACTCCGTTTCGTACATATAATCCTCACCGTTGCGTACTCCTTTGACGATTACGGACGCACCGACAGACCGTGCAAGATCCACCAGAAATCCGTCATCGGATACTACGAACACGTTTTCACAGTCGGAGAAAACTTTTTTACACATTTCAACGCGTTCTTCGGTCGAGAAAAAGGGGGTCTTTGATGAATTGACCATTATCGCGACACAGACGCGATCGAATATTTTCGCCGCGCGCCGTACGATGTCTTCGTGGCCGACGGTTATCGGGTCGAAAGTGCCGGGGCAGATCGCGAGAGTACCTTGTTCAGGCATTTGAATCATTCCTCACTTTATAAAGTGATACGGAAACTCCGCTGTAGTTTCTTCTTGTCAGAAGGATGAGTCTGCCTGTTGTTTCGGGAAATTCTTCTCCGTTTTTGCTTTCAACGACTACAAGACCGTCATCGCGTATGCACGAACCGTCTCTGCTGAGCATTTCCAGAGCGCGCTGTGAAAGTCCTTTTTCGTAAGGCGGGTCAATGAAGATTATTTTGAATTTGACATCTGTTTTTTTGAGAAACGCGATGCTGTCGCTGACGACGACTTCTGCACTCTGTGTGAAGTTCGTTTTCTTCAGGTTTGCACGCACGAGGTCCGCCGTGTGCGGATCGTGTTCGCAGAAATATGCTTTTTCGACACCTCTGCTTATTGCTTCAATGCCCATCTGACCCGTTCCCGCAAAGAGGTCGAGAAAAAGTCCTTCAATGTCAAACTGAATGAGATTGAAAATCGCTTCCTTGACCCTGTCGGTTGTCGGGCGGACTGCCATCTCATCATTGGGCGATATAAGTTTCGCGCCTCTGCGGGCGCCGGAAATAACTCTCATCTGAAACTCCGTGATCCGTCAAAATATATTATACCTAATATATTATAACACAAAATCCCGAAAAATGCAATAGCCTTTTGCGTCTTTTTTATGTAAAACAAGGTATATACTTGAAAATTCCGGGGTATTATGATATACTGTGACGGGATTGAGGTAATATACTATGAAAAGATTGAAAAACAAAAAACTTTTTCTGCTTGATATGGACGGAACGGTCTATCTTGGTGACGAGGTCATTTCCGGCGCTGACAAATTTATATGCACCCTTTGCGAAACCGGCAGGGATTATGTATTCATGACGAACAATTCTTCAAGAAGCGCTGAGGAGTATCTTAAAAAACTGCACCGTCTCGGTTTTCCGGCAGAGAAAAAGAATATTTTCACTTCAGGGCAGGCGGCGGCGATATATCTCAGGCAAAAGAAGAACAATCCGCGTGTGTACGCCGTCGGTACGAAAGCTCTTAAAAAAGAGCTGAATCTTGAGGGAATAGAGGTGTCCGAGGACGGAAAAGGGCCTGTCGATTTCCTCCTCGTGGGCTACGATACAGAGCTTGATTACGGAAAACTGCGGACGGCGTGCAACCTGCTATGTGAAGGTATTCCGTTTTACGCCACGAACCCCGATATGCGCTGTCCGACCGAGGGCGGAAGGTATCTGCCCGACTGCGCGACAATATGCTATATGCTCGAGCAGGCGACACAAAAAACGCCGTTTTATATAGGAAAACCGCGCGCCGAGATGGCTCTTACGGCTGTGAAGGCTCACAACGTTTCACCCGATGATACGGTGGTTATAGGGGATCGCCTTTACACTGATGTGAAGTGTGGGCTCAACGCGGGGATACTTTCAGTGCTCGTTCTTTCGGGTGAAAGCACCGTCGAGGATATCGACCGTTACGGAATATGTCCCGACATTGTTCTGGACAGCGTTGCGGATATAATTCTCTGATATTTGCGCCTATGTCTTTTCTGCAAAAGTAATAGTATACAAATTTCTCTTTGTCGGACTGCTTTTGATTATAGGAAAATCACAATTTTGTGCAAAAGAACAAAAAGTTTTGAAATAAGTATTTATTTTTAGATAAAATTATGCTATAATGTACATGGAAAGGATATGAAAATAAACTTTCCGAGTATACCGAAAAGGAGTTGTTAGTATGCGTATAACCTACAGCGCGAGAAAATGCAACGTCTGGCAGACAACGAAAGAGTACACGGAGAAAAAACTTGCCAAACTCGATCGTTTTTTCGGCGGAGACTGTGAAGTGCATGTAATTTACACCCTTGAACGTGAAAACGTCTGCAAGGTCGAAGTGACGGCAGAGTATAACGGATTGATATTACGCGCTCAGGAATCCACGAATGATTTCAAAACGAGCGTTGACTGTGTCGTCGACATGCTCGTGCGTCAGATAAGGAAGCATAAGACCAAACTTGAAAAACGTCTCCGCATTGACGAAAAATCCTTTGAGGATCTCGGCGCGGAGGAGCTTGATGAGGATAAAGACGAGATAACCCGCCGCAAATTGATAACGCTCTCTCCGATGGCGGAAGACGAGGCGGTACTGCAGATGAATATGATAGGACATGACTTCTTCATTTTCCGGGATGAGGCAACAGACGCTGTAAAGATGATTTATCGCAGGAAAAACGGGGATTACGGTCTGATAGAAACAAAGTGATGTAAAGAACATAAAATTCAAGGCTGGCGCAAGCGCGTCAGCCTTTTTGTTTTCAGATGTTATTTACTTTTGTTTCTTGCTTCGAGCACGTCTTCGTAGTTGAAATCTTCAAGGTGTATGAGTTCGTATTGTCCGCTGAGCATGAGATCGCGCATGCCGAAACCGTCTTCGGGCAGAACGTCGGAGATTATGCCGCCGCGTCCGCAATGCCAGTACTGGTGCGCGTCGGAGCCCGATGATATGCGCATGTTATGCTTTGCGGCGTATTCGAGAGCTTTCTCATTATGCGAGCTCTGACCGGGGTGCATGTTATAGCCTTCCATGCCGTCGATAGTTCCGGGAGGGGCAGGGTATTGTCCGTCACGGAACGGGTGTGCCTGGAATATTGCCGCGCCCGCAGAGTGCAGGAAAGAATACAAGTCTCCGTGGGTTTTTTTGAAGTATTCGGGAAGTCTTTCGAGTATTTTGCGCGTTACGCCGAACAGAACGTAATCGTTTGACGAGCCGTCGAAACGGAATTCCGCGCTCAGGTAGACTTTTACCCCGCGCTTCAGCCCTTCGTCGTAAGCGTCATAGTAGTCCTGCATGAAGTAGTCGATGACTTCTTCGCGTGAACGTTCGCGGAAAAGATGAGGACCGAAATGATTGGAGAGATTGACGGCACTGTAACCGAGATCTCTATATGCCTCTACCAGTTCGGCGGGGGTAAGATAACCGCACGAGCTGACGGGTTTTGTGTGACAATGTGTTTCTATTTTGTATTTCAAAGCCGGATGCACCTCCGATGATGTCGTATATTGTTATATATTAGCACACCGACTTGAAAAAGTCAAGTTTGATCGTTTTTTTTAACATTAACGTCAAATCCTCCGCCGTTTATCATTGTTGATTTTGCCGCATAGGCGTCTTTGCGGCTGTTTGCTCGGACGCGTAAGGCACATTCATCGCTGAAACCCGGCAGCAGAAGATTTGAAAACCCGCTGCCCCATTCGGGTGAAGAACTGTCCGTCTCAAAGTGTGATGCGTTGTCCACCTCCTGCGGCATATGCAGAGGCGAATAGCGTACGTCTGTTTCCGTTTTCGCACCGTTTTCCGAGGTTTTCCAGCACATACGTATTTCCGTTGACGTACCCATCGCCGAGCGTATCTTTTCCGCGGCGGCGCGTGCGGTTTCCGTGTTTTCAAAGCGCGCTGTCACGTTGTATATCATTCTGTATCACTCCCTTTTTCTTATTAATTATGTGTTTTATTTCCGCCGACGCATAAACTACGACGGGGATCGCGACATGGAAAAGTGCCGCGATGTACTTGTAACAGAAATTGAAACGTATCATTTCAAGCGTGCTTCGGAACGCTGTCGGTGCTGCTACGGATACGAGCAGAACAACGGGGGCTGTGAGCATCTTGGCATTATTTGTCTTGAAAACAGACGCGAGTCCTCGCGTTGCCGCGTATATGCAGACACACACTTTTATCGACGATGAAATGACGTATTGCAATATCCCTACAACTTCGATATTCGTTACGAAGTCGCCGATATTTATTATTGACATTGCCGAAAAATGCGGGAAGTACAGCCCCGCCATAGCGGGTCTGCCGAGAATGAGCATATCGCTGCTCATCAGAAGAAAAATGAACACCGACGACAGCGCGAATGAGGAAAAATAAACCCCGAAAGCACCCGAATGCTTCTTTTCGACGTTGCACAGCAGGCACAGGAACAAAAATGTTTCCGAAAACGAGAACGCCGCCAGATCTGCGCCCGACGACACCATGTCGGGAATGTCGTGAGCGAAAGCGGGCATATGGTATGAAAAATCGAAGAGATGCAGGCTCATTAGCAGTATTACGATCCACACAGCAGTCATTATAGGATACACCACCGCCGAAAAACGCGCGAATACTTCAGCCCCGTGGCGCAATATCCACCAGCAGAAGACGGATATTGCAAAAAGGAATATGAAAAGCGGCGTGTCGGGAAGAGAAACCACCTGAACGTATTCTCCCATGTAACGGAGATTTACTGAGGCCAGATATATGGCGTAAAGTGTGTATACGGCGGTGAATACTTTACCCACAGTCTTTCCGAAAGCCGCTTCGAACATCCCGAAAAGATCAAGGTCGGGGTAAAGTGTTGCCAGCCGAGCAAAAATGAGAAGAAGAGGAACGGAAAAAACGACGGCGAATAGCATTATCGTCCATATCGGGATGTTTTTATCCGTAAAAATATTTATGACCTGTATACCGCTCGTCATGAAGTGAACCATCAGAAGCGTCATCTGAAGGCGGGGGATACGGACTTTTTGTGCCGACAAAGCCATGTTTAACCTCCGGAAAGATTCTTGATGAAATGTGTAAGGTAGGAATTTATTCCTTCAGAGAGAGGAAAAACATCCGTTGCCGTAAGATAAAGCAGAGCCACGGCAGAGATGACGCAGTAGATAACCGCCGTTTTTTTCTCGTTGCTGCGGAAAAGAGGAACCAATTCGAGAAAAACGAGTATTCCGGCCGCTGCGATATAAAGAAATATTTCATTTATCGGCATGATGTCCTCCTTCGGAGAATTTTTTACCCGATACGTCGCTGCTGCGCAGACCGACGGATTCCCGTGTGATTATCTTTGCCGTTCTGATCACCTCGTCCCAGTCGTTCTGATGTTCGCGCCAGAAATCGGGGTGTTCGGAGCGAACCTTCACGGTTACGCCGAATATATCCGCGTTATATCTGTCGAAGGTGTCCTTAACTACTGCATAGACGTTTTGCGAAATGAAAAACGCCGCCTCACGGAAAAAAAGATCCTGCGCCTCGTCGTCGTCGACAATCTCGTCTATCGGAAGTTCGATTAGCGACACCGTGGTGTCGCTGTCAAAAGTTACCGTAAGCTGACCGTCCGACACGTCCGTGGAGATATCGGTGCTGTTTCCAAGTATTTTGAGCGGCACGACTCTGCTCAGAGACGGAATATAGCAGTTTATCACGCCCTGTTGGAAGTCGTCCGCGGCGATCATGAAATAGATACTGCTTTCGCGGTTCAGATAACCGGTGAGCCTGTAATCCTTTATTATCGCCGAGCCTCCGACGGTGTTTATCTCGTTGCCGTCCATGTCGTGGGATATCATTATATAAGGTACGGCGCAGCATTTGTGCGTGTCCGACTGAGCGTTGATGAACGGCAGCAGCTTCATTTCGGGCGATATGCCGACGTTTTGCTGAGTGCTGCTCATCATCTTTATCAACTCATATGCGTTTGTCGTATTGAGTGTGGCGCGTGTCTGCAGTACCTGTCTTGCGGTAGAAGCACGCGCTATGGCAATATCCATCGGAAATCGGAGTTTACTGTCTCTGAAAAGCACTTCGATTATGGGCATGAAACCGTCGATTGCAACATCTTCGCCCACGACGAGGAGTTTGCAATGGCCGTAAAAAAGCGGCTTTGTCGATTCAGCGGCGATGAGACGCAGCGCTTCGATGAATGTATTCGCCTGCTGGGAAACGAGGTATGAAAAGGCTTCCTCCTTCGGGTCTGAAGACGTCATCGGAAGTATTTCGACGGTGACGAGATATTCGCGTTTGCCGTAAGACGTTTTGTCGGAATAGTCAATGGCTATGCCCGAAACGATCAACGTGCTTTCTATATCTTTGTATCCGGTGCAGGATGCCGTCATAATGCTTACAGACGCAAATATAAGGCTCACGCAGACTGCTCGCAGAAAATATTTTATTCTTTTCATCTGTTATCCGGGACGCGGACGGCCTTTTCGTCCGATGCGCGTCTGAACGGCCCCCTTACAAAGAAATCGAGTATTTTGAGCGGCTCTTTATCCGAAAAGAGCGTCACATACGGTACTCCGAAAGAACGTATCGACATTATCTGGACTATCATGAACATTATCCCGATAAGGTAGCCGTAAAGCCCGATAA
Organism: uncultured Eubacteriales bacterium; assembly: GCA_959604355.1. Classification (GTDB taxonomy): domain Bacteria; phylum Bacillota; class Clostridia; order Oscillospirales; family UBA644; genus HGM12619. Next base: position 98,211 of record CAUHAO010000001.1, read on the forward strand.
GTCCCGCGAGGAGCAGGCACGCCGTGCGGTATGTTATCTGCGCGGATTTGAGCCGAGAATTCATAAGCGCCATCATCGCCGTTATGGCGACGATTATAAGCATGGGCGTACTGACGAAACGCGCCTTGACCGCAGCGTCGCCAATTACAAGGGAGCCGACGATGCTCAGGGTCTGTGATATAGTGTTGGGCATGCGCATTGCCGTTTCGCGCAGTATCTGGAATACGAAAAGCATCGCAAAGCATTCGACTATTACGGGAAAAGGAACGCCGTCGCGCGCGGAAAGTATACTTAATGTGAGGTTCGTCGGCATCATCTGCTTATGGAATGTAAGCAATGCGACGTATATTGAGGGCACGCTCACGGAAAGAAAAAACGCGATGACACGGAGTGCCCTTCCGAAGTTGGAAAAATAATAATTGAGATAAAGATCCTCGTTTGAGCGGAAGTTTTCGGAAAACAGGTAAGGAACCGTGAGCACAGTAGGCGAGCCGTTCATGACTATCGCGATACGACCTTCGAGGAGCTTCCCCGAAACGGTGTCGGGACGCTCTGTCGAGCCAACGGTGTTAAACGGCGCGGAGGGTGTGTCTTTGATCTTGTCTTCGAGAAAACTTGAATCGAATCCACCCTTCATATCTATTTTGTCCAGGCGGCGATAGAGCTCGTTGAGGATGTTTTTGTCCGTCAGCGAGTCCATATACATCACCGCGACTTTCGTGTTTGTGGACGTGCCGAAGGTGTAGAATTTTACTTTCAGATCCGTTGAACATATACGGCGGCGGATAAGGCTTATGTTGGTCGAAATATTTTCATTGAATCCGTCGTGGGGCCCGCGCAGGAGTTTTTCGTTCTCGGGCTCTGAAACGCTTCTTTTATCATAGCCCTTCGTGTCCGCCGTAAGCACCGCGGCGCACCCGTCGGCGATGATTATGCTATTGCCCGATAGCAGGGCGTTTATCGCTTTGCCGAGGTTGTCCTGTTTCGCCATATCGGAGGCGAAGATTGCGTTTTTTGCGAGCGTGCGTATTATGTCTTCACCGTAAAGGCGCACGTTGCAGCGGCATGTGATTATGCTTTTCATAACGCTGTCCGATACCGCTTTATCGTCTGTCATGCTCTCTATAAACATGACAGCACACCGTATCGGTACGTCGCCGCCCGTCGTCACGCGGCGGATGATAAAGCCATCGTCATCCTTGAAAATGTCCCGGAATATTTTTATGTTCTGCTCGATGTCTTCCGTAAGGGATGGGGCGTTTCCGTCAGGGAAAGGAGCGGGCTCATTATCGGCGAGTATAGCACTGTCGGTTGTCGTGTCAGAGCTTCCTACTGGCGGAAAAGAAGGCTCGAGAAAATCTGTTTTCTTGTTTTTTTTCATAAAAAAGCCTCTGTTATAGAAAAATACACCGTTATTTTTTTCGCACCGCGCGAAAATATACAATGTTCGATTATTAATTTTTCCGACTGTGTATAAAAATTTTAAAAAATAACTATTGACAAACGCTGAAAAATGAGATATAATACAAACAAAATAACATATAAGCAAATGTTGATATGTTGAAACGGAGGCTTTATCATGGACATTATCAACGGGGCGGAGCACAATCATGAAAAAACCGTGCAGGCGGTATGTCCGCAGATGCCGGACGAGGAAGAATTGCTTGATATGGCTGAGCTTTTCCGTGTTTTCGGCGACGGCACGCGGATAAAGATACTGTATATGCTTTCGTGCAGTGAGATGTGTGTGTGCGATATAGCGATGGTCGCGCAGATGGGACAGCCCGCGGTGTCGCATCATCTCAAGATATTGCGTCAGGCAAAGCTTATAAAGGCACGGCGAGACGGCAAGAACATACTCTATTCACTCGCGGATGATCATGTGCAGACGATAGTAAACATGGGCATAGAACATATAAGAGAACAGTAAGGAGAAATGATATGAAAAAGGTATTCAGGATAGAGAATCTTGACTGCGCGGTATGTGCGGCGAAGGTCGAGGACGGAATAAAGAAGATAGAGGGCGTTGACTCTGCGAGCGTGAGCTTTATGACCGGCAGACTTGTCATAGAGGCCGCGGAAGACGTGATGGAGCAGGTTGTCGAAAGGGCTATGGCGGTTTGCAAAAAAATAGAGCCTGATTGCGTAGTAAAAGCAAAATGAAAAGATTTATTTTAAAGAATAAAAAGGAACTGCTGATACTTATTGCAGCGGTATGCCTTACTGCGGCGGCGATTTTCGTACCCGTCGCAGACGAATGGCTCAGAACCGCGCTGTTTTTGCCGGCGTATCTGCTGGCGGCATTCCCCGTGATAAAAAAAGCGCTGCGCAACATTGCTCACGGAGATGTCTTTGACGAGAATTTTCTTATGCTCGTCGCGTCTGTCGGTGCACTGTGCATACACGAGAACACCGAGGCGATAGCGGTAATGATATTTTACCGCGTGGGCGAAATGTTCGAGCATTACGCTGTTGAGTGCTCGCGTGCGGATATCGCGGCGATAATGGATATCCGTCCCGAGACCGCTCGTGTATTGAGAGACGGTGCGGAGATCGAGATTGACCCCGAGGATGTTGAGATAGGTGAGACCGTCGTCATTCTCCCGGGGGAGAGAATACCCCTTGACGGCATCATCGAAAGCGGTGTGTCGAGCGTCGACGCGTCCGCAATGACCGGTGAAAGCGTTCCCGTGGACGTTGCGCAGGGCGACACGGTAATGAGCGGATGCGTAAATCTTTCGGGCCCTCTGCGTGTGAAGACGACAAAGGAGTACGACGACAATACCGTTGTTCGTATCCTTGAGCTTATAGAGAATTCCGCGTCCGAGAAAGCGGAGACTGAAAGTTTCATAACGAAATTCGCAAAGGTCTACACTCCCGTTGTCTGTGCTGCGGCTTTATGTGTGGCCGTTATCCCTCCGCTGTTTGTCGGCGGCTGGGCGGAATGGGTACATCGTGCGCTTACGAGCCTTGTCGTTTCGTGCCCGTGCGCGCTTGTTATAAGCGTGCCTCTGGGGTTTTTCTGCGGCATAGGCGGCGCGTCGAAAAAGGGAATACTTATAAAGGGCGGCAACTGTATGGAAACACTTGCGGATGTATCTGCGGCGGTGTTCGATAAAACGGGCACGCTCACGAAAGGAACGTTTGAGGTTTCACAGGTGCTCGCGGCGGACGGTGTTGACGAAAAGTACGTCGTCAGTCTTGCCGCAGAAGCCGAGAGGTATTCTCTGCACCCGATAGCGGAAGCTCTCAAACGCGCGGCGGACGGTGTGTTTGCCGATTGCGGAGACGGTAAAGTCGAAGAGATCGCGGGAATGGGTGTGAGATATACGGCTCAAAGCGCCATCGCCGCGGGAAATCTGAAACTTATGTCGCATGAGAACGTCAAAGTGCCCGATGAAACCGTTAACGCACTTAAGAATGCTGCAGGTACACATGTCTTTGTCGCCGAAAACGGAAAATACATGGGCTGTGTCATCGTTTCGGATGTAATCAAGCCGGAATCCGCACCGACGGTAGCGGCGCTGAGCGCCGACGGGATAAAAACAGTCATGCTCACGGGTGACGGTGACGCGGCGGCGCGTGCCGTGGCTCAAAAAGTAGGGATAGGCGAAGTTAAAAGTTCACTTTTGCCCGAGGATAAAGCCAATGCGGTGCGGAAACTCAAAAGCGATGGCGAAAAGGTCGTATTTGTCGGCGACGGCATGAATGACGCGCCCGTGCTGATGCTTGCGGACGTGGGTATAGCGATGGGAGGTATAGGTTCAGACGCGGCGGTGGAAGCGTCCGACATCGTTATAATGAAAGACGATATAAGTAAAGTTCCCGAGGCAATACGCATTTGCAGACGCACGCTGCGGATAGTGAGGCAGAATATCGTTTTCGCGCTCGTTGTCAAAGCGGCGGTGCTGCTGCTCGGTTTCACGGGCCTTTGCGGAATGTGGGCGGCGGTGTTCGCAGACGTCGGAGTGTCCGTAATCGCGATAATGAATTCAATGAGAGCATCGTGAACGTGCAATTGATAAAATGAAATAAATTTTATGACAGCGTGGAAAAGCGCTGTCATAACTTTTTCTCCCGCGCATATATATTGAACAAAAAAGGCTCAACGGGAGGACTATTCAATGGATATCTACAAGGACATCGCCACCAGGACTCAGGGTGACATATACATCGGCGTGGTCGGGCCGGTGCGGACGGGAAAATCGACCTTTATCAAGAGGTTTATGGAAACGCTCGTCGTGCCTAACATCTCCGATGAATTCAAGCGCGGACGCGCTGTTGACGAGCTGCCGCAGTCGGCGGCGGGCAGAACGATAATGACGACGGAGCCGAAATTTGTGCCGGAAAATGCGGTACGCGTCAGCCTCGGGGACGAAATATCGTGCAATATACGGCTTATAGACTGTGTAGGATATATCGTGCCGTCTGCTCTGGGGTATATAGAAAATGAGCTGCCGCGAATGGTAATGACTCCGTGGTATGATGAACCTGTGCCGTTCAATATGGCGGCGGAAACGGGAACGCAGAAAGTTATCTGCGAGCATTCGACGATAGGACTTGTCGTCACTACAGACGGCTCTATCGGAGAGATACCTCGGGAGGACTATGTCGAGGCGGAAGAACGTGTTGTAAGAGAACTCAAAGAGCTCGGCAAACCGTTCATTGTAGTGATGAATACCGTTGATCCGCGCTCGTCCAGAACGACCGCATTCTGCGCAGAGCTTTCGGCAAAATACGAAGTTCCCGTCACCGCGGTAGACTGTCTTTCGCTCGACGGCAGGGACATAAACAGGATAATGGAGACGGTTCTGTATGAATTTCCCGTGCGCGAGGTTTGCGTATCCGTTCCGTCATGGGTGACGAATCTTCCGCAGGATCATTGGCTGAAGACTTCCGTCAGTCAGACCCTTACGGAGTCTGCCAAAGGCGTGGCAAAGATACGCGAGGTCAAGGGTATCGCGGACGCGCTGGCAAACAATGAATATATTGCGTCGGCGCAGATACGTTCGATGGATCTCGGCAAAGGCTCCGTGAAGATATCCACCGAAGTGCCGCAACTGCTGTTTTACAAGGTTCTCGGTGAGACGACGGGCGTCAATGTCACCGATGACGGAGACCTTTTCCGCGTCATATCGGAGCTTTCGGACGCGAAAAAAGAATATGACAAAATCTCTTACGCCATGTCGGAGGCGGAGAGCAAGGGCTACGGCATAGTCACGCCGACGATCGACGAGTTGCAACTCGACGAGCCCGAAATAATGCGTCAGGGTACGCGCTACGGCGTGCGTCTCAAAGCGTCCGCGCCGAGTTATCATATAATCAAGGCGGATATAGAAACGGAAGTCGCGCCGATAGTCGGAAGTGAGAAGCAGTCGGAGGATCTTATAAGATTTCTGCTCGACGGCTATGAAGATGAGCCGAAAAAGATATGGGAAAGCAATATTTTCGGCAAATCCCTGCACGAACTTGTCAACGAGGGGCTTACGAACAAACTTTGCCGTATGCCGGATGACGCGCGCGGCAAGATGCAAGAGACACTGCAGAAGATAATCAACGAAGGCAGCGGCGGCCTTATCTGCATAATTTTGTAAACACGGATCTTCTCCCGCTTTTCGGATACTTCATTAAGAAAGTGCCGAAAAGCGGGGTTTTGTTTTGCGTACAGTCCGCCGCGGCGCGGAATTTAAGAAATTCCGACGAACTCCCGTCCCTTTGGGACGGGAGTTCGCAGCATTTCGTCGAAATGCTGCCGCGGTGAGAGTCTGTTCGGGATGAAGTCTTATCTGCCGCGTTATGCGCTTTTAAATTTTTCGTGTTAAATATTAGTTATAAAAGCGAAAAAACTTGACATATTATGTGATTTTTGATATAATAAAAAGTAATAATAAATTTATTAATCAACGGAGATGCATTAGAAAATGACAGGCAGCGAATACAATCTCGCATTATTGTGTGACTTCTATGAATTCACAATGGGAAACGGTTATCTGCTTTCGGGCAAGAAGGACACCGAGGCGTGTTTTGATCTGTTTTTCAGAAAAGTTCCCGACGAAGGCGGTTTTGCCATCGCGGCGGGTCTTGAAGACGTAATAAAATTTCTTGAGACTCTTCATTTCGAGGATGCAGATATAGAGTTTTTGCGCTCCAAGAAAATTTTTTCCGAAGAATTTTTGCAGTATCTGAAAGATTTTGAATTTTCGTGCGACGTCTATGCCGTACCGGAGGGCACGCCGATCTATCCCAACGAGCCGATTGTGACCGTAAAAGGCCCCGCAGTACAGGCACAGCTGCTTGAAACGATGTTGCTTCTGCTTATAAACCATCAATCACTTATCGCGACGAAATCTAACCGAATCGTGCGTGCGGCACAGGGCAGACCGGTGTTTGAATTCGGCACACGCCGTGCGCAGGGCAGCAACGCCGCCGTCATGGGCGCGCGAGCCGCTTACATAGGCGGATGTGCCGGAACGGCATGCGCGGTATGTGAACAGCTTTTCGGAGTTCCCGCTGTCGGAACGATGGCTCATTCCTGGATACAGATGTATGACGACGAATATACCGCGTTCAAGGAGTACGCGCGTATGTACCCCACGGGCTGCACTCTCCTTGTTGACACATATAACGTGCTCAAATCGGGCATTCCGAACGCGATAAAGGTACACAATGAAGTACTTGTTCCGATGGGTGAGCGTCTGCGCGGCATACGCATAGACTCCGGCGATATCGCATATCTGACAAAGAAGGCAAGAAAGATGCTCGACGAGGCGGGCCTTCAGGATGCGAAGATTTTTGTTTCCAACTCCCTTGACGAATATATAATCCGCGACATCCTCATGCAGGGTGCGAAGGTCGATACGTTCGGTGTCGGCGAAAGACTCATAACCTCCAAGAGCGAACCCGTTTTCGGCGGTGTTTACAAGCTTGTTGCCGCCGAGAAGGACGGAAAGCTCGAGCCGAGGATAAAAGTATCCGAGAACGTCGAAAAAATAACGACACCCGGTTTTAAAAAGATATACAGGCTTTTCTCGAACCAAACGGGCAAAATGGTCGCAGACCTCATCGCGCTTGCGGACGAGGAATTCGATTTCAGCAAGCCCATAACACTCTTTGACCCCGTTCACACCTGGAAGAGAAAGACATTTACTGATTATTCCGTCAAACAGATACTTGAACCTATATTCATCCGCGGCAAGCGTGTGTACGACATGCCAGATATCGAAACAATAAAGAATTATTGCGCCGAGCAGGTGGGTAAGGTTTGGGATGAGGCTCTGCGTATAGAAAATCCGCAGACGTACTATGTCGACCTTTCGCAGAAGCTTTACGACGTAAAGCAAGAGCTTCTTATGGAGTATTCAAATAAATAAAATCATTTAAGGATAAAAATAATGTCTGTGTCCGAAAAGAATTTCCGCAGTCGGTGGGTCTGCGGCGAACAGAATACGCAGAGCACTCAGTCCGTTGCGGAAACGGTAAAGCGGCGTTTCGGAGTGTCGGGGCGTGTTGCGCTCATAGCGGCGCGCCTGCTCGTCGCGAGAGGAATCGAAACTCCCGACGCGGCGGAAGAATTCTTTACCGTCGGCACGGAAATCTTCCACGATCCCTATCTGTTGCCTGATATGGAAAAGGCTGTTGCCCGTATACGCCGCGCAATGGAAAACAAAGAGAAAATAACGGTTTACGGCGATTACGATGTGGACGGGATAACGTCCGTTTCGGTGCTTTATTCCTGGCTGAGAAAACAGGGCTGTGACGCGGAGTATTATATCCCCGACCGCACCGAAGAGGGCTACGGGCTCAACGAAGGCGCTCTTGATACGATAAAGGCGGGCGGTACGACGCTGCTTATAACCGTCGATACGGGAACAACAGCCGTACCTGAAGCGATGTACGCGGCGCGCATAGGCATAGATGTGGTCGTGACGGACCATCACGAATGTAAAAGTACCGCGGAGGGCGGGATACCCGACTGTGAGGCTGTGGTCAATCCGAAGCGCCCCGACAGCAAATATCCTTTTGCGAACCTTGCGGGCGTCGGAGTTGTTTTCAAACTCGTCTGTGCGCTCGAAAACAATACCGAAAAGGTGTTCGCGCAATACGGTGACCTTGTGGCACTCGGAACGATAGCGGATATAATGCCATTGAGGGATGAAAACAGATCCATCGTCGCTCTCGGAATTGAAATGATGCGCAAAAACACGTCTGTGGGCATAAAAGCACTGCTTGCGGCGGCAAAAAGCGCGGACAAGCCGATAGATTCGTCCGTTATCGCGTATCAGATATCTCCGAGACTCAACGCCGCGGGAAGAATAGGTGACCCGACGGTCTCAGTGAGACTATTGTTGAGTAAAGACCGAGCGGAGGCTGAAAGCCTTGCGTCGGAGTTATGCGAGGAAAACAGACGCCGTCAGCAGAAGGAGCAGGACATCTTCAGCGATGTCGCTCAGCGTCTTTCTCAAAAATCCCCCGATTCAAAAATAATAATAGAAAGTTCTCCGGACTGGCATAACGGCGTCATAGGAATCGTTGCTTCTCGGGTGACGGAAAAATACAGACGCCCGTGTATACTTTTCTGTGAGGAGGGCGAATACCTCAAAGGGTCTGCGCGAACCGTTCCCGGGGTGAACATATATTCGCTTCTGCTTTCCGCTGCCGATATACTTCAGAAATTCGGCGGCCATGAGATGGCTGCGGGGCTGACACTTAAAAAAGAGGATTATCCTCGTTTCATTGAGCGTATGTCACAGGTCGCACAGCAGACCGTGACGGAGGACAAGCTCGTTGCGACGCTTACGGCGGACTGTATGCTTGATTTTTCTCAGCTGGATCTTGACTGCTGTGACGCAGTAAAATTGCTCGAACCTTACGGTTCTGCGAATCCGACACCTGTTTTCGAAGCGAAAGGGTTGCTTGTATCGGGCATGGAATCCGTAGGCGGCGGACGTCATCTGAGAATATGCCTGGCTGACCCTCAAGGCAAATCACCCGACATATACGCGATATGGTTTTCAAAGACAGAGGCCCTTGCAGACTGCATTGTCGGAAGCCCTGTGGACGTGATGTTCACGGTGGGGGAAAACTTCTTTAACGGCAAAAGAAAAGTGAATATATGTATAAAAGACCTTCGCCCGCCGCAGACAGAGTTGGACCGGGAGGATCTTCAGATTGAGATCTATAACAGATTCATCGCCGGCGGCCCCGTTACGGACGATGTCACACTTGACCGCACCGATGTGTCGAATGTATACAGATATGTGCGCAGGCTTTGCCAGTCACGCACCGCGGAATGTGATCTTTTTGCTCTTGCCAGAAATATTTCGGCACTTAATACGAAAAAAACAGACTACGTCAGAACGCGTCTGAGCCTTGATGTGCTTGAGCAGCTGGGCTTGCTGAGATATACCGTTGACAATGTCTCTGTCATAGAATTCAATCCGAATTATAAAAAAGTCAATCTGCAGGATTCTGCTTTATGGCGCAGAATAAGGTCGGCAGACAAGAAATAAAGAGGAATTTATGGGATATTGCGAAGATTTTCTTGAAAAAGTAAGGAGTTGCGGCGGTTACGATATGCCGCGGATAGAAAAAGCCCTTGCTTTCGCGGATAAAGCTCATGAAGGGCAGATGCGTAAGAGCGGCGAACCGTACATCACGCATCCGATAGCCGTTGCGGAGATACTGCTGGAATACGACTGCGATACTGATTCCGTTATCGCGGCGCTTTTTCATGATATAGTGGAAGATACGGATATCCCGCTTGAAACGATACGTAAGGGTTTCGGTGCGGATGTCGCGCTGCTTGTCGACGGAGTGACAAAGCTCGGCAGCATCATGTATTCTTCCAAAGAGGAGCAGCAGGTTGAGACTCTGCGTAAAATGCTGCTCGCGATGACGAAAGATATTCGCGTTATTCTTATAAAACTTGCGGACCGCCTTCACAATGTGAGGACTCTTGACAGCCTTCCTGAGGAAAAACGTCGTCAAAAAGCTCTTGAATCCATAGAGGTCTACGCGCCGCTTGCGCACCGTCTCGGTATCCAGAACATGAAAACCGAGATAGAAGACCTTTCATTGCGCGCGCTTGATCCCATAGGCTATAAGGAAGTCGAGGACGACCTTGCGAAGTTTAATCTTGATAACGACCTGTTTGAAGATATAAAACAGCAGATCGTCAACAAAATGAAGGAAGAGGGCCTTGAATGTACAGTTGACGGGCGCGTCAAGCACATCTACTCCATCTACCGCAAAATGTTCACTCAGAATAAGCAATTCAACGAAATATATGACCTTTACGCGTTTCGGATCATCGTGGACAAAGTCGCGGAATGTTATAACGTGTTGGGCTATATCCATGATATGTTCCGCGCGATACCCGGCAGACTCAAGGACTATATCGCAACACCAAAACCCAACAGATATCAGTCTTTGCACACTACTGTAAGCTATAAAGGATATCTTTTTGAGGTCCAGATACGCACGGCGGAAATGCACCGTACCGCGGAAATGGGCATCGCGGCACATTGGAAATACAAGGGTGGTGTCTTCAATGACAATTCTCTTGATTCCAAACTCGAATGGGTACGCGCACTTCTCGAAGCTCAGAAAGATGTCAACGATACCGATGACTTCATGAAGACGTTCAAGATCGACCTTTTTGCCGACCAGGTCTTCGTTGCGACGCCGAAAGGCGACATAATAAACCTTCCCGCAGACGCGAACCCGATAGATTTCGCTTATGCCATCCACACAGCCGTAGGCAATAAAATGGTGGGGGCGAAGGTGAACGGAAGAATCGCCGAAATAACTACACCGTTGCAAAACGGTGACGTCGTCGAGATACTCACATCGTCTTCTTCGGGAGGCCCGTCGAGAGATTGGCTGAAGCTCGCCACGACGAGCCAGGCAAAGAACAAGATACGCCAATGGTTCAAAAAAGAGAAACGAGAGGAAAATATCATTCAGGGCCGTGAGGACCTTGAACGCGAACTCAAGCGTATAAACGTCAACCTCTCCGTCATACCGCGCGAAACTCTCTATGCTCAGATTATGAAGCGGTATTCGTTCGAGAATATGGATGAATTTTACGCGGCGATCGGCTACGGCGGCATTTCGATATCAAAAATACTGCCGAAACTCAAAGAGGAGTACACAAGGCTCGTCAAACAGTCGGAGCCGGCGGTGATACCCGAGACCGCGTCAAAGAAAAACAAAGCAATAAACGGTGTTATCGTCGAAAATATCGATAACTGTCTTGTCAAACTTGCGGGCTGCTGCTCGCCGCTGCCCGGGGACCCGATAGTCGGATTCGTTACGCGCGGATACGGTGTATCGGTGCATAAAGAGGACTGCAAAAACGTCAAAAACATTCCCTACGAGCGCATGATAGGCGTGCGTTGGGCAAGTGTCGGGAACGACTACTTCCCCGCGACGGTCTGCATCAATGCATCGGGAAGAATAGATCTTATTGCGGACATTACGACGCTGCTCGCGTCGATGCGTATCCAGATATCCGCCATAAAAACCCACGAACTCGGCGACGGACGCGTGCAGATATTCATCACCATAGAAGTCCATGAAGTCGAACATCTGGATTACATCTGCCGCAGGCTCGGCAAACTGCAAGGGGTCACGGATATAACGAGAAGCAAGGTGAACGGCTGATGACGGCTCTTGTACAGCGTGTGAAATATGTGAAAATGGATATCTATGACCCGAAGACGGGTACGAAAAGCCACGTCGAAAGCGGAAGAGGGCTTCTCATTTTCGTCGGTGTCGGCGTCGGGGACGACATGAAGAAGACTCTCAGGCTCGCCGAACGGTGCCGAGGCATGCGTATATTCGAGGACGAAAACGGAAAAATGAATCTCTCGGTCAACGATATCGACGGCAGTGCTGTGATAGTTTCAAACTTTACACTTTATGCAGATACGTCGCATGGAAAACGGCCGTCGTTCATTAACGCGGCGCGCCCCGAACAGGCGGTGCCTCTTTACGAGGCGTTCATTGAGGAGTTTCGCAAACACACACCCGTGCAGACAGGCGTTTTCGGCGCGGACATGCAGATTGAGTCTGTCAATGACGGGCCTATAAATATAGTAGTTACAGAGGATTGAGATGGAAGTAACACGTTTGCGTGTCGGCCCGATGGTAACGAATTGCTACGTTGTAAAAGAGGGCTGCGCGGCAATGATAATAGACCCCGGATATTCCGCCGAAAAAATAGAGGCGGCGCTGAAAGGTGCATGTGTAAAGTATATTATCCTTACACACGCACACTTTGACCACATATACGAAAGCGGATTTTTCAGAAGCAAATACGGCGCGAAAGTCGTTATTCTCGACAGGGAAGAAGCGTCGCTTTCCGACCCGGATATGTTTTTGAGTACGGAAGGTTACGACCTACGTACATACCGCGCTGATATGACGGTTTCGGACGGCGATATTTTTGATTTTGAGGGCTGTGAGTTCCGAATTATCCACACCCCGGGACATACGCGCGGCTCGATGTGTCTGTACTGTGAAAAAGAAAAGATTCTGTTTTCCGGTGACACACTGTTCAACGGCTCTGTCGGACGTATGGATTTCCCCGGCGGAAGCGAGGAGAGTATGCGGAAGTCGGTTGAAAAGCTGATGACTCTTCCGGATGACGTGACCGTCCATCCCGGACACGGTTTCAGCACTACTGTCGGAGCGGAAAGACAGTTCAACCCATTTATCGGGAGAAGCATATAAGAATATGAAAATCGAATGTGTCGGATGTGAGTTTTCTTTTGACATGCAGGCGCTGAGTCTGCTTTTCTTTCCCAACACGAAATTTGCAGACGCGTCCGACGGCAGACAGATGTATGTCACACTTTCAGACGGCACGGCGGAAGTGCGTTTTATCGGCGACGGCATTAAGGATAGAGAGAGCGTCACTATAAACCGCGAGCTTTACGACGCGGAAAAGGCTGCTTGCAAACGTGCGGCGTTTATATTGCTGTCGCGAGTGACGGGACAGCGTCCCGAATGGGGGCTGCTTACGGGGATTCGTCCCGCGGTGTTCTACGAGAAAATGAAACTGCGTCACGGCGCGGACGTTGACCGCATAATGACACGCGAATACCTTGTGACGGAAGATAAACTCGCGCTTTGCAAGGACGTTTGCAGATACCGCCGCGCGGCGGTCGAGAGTATCTCTGATGGTGACGTGTGCCTTTATGTGTCGATACCGTTTTGCCCGTCGAGATGCAGATACTGCTCTTTCGTTTCGTGCACGACGGAAAACGAGAAGAATTTTATTCCCGAATATCTCGAAGCTCTTGCGCGTGAGCTTGAGATAAAGAAAAATATTATCGCCGCAGAAGGGCAGACAGTGCGCGCGATATATATCGGCGGCGGCACTCCGACGGTGCTTTCTGCGGAGCAGATGGAGTTCCTTCTGAAGAGAATAAATAAATGTGTCGACATGTCGCAGGTGTACGAATTCACCGTCGAGGCGGGACGTCCCGATACGATAACGGCAGAAAAACTTGATGCTATGAAACGCGGCGGAGTCGGCAGAATAAGCGTAAACCCGCAGACCCTCAATGACGATATACTTCGCATTGTCGGACGCAGACACACCTCACAGCAGTTCTTCGACGCTTTTGCGGCGGCGCGAGGCGCGGGCTTTGAGATCAACGTCGACCTTATCGCGGGCCTTCCAACCGAAACAACGGACGGGTTCTGTGCGGGACTTGAAAGGATAATTGAGCTCAAGCCCGAAAATCTCACGATACACACGCTCTATATAAAGCGTGCCGCAGACTACGGGCTTGCACACGGTGCGGGGCTCGGACAGAAAGAACACGCGCTCGAGGTCGGGCGAATGCTTCGCCGTGCAAGAACACTTTGCGCGGACGCCGGACTTGTTCCTTATTATATGTACAGGCAGAAAAACACAGTCGGCAACAATGAAAATATCGGTTATGCAATTGAAGGCCGCGAATGTGTCTATAATATATGGATGATGGACGATCTTGTCAATGTTTACGGGTGCGGCGCGGGCGCGATGACAAAACGTATCGTTTCCGCGGATGACGAAGGAAAAACAACAATATGCCGCACATCAAACACAAAATTCGCATATAATTACATAAAAGATGAAAAGCTGTGAGGAAAATTGAATGTTCGATCTCAAAAGCAAGAAAATAAATGTTTGTGACGTGAACTCTCTCATCATCGAAAATACACCGCGCGCCGTACGTCTTGCGGAAGAATCTTTCCGAGAACAGGTAGTGACGGCGGCAAAGAAGGCTTACGACAAACGCATCGTTCTGCTCTCGGGCCCGTCGGGCTCAGGCAAAACGACGACAGCCCAGATGATATGCGCCGAATTGCAGAAAATGGGGAAGGTTTCCCGCGTGATCTCTCTTGACGACTTTTATGTTGACCGCGTGTCCCTGCCGATAATAAACGGCTCTCCGAACGCCGAAGTGGTCGAATCACTCAACCTCAAGCTCCTTGACAGAACAATTCAGGACGTTCTTGATGACGGACATACGTTTCTGCCGCGTTACGATTTTCCGAACGGTGTGCGTATAGACCGTGCGGAGGAGATAAATGTAGGCACGGACAGCGTTCTCATATTCGAGGGTCTGCATGCGCTCAATCCGCTGATACTCGCCATGGTACCGCAGGAAAGTTTGCTCAGCCTTTACGTGAGCCAGCATACGGATTATGTTAAGGACGGTAATACGGTCATGAGCCGCCGCGACATGCGATTCCTGCGCCGTATGATACGCGACTGGCGCACGAGAGGCGCGACACCGTCGCTGACTTTCTCGATGTGGGGCGAGGTGTGCAGGGGAGAGGACGAATTTATACGTCCGCTTGGCAGACTTGCGAATATGCTTATCAACTCATCGCACGTTTATGAGCCGGGCATGCTGCGTGTTGCGTCAGGCGCGCTTTTGAATGCAGTTGCCGCGGATGATCCGCTGCGTCCTTATGCAGACGAACTTACGCGGAAGCTCGGAGAATTTGAGCCCGTCGGAATAGGATTTCTTCCGTATAACTCTCTTCTGCGGGAGTTTTTGGGCTGATAAGTCGAAAAAAATTCGATATTTTTCACAAATAACACTTGACACGGCAAATGTTTTATGATATAATCAAACGGTGAAAAATCTTCACAGATGACTGTTTTGAACGATGGGGGGGACAAGAAATGTCAGAGATAAAACTCAAAGAGAACGAATCATTGGACAACGCGCTCCGTCGTTTCAAGAGACAGTGTGCAAAAAATGGAGTTCTTACCGAGCTTCGCAAGCGTGAGCATTACGAGAAGCCTTCCGTAAAGCGCAAGAAGAAGTCCGAAGCGGCAAGAAAACGTAAATACAGATAACCGAGATTCGACAAGAAACGAGGCTGTAAAGAATCGCAGATTTTTTACAGCTTCTTTTTTTACATGGAGGTGTGTATGGGAAAAGTGCCGGTCCCGACAGCGAAATTCCGATCTGTGCAGGAAATAACGCCGGAGGTGCTTAAACATTACGGCATCAGATGCGTTCTGACGGATCTTGACTCGACCCTTGTTCCGCACGGATTTCCCGAGCCCGACGATTTTGCACGAAAATGGCTCGACACGATGCGCGGCGCAGGTATCCCCGTGTGCATAATCTCCAATAATTCCCGCCGCAGGACGGCTCCGTTTGCCGCGGAAGCGGGCGTGGCGTATTTTTACAGGGCGTACAAACCGTCCGTGAAATATGTTGAAAAAGCGCTGAAGGTCCTCGGATGTACCGCGGACGAGGCTGTGTTTATAGGGGATCAGCTTTTTACCGATATCCGTACGGCTCAGAAGGCGGGAATGAAATCATTTCTTGTCGATCCCGTGGGAACGAAAACAACTTTGTTTATTCGCTTCAAGAGACATCTTGAGGCCCGATTGACGAAAGAAGGATGATTATGAAAAAATATCAGATGCTCGGTGCAAAACTTGCAGAAAATGAAGCAGCGATACTCGTAACGCCCGAAAACAGACGTTATTACACGTCGATGAACACGTCAAACGGTCTGCTTGTCGTCACCCGCGACGATGCGCAGTTCTTTACCGATTTCAGATATATCACCGACGCCCGCGAACGTGTTGAAAAAGGGATAAAAGTTGACTTGCTTGACGGCACGCACGCCAATACCCTGAAAAAATCGCTCGAGGGAAGAAATATTACCCGTATATATTTTGAAGAGAAGCATCTCAATTACGCTCAGGCGAAAGCGTTTATGGACGCTATGCCCGACGTCGAATTTGCGGAGGGTGACGCGCTGTCGGCGGATTTGAGAATGATAAAATCCGACGATGAGCTTGACAGCATCAAGGCGGCTCAGAAGATAACCGATGCGGGCTATACGCATATCCTCGATTTTGTCGCGGACAATTTTGCAAAAGGCATAACCGAAAAGGATCTCGCGTTTGAGCTCGAATTTTTCATGCGCCGCAGCGGCTCGGGAAACATGCCTTTTGACATCATCGCGGCATCGGGCGAAAACACAGCCAAACCCCATGCCGTACCGACGGACAGAAAGCTTCGTGAGGGCGATTTTGTCACTCTTGATTTCGGCTCGACATTCAACGGCTATTGCTCGGATATGACGCGTACTTTCGCTATCGGATACGTTACCGACGAGATGGAAAATATTTACAATACCGTTGCGGAGGCGCAGAAAAAAGCAATCGAAGGAATCCACGCGGGCATGACGGGCACAGCGTGTGACGCGCTTGCGCGTGACGTTATAAAAGCCGCGGGATACGGCGAATACTTCGGTCATTCTTTAGGTCATTCCGTAGGCTTGCAGGTGCATGAAGCACCGAATTTCAGCCCCGCGTATATAAAGCCCATTCCGGCAGGAACGATACTCAGCGTTGAGCCCGGAATTTATATCGCGGATCAGTTCGGTGTGCGCATTGAGGACCTTGTTATCGTGCGCGAAGACGGCGTCGAAGACATAACAGGAAGCGACAAGCATCTCACGGTTATCAGATAATTGACAAAAAATCGTTAACCGAGCAAGCCCTATTGACAAAGACTGATTTAATATGTTAAAATACCGATGGGGGATATTTTCCTCTGTCGGTGTTTTTTTGAATCCACTTTAAGGAGATACAGCATATGCACGAACCTATGGGGCCTGCCGGAGGAAACGCAGCTCAAAAAAAGCCTCTTCCGAAACACCTGCGTGAATGGCCCCGATTTATCATGAACGGTGCTAAAGACCTTTTCCGCAGACTATTCTATATTTACACCCTTGTTTGGGAGGCAAGCCCGTTCATACTCGTTGTCATGGCTTTCATGGCAGTGTTCAACGGCGTGTCTCCGCTCATAAGCGCGTATATCGCAAAAATGTTTCTCGATGCGCTGGCAAAAGCCGCGAACGGACAGCTGACGGATTTCTGGCAGCTCGGCGGTCTGCTCCTTCTCCAGATAGGATACAGATTTTTTGTCCGTATAATCGGCTCGATAAACAATACCATCGACAGACTTTCGAGCGAAATAGTTGTTTACAGTATACGTCTGCGCATAATGAACAAGGCAAAGACCATCGACCTTGCAAAATTCGATCAGCCTCAGTTTTATTCTGATCTCGAAAACGCCAACAGAGAAGTCGGAGGCCGTCCGCTTCAGATACTTTCGCAGTCTTTCAGTGTCGTGAGTACCTTAATAAGCCTTGTCGGATTTATCGCAGTTCTCGCGTCGATAATGCCGTGGGCACCGGTTATTCTCATAGTAATCTCCGTTCCTTCCGCGATAATAAGCTTTAAATACCGCAAAAAGATGTTCAACTATATCCGCAAGCGTTCCAGAGACCGCCGCGAAAAGGATTATTACAGCAACCTGCTTGTTGATAAGGATCTCGTAAAAGAGATAAAGCTTTTCGACCTCGGCGACATGTTCATAGGCAGATATAAGGAAGTTTTCGGGCGTTATTTTAATGGCATGCGTACGCTCATAGTACAGGAAAGCGCATGGGGACTTGTCGTCGCGTTCGTGCAGTCTGTCGCGACGGGCGGGATATTTCTTGTTATTTCAAAACGAGTTTTTGACGGATTTAATACCGTCGGTGACTACTCCCTTTACAGCGAGGCGCTTTTCTCGATAACAAATTCCGTTGCATCGCTCGTCAACACGGGCGCGGGGATTTACGAGGGCACGCTTTTCATTGATAACCTTATGTCGTTTATGGATGTGGAGCCGACGATAGTGCCGTCGATAGATCCTCCGAGATCGATAGATTTAAACTCGAGACATTCGATAGAATTCAGGCATGTTTCGTTCGCGTATCCCGGTACTCAGAGAGACGTACTGCACGATATAAGCTTTACCATTGAGCAGGGCGAAACGGTCGTGCTTGTCGGTCTGAACGGCGCGGGAAAAACGACATTACTTAAAATCCTTACCCGTCTTTACGATCCGACACAGGGAGTAGTGCTTTTCGACGGGCATGATATAAGAGAATACGACGTCAAGCAGCTTTATTCTGTTTTCGGCATAATATTCCAGGATTTCGGACGTTACGCGTTTACGGTAAGAGAAAATATTGCTTTCGGCAACATGGAAAACATCGACGACCTCGAAGGAATAGCCGAAGCAGCAAAAAAGAGCAGCGCGGACGAATATATCAAAGGACTTCCAAAGGGTTATGACACGCCTCTCACACGTGTTTTTGATGAGAGCGGCAGAGAACTTTCGGTAGGTCAATGGCAGAAGATTGCTGTTGCGCGCGCATTCTTCCGCAACAGTCCGATAATGATTCTCGACGAGCCTACTGCGTCGCTCGACGCAATCGCCGAGCAGAAAATTTTCAGCCAGTTCGGTGAGCTTTCAAAGACTAAAGACGGCATGCCGAAAACGACGGTCTTCGTTTCCCACAGACTTTCTTCGGCAACTATCGCCGATAAAATATTCGTACTCGACGGCGGCGTTCTTGCTGAGGTCGGCACGCATCGAGAGTTGATGGCGAAAAACGGCATTTACGCAGAGCTTTTCAACACTCAGGCACGCCGTTATATAGAGAATGCGGAAGTACCCGACGAGGGCGAAGAAAAAGCGACCGGCGGTGAAGACAAACGAGGCCATGACGAGCCTCACGGAGGACCTCACGGCGAGCCTCACGGAGGAGGGCACTGAAAGCCTTGAAACGAGCATTCGCAGAGGCGCATGAGGAAAAAACAACACGCCCCCGCGCGGGGGATGCAACAGAATACATATACGCTCGCTTTTCACGTCTTTGTTATTTTGATTAAAGTTACAATTCAGTTCAAATATTTAACAAATAAAAAAAACAAAAAATCGGTATACTTGTAAATAATTGATTTATTGACTTTAATATCACTTTTATGACGTGAAAGAGAGTGAAAGGATTTCCGTAAAATGTTTGATTTTGACGTACAGCGATACCTTGAGCGTATCGGTATAATATCAGATCTTCCCGGACGAGGGGATTATCCCGCACCTACCGTTGAAACCCTTACAAACTTGCAGGCGGCTCATCTCATGACCGTCCCGTATGAAAATTTTGATCTCGTAAATCATGATCCGATAGGTCTGAAGACCGAGGATCTTTTCAATAAAATCGTCAACCACCGCCGCGGCGGGTATTCTTTTGAGTTAAACGGTGCTTTCGGAGATCTGCTTCGTTCAATGAATTTTGACGTGACCGAACATCTGTCCAGGTTTATGCTCGACAGCGAGGAAGTGCCGATGCGTTTGCACAGAGTTCTAAAGGTGCACTTTTTCGATGCCACGTATATTTGCGATGTCGGACTCGGAGTGGAGTCTCCTCGAATTCCGATAAAACTCGAGGAAGATACGGTACAGAGCGACGGATTCGCGGAATACAGACTCGAGCGTGATCCGTTCCACGGTTGGATGCTTTGGCAGAAAAAGAAAATGGACGGGTGGAAGAAGTTTTATACCGTTTCCGATGAAATATGTCTTACCGTTGACTTCACGGCTGCAAACTTCTGGTGCGCAGAAAGCAAAGATTCTCCGTTCAATAAGGAAATCAGAGTCTGTCTGAGAACGGACGGCGGTCTGAATACCTTTGACGGAAAGACTTTCCGCATTGTCTCTTCGGACAGGGAAGCAAGGCTTCTCAAACCCGAGGACAAACGTGACTGCGCGGATAAACTGCGTGAATATTTCGGGCTCAATATAGCACTTTAAAAGAAAAGACTGAGAGGAATAATAAAAATGTACGAAGGTGTAATCAGAAAATACCGTGAATATCTTCCCGTAGGAGACGATTCGAGCATCGTAACGCTCAATGAAGGCAATACGCTCTTTCTTAAACTGAAAAATCTTCCGTCGGCTATCGGGCTGCCGAAGAATGCCGATATGTATATAAAATTCGAGGGTCTCAACCCCACAGGTTCGTTCAAGGACAGAGGCATGACTATGGCGGTTACCAAGGCCAATGAAGCGGGCTCAAAAGCCGTCATTTGCGCCTCCACGGGCAACACGTCCGCGTCCGCGGCGGCATACGCTGCTGTTGCGGGAATGAAGGCGTATGTGCTTATTCCCGACCGCAAGATCGCTCTGGGCAAACTCGCTCAGGCTATAATCTACGGTGCGGAAGTTATCGCCATCGACGGCAACTTCGACGACGCGCTCAATATGGTCATTCAGCTTTCCAAGACCGAGCCTGTAACGCTTGTCAACTCTGTCAACCCCTACAGACTGCAGGGGCAGAAGACCGCGGCTTTCGAAATTTGCGACGCTCTCGGCAGAGCTCCCGACTACCTCGTCCTTCCCGTCGGCAACGCCGGCAACATTTCCGCGTACTGGATGGGTTTCAAGGAATACTACGAGAATAAAAAAGTTCTCAATCTCCCCAAAATGACAGGTTTCCAGGCGGCAGGCGCGGCTCCGATAGTCGAAGACCGCATTTTCCCGAACCCCGAAACCGTCGCGACCGCAATAAGAATAGGCAACCCGGCAAGCTGGAAGCTCGCTGTCAACGCAAGAGACGAGAGCAACGGCTCCATCGACAAAGTAACCGACGATGAGATACTCGAAGCACAGAAACTTCTCGCCTCAAATGACGGCATCTTTGCCGAGCCAGCCTCCTGCGCACCCATCGCAGGTGTCATAAAAATGATAAAAGAAAACAAATTCCCCAAGGATAAGCATATAGATATCGTCTGCGTCCTCACAGGCAACGGTCTTAAAGACACGTCCGTCGTTGTCAATGATCGCACCGAAGAGCAGATAAAGCATTTCAAGCCCGATCTTGCGGCTCTTTCGACACTTTTTCATTAAACCTTTCACGGTGACAGAATGTTCAAAGTAAAAGTTCCCGCCACGAGTGCGAATATGGGACCGTGTTTCGACACGGCGGGCATCGCACTGTCTTTGTATAATGAAGTGGAGGTCTTTGACGAAAGGGATCTCTCTTCCTCGCCGCGCGCGAAGATTGAATCCGTGTGCCGTATAGACGAGCGTGTCAGATGCGATGAAAAGATTCCGACAGATGAGACGAATCTTATTTATTCCACCGTCGTAAGCTTTTGTAAAGACACGGGCGTTGATGTGCCGGGGTTTGCCATGCGCCAGACTGATACGGTTCCTCTCACAAGAGGACTCGGAAGCAGTGCCGCGTGTATTACTGCGGGGCTCATTATCGCAAATGAGCTTACGGGAAAAAGGTTTTCCCGCGACGAACTGCTTCATATGGCCGTGCGTATCGAGGGGCATCCCGATAACGTTGCTCCTGCATTTCTGGGCGGAATGGTCGTGGGCGCTATTGACGGCGGAAGATTCGACTATGTAAAGATACCTGTGAGCGATAAACTCGCTTTTACGGCGCTTATTCCCGATTTTACGCTTTCCACGTCCGCGGCAAGAGCCGTTTTACCGACGTCGTATACACGCGCGCAGGCAGTGTTCAACTGCTCGCGCACAGCTCTGCTTATTGCGTCTATGATGACGGGAAATTTTGACTCTCTTTCCGTGGCCGTGCAGGACGAAATACATCAGCCTTACCGCAAAGCTCTCGTGCCGGATATGGAGAATATTTTCGCTCAGGCTCTCTCTTTCGGAAGCTACGGCGGATATCTCAGCGGCGCGGGCCCGACACTGTTGCTCATAAATCCTGCGGATAAACACGATTTCATTAACGAGCAGATATCAAAATACATAGCTACCGCGGATGTTTTCAGACTTGTTCTGCCTTTGGCGGTCGATGCGGACGGCGCAAAGGTCATCTATTGAACATAAACAGCAAATTTCAACGGAGGTGAGAACATGGACGAACAGAAAAACCCAATAGCCGAGAATATTTCATCGCTGCGTCTCGCCGCAGGCTATACTCAGGCGGATCTCGCGGAAATGCTCGGATATACGGATAAGGCAGTTTCAAAATGGGAACGCGCGGAATCTGTCCCTGATGTTTTCGTGCTCAAGAAAATCGCGGATCTTTTCGGCGTGACTGTAGACTATATGCTCACTACGCACAACACCGCGGAAGTCGCCGCGCCGAAGAAAAAAAAGCATAATCAGCTCATCATCACGCTTCTCAGCGTTGCGCTCGTGTGGTTCCTTGCGACGTTTGCGTACGTTGTGGGCTGTATCGTTCCTGCAAGTATGCCCGGAATGTGGCTCGCTTTCGTCGCGGCAGTACCCGTGTCGTGCATTTTATTAATTATATTCAACTCGATATGGGGCAAGAAAAAGTATAATTTCATTTTCATTTCCGGCCTTGTATGGTCAACTCTCGCGTTTGTTTACCTGTTGTTACTTGACCATAACTATTGGCTCATATTTATGATCGGCATCCCAGCACAGGCAATAATATTGCTTTGGTCGAGACTCAGAACGTGGACGAGCGGCAAATTCTCGGCAAAGAAGGGAAAAAAATGAACAAGAACGACTCCGAAGATAAGACTTCATCTTATACCGCCGAGGATTGGGAGCGTGTGAACGCGTACAAAGATGCGGTAATGGAGGAGTTCGCGCGTCTTAAAGATGAGGTCTCTCCCGACAGCCATGAGGCTTTTGCCGCGGTAAGAGCGTGGCAGAAATTCCTTACGCTCAATTTCGGGGATTGCCCTGACTGTGTGCTCTTCATGCTTGGCAGGGCTTACGCCGCGCCCGATGCGGCGGCAAAGATAGACGAATACGGCAAAGGTACGGCTGCTTTCATGTGCTCGGCAATAGAAGCGCTTGAAAGATCTCTTGAATAGAACACAAAGCGAGGCTTCTGCCTCGCTTAATTCTTTCGCGTGACAGGATTTTGAATATTTTTTTACAACCATTGACAAGGCACGAAAAATATGATACAATAATCCGAGAAAATAAAGATCTCTTGAGGGAGTAATCCGTGCGGCTAGTTCGCATAGGCAGGTCGTCATCTCGGTGCTTGCACCCGGTCTGTCAGAGAAGTTTTTCTCAATAGGAATGAGACTCAGGTATAGTTAATATACTATACTTGAGATTTTTTATTTTTCAGTAAAAATATATGAGAGGACAGAAAAAATTATGGATTTCTACTCTGAAAAGACCGAACAGGTCCTTCGGGAACTGCAGACCTCTGAGCAGGGACTCACATCCTCGGAAGCGGAGCGCAGGCTCATTTCCGGCGGCAAAAATAAACTTGCCGAAGCAAAGAAAAGGGGTATGTTTTCGCGCTTTATGGCGCAGCTTGCGGATCCGATGATCATCGTTCTGCTTGTCGCGGCGGGGCTGTCGGCGATAACGTCGGCGTATGCAAATGAGTCTTTCGCGGACGTATTTATAATATTGTTTGTCGTCATACTCAATGCCGTGCTGGGCATCATACAGGAAAGCAAGGCGGAAAAGGCGATAGACGCTCTCAAAGAAATGACCGCGTCAACGTGCAAGGTCATGCGCGACGGAAAGATGAAGGTCATAAGAAGCGAAGACCTCGTTCGCGGCGATATCATCCTGCTTGAAGCGGGTGACGCTGTCCCCGCGGATGCACGTATACTTGAATGTGCGTCGCTCAAGGCGGAAGAAGCCGCGCTTACGGGTGAGAGCGTACCTGTTATAAAAGATCCGTCGCCCGTCGAAAAAGGCGCATCCCTCGGCGATCGCAGGAATATGCTTTATATGGGCAGCACCGTCGTCTACGGACGCGGTAAGGCTGTCGTCTGCGGCACGGGAATGGGCTCCGAAATGGGTAAAATAGCGTCCGCTTTGTCACTTGCGCAAGACGAAAAAACTCCTCTTCAGATAAAACTTGCGGGATTGAGCAGGGTCCTGACGTGGATCGTTCTGAGTATATGCATAGTAATGCTCGTCGTCGGTATAATCCGTGCGGGTGAGCTTTCTGTTGGTGTGGCGCTTGATACGTTCATGCTTGCGGTCAGTCTCGCGGTCGCGGCGATTCCCGAAGGTCTTGCGGCGGTCGTTACGATAGTGCTTTCCATAGGCGTGACGAAGATGTCAAAGCGTAATGCTGTTATCCGCAAGCTTACCGCGGTCGAAACTCTCGGCTGTGCGCAGGTCATCTGCTCCGATAAGACAGGTACACTCACACAGAATAAAATGACAGTTGTCGATAAATATACCGCCAACGAAACGATGCTTGCGACAGCTATGGCCCTTTGCTCCGACGCTGAACCCGGCGACAAAGGAGAGGCTGTCGGTGAGCCGACGGAATGTGCTCTCGTCAATTACGCGACGAAGCTCGGACTTCTGAAACCCGCGCTCAAGCAGACCGCGCCCCGTGTCGGCGAAGCCCCGTTCGATTCGCTGCGTAAGATGATGTCAACGGTACATAAGCGGGGCGAAGGCTATGTACAGTATACCAAAGGCGCGCCTGATGAGATACTCAATCGCTGCGCGTATATATACGACGGCTCTGTACGTCCGATGACTGACGACGACCGACGCAGAATAACCGCCGAAAACAAGCGCATGGCGGATAAGGCTCTGCGCGTGCTTGCGGCGGCTTACAGAGAATACACTTCCCAGCCATCGTCTTATGATGCTCAGGCTCTTGAAAAAGACATGATATTCATCGGTCTTACGGGTATGATAGACCCCGTCAGACCTGAGGTCCGTGACGCTGTCGAAGAGTGCAAGGAGGCCGGCATAAGAGTCGTCATGATAACGGGCGACCATATCGACACCGCCGTTGCGATAGCGATGGATCTCGGAATAATTACGGATCGTTCGCAGGCGATACTCGGCTCGGTGCTCGACTCTATGAGCGATGAAGAACTTGAGGCATCTATCGGTAAATACAGCGTCTATGCACGCGTTCAGCCCGAGCATAAGGTTCGCATAGTCAACGCGTGGAAGAAACGCGGAATGGTTACTGCCATGACTGGTGACGGCGTAAACGACGCGCCCAGTATAAAGAGCGCCGACATAGGCGTAGGAATGGGTATCACGGGCACGGACGTTACCAAATCCGTTGCGGATATGATTCTTGCCGACGATAACTTTGCAACAATAGTCTCCGCTGTCGAAGAAGGCAGACGTATATACTCTAACATCCGTAAATCCATTCAGTTCCTGCTTTCGTCAAATCTCAGCGAGGTTGTGAGCATATTCTTCGCCACGATCCTCGGCTTCACGATTCTCAAACCCGTACACATCCTTTGGATAAACCTTATCACAGACTCTCTGCCTGCGCTCGCGCTCGGTATGGAAGGCGGAGAGAGAGACGCGATGAAACAGAAGCCGCGCAGTTCCAAAGACGGCATATTCGCCGGCGGCGTAGGTTTGGACGTACTTTATCAGGGCGCACTCGTGTCGGTATTGACGCTTGCGGCGTATTTTATAGGTCATTTCATAGAGCAGGGCGTCTGGGAAATCACCGACAGCCCCGACGGAACGACGATGGCTTTTCTCACGATGTCTATGGCCGAAATATTCCAAGCATTCAACATGAGAAGCCGCAGAGACTCCGTATTCACTATCCGCAAGCAGAACTTGTGGCTTTGGGGCTCCGCGGCGGCAGCGCTCATACTCACGACCGCCGTTATCTATGTTCCCTTCCTGCGCAATCTTTTCTCGTTTGAGCATATCTCCTTTGTCGAATACTTGGTGGCTCTCGGTCTTGCGTTCCTCATCATTCCGTTTGTAGAGATCGTCAAGTTCTTCCAGAGAAGTTTCGGAAAGCACAGACAGTAAAAAACGTAAAAGCATACAGCCCGGAATAATCCGGGCTGTTTTTATTCGGTATTTATTTGTTTTCTTCAGCACAGTTATTCCTCAACAGCAAGCGAATATGTGCCTTTTATGCGGAGCTTGCGTACTCCGTCGCTGTCGCGGGCTATGGATATGCTTTCGAGCTTCAGGTTTTCGCCTACATACGATTCAAGAGCGTCGTTAAGTGTTTTTGAAAGAAATTCGTCAGCGTCGAGAGATGAGAGCAGAGAGTCCTCTATCTGAACGTCCGAAACCTTCAGGGATTTTACCGAGATTATGATTTCTTTCGTATCGGAGTCTATGTCCAACGTCGCGTCGAGGCGCAAGGAAGACGTCTGAGGCAGAAACACGAGCAGAATAGGCGGAAGATTACCTCCTGTGAGCTGCTGTATTCCTTCCTTGCTCATAGAACCTGAAAGAATGATGTCTTTTTCACCCTCGCCGAAAGCGAATTTAAGGTCGTTGAGAGGTTTGAGAGAGTCGCTGTTTGAGCGGATGAAATCGTTTATCTGCTCCTCGGAAAAGCTTACATTCAAAGGTATGCTTGTCACAGAGCGTATTTTATTGGCAAGAGTCTGCATGAAATCGAGAGGTTCGGGAATTTTGGCTGTTCCTTTCACCCCGAGACCTATGCCGAGGACTAACGCCGCAACAACAAGAAGTGTCGCAGTGAAGACGGCAACGGTGCGCCCGAGTATTCTTCCCACCTTTGCTTTTCCGAACGCTTTTCCGCAGGTTGGGCAGTATTTCATACCATCGGGAAATTCAGTCCCGCAATTTCTACATTTCATATTTATACCTCCGATATATTTCTTGTCCTATGATTAAAGTATATGGTGTCTGAGGTGAAAAATATTCCTCTTTTTGCTAAAAAATAAATGATATTTTTCTTAATTTTGGATGACGCCGCCGCACCAAGCCTTGACAAACGAATAAAAAAGAGTTATTATATAAAATATATAATGGCTAATTATATCTATAAACAAAAACAACGAAGATATAATGAGCGTATGCGCGGCGACAGAGAAGAAAAACGTTGCGGCGCCCCGGAAAGGTCGTAGAATATGATAAGAAGCATGACCGGCTACGGTCGAGCGAAAAAAGAGGTCGGCGGACGGATAATAACCGTCGAACTCAAGAGTGTGAATCACAGATATTTTGAACTTAATGCGCGTATTCCGAGAGTTTATATGCAGCTCGAAGACATCATGCGCAGATATTTACAGCAGCGTATCGTCCGCGGAAAAGTGGACGTCAACGTCTGCATAGAGACCGCACCCGCGGCGGCATCGGGTGATATTACGGTTAACACGGTGCTGTTAGGACAGTATATTTCCGCGATCACCGATGCTGCGGAAAAATTCGGACTCAAGAACGATCTTACCGCGTCCACGATATTGCGCCTGCCTGACGTGGTGACATCTTCCGACAGTGAGGAAGACACAGAAAAACTGTGGGACGATGTAAAGACCGTTGTAGATGAGGCTGTGGATATGTTCGTTGCGCGCCGAGAAGCGGAGGGAGCGAATCTTGCCGCGGATATAATATCAAAATGCGAGTATATAGAGCAGAACGTGGCAAAGATAGAGCAGAGAAGCGAAGAACTCACCGCCGAATATAAAAAACGTCTTGAAGACAAGATAAAGGAACTTCTCGGTGACAGACAGGCGGACGAGCAGAGAGTTCTTACTGAAGTGGCGATAATGGCAGACAAACTCGCGGTAGACGAAGAGACGGTCCGTCTCGCCTCACATTGCAAGGCTATGCGTGAAATGCTTTCCTCAGGCGTTTCCAACGGCAAAAAGATGGACTTCATCGTTCAGGAGATGAACCGCGAGGTCAACACTATCTCGTCCAAAATAGGCGACATAAATGTGACGCGCATTGCAATAGAACTCAAAAACTGCATCGAGAAGATCCGCGAGCAGATCCAGAACATAGAATAAGGTGACAGCGATGAAAATGATAAACATAGGTTTCGGAAACCTCATCGCCTCTGCGAGAATCGTCACGGTCGTGACCCCCGAATCCGCGCCCGTCAAGCGAATAGTTTCGGACGCGAAGGAAAAGACGACGCTCATCGACTCGACCTGCGGCAGAAAGACGAAATCCGTCATCATTACCGACAGCGGTCATATAATTCTTTCCGCAGTCAGCCCCGAGACGATCGCGCTGAGAGTTAACGGTAAAGATTTGGATAACACCGATACGGAAGAGGGGGATTGAAAGTGGCAAAAATATATATAGTATCAGGCCCTTCGGGTTCCGGAAAAGGAACGATACTCGGTCTTGCGCAGAAGCAGCTCGGTGACGTTTTTGTTTCTGTATCGATGACAACCCGCGCTCCTCGTCCAGGAGAGATCGAGGGCGTAAACTATCATTACGTTACAAAAGAAGATTTTCGTCGCGAAATACTCAATGACGGCATGCTGGAATACGCGGAGTATTGCGGGGAATATTACGGGACGCCTTTCGCACCCGCGAAGCAGGCTCTCGAAGCGGGCAGGGACGTGATCCTTGAAATAGAGACCGAAGGTATGAAGAAGGTCAAACAGAAAGTCCCCGACGCCGTAACGATATTCATTGCGCCGCCGTCAATGGAGGTTCTCGAAAAACGTCTGAGAAGACGCGATCCGGGCGAGAAAAAGATAGAGCAGCGTCTGGCGAAAGCGAGAGCTGAAGTCGAGCTTGCAAGTCAATATGACCATATAGTCGTCAACAACGAACTCTCGGACGCAGTCAACGATTTTGTTTCGATATTCCTTTCAGAGCGTGAAAAAGAATCCTTCAGCAGCATAGAATAAATTTGAACATCCGTATGTACGGCGCTGCCGACGTAGCGCGCGTGCCTTAAATATATTTTTTCATAACGTCGGAGAAACGGAGCTTTTTATCATGTTGTACCCCGCAGTAAACGAACTTATCAAAGGCGAAAACAAATGCCGTTATTCTCTTTGCATCGCAGTTGCAAAGCGCGCAAGACAGATCGCCGAAAAAGCGGAAGAAAACGGTATAAAA
The DNA here is from genome assembly GCA_959604355.1 of uncultured Eubacteriales bacterium. Classification (GTDB taxonomy): domain Bacteria; phylum Bacillota; class Clostridia; order Oscillospirales; family UBA644; genus HGM12619. The sequence goes on from CAUHAO010000001.1 coordinate 127,370, forward strand.
CTTTCGGAAAAGCCGATAAAAACCGCGGTCATGAGCTTTTCAAACGGAGAAGCACGCTTCTACGAGAAGCACGACTGAGTCGATGCCGTCCCATCTGACAGTCGGCGTTGCCGTTGAGAACGTTCCGTATCAGGCGGATATCGCGTATACTTACGTCGTTCCCGAGGAGCTTGAAGGCAAAGCTTTTGAGGGTGCTGTATGCACCGTGCCTTTCGGCGCCGCAAACAGGCGCTCAAGGGCTGTCGTGTTGCAAGTGCAGAGATGCGACGACATATCCGGGCTGAAAAGCGTCGTGAAGTTCGCTCCTTCGGAGAGTTACTCCGGTTTTCTCGGCGCGGACACGATGACGCTTGTCAGATATCTGAAAGAAAAAACTTTCTGCACTTATTTTGAAGCTTTCCGTACCGTTATGCCGACGGGAAGTCTGACGATGACGAAAAATCTCGTCCTCACCGAAAAAACGGTGAAAAGTGAAGATTGTGCCTCCGTCGCGGAACTGCTTGCAAAAGCCGATGATCCGAAAGCGTCCGAAAGAACGGTGCGCCGTGCGGATATCGTGAGATTTTTGCTGCAGCACGGAGAGACATCCGTCAAAACGCTTGCAAACGAACTCGGCGCGACGCTTGCGGTACTGAGAACGATGCAGAAGGACGGGCTTGTGACAATTCGCGACGCGGTCGTGCACCGCGACCCGCTCAAAGGCCTTGAGGCGGAAACGTCGCCGGCGCAGGTGGTGCTCAATGCAGAGCAGCAGAAGGCGTATGACGAAATGCACGCCATGCTCGGCAGCGGAAAGACACACTTGCTTTACGGTGTCACGGGCAGCGGAAAGACGCTTGTTTATATCAGGCTTATTGACGACGTGCTTGCGCAGGGAAAACAGGCTATACTTCTTATTCCCGAAATATCGCTCACTTTTCAGATTGTGCGCAGGCTTTATACCCGCTACGGAGAAAAACTCGCGATTCTTCACAGCGCCCTTTCCGACGGCGAAAGATGCGACACGTCAAAACAGATCGCGTCGGGTAAAAAATCCGTCGTTGTCGGTACGCGATCCGCGGTATTCGCTCCCGTGCTGGATCTGGGAATAATAATCATCGACGAGGAGCAGGAACATACATACAAATCTGAAATGTCGCCGCGATACCATGCAAGGGATATTGCCGCGTACATAGCCTCACGCCGCAATGCCTTGCTCGTGCTCGCATCTGCGACCCCGTCCTTTGAGACGTATTGGCGCGCCGAAAACGGTATGATAACGCGCTCGGTGCTTTCACAGAGATTCAATTCTCAGCCTTTGCCCCGTATACTTGTCGCGGATATGCACTCCGAAATGATGTCGGGCAGCCGCGGCACGATAAGCGAAATGCTCCGCAAAGAGATATTCGCAAATCTTCAGCGAGGCGAGCAAAGCATACTTTTCATCAACCGCAGGGGATATAACACCGTCATTTCGTGCATTGAATGCGGCGAAACGGAGCGATGCCCCTACTGCGGAATAACGATGACATATCATAAAAACACGGACAGACTCGTGTGTCACTATTGCGGACATACAAAACCTGTACCCGAAAACTGCGCCTCCTGCGGAAGCAAAAATATCCGCTTTTCGGGCGCGGGAACACAAAAAATACAGCAGGAGTTGCAAACGCTTTTTCCCGATGCGCGCATATTGCGCATGGACGCGGACACCGTGACGGGCAAAAATGACCGCGACGACATACTCATGCAGGTGCGCGACAACAAGTGTGACATCCTGCTCGGCACACAGATGATAACAAAAGGTCTGGATTTCCCGAATGTTACGCTCGTCGGTGTGCTTTCGGCGGATATGTCGCTGTATTCATCGGATTTCCGCTCTTATGAAAAGACGTTTTCGGTCATAACACAGGTTGTCGGACGTGCGGGCCGCGCCGAAAAAAGCGGACGCGCCGTCATTCAGACGTTTTCGCCGTCGCACAGAGTGCTTAGGTATGCGTTCGGGCAGGATTACGAGGGTTTTTACGAAAGCGAGATATCTTTCCGCAGAACGATGCTTTATCCGCCGTACTGTGACATGTGTCAGATAGTTTTTATCGCTCCGACGCTCGAACGGTCCTTCGAGGCGGCGAATATGTTCGTGGATATGCTGCGCGACGCGGTGCAGGGACGCAAGGATATGCCGTTAAGGGTGATAAATCCTAAATCGACGAGCGTGCCCATGGTCGACGGGCAATACAGAGTGAGGATACTCATAAAATGTCGCGATACGCACGCTCAGAGAGCGCTTCTTTCCGACCTGTATATAAGATTTATCAAAAACAAGCAAAATAAAGACGTCCGCACGGGAATCGACATGAATCCGGCGGTAATATATTGAAGTAAAGGAAGCATAATAATGGCTGTAAGAGAAATAGTAAAAGAGGGTTGCGACTGCTTGCAGAAAACCTGTCGCCCCGTCACGGATTTCGATGAGCGTCTTCAGACCCTCGTAGCGGATATGAAGGACACGCTCAAAAAAGCCGAAGGGCTCGGTCTTGCGGGTCCGCAGGTAGGAGTGCTTCGCCGCCTTTTCGTGTTTGTTGACGATGACGAGCAGATGAAGACCGTCGTTAATCCCGTTTTAAGCGAAATGACGGGAGAGCAGGAAGCGACCGAGGGTTGTCTTTCCGTTCCCGGTGTGTGGGGCAAGACGAAGCGTCCGGCTCATGTTACCGTCGAAGGCTTTGACGAATACGGAAAACCCGTGAAATACTCCCGTGAGGGGATAACCGCCGTATGCTTCTGCCATGAAACGGATCACCTTGACGGGAAACTTTTCCGCACGCACGTTTTTGAATACGTCGAAAGGGATTGACGCACAATGAAGATAATGTTCATGGGAACGTCCGATTTCGCCGTGGAAGCGCTGAGGGCGCTCCATACGGAGACCGAAAACGGCGCGCCCGTTCACGATATATGCGCCGTCGTTTCCCAGCCCGACAGACCGAAGGGCAGAGGGTACAAACTAACGCCTACCCCTGTCAAGCAATATGCCCTTGACGCGTCGCTTGATGTTTATACGCCCGAGACGCTCAGGGATAACGCATTTCTCCCGCTGCTGGAACAGAAACGTCCCGACTGCATCGTTGTTGCGTCTTACGGCAAGATTTTGCCGCAGTATGTGATTGATTGGCCGAAGTTCGGATGCGTCAACGTTCACGCGTCACTTTTGCCCGAATACAGAGGCGCCGCGCCGATAAACGCCGCGATAATAGACGGCAGGACCGAAACGGGTGTCACTACGATGCTCATGGACGCGGGACTCGATACCGGTGATATGCTGCTCAAGTGTAAAGTTGATATACTTGACGAGGACGACGCAGGCACACTTCATGACAAGCTTGCGGCGGTGGGAGGCAAACTCGTTGTTGAAACGCTCAAAGGCCTTGAAAACGGCGCGATTGTGCCGAAAAAACAGGTGGGAGAGTCTTCATATGCGCACATGATAGACGCGGACATGCGTCATATCGACTTTTCCGGAACCGCATGTAAAGTGAGAAACCTTGTCAGAGGATTAAGTCCAGTTCCCGCCGCGACCGCGACGGCGCAGCTTGCAGACGGACGCACTATCGGGCTGAAAATATTTTCCGTTGCTCTCTGTGACGGCAAAAATGCTCCCTGCGGCACGGTCACTGACGCAAAAGGGCTCGTCGTGGCTTGCGGTGAGGGCTCGGTAAAGATACTTTCGCTTCGACCCGACGGGAAAAAAGTGATGTCGGGCGAAGATTTTGCAAGAGGTTACAGCGTCTGCAAAATCCTGTAATAGTTTTACGGAGGGATCATTATGGATATATGGTATATCGTTCTTGTTTTACCCGCGATAATTCTTTCGCTCGTTGCGCAGTCGTCGGTGCATTCGACGTATAAAAAATATGCTCAGATCGCATCGCGCAAAGGCATAACCGGCGCGCAGGCGGCGCTCAATGTGCTGAGAAGCAACGGCATAAACGACGTTTCCATCGTTCCCATAAGCGGCTCGCTGACAGATAATTTCAATCCAAAAACCAAGCAGATAAGCCTTTCCGAAGGGGTTTATGCTTCGTCATCCGTCGCGGCACTCGGTATCGCGTGTCACGAGGCGGGTCACGCGGTGCAGCACGCGACAGGATATTCTCCGATAAAATGGAGGACTGCTGTTCTGGGTGCTGCGAATATAGGCTCGACGCTTTCGATGCCTCTTATAATCTTAGGATTTATTCTGAGCTCTATGCTTTTTGTTGAAATAGGCATAATCCTTTTCGGTTTTGTCGTTGTGTTTCATCTTGTCACTCTGCCCGTGGAGTTTAACGCGTCGCGCCGCGCCGTAAAAGCGCTTGAAAGCGGCGGTATGCTTTCGTCGGACGAATTGGACGGGACAAAAAAAGTACTCAGGGCCGCCGCGATGACGTATGTCGCATCGTTTGCCGTGTCTCTTGCGCAATTCCTCAGATTTATCCTCATTTTTTCATCCGGCAGAAGGAGAAAATAAATGTTTTATCCGGCAGATATGACATTTGAAGAATTACAGGCTTTCGCCGTCGCGCAGGGGCTGCCGAAATACCGCGCGGGACAGATCGCGAAATGGCTCGCATCGGGAGTTTTCTCTTTTGACGGCATGACGGATCTTGCAAAGCCTCTCCGTGCGAAGCTCGCTGAGTGTGCCGAATTGCCTGTGCTCGAACCCGTAAAAAAACTCGTCGATCCCGACGGCACGGTCAAGTATCTTTTCAGACTGCGTGACGGTGCGCTCATAGAGACGGTCGTCATGAAATATAAGCACGGCAACAGCGTCTGCATTTCCTCGCAGGTGGGCTGTCGTATGAACTGCGCTTTCTGCGCAAGTTCGTTAACAGGGCTGCAAAGATGCCTTTCCGCGGGCGAAATGCTCGCTCAGATAGAGTATGCGAATAAAGAATACGGCATTGATTCGGTCGTTGTCATGGGAATCGGTGAGCCAATGGACAACTTTGATAACCTCGTGTGCTTCCTTAAAAACCTTTCCGATCCGCGAATTTTCGGGTTGAGCCTGCGCCATTGCTCCGTCTCCACCTGTGGGATAGTTCCGAAGATAGACGAGCTCGCGCAGATGAAGCTGCAGCTCACTCTTTCAGTTTCGCTGCACGCGCCTGACGACGTGACGCGCAATAAGATAATGCCCGTCAACCGTAAATGGAATGTCGTTACGCTCATTGCCGCGTGTCGCCGGTACATAGACATGACCGGACGGCGCATATCGTTTGAATACACGCTCATAGACGGCATAAATTCCACCCCCGCGCACGCCGAAAAGCTCGCCGCGCTGCTCAAAGGAATGCTTTGCCATGTCAACCTCATACCCGTGAATTACGTCATGGAGCGCGGCATGCGCCCCGCATCACCCGAGGCCGTGAGAAAGTTCTACGATATCCTTTCCGCAAGAGGGATAACCGTCACCGTGCGACGAACTCTGGGTGAAGAGATAAACGCCGCGTGCGGACAGCTCAGACACGTTTCATCAAAAGAAGAAAAATAGATTTCCGCATATCACATAAAGAGTCAACCGATACTCATTTGAAATGGAGGTGCGCCGATGAAGATCAGTGCAAAAACAGATGTCGGAAAGGTTCGTCAGTCGAATCAGGACTGCTGCGGATTCCGCGAATTTGACGCGGGGTGCGCGTACGCCTTGGTATGCGACGGTATGGGTGGACATCAGGGAGGTAATATCGCGAGTGATATTGCTTCTAAGACTATAGCCAAGGGCATGGAGGACGGTTACGCAACGATACGCAACCGTTCCGTCGAAAAGATGCTCGCGTCCATACTAATACACGCAAATGACAGTGTTTTCGCCGCGTCGCTTTCCGATTCATCGCTCAAAGGCATGGGCACAACGGCGGTGCTTGTACTTATTCTCGACGGTACGATATATATCGCGCATGTCGGAGACAGCCGCGCGTACGGACTTGATAAAGCGGGACACATAGAGCGCCTGACGAAGGATCATTCCGTCGTTCAGGAAATGATAGACCTCGGCGAAATAACCGAAAAGGAAGCGTACAATCATCCTTATAAGCATATAATCACCCGTTCTGTGGGGATTTCCGCTGACCTCAAGGTGGATATTGCAACCTGCCCGCAGTCGGAGTTTCCGCGCCTTCTGCTTTGCTCGGACGGACTTTCCAACCTCGTTCCCGAGGATAGTCTGGAAAGACTTATGGCGGATGAGGATTTCGACAGAATCCCGGAAAAACTTATCGCTATGGCAAATGACCGCGGCGGCATGGATAATATTACAGCCGTCATGGTAGACAGTACGGACGGGGGTGCGCTGTGAAGGAACTTGTCGGCACATTGCTCGGCGGCCGTTATGACATAAAAGAGATAATCGGCGTCGGTGGCATGTCAATAGTTTATAAAGCTTTTGATTCCCTGGAAAACAGGTTTGTCGCGATCAAGGTTCTGAAAGACGAATATGTCAGCGACACCCGCTTCAGAAAGCGTTTTTTGAATGAATCACGCGCCATAGCAATGCTCTCGCACCGCAACATAGTGGACGTTTATGATGTCAATTTTGAAGGCGATGTGCAGTACATCGTCATGGAATTTATTGACGGACGTACGCTCAAAGAATACATCGACTATACCGGGGCACTTTCCGTTTCCGAGGCAATAGGGTACTGCAAGCAGATACTGAAAGCGCTGCGTCACGCCCATGAGCGCGGAGTAGTGCACCGAGACGTAAAGCCGCATAACATAATGCTGCTCGACGACGGAACTATAAAAGTGACGGATTTCGGTATAGCACACGTGTCGAACTTTGAGACCGTCACGATGACAGATACAGCCATCGGGTCGGTACATTATATAAGTCCCGAACAGGCGCGAGGCCTCGCCACCGATGAGCGCTCGGATATATATTCTACGGGCGTTATGCTGTATGAAATGGTAACGGGAAAGCTGCCTTTTACAGGAGACTCCGCCGTCGCCGTCGCGCTGCAGCAGGTGCAGTCGAAACCAACGCCTCCGCGTCAGATAATACCTTCTCTCCCTGTCGGTCTTGAGCAGATCATACTCAGGGCAATGATGAAAGATCCCGAAAAACGTTATCAGCACGCGCGCGATATGCTCGTAGATCTTAAAATAATTGAGGATGACCGCAACGCAGTATTTACGTTTGCGCTTAACGATACCGTTTCCGAGGAAAACCGTGCGGTAAAGAGTACGGAGTCGGGGAACAAGAAAAAGTCAACTAAGAAGAACAGTGCTTCGGAGACAAAAAAACAGACGAAAACCTCCGTGTCCTCCAAAAAGGACAAGCCGCAAACTTCACGGAAATTCGAGACAGGCAAAAAAAATTCCGGGAATAAGACGGATAAAAAGGGATACAAATGGCTGATTTTCCGCAATAAACTCATTGCCGTTTCAGCGGGCATAATGTTTGCTCTCGTGCTCGTGGTCATAGGCTATGGTGCGATGAGGACCATTGTCAGCAACCTCAGTCAGGAGCTTGTGCCGGTTCCGAATTTCGTCGGAAAGCCGGCGGAAGACGTGATAAACGATGCAAGGTACGCCGTGAACTTCACGTTCGAAACCTTGCGCGAATATGACAGCACTTTCGGTGAGGGGCTCATAATAAATCAAACTCCCGAAGCAAACAGCAAATATCCGTCGGGTACTAAGATAACTCTTACGGTGAGCCGCGGCAAGCGCAGTACCGTTGTTCCGTCGGTGAGCGGAATGCCGGAAAATCAGGCGATAGTCGCGATAAAACAGAAAGATCTGCTTTACGAGATAATCCGTGAGAAAAACGACACCGTGCAGGAAGGAACTGTCCTGCGTACATCCCCCTCGGAGGGGCAGACCGTATATGAGGGGACAACGATAAAGGTCTACGTCGCTTTCAGATCGACCGTGACACAGGTCTATATGCCCGACGTTGTAGGCTACACGAAGGAAAAGGCGATAACCAAACTGCTTCAGGCTAAACTTATATATGAGCAGCGTGAAGAGTACAGCGATACCGTCGAAGCGGGCAGCGTAATAAGGCAGAGTATTGAAAAGAACACCATTGTCGATCAAGGTACACAGGTCATCATTTATATCAGTCTCGGACCTGTACCCGCGCAGGAAGGTTCGGAATGACGCGGGGCAGGATATATAAAGGCGTAGGAGGTCTTTATACCGTCAAGACCGAAAACGGGTTCGAGGAATGCCGCGCAAGAGGCATTTTCCGCAAGGACAGGATAGTGCTTTGCGTCGGAGACGAGGTCGAAATAAAAGACGGGGTGATCGAAACGCTGCTTCCGCGCAGAAATATTCTTTCGCGTCCGCCTGTGAGCAACATAGACCGCATATTTATCGTCACAGCGCTCGCAGACCCGACGCCCGATCTGTATAATATTGATAAGATGACCGTCGTTGCCGCGTTTCACGGCATCGAGCCCATAATAGTTTTCAATAAAACCGACCTGCCCGATGAGATCGGCACGGAAGAAATATACATGCGTTTGCCGTATAAATATGTTGCGCTCGAAGCCCGTAACTCTGAAAAAAGCGAAGCGGCGCTCAACGTTATGCGAAGTCTCATAAAAGGACACACATGCGCGCTCGGAGGACTTTCCGGAGTGGGAAAATCGACGCTTCTCAATGCGCTCGATCCGACTCTCGAACGCGAAACGGGTGAAATAAGCCGTAAACTTCAGCGCGGAAAGCATACCACGCGCAGCGTTGAATTGTTTGACATCTGCGCAGGCACTGTCGCGGATACTCCGGGATTCGGAAGCATTGACTTTGAGGAGTTCGGAATAAGAAATCGCGCGGATCTTGCAGCGTGTTTCACGGAGTTTTCGCCGTTTGCGGATAAATGTATGTTTGGCGACTGCTCGCACACGAAAGAAAAGGGCTGCGCCGTGCTTGAGGCATTGAAAAATGGCGAAATACCCCCGTCACGCCATGAAAACTATGTCCGTATGTGGACGGAACTGGGCGAATATCACGCATGGGAAGACAAGGACGCGCAGGGAAAGAAAAAATGAATGCATATATTTTTTGTTGGTCGGAAAGCGACCGACTGCCATATGATATAGCGCCCGAAGATCTGGTCATAGCCGCCGACAGCGGTTATAAGTATGCAGAACGCTGTGGAGTAAGGCCTGACATCGTTCTGGGCGACTTCGATTCGCTGGACGAGACGTATGTTCCGCCCGATGCCGAGAAAATAACACTTCCGAAAGAGAAAGACGAAACCGACGCGCTGTATGCGGTGCGGCTTGCTATCAGTAAAGGCTGTAATGGTGTATACCTTGCCGGGGGTCTCGGAGGGCGGCTTGATCATACACTCGGCGCTCTTGCTGTGCTCCGATACGCGGCGGAAAAAGGCGTAAAAACGCGCATTGATGACGGTTATACGTCGGCTTTTATAGTCCAGGACGGCGCCGAAGTTGTGCTTCCATATGATCCGTGCGTAAAACATGTCTCTTTCTTCCCGTCGAACGGTGAGGTGACTCTGAGTGTAAAGGGGTTGAAGTATACACTTGACGGATATACCCTTAAAGCGGCCGATCCGTTGTGCGTGTCGAATGAATTTGTTCCGGACCGCTGCGGCAGCGTTTATGCGAAGGGTGGAGATGCTGTTGCGGTGATGATAAAACAGCCGTAAGGCTTTTTATAAAAGATTTCAAAGAAAGGAAGTGAGTCAGATAGGATTTTTATTTTTCAAAAAGAAGACCGAGGCGAAAAGACCCAAAGCTGTGGCGTTCGTTGATTATGAGCATTGGTACATATCAATGGACAAATTTTTCCACACAAAGCCCGACATTAAAGCGTGGGTGGACGATATAACCGTCAGAGCCGATGTTCGTGAAATACTGTTTTTCGGCGATTTTTCAAACCCCTCGCTTTCCGCGGAGATACCGAAAATAAGATCTTTTTCCAGTAGGATAATCGAGACAAAGAACGCCAACCCGCGTATCGAAAAGGATTTTACGGATTTCATAATGCTGGATTATATCTATCAGCGTGCGCATGAGGACGACAGCGTCGATATGTTCATTCTTTTTACGGGCGACGCGCATTTTAATTCCGTCAGCGCTTTTCTCAAGACGTTCTGCCGCAAGGAAGTCGGCATTTACGGTGTTCGCAACGCTCTTTCGATGCAGCTCAAGCAGACCGCGTCATGGTGGGAAGAACTGCCTCTGCCCGATGAAACGTCGCGTCCGTATTTTGAGATGATCCTCAAAAACATTGATTATCTCGAACAAAACGGAAAGACGAATTCCCGCATAACGCTCAACAAGACCGTGGAATATGTTTCTTCGTCCAACAGAGTAAGTATAAAGAAGATACGCGAGGCGATGGATAAGCTCATAAGCTTCGGCTACATCAGAACAACGGATATTCGTGTCGGAAGAAACAAGGTCAAACAGATTTCGGCGGATTGGAAAAAAGTATCCGAGGACGGTATATACAGCCGTCAGACGCTTGCTGCCAAACACAGCGCAAAACCGAAAAAGAAAAAACCTAAGACTCAAAAGAAGGAAGAGAGATAATCTCTTCCTTCTTTATACGCAAAAAACCGCGCAGTTGACGCAATCCTACTGCGCGTAGAGTTGACGGAACTTACAGTAGAGAGAGGGGAAACGGAGAGTTCAAAGGGTGTAAATGAAGAGTTGAGCCGAAAAACGCGGCTGTGGGTGTACAAAGAAACGAAAATCGGATATAATGTTATTGCAGTCAAGGGAAACCGAAATATTGCAAGCAAAAAGGCGGACAAAAGAGCCGCATTGTACATACCGCAATGTGCGGCATTCATAAAGAGGAGGCTTAACTATGAAAACAACAAATACCGCAGAAAGAAAAAATGACATCCGTAAAAAGAAACAAACATTGAGCGAAGCTCTGGGACAGATACTCAGAGGCGTATTCACGGCAAGCATATGCGGCGCGGTGATAAGCGAGGATGAAAATAATATTCTTTTCTGAGAAAACAACAACAAGCGAGTGTCCGCAATGACGGACGCTCGTTTGTTTACTGAGGTATTTATGACAAAGGGAAAAATACTTGACCGTCCTTTACCGTCTTATACGTGGCGGCAGGAGGCTTTCAATTCCATTTCGCATGCTTTCGGTGTAGCTTTCGGAGTGCTCACGCTTGCGTTATGCGTCGGCAAAAGTATTGCACACGGTTCTTTGGTGGGAACTGTATCGTCCGTGATATACGGCGTGTCGATGATCCTTGTTTATCTCGTGTCCGCGCTTTATCACGGGGCAAAGATAGGAAAAGGGAAAAAGATACTGCGTATATGCGACCATTGCACGATATTCCTGCTCATCGCCGGCACATATACCCCTATAACGCTTTGCTCCCTGTGCAGTGTGAATCGCACGTGGGCAATGACGTTGCTTGTGCTGCAATGGCTTTGTGCGGCTGTAGGAATAGTGCTTAATATAAAAGATATGCATAAATTCGCATTTACGTCGATGATGTGCTATATAATTTCAGGAGTGAGCGTTCTTTTCCGCCCGATGATCGCGATAGAAGCGCTCGGATCCGCGGGATTTGCGTTTGTCGCAGGCGGCGGTGCGTGCTATATCATTGGCGCCGCGCTTTACGGCGTTGGCAAGCTTTCCGACAAGCTGATTCTTCACGGTGTGTTTCACCTGTTCGTGCTCGCAGGAAGCATTTTACAGCTGACGGGCATATACTTTTACGTGCTGTGATCATTTGACGAGTGCGTTTTCGATTATATCTGCAAGGCATTTTGCGGCGTTTTCGGCTTCCGTGAGAGTGTTGCCGCAGGTGCCGACTTCCGCGAGGAACGCGCCGACGCTGAGATGCTGATTATACATGGAGTTTCTCAGAAGAATTGGTCTCATTAAGTCGGGAAAAAGGTTCGCGGCGGAGCGCTGCAGGTGCAGGGTGAGTTTGAAATTGTCTTTCCAATGCGGGTTCTGATCCGCGACTTTGCCGCAGGCGGCGATGAGCATTATCTGTGATGCCGTTCCGTATTTCGTTTCCGCGACGGGGCGGTATTTCGTACCAGATGACGTGACGATGGTGTCTCGGTGCAGGTCTATGACTACTGTCAGAGTGGGGTAGGCGGCGAGATATTTCTTTATCCCTTCGGCCGATTTGAGGTATGCGCCCGTATATTGGGGGTCGTCGTACATCGTGCGGTCATGTACGACGCCTATACCTTTGTCCGTGAGCGCCTGCGCGAGAACATCACCGATATGTACGACATTATCCTGTGTGTCTTTTGACCTTGTGGAATAGTATTTATCTCCGTAATATGTGTGGCCATCGTCGTTGTAAGCCTCTGTGCCGTGGGTGTGATAAATGAGGACTTGTACGCTTCCGGATCTGTTAAGTGAGATGTCAAGGTTTGATTCCAACATCGCCTTGGCGTCGTATTTTTTTCCGGCTTCGTTGCGGACGTATACTTCGCCGTAGTGCTCGGAGGACGACGACGGCGTCATCGTAAGCTTTATAACCGGCTTTGCACCGTCGGGAACGAGCTCTTCCGTGGGGTCTTGCTTCGGGTCCTCATATGTCGGCTCGCCGTATGTACGTGCCGTAATGTCCCAAGGTAGGTTAAGACGCGATCGGGGTATCGTAATAAGGATAGACATCGCGGCGATTGATGGCTCATTCTCGGAAGGTGACAGAATTGCCGCTCCCGCGACAGCCGTCACAGTACCCGCCATGACAAGTGCGGCACAGAAAATCAGAAGACGTCTGTACGCACCGTCCGTAAGGCGGACAGAACCTATTTCGCGCTTTACATTTTCGATGATCCTCAAAAACATAACATCCTCTCCTTACACGGGATATGTTCATTATATTCATTCCCGAGGCGGAGTATTCAGGTTTGTCGAAAACTTTTTTTCTTGACAAGAGCGGGAGGATATGATATACTTTAAGCGTACCTATTCGAAAGAGCCGCACGACGCGGTGCATTATGAAGAAAGGAAAAACTATGAAAACAAAAAGATTGCTCGCGTTTATACTCGCCGCGATATGTCTCTTCGCCGTCGCGGGATGCAAGAATAATACCGAGGACCCCTCGGATCCTTCCGTAAATCCCACGGATCACACGCCCGTTGTCACGCCGACAGAGCCTCCGACGGAAGACCCCGCAAAGGAAGCCGAGGCCCGTGATGTCTACGCTCTTATTTACGACTCCACGGTCGACGGAGACGGCTCGCTGTATTGCTCGGGAACAGTCACCGCGGACAACCTTATTGACAGATATATGCTCAAAGCGGCGCTGCACATGATTTTGAAGGAGATATCTCCTGCGGGAGATTTCGAGCTCGCAGGCGCGGTGTTCAGGGCAAAAGTGCAATCGTTTTTCGGGGTTGAAGATATCCAGCTCAGATCGTTTGACTCCTCCGAAGGATATTCGTGCACATACGACGCGGAGAACGACCGCTATAAGATGACCGCGGCAGAAGGAACCGCCGTTGACGTGCCTGTATGGAAGGTCCTTGTTCGCTGGACTTTTTCGGGCGATACGCTCTATCTTTACGACGAATACCTGCGTGTGGATTTCGACGGGAAGGGTAGCGCGGCGCTTTATCCGTCATCCGAAAAGACGTTTCTTATAACGCGCATTGCGGCGGCGGACACGACGTCCGTCAACGAGACCGCGGCGCTCGAATACGGTGCGCAGTATATGCACACCTTTGTAAAGAATTCCGACGGCACATACAGATGGGTGAGCACGACACCTATGTCTGAAAAATAAAAAAAACAAGCGTCAATACCATTCTCAGTATTGACGCTCTTTTTTCGAAAATTGATATTGACTATTGCGGTGTTTTGTGCTAAAATATTATAAATACATCATAGATACTCGGAATCGGCAAGAGCTTTGAGTACGGTGCGATATATCTCAAGAGTGTTGTCTCTGAAATTCTGCGCCATTATATCCGCCTGGAATTTCGTGGGTGTATACATCTCTATTTTGAGAAGAACTCTGTCGTCGTCGCGGAGCGCGAGGCGCAAAGTATACTCATCGCTGCTGAAATCGCTGCCCTTGACGGTTTCTGCGGTAACTCCTATGTCACGGCACAGCGCCGCCATTGCTTCACCCGTCGCCGCGACTATTCTTTCGCGAAGGGACATTGAAACGTCCTTTTTGAGCGTTTCGGCGACGTCATCACCGTTATGCGTTATTTTTACGAGCGTTTCTCCGTCGTCGTCGGTGTAGAGCGTGACAAGTTCGAGATCGCTCAGTTCCTGTACCGCGTCTGCAACATTTATGTCGCTTATGCCGCAGGAGCCGAAGATGTCATTGAGTGTGTAAACGGATAACGGACATCTTGCGGTGACGAGGGATATCAATATTAAGACTTTGATCTGATGTTGTGAAATATTCATTTTCGGCCCTCCGCTTTTTGGGGTGGGTTCCTATTGTAGCATATAATTCTCAAAAAATCAAGAGGTTTGTCGAAATTTCACATTTTTTGTCTAATCTTTGTTTTCAAGCCCGAGAATTCTCCTCATTTCGGGAATTACGGGAATGATAGCGGCACAGATTGCGACACAGATAGCCGTTTCGGGCAGCATGTATCCGCCGTTGTAGACGATGGCCCATGTCAGGTCGTTGAATCCCGCTTCCTTCCACATTCCGAAGAAGAGAAGGCCGGACAGGAAGTGGAAAAGAAATCTTCCGACACATGCGCAGAGCGCTGCAAGGACGATAGTCCAAGGACGGCGGCCTTTGAAAACGGAAGCAACAGAGATGATCGAATATGCGCCGATATAGTCAAGAAGAAGGCAGCCCACGAAAACTCCGGCACTCAATCCCCATGTTGCGACCTGACCGACACCTGCGGCGAGTTGCACCAGGGAGAAGCATACTGAGCTGAGAATTCCCCATTTAGGACCGAGCAGGAACGCGACGAGAATTATCGGGACCATGCTACCGACGGTTACAGATCCGCCAAACGGGAACGGGGACTCAAACTTAAGAAAAAGACTGATGACGCTTGCCAGAGCGACCATTACGGCGCTTACCGCAAGGGCTTTGGCGGTGGAAAACTTTTTGTTCATAAAGAACACTCCTTATAAATAATATTCCGGAGCATATTTTGCATGAAAAAACCGCAAGGCATTGCTTGCGGTTCCGATATACTTAATGTTTGCATTCCCTACGCGGGCATTATCCCGATCAGGTGATGTGAGTATTTCTCAACCTGCTGCAGCGCGGCAAGTACCCCAAGCAAAATATTCCGTTCGCGGTAATTATACATGCCTATACGCAAAAAGTCAAGACTTTTCACAGAAATTTCGGAGGTAACAGATAATGAGAGAGGTTTTTATCGTAAACCCGAAAGCGGGCGGAGACGATCCTGAGCTTCTTGCGGCAAATATAAGGAAATACTATCCCAATGCGGATATAGAATATACTTCGGCTCCGGGAAAGCTGCCTCAAA
Organism: uncultured Eubacteriales bacterium; assembly: GCA_959604355.1. GTDB lineage: Bacteria > Bacillota > Clostridia > Oscillospirales > UBA644 > HGM12619. Next base: position 142,793 of record CAUHAO010000001.1, read on the forward strand.
TGATAAGTTCACATAAGGGTGACAAAGTTTTTGTTGTCGGCGGCGACGGCACGTTTTACGAGGCTGCAAACGGCGCATGCTGCGGTGAATACTGGAAGAACATGCAGAAAACACCCGTGACGGCAGGTGCACCATCGGACGAGCCTGTGAAGGATGAAGACGTTGAACTTTGTTTTATTCCTGCGGGCAGCGGAAATGATTTCGTGCGTACACTATATATAAAAGAGGCGATTCGTACCTCTTATACTAAGGTTTTAAGCGCGTCGAGGAGTTTTGTTCCGCGTCGGATAGACTGCGGCAAGGAGTGTGGCGACGGTGATAAATTCTTCCTCAACATCGGCTCTGTGGGATATGACGCAGAGGTCGTTAAGAACTCCGAAAGATACAAAAACATTCCCATTCTCAGAAAAATAAGTTACATCCTTTCTGTTTTCTATACACTTTTCCGTTTCAAAGGAATTGATATGACTGTTCGTATTGACGGCAAGGAATACAAGGGTAAAAAACTCCTCGCGGCTGTCGCGAACGGGCAATATTACGGCGGAGGCATTCGAATTGCTCCGGAAGCGGATATGGCTGACGGCATGTTCGACGTGCTGCTTATTGATATGATTAAGCCCATAAAGACGCTTTTTCTGCTTCCGCTCCTTATCACCGGCGCGCATCTGAAATGCAAGCCTGTCCGTTTTATTCGCGCAAAGAAAGTCGAGATAGAATGTGAAGAAGAATTTCTGCTCAACCTTGACGGAGAACTTTTCACAAGACGGCATGCCGTTTTTGAGATCTGTGAAAGCGGACTGCGTACATTGGTGCCGAGTACATGTGTCGACCAGCAATGAGAAAATACAGAATAAAATACGGTTTTATGCAAAAATTTTGCATAAAACCGTATTTTATTCGCTTATGTAACATTGTATTCACATTTTATTCACGCTTTATCCATTGACTTTTATTCGATTTCGATGTATAATTATTGCATCAAATGAATGAAACCCATTGAATATACATAAATGGGTGAATAAAATGCATAACAGAGGAAGGTAGTTATCATGAAAAAAATCATTTCCGCGGTACTCGCTGCCGCAATGCTCGCAGCACTTATGTGCTTTGTCTTCACCGGTTGCTCTGCAAAACAGATCACTCTCGAAGATATCAAAGCTTCCGGTAAACTTGTCGTTTATACCGAAGCTGGATTTGTTCCTTACGAATTCGTTTACAATAACGAAATCGTAGGCGTTGACATTGAGATAATGAAGAAGGTTGCTGAAAAGCTCGGTGTTACGCTCCAGATTGAAGACGTTAACTTCAATACCATATGCGCTGCCGTTCAGTCCGGTAAAGCCGATTGCGGTGCCGCAGGTATCACCATAAGAGCCGATCGTACAAAACAGGTCGATTTCTCCATACCTTATTCTTCCACAGAGCAGTATGTCATCGTTGACGCCGGCAATGATTCCATTAAGAATCTTGCAGACCTCGCAGGTAAGAAAATAGGCGTTCAGGAAGGCACGACCTCTGACTTCCTTGTCGAAGAAAAGATTGCAGACGGTTCCGCGGCAGGCGCGACTGTTACTCCCTATACCGCTCCCGCTGTTGCGGCGGCTGTCATAGGCTCCAAGCTCGACGCTGTCGTTACCGATAAGCTTACCGCTCAGATCATCGCGTCCGGTAACTCCAATCTTAAAGCGTTCCCTCTCGTCAACTCTGACGGCACTCCCGTTTCCGACGTTGAGGAATACGGTATCGCGGTCAACAAGAACTGCAAAGAGTTGCTCGAATTCATCAACGACGTTCTCACCGAAATGCTCGCAGACGGCTCTGTCGACGGTCTTGTAGAATACTATTCCAAGCTCGCGACCGACGCAGGTATCGAATAATCCGACTGAATAACGACTGTGGGGAAGCCCGACGAGGACTTTCCCACTTGCGGTTTTTGTTTTATATCCGAGAAAGGTTAAATATATCCGATGTTCAATGATCTGATTTCTTCTTTTGAATCCACATTTATTGCGGAAAACCGCTATATGATGTTTCTCGAAGGATTCAAAAACACCATTATTATTGCGCTGTGTGCGACACTTATCGGCGTCATTCTCGGTGTCATCGTCGCGGTAATAAAAGTATATCATAAGCAAACGGGCAAACTGAAAGTGCTCAACGCTATATGCGAGGCGTACACTGTCGTCATCCGCGGTACGCCCGTTGTTGTGCAGTTGTTGATAACGTATAACATAATCTTCGTATGGTCGACACACGCGGTGCTCGTCGGTATTCTCGGCTTCGGTTTCAACTCGGGCGCGTATGTTGCAGAGATAATCCGCGGAGGTATAAACGCGGTCGATATCGGTCAGACGGAGGCCGGCAGGGCGCTCGGACTGTCCGCAACGGCGACAATGAAAAATATCGTCCTGCCGCAGGCGGTCAAGAATGTCCTTCCCGCGATAGGCAACGAATTCATATCGTTGCTCAAAGAAACGTCTGTCATCGGCTTCCTCGGGGTCATAGACCTGACGAAAGCGGCGGAGCGTGTCATTTCGAGAACCGCCGACGTTTACTTCCCTTACATATCAATAGCTCTTGTTTATCTTATTGTTGTTTACGGGCTGAACTATCTGTTTAAGAAATTGGAAAAGAGGTTTGCAAAAAGTGATAGAGGTTAAAAATCTGTTCAAGACCTTTGACGGCAAGAAGATGATTCTCAACGGTATTTCATGCAACGTCGAGAAGGGCGAAAAAATAGTGATAATCGGGCCTTCCGGCGGCGGAAAATCAACTTTCCTGCGTTGTTTAAACCTGCTTGAAAAGCCCACATACGGTGAAATATGGGTGGACGGCAAGCTCATTACCCCGGTCGATCCGTATTTGCATTTCGACGTCATCGAGAGGTCGAGAACGTACGGGAAGCTTTTTGCCGAGAGCAAGGCTACCAAGCCCGATATTTCCGACGACGAGCTCCGAATGCAGATAATCACGAAAATCAAGAACGAAGATCTTTTGCACGAGAAAAATGAGGGCAGAGCATATCGTGCGCTGATGAAGAAGATATATTCCGATAATCATATTCAGATAGACCTCGCTCGGCAGAAAATGGGCATGGTTTTCCAGCACTTCAATCTTTTCCCGCATCTTACGGTGATGCAGAATCTTACTCTCGCGCCCGTGAAGCTCGGCTTGCTCAAACAGCCCGAGGCGGAGCAGAAAGCATTGGAATTGCTCAAGCGTGTGGGCCTTGAAGAAAAGGCTCAGGAGTACCCGGATATGCTTTCGGGCGGACAGAAACAGCGTATCGCGATAGTCCGTACGATGATGATGAACCCCGAGGTGATCCTTTTCGACGAGCCGACGTCCGCGCTTGACCCCGAAATGGTGGGGGAGGTGCTCAACGTCATTACAGACCTTGCCAACGAGGGCATGACTATACTCATCGTCACGCACGAGATGAATTTTGCGAAAGAGGTCGCGAGCCGTCTATTGTTCATCGACGAGGGCAAGATAATCGAGGACACGTCCCCGAAAGAGTTCTTCGCATCTCCGAAGACCGAAAGAGCGAAGGCCTTCCTTGATAAAATACTGTAAAACACTATAAATAATACCGTACGCGAAAAACGTGCGGTATTTTTTTGCCTTCATTGACATATATTGTTTTGACGATGCAGCCCGAAGATGCAGAACGGAGGGCAGGGAATGTACGGAAAGGAAAGGGATATACGATGACAGAATTCAGACCCGAAGGATTTTATCCTGCGGCGCCGTATTCGATGGCAGCCGTGGAAAGGGCAATGTCGAGCGGAAAAATACTTGAAGGGCGAGTGAAGCTTTGCGACGCGGAGCATAATTTGATAGTGGATCTCGGAATACCACGGCTCAAGGCTGTGATTCCTCGTGAGCAGGCAGCGCTCGGGGTTGCGGACGGCTCGGTGCGCGACATCGCGATATTGAGCAGGGTTAATAAGACATGCTGCTTTTCGGTCAAAAAAATAGTTCACGGTAAGGACGGAGACGTGGCGTATCTGAGCCGCACGGATGTGCAGAAACGCGCGTTGGAATATATGCTGCTCAATTTGAGGCGCGGAGACGTCGTTGATGCGAAGGTAACTCACATCGAGCCGTTCGGCGTGTTCGCGGATATCGGCGCGGGGGTAGTCGGGCTGTTGAGCATAGAGAATATTTCCGTGTCGCGCATAGCACATCCTTCCGACAGGTTCTGCGTCGGACAGAATATCAAAGTCATAATAAAGGATATTGATGTCGCTTCGGGACGCTTCACTCTTTCGCACAAGGAATTACTGGGCACATGGGAAGAAAATGCCGCACTCTTCACCCCCGGGCAGACGGTGTGCGGATTCGTGCGCAGCGTCGAGGATTACGGAGTGTTCGTGGAACTTATGCCGAATCTCGCCGGGCTTGCGGAGATGCGGCAAGCGCTCGCTCCGAGGATAGCTCCCGGAATGAGGGCGACGGTGTTCGTCAAAAATCTCATCCCCGAAAAAATGAAGGTCAAGCTCAATCTTATAGATGTTTTTCCGTATGACGGAGAGCCCTGCGCCATGAAATATTTCGAGTGCGGGGAGCACATCACAACGTTTACATATTCTCCCTCCTGCTGTCCGAGAGTTACCCGTACCGTCTTCGAATGAAATGGATACCGTGCGAAAAAAGCACGGTATTTTTTATATGTAAGAAATTTTTTCAAGCCCTTGACATCCGTCGCGTTATGGTGTATAATTATTATATAATATTGTCGTATAAAGGGGTGGGCGACACGTCTCAAAAGAAAAATATCGCGGATATTGTCGTTTGCCCGCTTATAGCTTTTGCGGCGATCGTCGGCGGTGTGATGTCGTCTTCCGTAAGTCTCATCGCTGCGGGAATATTCGCTGCGGTGTGCGCCGTTGAGGTATACGGTACGGAAAAATCGGTGCTTCTGCGCTCCGTGTGTGCCGTTGCGGCCGTTGCGGAATGTGCAATGTTTCTGTGGGCGCTGATAAAGACGCTCATGACGATAGGCTATGCCGACGCAGCGGTGTCGTTTGCGGCAATACCCGTAGGAGTGATACTTTTTATATGTGAATTGTTTTTCACGCTCCGCCTCGACTCAAAGCCTTATATGAAACATGATTTCGGTCTGCTTATATGCTTTACCGTATGTGCGACAGTCGCCGCGGTTCTGACTTTCTCCGGACTTGATTTTTATATTGAAACCGTTATCGCGTGCGCGACGGCGGTGACAGCGGTATACAGAACGGCGACCTTGTTCGGGATTCGCCGGGGAGGATAAAACGTGTTTTCCAAAAGCATAGGAATAGATCTCGGTACAGCGTCCGTGCTTATTTATCTGCGCGGAAAAGGAATAGTGCTCAAGGAGCCTTCCGTCGTCGCTCGTGACAAAGCTACGGGAAGGATACTGAAAGTCGGCAGCGAGGCGCAAGAGATGCTGGGCCGCACGCCAGCCAATATAGTTGCAATTCGTCCGCTTCGTGACGGCGTTATCTCAGACTATGAGACGACGGAGAAAATGCTTACATATTTCATCAAAAAGGTCAACGGAAAGAGCCTTTTCAGGCCTGATGTTGTCGTTTGCGTACCGTCAAAGATAAACGAGGTGGAGGAACGTGCCGTGCGGGACGCGGCTATCCATGCGGGCGCGAGGAGCGTCGAGCTTATCGAGGAGCCGATGGCGGCGGCGATAGGTGCAGGAGTGGATATAACGAAGCCGCGCGGTGTTATGGTTATAGACGTCGGAGGCGGCACGACTGACGTTGCCGTGATCTCTCTGGGCGACGTCGTTGTCTCTGAGAGTGTAAGGATCGCCGGCGACAAATTCGATGAGGCGATACAGAAATATATAGCGCGGGAATTCAACTGCCGTATAGGCGAGCGTACCGCTGAGGAGATAAAAATCGATATCGGCTGTCTGACGCCGCGGCCGGAACGTGTTGCACGCACGATACGTGGGCTTGACAGGGCGACGGGTTTACCCAGAGAGTTCACCATCACGTCCGACGACGCACTGCACGCGCTCGAAGAGCCTGGCAGACAGATACTCGAAGCGGTACATGAAGTCCTCAGCAGGACCCCTCCCGAGCTTATCAGCGATATTTCTCAGGACGGCATAATAATGACGGGCGGAGGATGTCTTGTGTATGGCTTTGACAAGCTTGTCGCGGAATACACACGTATACACGTCTATGTAGCGGACGACCCCGTTTCTTGTGTCGCAAGGGGCACGGGTGCGGCAAGTGACTATGTGGCTGATCTTTCGCAGACCCGCGTCAATTCGCAAAAGAAGCTGTAAATCGAAAAAAGTAAATCCATACGGTAAAAGCCGTATGGATTTTTTGCCCTTGATCGGCATTCCCGCATATAATGAAAAGGGGGTGGTTTCCATAGGAGTCTTTTTCCCCGAATGTAAGCAAGAAAGGAAGATAAACATTGACAGACAACTATTTTTCCGGTGCTGACGAGATCGCTGTAATGATTCCCGATCTCGCGCCGAGGCAGGATGTTGAAACGAATGGCAGAACATGCAAAAAATGCGATTTTTCGTGCGTTGACGCATTTCCGCTGAGCATGGCGTATGTGCCGATGCAAAAATTTGAGAATATATACGAGCTTGAAAAGGGTTTTGACACGGGTACTATATTTGCCGCGCTCGACCAGCCGTTCATTGGCTATATGAAGAGAGGAGGCGGCATAAATTGAACGAGAAGGAGATGCTCAAACGTCGCCTGATGATGAATCAGTTCGCGTTGAACGAAGTGGTTTTGTTTCTCGATACGCACCCCAACAACCGAGAAGCTCTCGCGGCTTTCGAGAAATACCGCTCTCAATCCGTCGCTCTTCGCAAGGAATATGAGGAGAAATACGGCATGATCGATATGTTTTCTCCCAACAATTGTGCGGATAAATGGACATGGGTGGATTCTCCGTGGCCGTGGGAAAGACAGTAAGGGGGGAAACGAAAGATGTTTGTATATGAGAAAAAATTACAATATCCCGTAAAGATAAAAAGACCGAATCTTCGCCTTGCGAAGTTCATAGTAAGTCAGTATGGCGGCGCTGACGGCGAGTTAGGCGCGTCGTTGAGATATCTGAGTCAGCGTTTCGCCATGCCGTATGATGAAATCAAAGCAGCACTTACCGATATCGGTAACGAGGAGCTGTCGCACCTTGAAATGGTCGGAACGATCGTTTACCAGCTGACTAAAGGCGTTACGGCGGAAGAAGTTCGTGATGCGGGATTTGAGGATTACTTTGTCGATCACACGACAGGAGTATATGCTCAGTCAGCGGCAGGTACACCGTTTACGGCGGCTTATACCGCAAGTAAAGGCGACGTATTCACGGATTTGAACGAGGATCTCGCGGCGGAGCAGAAAGCGCGCACGACGTACGACAATATCCTGCGCCTTGCCGACGACCCGGATGTTCGCGACGTTATACGCTTCCTGCGTGAACGCGAAGTGGTGCACTATCAGAGATTCGGCGAATGTATCCGTATTGCACAGGAAAGACTCGACTGCAAGAATTTCTACGCGATCAACCCGAGCTTTGACAGAACAAAATAAGATATCGAAAAAAAAGAACCGCATAGTCGCTGTGACCATGCGGTTTTTTCTTATTTGCTGCGGACGTCGTCGTCTCCTTCAAAAAACAGAGCGAGAGTGCCCGGACCGACATGAGATCCTGTCACGGGTTCATAGCAGACAGTAAGTATCTCTTTCGGGGGATTGTTTTTGCGGATCAGTTGCTCAAGGTATTTCGCGTCCTCTTCGCAGTCTGCGTGTGATATGCCGACAGTCTGAGAATCTGCGTTTTTTACCAGTTCGTCATATTTCGCGGCGAGCATTTCAAAAGCTCTTTTTCTACCGCGTATTTTATCAAAGGAAACGATTTGTCCGAGTTCGTTGCCTTTGAGGATCGGTTTGATATTCAGAACTGTTCCGAGTATCGCCGTGGCGCTGTTTACCCGTCCGCTTCTTTTCAGATGCATCAGGTCATCGACCGTGAATACCTGGTACATTCTTTTGCACAGTGCCTGTATTTCACGCGCTGCCTGTTCCGGCGGCATGCCGCTGTCGCGGTATTCCGCGGCTTTGAGCGCCGGAATCCCTTCACCGAGAGAGGCTCCTCGGGTGTCAATGGCAAAAACAGACCTTTCGGGATATTTCTCAGAGAGTTCTTTCACGGCTATCTGTAAGGAATTGAATGCGCCGCTGACCCCGGATGATATACACAGGACCAGAACATCGTCTCCGTTATTAAGCATGGGCTCAATAAAGTCTATATATTTTTGGGGATTTATCTGTGATGTCGTGAATTTCTCTCCGAGGCGCATTTTGCCGTAAAATTCCGCCCCATTGAAAGCCTCGGTATCTGTGCAGACGTATTCTTTATCACCTGAAAAATAACTGAACGGTATAACGTCTATATTTTTAGATTTCACCAGCGTGGTGGGCAGATTTGCGGAAGTGTCAGTAACGATGCGAAAAGACATGATAGCACCTCTTAATCTAATATATATTATTAGTTTACCACATATTTTGGATTATGTCAACAAACAATTTGTATCATACCTATTGCAAAAAGGAAATTTTTGTGGTAAAATATATTTAAAGTATAAGGGGATGAGACAAAATGGCGTATGATAATAAATATACTGCGCAGAAATTGCGTCGCTGGGAGAATTATCTCAGAAATTTTCAACTTCCGGAATGGAAGGATATTCCTGATTTCGGACTGTACATGGAGCAGGTGACTGCTCTATTGCAGCAGTTTCTGGATTATTTTCCGCCGGAACTCAAAGAAGAGCAGTTCATAACGGCGTCGACGATAAATAATTATGTTCGTATGAAAATAATGCCCGGCCCGGTTAAAAAAAAGTATTACCGTAAGCACATAGCATATCTTTTGATAATACTGACGCTTAAACAAAGTCTGAGTATGGCTTTGATACAGAGTATAATACAGAACGACTTATCTGAGGATGATACGGAAAAATTATATACGTCATATGCCGGCAAGCATGCCGCAGCCATAACGTATTTTACCAAACAGGTGGCGGTTGTGGCATCTCCGATACTTCACGACGAGGTGAGGGCGGATATCGCGGCGGAAAAGACTGAGGATCTTATAATAACCTCTGCCGTCATAAGCGGGTTTGCGCGTCTTCTGGCAGAGAAGCTTTTGTTGCTCAAAGATATGAACATATCGGAGAAATAAGAGCGAAGTTTTATATAAAAATTAAAATAACCCGGGAAAGATCATTCTCTCCCGGGTTCTTTATTTTTCGGTTAATGTATGTTTCCGCACGTAAATGCAACGGCGGGGATCTTTCCTGAGCTGCAGAGCGTTACTTCCGAACCGAAGAAATTTGTGGCAATGCAGTTGTAGCGCACGGCGGTGAAGGTGTAGGGGGACATTACTGTTACGGTATTTGCGGAAGATACGGTCGCTGTAGAATCATGCCATTTGTCGCCGTCGTAGACCTGGAATCCTTTGACGGTAGAAATGCCGCTCGAGGTTGTTAGGCCTTTTCCGACATATTTGTAGGTGATGACGGCTTCATTTCCGTTTATTGTCACGCTGACGGGCTGCGGGCCTGCGGCAGAGTCGATGCTCCCTTTGCCGTAAGCGACGGCGAGAGCCATCGCGGAGGCACGCTGTGCCTGGTCGTATTTACAATACGGGTGCAGCTGGTTGTGAGCCGTGCCGTAGGTGCTGTCGGTCCAGATGTCGGAGCATGACGCGACGTAAACGTTATCTGTCAGCATCGCGGCTCTTCCGAGCTGCCCTCGGACACTTCCGAAGTCATAGCCGAAGTAGTTTGTCGGGAACTCTATGATGTAGACGGGGTAATCGTGCTTTATCAGGTCGTGGCGGTCGCGGTAATCGTTTATCAGTGCCGAAAGATGCTCTGCGTAGACAACTTCGTTGTCCGGCATACAGTCGCTTTCGCCCTGATACCAGAGCATTCCTGCGATAGCGAGGTTTTGCAGGGGATACATATATTGGTTATACATATATCTCGACGGAACGGTACCTACGACGCAGTCAACATAATAAAGACCGTCCTTCGAGCGATAGTCTATCTTTGTTTTATCCGCGAGTTCGTTCGGGAAGAACGCCGCAATGGGCTGTCCGTTGGCCTCAAATTCAATTATGCCTATCGGAATATCGTTGTTTGTCGCGTCAAGGATTTGTTTTGCAAAGAAGTATCCGATAGCCGAGAAGGCTTTCGCGCCCTGTGTGGGAGTCTGCCAGCCGTATTTGGAGGAGCTGTTGTTGATGAGCTTCGTCGAGCCCTGGCTCACACCCGTACGGTCTTTGAAGGAGTTCCGCAACAGGCGGATGTTGTCTGCGTCTGTGATTTTAATGTTTTTGCCGTTAAAGGAAGGCTTTGCCTCACTGTTGAGCGTTGCGATAGAGTAATCGACGTTAGACTGGCCGACGACCCAGTACACGTCGCCTATCATTATGCCTGTGAACGTGCGCTCGGTGTCGTCTCCTGAAACGGTAAGCGTCAGTTTCTCCGTGGATGCGGGCAGAGTTTCGGGAAGAACAGCCATCCATTTGCCGTTTTCTATTTTTGCGTAAGCTGTCATACCTGCCAAAGTGACGGTTACTTTACTGCCGTTCTGGTCGTTGGGTGCAAATCCCCAGATCTTAATATATTCGTCGCGCTGCAGCACCATGTTGTTCCCGATAGCCGAAGAGACCGTAAAACGTGTCGCGTCGGGAAGGGCTGAGATGTCTTCCGTGGGGGCTTCTGTCACAGGCTCGGTGGGCGGCTCTGTCGGGGGAATCGTCGGCTCTTCCGTGGGATGCTCAGTGGGTTTTTCCGTCGAGGGGGCTGTGGGCTTTTCCGTAGGCCTTTCCGTCGTAGGCTCTGTGGGCTTTTCCGTAGGTCTTTCCGTTGTGGGCTCGGTGGGTTTTTCCGTAGGTCTTTCCGTCGTAGGCTCGGTGGGTTTTTCCGTAGGCCTTTCCGTTGTGGGCTCTGTGGGCGGCTCCGTCGGAGAAAGTGTGGGCTCGTCGGACGGAGCGTCTGTCGGAGCCTGCGTAGGTTCTTCCGTGGGGGCATCCGTGGTTGTCTGCGAAGGTTCGCTCGTTGGCTCGTCAGTCGGTGAGGGCGTTACGGTACATGCCGCGAATGACAGAAGCATGACCGCGGAAATTATTAATGCGATTAATTTTTTCATATCAAGGACTCCGTTATATGCTTTTTTTATATAGATAATATAGCATATGAATGTGTCTATATTTTGACTTGATTTCGAAAACCTAAAACGCGGCATGACAATCTCCGGAAACCTGCGCAAAAAATTCCCGTGCGTCAATAAAACGCACGGGTCTGTATTACATTTTTATGATATCGCCGCCGAAAAATTCGGTTTCGGATGTGTCGTGGGTAATGAGGATCAGCGTCCTGCCGCGAGTATGTTCACGCACAAACGCCATTACACGGGCGCGTGTTTCATCGTCAAGTCCTTTGAACGGCTCGTCCATAACAATGAGCTCTGCGTTCGCCGCAAGTGCTCTCGCGATTGCGACACGGCGCTGCTGTCCGCCTGACATTTCACTGGCGGGTTTTTGGCTTTCGGGGTCGATGCCGATGGCAGAAAGGATGTCCGAGCGCTCAGTTTTTGTTGAATGCGGTACTGCCGCGCGGATGTTTTTGTCGGCACAAAGCGTTCCGACGAGTCGGTCTTCCTGGAATACCGCCGCAAGGCGTTCGGGAGCGCCGGATACCGTACCTTTATCGGGGCGAAGTATGCCGAGAATGACGTTTGCGAGTGTCGTTTTGCCGCAGCCCGACGCACCCATCACGCAGGTCGTTTTTCCCGCCTTGAATGTTGCCGAAAAATCCGAAAGTACACGGTTTTCTCCGAAGGAGACGCTTATGCCGGAAAGAATGATATCGTTCACAGCGACGTCACCCCCCTGAGCGCTTTGTCGAGCAGGAATATAAAGAGTTTTTCAAATGCGACGCTTACCGCGACGATGATGACAGTCCAGGCAAAGAGGTCGGGAGTGTTAAGGTAGATCTTTGCGCCGTAAAGCTGTTCGCCTATTGAGCCGTCGGGCCTGCCGATGACTTCCGCCGCAACGCCCGCCTTCCACGCAAGCCCTGCGGCGACGCTGCACGCGGAAACGATGAACGGGCGCAGCTGCGGCAGACGCACGAAAACGAGTCGACGCAGTCGTGACATGCGGAAAACGCAGGCCATCTCGTCCATTTTCGGGTCAAGTGTCTTTATACCCTGCAAAATGTTGGTATACACGAGCGGCATGACCATCAAAAATGAAATGAATACCGAGAGGCTCGCGGATGACAGCCACACAAGCGCAATGACGATGAATGAAGCGACGGGAACGGATTTGACCGTAACCATAAGCGGGCGCAAAAGCGTTTCCGCGATGGGGTACGCTCCTGCGAGAGCCGCAAGAAGCGTGCCTGCAGCGACACCGAGGAGAAATCCGCCGCAGATACGGGAAAAGCTGAACCATATAGATGTGAAAAATGCGGGTTCGCGCCAAATGTCGCAAAGGCGTACGATTACGTCAACAGGAGACGCGAGGATGATTTTGCTGTCAAGCAGCATCGCCGCCGCCTGCCATACTGCAAGGGCAAGGATGACGGCGGCTGCGTTATGCAGAAATTTTTTCTGTATCATTTACTTTTTGTAATAGAAGTCTTCATCGGGCAGCTGACCGCCGACGGACTGAGGCGCGGAAGCGAAAAGCACTCCCAGATAGCCTTTCATCGCGCTCTTCATTTCTTCACCAGTAATGCATACGATGTTACAGTAGGGAAGAGCTTTTTTCGCTATGACAGCCTTGACGATGTTGTATTTTTCGACGAGAGCGGCGGCGTCCTCGACGTTCGTATTCGCGTAATCCGTTGATGCTTTGTATTCTTTGAGGAAAGCTTCGACGAGCGTCGGATGTGCCTCAACGAAATCTTTTCTTGCGATGAGTACGCCCGTTACCATGCGGCTGTCACTGTCAACTGCATCCCATTGTTCTGTAAGGTCGAGCGCGATATCAAGCCCTTCGACGGAATTCTGTGCTACGGTTACGAACGGCTGGGGCAGCATCGCAACGCCGCTTTCTGCGTTCGAGAGGAGAGCAACGACCTCTGTCGGTTCGCTTTTCCACTCCATCGTCACGTCCTTGTCAGGGTCGAGACCGTTCTCTTCGAGAATATGGCGAAGTCCGAATTCGGGCGCGGTGCCTTTGCCCGTGGCGTAGATCGTTTTACCTTTGAGGTCCGCGACGGATGTTATGCTCTCGCCCTTTTCTACGATATACAGCACTCCGAGTGTGTTGATTGCGAGGAGCTTAACGCCGCCTTCGGTGGTTTTATAGATTATCGATGCGAGATTCGCGGGAACGGCGATCATGTCGAGTTCGCCTTTTATGAATTTCGGGGTAAGCTCGTCTGCCGCTGCAGCCATTGTGAATTCGTATCTGTTTTTGCTCGTGCCGTCCTCATTGTCCTGCATGAGTTTTACCAGCCCCATACTTGTCGGACCTTTGAGTCCGCCGATGCGAACCGTCTGAGTGTCTTCCGGCGCGGAAGTGCATGCCGCTAAAAGGGCAGAGGTCATGAAAATTGCGATAATAAAGGAAAGAATGCGTTTTGCAGTCATATTCTGCCTCCGTAAAGTATAAATTTTATACATATATTATAAACGATATCAAAAATAAAGTATGTTGCGTACGCAACATTAATTCTGAAATAATTGTTATTTCGGAGAAAAAAGGCTTCGGATATTATAAGAAAATAAGACAAAAGCGTGACAGATGGTAATATTTGCTTGACTTCTTTATGAATTTGTGTTATTCTATAATACACAAGAGTGTCAAAAATGAAAAAAATGTTCAGGGAGGCTGAACTTCTCACATGCTTATTGAAGACGTTTGCCGTAGTTTTCGAATAGAGGGCGAACTCATAGATTGCGAAACTATAAAAACCGGAAATATAAATAATACATATAAGGTTCTGTTCAGAAGATTTGGGGAAGATGAGGCATATATAATCCAAAGAATCAACACCTATGTTTTCCGCAAACCCGAGCAGATAATGTCCAATATAAGTAAGATCACCCGCCATATGCGTGAGGAAATGATATCCGCGGGCGAGAATCCGCATAATAAGGTTCTGCATTATCTTCATACGGAGGATATGAAGTACTGTATCTACGACGAAAACCACGGAGTGTGGCGCGGATACAGATATATCTCCGATTCCGTGACATATGACGTGCTCGACAGTTACGAAAAAATATTTTACGCGGGGCAGGAATTCGGCGATTTTCAGATGCGGCTGTCAAATTTTGACGCGGCGCAGCTTTATGAGACGATTCCGGATTTTCACAACACAAAGAAACGTCTTGAAAAGCTTTTCAATGACATTGAAACAGACCCTTGCAACAGAGTGTCGTCGGTGCGGGAAGAGATTGCGTTTATAGAGAAAAACAGAGAGATTGCATCAATGCTTTCCGAAATGCTCGAAAACGGAGAGATACCGCTCCGCGTGGTGCATAACGATACTAAATGCAACAACATCCTTTTCGATATAAATACCAATAAGCCGCTTGCCGTTATTGACCTCGACACGGTCATGCCGGGACTTACGGCGTACGATTTCGGTGACGCGGTACGTTCTCTCGGCAACACCTCGAACGAGGATGAAAAAGACCTGACAAAAGTGAGTTTTGATATAAAGCGCTTCGATTCCTTTGCAAAAGGCTTTCTCGGACAGACGTGCGGATGCCTTACGCAGAAGGAGCTTGACACGCTTGTCATCGGCGCAATTACCATCACGGTCGAGCTTGCGTCGAGATTCCTTGACGACTACATAACGGGCGATAAATATTTCAAGATCAAATATGAGGATCACAATATCGACCGTGCAAGATGCCAGATCGCGCTTGCAAAGGATATGCTCAAAAAACGCGATGAGATGGAGAAAATAGTCCGCCAATACTGCTGCAAATGATTTGGTATAAAAATAAAGATCCGTCCCGATATGGGGACGGATCTTTCGCTGTGTTTTCGGTTTTTCAGCCGATGTTCGGCAGGTTTTCGAGTGATTTTGCGATCTCTTCATCCGTGGGGATGTAGTCGCTCATGAGTCCGTCATTGTAATTGCCGTATGCGTACATGTCAAAGTAGCCTGTGCCGGTAAGACCGAAGAGGATTGTCTTCTCCTCTCCCGTCTCCTTGCATTTGAGCGCCTCGTCTATCGCAACGCGGATAGCGTGGCTGCTTTCGGGCGCGGGAAGGATTCCTTCGATGCGTGCGAACTGCTGTGCTGCTTCAAATACCGACGTTTGCTCAACGGAACGTGCCGTCATAAAACCGTCATGATAGAGCTGGGATAGGGTGGAGCTCATGCCGTGATAGCGCAGACCTCCGGCGTGGTTGGGCGAGGGAATGAAGTTACTGCCGAGAGTGTACATTTTTGCGAGCGGGCAGACCATTCCGGTGTCGCAGAAGTCGTAAGCGAATTTACCGCGTGTAAAGCTCGGGCAGGACGCGGGCTCAACGGCGATGAATTCATAGTCGCGTTGACCGAGGAGTTTTTCACGCATGAACGGAGCTATCAGACCTCCGAGGTTGCTTCCGCCGCCGGCACATCCGATGATTACATCGGGGACGATGCCGTATTTATCCATAGCGGCTTTTGCTTCAAGGCCGATGACGCTCTGATGCAGCAATACCTGATTGAGCACGCTGCCCAATACATAGCGGTATCCGGGTGTCGAGGTTGCGGCTTCGACCGCTTCGGAGATTGCACAGCCGAGGCTTCCGCCGGTTCCGGGATGCGCTTGCAGGATCTTTCTGCCGATAGCCGTTGTTTCGGACGGGCTGGGGGTGACGGACGCGCCGTAAGTTCTCATTACTTCTCGGCGGAAGGGTTTCTGTTCGTATGAGACCTTTACCATATAGACTTTGCAGTCAAGACCGAGATAAGCGCACGCCATAGACAGGGCTGTACCCCATTGACCCGCACCTGTTTCGGTCGTGACGCCTTTAAGTCCCTGTTTTTTCGCGTAATACGCCTGAGCAATGGCGGAATTGAGTTTGTGGCTGCCGGAAGTGTTGTTGCCTTCAAATTTATAATATATTTTTGCAGGGGTCTGGAGCTTTTCTTCGAGGCAGTACGCGCGTACCAGCGGCGAGGGACGGTACATTTTGTAGAAATTCAATATTTCGTCGGGAATCGCGATATACGGAGTTTTATCATCGAGTTCCTGTTCTACGAGTTCATCGCAGAACACGGCTCCGAGTTCCTCCGCTGTCATGGGGTTGCCCGTTGCGGGATTGAGCAGCGGCGCAGGTTTGTTTTTCATATCTGCGCGGACGTTGTACCAATATTTCGGCAGTTCGTCTTCTGCGAGATAGATTTTGTATGGGATCTTTTTGCTTTCCATAATGTGTTCTCCTTTCCGAACTGAGGGGCAGGAATAAAAAAACGCCCTTGCCCCTAAATAAAAATTCAGGGACAAGAGCAATTACTCCTGCGGTACCACCCTGGTTCGCCCGTTAACGGACGCCCTTTGCGACATACTCCGAAAGTTCGTTCATATGTCTGCCGATATCACGTTCGGCACCCGTCGCCCCTACTTGCCCGAAGGTTTTCGGTTTGCCCTCATGAGTCCATTCGCTGATATGTCCACCGCCGCGATCCCACCGCCCGCGACTCTCTTCAGGTGACCTTTATCAGGTACTATTCTCAATCAACGGTTTACTGTGATGAAGCAATTATAGCACGGCGAAAAGCATTTGTCAAGAGGAAAAAGAAAAGTTTTTGCCGTGTCGAAAAAATTTCAGATTTTCGTTTCAGCGTTTTTATTGCAAAATACGACACTCGGATATATAATGAGTGTGTTTCAAGAAGTTTTTCGGAGGTAGGAACGTGTATAAAGAGAAAACCATATCGGCCTTTGCCCGAGTGCTGCTGTTTCTGACGGCGGTGATCTGGGGCGGCTCGTTTATAATTGTAAAGGGTGCGGTTGATAACATTCCGCCGATTTTTCTTGTTGCGATACGATTTTCGATATCGAGTGTCTTGCTTGGTCTTATTTTTATAAAGCATTTCAAAAATTTTACCGCGGATTATCTGTGGCGCGGTGCGATAATCGGCGCCTGTCTTTTCGGCGCGTACGCGATTCAGACTGCGGGCATACAGCTCACGACAGCCGGCAAAAACGCATTTCTTTCATGCCTTTACTCGGTGCTCGTTCCGTTTATGCTGTGGGCGTTTAAGGGCAAACGTCCCGACAGATATAATATCGTCGCGGCTCTGACGTGCGCTGTCGGTGCGGGGCTCGTAATTCTTGGCACCGTGACCGAAAGTATAAACATCGGTGACTTGATATCCCTTGTCGCAAGCTTTTTTTACGCGGCGCATTTCGTCGCCGTCGAAAAGCTTTCAAAGAACAAAGACATCATAATAATAACGATATTGCAGTTTGTTTATGCGGCTGTATATTCGTGGGCACTGACTCTCCTTACCGAAGAAGGCACATTCGTCGGCATTGAGTGGGGTGGGGTTCTGTATCTTGCAATTGCGTGCACGACGCTGGGATTTCTCATGCAGAACATCGGTCAGAAGCTCACGAGCTCTTCGTCCGCGTCTCTTATACTCAGCCTCGAGTCCGTTTTCGGCGTGCTGTTTTCGATAATATTCGGTTATGAGGAATT
Organism: uncultured Eubacteriales bacterium; assembly: GCA_959604355.1. Taxonomy (GTDB): domain Bacteria; phylum Bacillota; class Clostridia; order Oscillospirales; family UBA644; genus HGM12619. The sequence continues at coordinate 160,508 of CAUHAO010000001.1, forward strand.
GAAGCCTCAGGCGACGGTCGGATTCGTGCTGATTTTCATCGCCGTCATAATATCGGAAACGAAACTCTCTTTTCTTCGCAAAAAAAGGCAAACAAATCAAAAAAATACTTGATTTTTATCATTTAATATGCTATACTAAACCAAAAGAAAAAATATCGGAGGAAATAAAACAATGGATAAAGTGAAAGTAGCATTTATCGGCTGCGGCTCGAGAAACCATGTCCACCTCGAAAAGGTCATGGCAATAGAAGACGCAGAGTTCGTAGGCTTCTGCGACCTCGTACTTGAAAGAGCCGAAAAATTCGTAAAAGAATCCGGCAAAGGCAAGGCATATACCGATTATAAGACAATGGTAGAGCAGACGAACCCTGACGCGGTGTTCATCGCCGTTCCCCCGGATTGCCACGGTGATATAGAATTCTTCCTCATCGACAAAAACATCCCGTTCCAGGTCGAGAAACCGATGGCTCTGGATATGGCTCTTGCCGAGAAAATCAACGCGGCTATTCAGGCAAAAAATCTCATCGTTAACTGCGCGTTTCAGGACAGATATCAGAACCTTACTCAGATAATGAAGGAATTTCTCTCCCACGAGCAGTGCGGACACGTTCTCGCAAGCTGGTGCGGAGGCATTCCGCGCAACGAGTGGTGGGCTGTCAAGGAACGTTCCGGCGGTCAGCTCGTTGAGCAGAACTGTCATCTGTTTGACCAGCTCCGTTACCTGTTCGGCGAACCAGACAGCGTTTATTGTGTTGCGCACAAGGGTATTGTTGATCCGAAAGTATGGGACTGCGACCCGCGCTACAACGTCGAGGACTGCTCCTCCGCGCTTATACATTTCAAGAACGGCGTTATCGCGAACGTGTTCACCGGCTGCTATTTTCGCAACACGGGCTGTCAGAACGGCATTACGGCGTATTGCGTAAATTCCAAAGCCGAATACTTCCTGCGTAATAGACTCAACATCTGCGAAGGCGACGAAGAGACTGATCGTGTCACGACGTATTATCGCGGTGAAGAGCAGACGGGTATTCAGGACAGAACTTTTGTCGAAGCGGTAAAGAACAACGACGGCTCAAAGCTTCTCTCTCCTTTCAGCGACGGTATAAAGAGTCTGCGCCTCGTTCTTGCGTGCAACGAGAGCATGGATACCGGTAAGGTCATTAATCTGTAATCGAATATAGATATATATCGGAGCGCCTTTGGACTGCCTGTTGTAAAGCAGACATGATAGTCCAAAGGCGCCCTTTCATAAAGTGCGATACGGTGTAACCGGGATTTCGGTTATGCCGTTTTCTCTTTTATATTAACTCTTTGTGACCGTTTCAACTTTTGATTTTACGGACGCTCATCGAGTATTTTCTCCATATTCTCAGTTTCGGGGATACAGACGACGCCGACACCGCGGTAATATTAGGTTCTTTCCCTATGCTTGCGGTTATCCTTTCGGCAAAGCACGAAGACTGTGATTTTTGAAATGAACTCGAGGACAAGCTCGGGATCAAGTTCTTCAACCTGCCGATCTTCTTTAACTTGCCAATAAACTTTTCAATATCGTATACCTGTCGCTCGACATTTTATATATATGTGCGAAGCGTCCTGCAAATTTTCGCGCAAATCACAGCTCATACCAAGACAACTCTTTCACCTCCGCCTCGGGCTGTTTTATCGGTGCTGTCCGTTCAATTATCAGGCGGAGATTCTTGCTCTTGCCGCACCCGAAGTCTGCCGCGCCCTTACAGAGTTTTTTTGTATTCAGCGTCGTTCGGATATAACTTGACGAGACGCTTTCGCGCAATCTTTTTCGACTTTTGTTTAAGGCTGCTTCACTTGGATTTGGCTATTTAATTTCTTTGATGTACGGAGTGCGGGGTCTCCAGACTTTTTTTCAGTTGTATAAGAATCAACCCCGTAGGAAATATTAATAACGTGGAAGTATGCCATAATCAAAATTGAGTGTAGTATTATATCACACAATTGCGAATTAGGTAATAGGTTATTGAAAAACAGTTTCAAAAATATAATAGAATTGATTTGAATACGGTTTTGGCAGAATTCCGCCAATTTACATAAACATTACATTTTTTATACACAATTATGGTAGTTATGCTATTTCGTCTGCTGTATAATAACGTTGCAAAACAAGAAAAGGAGATTTTGAAAATGAAAAAGATTTTTGCACTCATACTCACATTCGCACTTACAGTTTGCTCCATTGGAGCGCTATCCGCTTGCGGTGCCTCAAAGTTCGATGCGAACAAGAACATCAGTGTTGTTACCCGTGAGGACGGAAGCGGAACGAAATCCGCATTTATGGATATCATCGGTCTGAAAGGTAAAACCGACGTTTCCGGTGTTATCGTTGCAACAGGTACAGCTGCGGTACTTCAGGAGGTTAAGGGTAATCCTCTCGCAATCGGTTACGATAGTCTTGGCTACATCACCAAAGACGTAAAAATTCTTAAGGTAGACGGCGTTGAAGCTACGATTAAAAATATCAAGAACGGTACATATAAGATTTCCCGTCCTTTGAACGTGGTATATCAGGAAAGCAAGGTGGCAAGCAAAGTCAACACAGCATTCCTTGCATTTCTTCAAAGCTCGGACGCGCAGAAGATTATTTCTGATAACGGTTATGTTTCCACAAAGGAAGGCGCGGTAGCATACACGGTGGTTCCCGGACTTTCGGGGCAGATCGCAATTTCGGGAAGCACATCTCTTAAGCCTCTGATGGAAAAGCTCGCCGCGAAATTTGAAGAAATACAGAACGGGGTAAGTGTTACCGTCGGCGGCGGAGGAAGCGGCACGGGTTACAACGATGCAAAGAACGGCGTATCCGATTTCGGCATGATCTCCGAAAGCTTTAACTCTTCCAAGGCTGAAAACTGCACCTACTACGAAGTTTCCAAGGATGGTATCGCAGTCATCGTTAATAAGGCAAATACCATTGACAATATCTCGCTTGAAGACCTTAAGAATATTTACAACGTAGATGCAGGCGAAGCGGCTATTACGACTTGGGTTGGCGTATCGAAATAATATGAAAAATCTGTACAGATTTATAAATGCGAGAGAAAAGGTAATGCGCGGAGTATTCCTTTTCTCCGCAGTCTTTTCCATTCTTGCGCTTGCGACGATAACAGTGTTCCTGTTTGTCAGCGGAGTTCCGTTCATTGCCAAGACGGGATTTGCAGAATTTCTCTTTGGAAGCGATTGGGCACCGCTTGCTGACAATGCTTCATACGGCATCTTCCCGATGATCGTAGCATCACTTTACGTTACGGCGCTTTCGGTAGTTATCGGCATTGGCATAGGTCTGATGACTGCAATCGCTCTTTACAAATTCTGTCCGAAAAGGCTCGTTGCTCTTATAAGGCAGATGATCAACCTGCTCGCAGGTATTCCGTCGGTTATATTCGGCCTGTTCGGTATGACGGTGATCGTTCCGTTCGTGCGCGATTACATATCACCGAACGGAGTAGGCTACGGCATATTTTCCGCATCCATTGTTCTCGGAATCATGATCTTACCTACTATCGTCAGCGTAAGTCTTGACGCACTGAACAGCGTGCCGAACACCTATTACGAGGGTGCGCTTGCTCTTGGCGCGACAAAGGAGCAGGCGACATTCAATATTATGTTACCTGCTGCAAAAAGCGGAATATTGGCAGGCGTTGTCCTTGCTATCGGACGTGCGATAGGTGAAACAATGGCTGTTATTATGGTTATCGGCGGCAGCCCGGAAATGCCCGAAGGTTTGTTCCAAAGCGTAAGAACGCTGACGGCAAACATCGCTATGGGGGCGCTTGAGTTATCGGGAGACGCTCTTTCGGCTCTTATCGCAACGGGCGTTGTACTGTTCGTGTTCACGCTTATTCTCAACGTCAGCTTCTCGCTCTTAAAGAAGGATAATACCGACAAAAAAGAAAAGCGAGGTGCAAAGAAATGAGAAAACTGTATTCAGCATTAAAGTACGTTTGTATCGTAGCGCTCATCATATCATTGATTGCTCTTGCGGCAGTTACCGCATACGTGCTGATAAACGGTGTAGATAAGCTGTCCTCAGACCTTCTTTTCGGTGATTACAGAGATTCTCCTTCTATTCTCCCCGCATTTGTCGGGACGCTTGAGCTTGTTGCCATCGCAGCGATTATTGCAGTTCCCATCGGCGTTGCAAGTGCAGTCTTCCTTGTTGAATACACGAATAACAAAGGAAAATTCGTTAAGATTGTGCAAGTCGCAACCGAAACGCTTGCGGGCATTCCGAGTATCGTTTACGGTCTGTTCGGTTACCTGATATTCGTCGTTGCTTTCGGGTGGGGGTATTCGATGATAGGCGGCGGGATTACGCTTGCTATTATGATATTACCGACCATTGTAAGATCTACGCAGGAGAGCCTGCTTTCCGTGCAGGATGGACTTCGCGAGGGCGCTTATGCGCTCGGTACGAGCAAGGTCAGAACGATTTTTAAAATCGTTCTTCCTTCTGCGGCAGGCGGTATCGTAACAGCTATCATTCTCGCTATCGGTCGTGTCGTATCTGAAAGCGCGGTATTGATCCTTACCGTCGGCATGGTCGTTAATAGAGTTCCCGAAACCTTGATGGCACCGGGAACAAGCTTGGCTCTTGATATTTACTATTTCGCAAGCCACGGTTATCCCGATGAGGCGGCAGCAACAGCGGTCGTTCTGCTCGTATTCGTAATTTTCTTGAATCTGATTGCAGGATGGATCGGCAACCTTATCAAAAAATCAACGTATGGAGATGCAAAATGAATGGATTTACAGGTAGTATGAATATCACAGCAAAGGGCTGCAACCTTTACTACGATGATTTTCATGCTTTGAAAAATATAGATATAGAAATTCCCGAAAAGCAGGTTACGGCGCTGATCGGACCTTCGGGATGCGGAAAGTCTACTTTTCTTAAAATATTTAACAGAATGAACGACCTCGTGGAAGGCTGCCGCATGGAAGGAGAGTACCGTATCGGCGGAGTGGATATCTTCAAAAAGGGAACCGACGTAAATGTTCTTCGCAAGAATGTCGGTATGGTATTTCAAAAGCCCAATCCTTTCCCGATGAGCATTTATGATAACATAGCCTTCGCTCCGAGAACCTTCGGCATCACAAAAAAGAGTGAGCTTGATGAGATCGTCGAGCAGTCTTTGCGCCGTGCGAGTATTTGGGACGAGGTGAAAGACAGGCTTCGTAAAAATGCTCTCGGCATGAGCGGCGGTCAGCAGCAGAGACTTTGTATAGCGCGTTCTCTCGCCGCAAGTCCGAAGGTTTTGCTTATGGATGAGCCGACCTCCGCACTTGATCCTATCTCCACGGGCAAGATAGAGGAGCTAATTGAGGAGCTGAAGCTTGACATTACCATTGTTATTGTTACCCACAATATGCAACAGGCAACGAGAATTGCAGACAGGACGGCATTTTTCTTGCTCGGAGAGCTTGTTGAATACGGTAACACCGACGATATCTTCACTTCTCCGCGTGATCCGCGTACCGAGCGTTACATTACGGGAAGATTCGGCTGATATTGTATATTTTATGGTGTAATATGAGGAGATAAGAAAAATGTCTATCAGAAAAATATTTGAAGAAGAGCTTGCAGAACTGAAAACCCAGCTCGTAGAGATGTGCAGGCTGACTGAGCAGATGATATCAGACGCCATAAGCGCGCTTGTTAACCGCGACCGAGAGCTTGGAAAAAGCATAGGTGTAATGGATAAGCGCGTTGACGATTATGAGATGTCGATAGAAAAGAAATGTATGCGCATCCTACTCAAGCAACAGCCTGTTGCAAAGGATTTTCGCGAGGTTTCAACCGCGCTGAAAATGATTACCGATATTGAGCGCTTCGGAGACCAGGCTGCAGATATCGGCGACCTCGTATATACGATGCCGGGGGATACTTATATCAAGAAGCTTACACATATTACCGCTATGGGCAACCTTGCCATAAAGATGGTCCGAGAGAGCGTAAATTCCTTCATTAACAACGACGAGAGGCTTGCCGACGAGGTTATCGCACTCGACGATCAAATGGACGATCTTTTCGTTACGGTCAAGACCGAGCTCATCGAGCTTATTAAAAAGGACGGAAATAACGGAGACCAGGGCATAGAGCTGATGATGGTCGCAAAATATCTGGAGCGTATCGGCGACCATGCCGTAAACGTAGCCGAATGGACGAAATATAACGAAACCGGAGTACATCAAAAGTTTTAATGGAAGCACTTATTTACATTGTTGAAGATGATGAAGGTATAAGAGAACTGTACGACGGCGCTTTTGAAGGATTATATATTACGAAAATGTTTGAAAACGGCAGTGATTTTTTCGAGTGCTTTTAAAAGGCGCGCCCAAGTCTTGTTATTCTCGATATCATGCTGCCCGATATGGACGGATATACGATTCTCTCCAAAAGCCGAGAGGTTGATGAGAAGATACCCGTCATTATCGTCAGCGCGAAATCGGACGAGATCAGCTTTGTCAAGGGACTCAATAAGGGTGCTGACGATTATATGTCAAAGCCATTTTTCGTGCTCGAGCTGATCGCACGAGTCAAAACAAACATCTTCTATCATCGGCGCAGAGCTTTCCGTAGAAAGCGACTTTGGTATCGGTACGACCGTTACGGTTGTGTTCGGCAAACAAAAATAAGCGAACAATCCACTATAATATCCGCTTGGGATACTGTAGTGGGTTGTGTTTTTTTATGGCGGGAATAATATATCCGTTTTTCGGGAAATGTGACGCCGGATTTTTCATTGCTTTATTGCAGGTGTTCTTTATGAGCAATTTCTTCGTGTTGAGCGGCGAAAGATTTTTTAAAAAAAGTATTGCAAAAAATGTAAAAGTATTATATAATGAAGATATATAAACAACGCGGAGGGACAAAATGAAACGGAAATCAGCATTTTTGAAATTGACGGCGCTGTTTTTGACGGCGTTTTTATTCGTCGGGCTGTGCGCGGCGTGCACCGGAACTCAAAAGCCGACAGAGCCAGCGGCGGATGCGACAGGCGGTGCGAGTACCGATGCGACAAGCGGTGCAAGTATCGACGCGACGGGCGGGGCGAGCGAGAAACCGACAGATCCCGTGACGGATGCGACGAGCGGTGCAAGCGAAACACCGACGCAAGAAAAGACTGAAGAGTCTGCAAGCACGCCCACACAGGAGCAGACAGACCCTGCGACAGAAGGTCCAACGGTAGAAAATGACCTTATCGGATGCGGCAAAAGCGCGTATAATCACGGTGTTCTTGGCGAGGGGAAAGGCATAAATCCCGGACGCGTCGTATGGGCGTATAAACCCGGCGTGTTCACATGGAACGGCATGGGGTATTGGTGGGCGACGAGCCATTTCGACGTGCCTTCGATAGAAAAAATGTGGTACGATTCGCTCCTTTCGCTCACGAATACGCAGACGGAAGCGGACGCGTGGGACGCGCTTTTCAGATATAAGGATATCGAGCGAGGCGTTGACGAGGGGTATAAACCCGGCGACGGCGTTGTTATAAAAGTGAACATGAACGGCAGCAACGCGTCAAACGGCAGAACAAACATCCTTTTCACATCGCCCGTTATGCTCAAGGTGCTGCTTGAATCGCTCGTCAGAGCAGGCGTGCGGCCCGAAGACATCACCGTGTTCGACTGTACGCGCGTCATTCCCGATCCGATGATACGTTATTGCGACGACGGCATCGCGAAGGGTGTAAAATACAGATATAATGACGGCGGAGGCGCGAACGACTGCACGGCGTCTGCGGATCCGATAAAATGGTCGAAGGTGTTTGCGGGCGAGGATTCGTATTTCCCGGATTTTGTCGTCAACGCGAAATATTTCATCAATGCGTCAAGCATGAAGGGACATGCGCTTGCAGGTGTTACCGTGACCGCGAAAAACCTTTTCGGCTCGCTGATAAATTCCAGCCGCTCGAGCGCGCCCGGTGCGGCGGGTTTGCATGAGCTCGTTGACGACTCGGGCTGGACGAAGGGCCGCACGATGGCTGTCTACAATCCGCTCGTTGACCTGATGGCGAATGCGGACGCGGGCGCAAAGACAATCCTTTATATTTCTGAGTCTTTCATATCCACTCCGACGCAGAACACGGAAGTTAACCGCGACATGAAGTGGGATATGGCTCCGTTTAACGGAGACTGGCCGTCAAGTATTTTCATTTCACAGGATCCCGTGGCGCTCGATTCCGTCTGTGTGGATTTCCTAACGGGTGAGCCGTCGATAATCGCTGCGAACGAGGTCAATTATAACACTACAACCCTGCAGAATTACCTGCACGAAGCGGCTTTGGTGCCCGCTCCTCCCTCCGCCACACTCTACACCGACGGACACGGCAACGTGCTGACGCAGAGTCTCGGTGTTCATGAACATTGGAACAACGACGTCGATAAGGAATACAGCCGTAACCTCGGAAAGAGTGAAGGTATAGAACTTTACAGGATATTCTATAACTGATTTATGACGCAGATATATGAAAACTGTGTTTACGCGGTGCTGAAATGGCTTCAGGGCTTCTTTCCCGATATGAATTTCTATTTGTGGCTGTCTCAGCTCTGCGCCGCGCCGAAGAATTTTCTGGATTATTTCATCAATCTCTTTCCGTATGTCGTTGCGGGGTGTCTGTTGGGTGAACTGCTCAAATTCACGTCGTGGACGAAGCTCATCTACAAGTGGCTTTCGTCCAACCGTATATGGGGCATCATTATCGCGACGGTGCTCGGAATAATATCACCGCTTTGCACATACGGAACGGTGCCCGTGCTGCTGTCGCTTTACGCGGCGGGGGTGAGCATTGTGCCGCTGATATCGTTTCTTGCGGCGTCGGCGATGATGAATCCGCAGCTTTTTATCATGACGTGGGGTGGGCTCGGCGCGGAAATGGCGCTGATGCGTTTGCTCGCGGTGTTTATTTTCGGCGTGCTCGTCGGTCTTTTGGCGCAGCTGCTGCCCGAAAGATTCATAGTGCGCACGAAATTGCAGAATCCTGACCCAAAGTCTGTGACGGGACGCACGAAAGAGCCGTTTACATGGAACAAATATCTCAAAGATGTCGGCAAAAACCTGCTTTTCGTCTGCAAAATGATGTTTATCGGGATTTTTATCGCCGTTATCGTCGATATGATACCGACAGACACGCTTTTCGATGCTGTCAATGAGAAGTCTCCCGTGCTGAGTGTTGTTTTCGCGGCGTTCGCGGGAATACCTCTTTACGCGTGTGGCGGCGGAACGATACCGATGGTCGCGTCGCTCATAGGCAAGGGAATGAGTAAGGGTAGCGCGCTCGCATTCCTTGTTGCGGGACCTGCAACGCGCGTAACTTCGCTTGCAGCGCTGGCAACTGTGATAAAGAAGCGGTTTCTTGCGGTATTTGTCGCGGTGCTTCTTATTTTTTCCGTATTTCTCGGAGTTCTGTATCCGCTATAAAAATCGGTCCTTTGCGAGGATTTCCTAAAAGGCTGTGAAAGCGTAAAGCGGTGTGACCGTGATATGGTCACACCGCTTTTACAGTCGTCGGGTTCAAAGACTTTTATCTGAGTACGCGGAAAGAGGGGTTCAAAGTTCTCCGTCTTCCTTCATCGCCGCAACCTGTGCTGCCTGGATCTCAGCATTATAGGAAATCACAGGCTCGACTTTGAGCCCTTTTTTCTTGCGGTCAATGTAATTTTTGGTGATTTTGACGACCAAACCGGACATTGCAATGACGCCTATGAGGTTTGGAATCATCATGAGACCGTTGAATGTATCGGAGATGTCCCATGCAAGAGAAGAAGTCAGGACCGCGCCGAAAAATGTAGTGAGAATGTGGATTGTTTTGAATATAACGGTGGTTTTTGCACCGAATATATATTCCCATGCTTTGGAGCCGTAGTGGGACCAGCCGAGAACCGTTGTGAATGCGAAAAGGAACATTGCCACTGCCACGAATTTAGCACCGATGCCTCCCCAGGGGAAGATTTGGTTGAATGCGGTCGCAACAAGGGTAGCGTCGGAAGTACCTTCCGCGATGGTTCCCGTTGTAAGGTTGTATACGCCCGAAGTGAGAACTACGAGAGCCGTCATGGTGCAGACTACCATTGTGTCGGCAAATACTTCGAATATGCCCCACATACCTTGTTTGACGGGTTCTTTGACGTTGGAGTTTGAGTGGACCATAACGGAGGAGCCGAGACCCGCCTCGTTGGAAAATACGCCTCTTTTGAATCCCTGTGTCATAACCGTGCTGATTATAAATCCGACACCGCCGCCGAGAGCCGCGATGGGTTTGAAAGCGTTGACGAAGATTGCTTTGAGAGCGGGAATAATGTTGGCATAATTTATGCCTATGATGACAAGGCTTCCGGCAATAAAGATGATTATCATGAAGGGAACGACTTTTTCCGCGAAATTCGCGATTCTCTTAAGACCGCCGAGAACTATCAGGGCAAGCAGGAGCATGATAGCCACGCCGATGATGATACGATACAAGTTGACATTACCGAAAACGATGTTGTTTGTGAGCGATTCTATCGGGAAAGCGCTTTCAATATTGAGAACGATTTTGTTTACTTGGCCCATGCTTCCGATGCCGAAGGATGCAAGCATTGCAAAAAGCGCGAAGATAATCGCCAATATCCTGCCTATGGTCTTAAAGCCTTTTTTACTTCCGAGACCGTCCTGCAGATAGTACATCGCACCGCCGGACCATTCGCCCTTTTCATTCTTGCGGCGATAGTAAATACCGAGAACGTTTTCGGCGTAGTTCGTCATCATTCCAAAAAACGCGGCGACCCACATCCAAAAAACTGCGCCTGCACCGCCGATGTAAATGGCTGCCGCAACACCTGCTATGTTACCGGTACCTACAGTAGCCGCGAGTGCAGTACAAAGAGCCTGAAAAGGAGAAATAGACGCCTTCTCTTTGCTGTGGCCTATAACATCTTTCTTGAAAAGACTTCCGATCGTGTTTTTCCACCATTCTCCGATATGAGAGATTTGGAAAACCTTCGTCAGAACAGTCATCAAAACGCCTGTCGCGATAAGAAGCCAAACGCCCTTACCCCAGACAAACGAGTTAATGGCATCATTGATAGCTGTGATTCCATCCATGTTGAGCTTACTCCATATTAATAATAAAATTGAAAGCAAATCAATATCGGAGGCCGAAAAACAAAAAATCGGCATACCTCATATAGCATGGGCATGCCGAATATATCCCCGTGGGGATTAAAAATCGCTTTGTCCTTTTGCCTGAGAGATTCGCATTGAAGCAATGCTTTCACCTTCGGCACCCATGAAAATGAGATTCTCCAAAGTTCTATCCGTTTACAGTCTCATTCCATACGGAATACCTGAGAGTGTTACTCCTTCGGCTCGGTTAAAACCGACTTTCCTGCAAACATCATTTAGAAATTATTAAATTTTAGTACATTATACTACATAATCCTGCAAAAAACAAGTGTTGTTTTCTTCATTTTTTTGACAATATAAAAAAAATTCAGAAAACTCTTTGCTGACGTTGTTCAGAGAAGGCCTTTTTTGAAGAAAACCATCGCCGTCTCTTCGATTCCCGTATTATTCTTTGGAAATAAATAAGAACAGGCTATACGCCTGTTCTTATTTATTTGGAGCGGGTGATGGGAATCGAACCCACGCGACCAGCTTGGAAGGCTGGGGTTCTACCATTGAACTACACCCGCAGATCTTCGGTGCTTTTATATTATATTACATTTTGCTTCGGATGTCAAGTGGTGGAAAGTGTTTTTCGCAGAAAATTACGATTTTGCCGCGGAAATTGTTTTTGCTTGACTTTAAGTCAGAAGTATGATATAATTATTAAAAATATTTCGCTTTTGGAGAAATAGCAATGAAAAAAATTCTTTGCGTGGTCTCGGTTTGTATACTTGTGATCTGTACGGTTTGCGCATGTACGGCACCCGTGCCTGCGACAGAGCCGACAGACGTGCCTACGGAGCAGCCGACGGAAGCACAAGCCGTAAAGGCATCGGACGGGGCATATTATCTGGCGCAGAACGAGGTGTGGTTCAAGTCTCAGGGGCGCACGGTGAAATATTCAGACGGGATAGGAGTTTACGGTGCGGCTGACGGAGTGGAGTTCAACGCGGACTGTGATGGCGACGTTACTCTCAAGGTTGTGACGGGCGACGGTATAAGCGGCGGTGAATACGGCGGGATATTCCTGACGGTGTACGTTGACGGCGTGAGGAATGACGAAAGATATCATATAAATACCCCGGGAGAACACTCGATAGTCATTGCGTCAGGGCTTGAAAAGGGCGAACATTCGTTCGGGATTTACCGTCAAACGGAGCTCGGAGGAGACGGGTTGAAGATTGTGAGCGTCAAGTTTGACGGGCAGCTGCTCGTCGCGCCTGTGCAGAAAGATTATTTTGTGGAATTTATCGGTGACTCGCTCACGTCTGGCTTCGGAAACATGGACGCGCTCGATTTCCCCAACACGGGCATGGGCGACGCTGTATACGAAGACGCGACGCAGAGCTACGGATTCCTCGTTGCGAAAGAGATGGACTGGGATTACAGTATTGTGGCGATACAGGGCATGGGCGTATTCTGCGGCCCGCAGTCACAGGTGATGAGCGACGTGTATAACTGCTATCCGCTGAGATATGATACTGATAAATACTATTATGAGGAACGCCATCCCGATGTCGTTGTGATCAATATGCTCGCTAACGACTGGGAGACGAAAGATTCAAACGGGGCGACGGATGAGCAGATTTTTGATGCCATGCGTGAGCTTGTGGCGCTTGTACGGCAGCGCAATCCCGATGCGAAAATAATCCTTGCGACATCCGACGTGTATCAGAAGGAGCAGAAAGCACTGGTAGAAGAGCTTGGAGGCAAGGATGCGGGATATTATTACCGTTTTGTGCCGTCAGACACCGAAGGACACGGCTCGCATCCGTCACTTGCGGGGCACCGCGCAACGGCAAAGAATCTTAAGACGTACATTCAGCAGGTCCTGGGAATTTATAAGCGCAAATAGAGATACTTTGCTGAGGCGTGAATAATGAAAAAAGCAAGAGAGAGGCACAGCCTCTCTCTTTAATTGAGTATATCTTTTTATGCGGGGTGCGGCGGCAAACTTCCGAAGGAAATTTGCCGCCGCACGTACATTGCGTGAAATTTATTTTTCGGTATCTTCGTGCGAGTCAACGCCGTTTTGTGCGGCGGAATTTTTTTGTCCGTCCGGGATCTTGCATCCGACACACTCTTTGCAATGGCCGGATGTGCAGGAACCGCACGCAGAGCAGTCTCCGCAGCATGTGAGCCCTTTTTTGCGGCGGCGGCGCGTATAAACGACGGCGGCGACGAGCAGGACGGCGACGATGCCGATGATCACCCAATCCAGAACGCCCATATAGGTTTTCCTTTCATGTCATATAAAAATGCTTCCGATACAGTGTATGACAAATGCCACGAGCCATGCCACTCCGCACTGCATCACAACGACGCCTACGGTCTTTAGGCGGGAATCGAGCTCCTTGCGGATCGTTGCGACGGCGGCGATACAGGGCGTGTAAAGAAGTGTAAAAGCGAGGAAACACGCGGCGGAAAGCGTCGTAAATATCGACGGAAGAACCGTGCCCAGGTCCGCCATGCTCGTACCCGTGAGAACGGCGAGAGTGCTTACGACAGCTTCTTTTGCGGAGAATCCCGCGATGAGAGACGTTGCGACACGCCAGTCGTTGAAGCCGAGGGGCTTGAATATCGGGGCAATGAAGCGCCCGATGGAGGCAAGAAGGCTCACGGAACTGTCTTCGGTGAAGATGAGGTGCGCGTCGAACGCGCCGAGGAACCATATAATGAGAGACGCGACGAAAATCACGGTGAACGCCTTGCGCAGGAAGTCACGCGCTTTTTCCCACATCAGAAGAGCAACGCTTTTCGGAGAGGGAAGGCGGTAATTCGGCAACTCCATCACGAACGGCGCGGGTTTGCCGCGGAACGCGGTCTTGTTGAGTATGAGCGCGACGACGATACCCACGAGCATGCCGCCGAGGTAAAGGGCTATCATCGCGAGGGCTGAGTATTGCGGGAAGAATGATGCCGCGAACACCGCGTAGATCGGAATTTTCGCGGAGCAGCTCATGTACGGGGTAAGAAGTATCGTCATTTTGCGGTCACGTTCGCTCGAAAGCGTGCGCGTCGCCATTACGGCGGGTACGGAGCAGCCGAAACCTATTATCATCGGCACGAAGCTTCTTCCCGAAAGACCTATGCGGCGCAGAAGTTTATCCATAACGAACGCGACTCGCGCCATATATCCCGTGTCTTCGAGTATCGACAGGAAAAAGAAAAGCACGACTATTAGCGGCAGAAACGACACGACACTGCCGACGCCTGAAAAAATGCCGTCAATGACAAGGCTGTGTACGGCGGGGTTGATGCCGTAATTCGTCAACGCGGTGTCCACGATCGCACTGAGTGCATCAATGCCTCGTGCGAGCAAGTCCGAAAGAGCCTGCCCTATGACGTCGAATGTGAGCCAGAACACAAGGAGCATGATGACAATAAATATCGGGATCGCGAGATATCTGTTTGTGAGGATTTTATCTATATTGACGCTGCGCTTATGCTCTTTGGACTCTTTGCACTTTATGACAGTCTTTGAGCATACGCTTTCGATGAATTCGTAGCGCATATCTGCGAGAGCGGCGTTGCGGTCGAGTCCTCTTTCGCCTTCCATTTCGACGATGGAGTGTTCAATGAGGTCAAGTTCGTTTTTTGAAAGTGCGAGACGGTCGATAAATGGCTTGTCGTCGCCCTCAATGAGTTTTGTCGCGACATATCGGCGGCTTATGCCGATATTTTGTGCGTGGTCTTCGACGACATGGCTTACGGAGTGTATGCAGCGATGAACGGGCCCGGGCGCGCAGAAGTCTGTGACTGCGGGGAGAGTTTTCCGTGTAGCGGTCTCGACGGCAACATGAACGAGCTCGGAAATACCTTCGTTTTTCGCCGCGGAGATGGGAACTACGGGGATGCCAAGCAGTTCGGACATCTGTTTTTCGTCGATCGCGCCGCTGTTGCCGCGCACCTCGTCTATCATATTCAGAGCGAGCACAGTCGGGATCTGGAGTTCGAGCAATTGCAATGTGAGATAAAGATTTCGCTCGATGTTTGTCGCGTCTACGATGTTTATTATGCCGTCGGGCTTTTCATTTATTATAAAATCACGTGTGACTTTTTCTTCCGTCGAGTAGGGACGTATCGAGTAGATGCCGGGAAGGTCTACCACCTCACAGTCTTTTGCGGTGCGGATGGTTCCGATTTTCTGGTCAACGGTGACGCCGGGAAAGTTGCCGACGTGTTGGTTTGAGCCCGTGAGGACGTTGAAAAGTGTAGTTTTGCCGCAATTCTGGTTTCCTACAAGTGCGAAAATCATTTTGCGTCACCCCCGTTAAGCTGTATCAGGCTCGCGTCCTCTTTGCGTATCGTCAGCTCGTAGCCGCGCACGCGTATTTGTATAGGATCGCCGAGAGGTGCTATTTTTTCGACAGAGACCGTCGTTCCGGGAATCAGCCCCATATCGAGAAGTCTCAGCCGCAGCGATCCTTCGCCGCCTACCGCGGAAATCACACCTTTGTTTGCCGCGGGAAGTTTATCCAATGTCATATGTTTTATCCCCCTGTCTTTCAGTTAGCAGTTGCTAACTACACAATAATATTATCATACTTACGGCGCTTTGTCAAGGGGAAGATTCTGATTTTTCAAAAAATTTGAAATTGTTTTATGGAAGAGAAAAAAGGCAGTTTACGCGGAATGAACGTGTTTCGCTGTGCGTTTGCGCAAGGATGTGAAATGTATGTTCAGCGGTGTTGTTCGGAAGAGAAGAGACGTGCCGCCGTAGGCGCTGCGTGTATGGCACGCAGCGCAAAAGCCACCCTAATGGGTGGCTTTTGCAGGATCTCCGCAGGAGATCCGCCTGCGGCTGTATACAAGTATTATTCTCTGCCCGAGAAGACTTTTATCGCACTCATTGCGTCGAGTTTCATCCCGTTTATCGCGGCAACTTCGATGTCGTGGAAGAATGTCTTGTCTGCGAGCTCCGCAACAGCTGTGCCGCCTGCTTTTGCCATGTAGGTGTAGTAATTTATCTTACGGATACCGATATTGATGACCTTACGGTAGTCTTCATGGCTCACGCCGGAGCCTCCGTGCATGACGAGGGGGATGGAAACGAGACTCTTTATCTTTGCGAGTCGTTCAAAGTCGAGCTTAGGCTCCTTGAGATAAAGTCCGTGAGCCGTGCCGAAAGCGCAAGCGAGCGCGTCGATACCCGTTTCTTCTGCGAAACGCTTCGCTGTGTCCGGGTCTGTGTAAACACTTGCTCCGCCTTCTCCGCCGCCTTCGCGCGCGCCAAGGGAGCCTATTTCCGCTTCGACGGATGCGCCGTATTCATAAGCCATGCTTACGGCGATGGACGTGTTTGCGAAGTTTATGCCGTTATCGAGAGTCGAGCCGTCGTACATGACCGACGTAAAGCCGATTTTCAGACCCTGATGCAGGTAATCCAAGTCTGTGCCATGGTCAAGGTGAACGCAGACGGGAACTTTCGCCTTGTCCGCGAGCATGAGCATCACGGGTCCTATTTCGTCCATGCGGCACAGTCCCATTTCTTCGTGTATCTGCGCGTGCATGAGTATGACGGGTTCATCAAGTTCTTCCGCCGCCGCGATGACCGCGCGTGCGCACGCCATGTTGGGAGTGTTGAAAGAGCCTATGGCACATTTACGTGCCTCGGCTATCTGAAGTATCTCTGAGAGTGAAACGAGCATTTTCTTTTATTCCTCCGAAAATTCAAATGTTAAGTCGTGTGTTTTCGTCTGTCCCGGTGCGAGAATCTCGAGCAACCCCTTTTTGCGCATTACATCGCGTCCGTCGGGCGTGCAGTTGCCGGGCTCAAGACCGAGAACATATTCGTTGCAGCCCATCATCTTCCATTCCGTGAAAAACGGCAGTACGGCGGTGTCGTAGGTGATACTTACGCCTTTGCCGAGTTTCCTGTTGAAGATGCTTACGGTCGGTGTGCCGCTCAGTGTATGGTAGTAGCACTTCTCCTCGTAGCCCTGCTGGGGCTTTTCCATTTTCAGGCAGTTTTCGATGCCTTCTTTGGCGTGTTCGTTGCGCGGAAGGACCTCCGTAGAGGGAATTGTTACGACCGCGTCCTCGTCAAGAAGGGGGTAGCCCATGTTGCAGTGGTAAAGCATTTCGAGCGGACAGTCCGTCGAGCCGATATTCGTTACGGTGTCGTGGAGCCGTATCTCGTTTTTGCCTATCGGGCAGACGTATTCGCGTTCAAGTCTGAGTTTCTGCGCGAAGAGCGCCGCATCGATGACTGTCGCACGGATATGTATTTCGTTGTTTTCGGTGTAATATGAGTGCTGCACGGCGGGAGTGTTTGAGATCGTGCCGTGCAGACCGAGTTCCTCTCCTTCGTCAGTGCAGGGCGTTCCGACGGCGCGCAGACCGCACGTCGTAAAAAATCCCGCGGTGAAAGATTTGAGGAATCCCGCGCCGACAGGGTCGTAGTATTGCGGTGCGACATAACCGCAGGGCGCGAAGTAGCCCATGTTCACGCCGTTTACCGCGAGTCGGGATATGTCTGCGCATCTGTCGAGAGAGACCGTGAAGTCGAGTCCCGATCCGTTGCGTACTCTGAGCACGCGCATTCCGTCGCCCTTTCCGCCGACGAGTCGAGCTTCGTCCACTCCGAATATCTGCGCATCGTTGCCTAAATAAGGGTTCATTTGCAGCCCTCCTCGATTATCGGGCGTACGGCGGAATAAATACGTTTGTACGCCTCATATTTTTTGCGGTATGTTTTTGCGCGCACGGGGTCGGGCGTAAACACCTTTTTCTCGCGCACGAAGTATTTTTTCGCGTCGTCAAGGCTGTCGTAGAGGCCTATCGCTCTGCCGACGAGCATACATGTGCCGCACGTTCCCGCTTCTTTCGCGTCGAGCGCCGTTACGGGTCTTGCAAGTATATCCGCTTTTATCTGCAGCCACACATCACTTGAAGCGCCGCCGCCCGTGGCATAGAGTTTTTCGGGCTTTATGCCGACGTTCTCAAGGTGCTCGATGTTGTACATTATCTCGTACGTCACGCCCTCCATGAGCGCTTTGTAGATGTCCGCGGAGGTGTGTTCGAGCGTGAGGCCGAGTATTGCCGCACGTGAGCCCGAGTCCATATACGGATTTGCCGCGCCCGCGAAGTGAGGCAGGATCAGCAAGTCCGTCGGGGCATCTTTGACCGCCGCGTCGAGCATCGCATAGACGTTTTTACCCGAGGCTTTGGCTTGCTCGGTCTCAAATTTCGCGAACGCGTCGCGGAACCATTTGAGTGTCGCGCCGCCGGTGAACGAAAGCGCATAGCAGACGTATGTGCCGTCATTGACGAACGGAACGACCGAGTAGCCCTCGTTGTAGAGGGTTTCGGACGTGGGAACGCTGTCGAAAACGGGTGTGACGCATTCCACCGTGCCCGTGCCGTCAACGGCTTTGCCCACTTCGAGTACGCCGGCGCCTACTGCCGCCGCGACCTGGTCATGCGCGCCGCAGACTATTTTTGCCGTGGGCGCGATGCCGAGAGCTTTTGCGAGTTCGGGACGGATGTTTCCCGCGACTGTGCCTGTTGGGACGGGCTGAGAGAAGAGGGCGGGGGATATCTGTGCTGCGTTGAACATTTCTTTGCTCCACTCCTTGCGTCGTATGTCGAACGCCATTGTGCGCGCCGCGAGGGAGTAGTCTATTTTCGCGCTGCCCGAAAGCATGTACGCGATGTAGTCCTCCATGAGCAGGACACGTTTTGCGCGTGCGAAATCGTCGGGACGGTGCGTCCTTAGCCACATGAGCTTGGGCAGGCTGTACATCTGGTGAGGTCTGACGCCTGAGATGTCGATTATTCTTTTCTCTCCGAGCGCCTCCGTGAGAGCCCTGCATTCCTCCGCGCCGCGGGGGTCGGTGTAGAGCATCGCGGGAGCAAGCGGACGGTCGTTCTCGTCGAGCATGACGAATGTTTCGCCGAAAGTTGTCACTCCGACCGCCGCGATATCGCTGTGTGACGCTGCGGTTTCTTTTATGACCTCGCATACAGCCGCGAAAATTGCTTCCGCATCCGTTTCGTGCGCGCCGTCCGCGCGTTTTACGTCGTATTCGCGGTAGCAGTTACTGATATGATTGCCTTTTTCGTCGTAGACCGTGAGCTTGCAGCCCGTTGTTCCGACGTCAAGTCCTCCGATAAGCATATATTGCTCCTTTACAGGTCGATAACGTCATATCCGAGATAGTAAACGAACGCTTCACGAAGAATATTCGCCATGTGGCCGACACCGATCGTGGTGTGATGACGGAAACCGAGTCTGCCGAGGCGGAGAAGTTTTCTTTGCAGGTCGTCAATCTGTGCGACGCCGCCGCATCCGAAAAATTCGGGCTCTATTTCGTCATCGGTAAATTTGCCTTCGTCAACATAGAACGTGAGCTTGCCGTCCTCTGTCTTGCAGTTCGAGAAAGTCATCGGGAAGGCGGCTATCCTGCCTTCGTTGCTGCCCCAGCCGCAGCCCGGGCATCCTTTTGCGAACATCTTGTGGTCCGTGACCTTGCCCGTGTCCTTCATGAGCTTCTGAGCGGTCGATCCGCAATGGAAAAGAATGACCTTATTCGGGTCGTCGCCGTAGTTATTGTTCCAGTCGAGGCACGCGGTTGGCTTGCCTGACGCGAGCTGCATGGAGTACATATTTATTGCGGAGCAGAGGTCGATCTCGCAGGACGCGACGATGCCTCTGTCGTTGAGGTGGCTGAGCAGTACACAGGGCGCGATGCCGAGTTCTGTCTGCATTTCTTCCCAGCAGCGCAGGGTTATGCAGTCCAGACGGAATTCGCGCATATAGTCGTCAACGACGACGCTCACTTTGGCGAGAGACGTGAGTTTGTCGGAGGGAACGAGGGTGAAGTTCGTGTATTCTTCGAGTTCCCTACGGCGTTCGAGGACTTTTGCGTCATTATCGGCGTAGTTGCGGACTCTGTAAAAGAGGTCGGAAAGGTCGAACGTTTCGCAGGTGATGCCGTATTTCTGAAGAGTTATCTCGTCATAGCGCACAGTCTTGAATTTGGACGTTCTCGCGCCGATGACGCCGATGGAGAAGTGACGCATACCGTTGACGACGCGGCAGATAGCCGCGAAATCGTCGAGGTTCTGTCTGAATTCCTTTGTCAGAGGATGAACGACGTGAGGAGCGAGCGCGGTGTAGCCGATGCCGTACTGGTGGAATACATCCTCTATGCTGAATTTGCCGCAGTAGGAGTCGCGGCGGTGGTCAAAGTCCATTTTGCCGATCTCGTCGGGATATGCCTGGATGAGAATTGGTCTGTCTGCGTTCTGCAGTGCAGCAACAGCACCGTTCTCGTCGCTGAAGTTGGGCATCGAGAGTATTACGCCGTCATATTCGCCCTCGTGGGATTTGAGCCACTCGGCGTATTTCCATCCCTCCTGACGTGTTTCGACGGCGCCGAAACGTGTCATGTCCTCGGGCGGTATTATGTAGTCGTAGCCCGCGTCGGTCACGGCTTTTATCATTTCTTCACGCGCGGTGCCGATAAAGCTTGCGGGGAAGAAGCCTCTGTTTCCGAAATAAAGCGCAAAAGTCTGGTTTTTCATATCTCTGAATTCCTTCCTTAGAATATATAATATTCTAACTTACAGTATAACATAAAAAAGCGGTGTTGTCAAGAAGAAAAGCGTGTCATAATGCGGAACCTGCGGTTCTCGGAGAAGCGTCGTTCACGCGCACCGGCAGATCGCTTGTCTTACCATACTGTATTTTCGGAAGATTGTCTTCGTGTGGGCTTTCTCCCATAACGAAATAAAAGTCAGACCCAATCGGGTAAGACTTTTATTTGTCTAAGAGCTATAAAAAGATATTTTTGCGTTTTTAGCGGGTGTATTCGAACTCTCACATTGGCCAAGGCTGTCAAGAGAAGAATGCCGGTTGATTCAATAATCATGCGGGCGTCTGAATGTTTTCAAATCATACAAAGGAATTCTGATTTCAATGGGGGCACTTATCTACTTATCTCTCGTTTATCATCCGTCGCAGGATTATCCAACAGCTCTCCATTCTCTGCAAACCTTGACCCGTGGCACGGACAATCCCAGGAATGCTCCGCTTTGTTATATTTCAGCGCGCATCCCATGTGCGGACATCTCGGAACCGTCGGAGTAATCAGATTAACAACCGCTCCGGCCGCGTTCACTGCGAGCTGAGGTCTCAGAATCGTCCTCGACGGTGAAAAGACCTTGGCATATTCATTTTCCTTGTCCAAAACCATATCCGATAAAAGCATGGCAGACACCATTGCTGAACTCATTCCCCACTTGTTAAAGCCGGTGGCTACATAGAGGTTCGGCGTATTTTTAGAATACTGCCCGATATACGGCACTCCGTCCAGGCTCATACAGTCCTGAGTCGCCCAGCGACATACTTCTTTGGAAGCGGGATAATGCGTTCTCGCAAATTCATCAAGCTCATGCCAGTCACCGCCCTTTTTGCCTGTCCGATGACTGCCCCCTCCAAGCAACAGCAGATCTTTATAATTTCGGAATGACAGTCCTTTATCCGATTCGTCGATATACACTCCGTTTATATTCTGTGCTGTTTTCAAAGCGACAACATACGATCTGTCCTGATACAGTTTGAGGAAATAACCGCCGTGCTTATTCAATAACGGAAAATGTGTAGCCACGATTGTCTTTTCCGCCGATATTTTGCCGCCGTTTGTAATCACCTTATTTTGTTCGAAGGCCAAGACCTTGGTATGCTCATAGATATTTAAATTTTCGGCAATAGCATACAAAAACTTTAAGGGATGAAACTGTGCCTGATCCCGGAATTTTACTGCTCCGACAGTAGAAATCGGTAGCGGCAGGTCTCCGGAAAATTCTGCCGCAAACCCGATCTTTTCTAATGCTTTAATTTCCTTTTCGATATTTTTAAGCGTGTCCCTCGCA
Organism: uncultured Eubacteriales bacterium; assembly: GCA_959604355.1. Taxonomy (GTDB): domain Bacteria; phylum Bacillota; class Clostridia; order Oscillospirales; family UBA644; genus HGM12619. The sequence continues at coordinate 182,571 of CAUHAO010000001.1, forward strand.
TACACAAACGAGTCTTTTTTCTCGAAATCGCAGTCTATTTCACGGCACAGCTCCCGATATTTCTCCACCGCTTTCAGATTGGCTTCCAAATACATTCGCGCAGCTTCTACCCCAAACTCTCGGATCAGCTTATCATAAATCAAGCCGTGTTGAGCTGTGATTTTTGCAGTAGTGTTGCGGGTGATCCCTTGACAAATCCTATCCGCCTCGACAAGCATATATCCAACACCTGCCTGCTTCAGCATATAGGCGCATAAAATTCCTGCAATTCCTCCGCCTATAATTAAGACATCCGTCTTGGCATCGGTTTTCAATGCTTCGAATTCCGGCGCGTGAGATGTTTCGAGCCATATGGAATTTCTCATACATAATATGTCCTTTCGTTCTTTGTAGATAGTATTTGCAGACGAAAGGCTTTTATTATAAAAACACCTGTTGATGTTCAAACCTAACGGTTCAAATCTAATTCGAGTTGCATTGTTTTTTTTAATTTTTCCCGCAGCTTGCTGTTGCAATTTGCGAAAAAATATTTTTGCGTTTTTGGCTGATGATTTCGAACCTGCGTAATCGTTAAAAAAAGATTAGGGGTTTAGCTTTGGATAGCAAATCCGAGCTTTCGCTGTCTTCCACACACTTTTTCGCTATGGTTGTTTTGAACCAAAGAAGAAAAACAGTAAGGTGTCAGGTGATATTCTGCCAAAGGCAGAGTGGTATTTTCACTTCGTGAAAGTTATATTTATGCTGTGCATAAGTGATATTATATTCGCCGCCAAAACTCGCGAAGCGAATATCACTTGGACGAAGTCCAAATATCACTGCGAAGCAATATAACTCGCCGTATGGCGAATATAACTAAAAAGACGATTGCCTTAGCAATCGTCTTTTTCTTGGTGGGGGAAGGTGGATTCGGACCACCGAAGTCGAAGACAACAGATTTACAGTCTGCCCCCTTTGGCCACTCGGGAATTCCCCCATATGGAGCTGGTGAACGGAGTCGAACCATCAACCTGCTGATTACAAATCAGCTGCTCTGCCATTGAGCCACACCAGCATATTTTCTGAGTGCAAAGACTCAACGCGGTATGTTTACTTTATCCCTTCACACTCGCTTGCCTATTATATCATACTTTTTCGGAAAATGCAATAGGTAAAATTGTAAAATTACTGTAAATTGAAAACTTATTGTGTCGATATGTGTGATGTCGGCTTGTATGGCGGAAAACTTCAAAAGTATTCGCTATGCCGTGATAGGGATAATGTATGGGGCGCGGCGTGGAGAAAAGGAAAGAGGGCAAACACGATGTCGTTGCGTTCCTTTCAGTTATACGCGGTTCGTTCAGCGAGCCGGATAAATGCGGGCTGATGATTTTGACATATTCGGCGAAAACACGCCTTTTTTACACATTTTTTCCGCGCAGAGGTTGACTTTTTCCCGTATTTATGGTAATATATGCGTATATATGAATTTTTCAGGTTGACCGGGAAAGGACTCAGAAAATGCCTGTTTATTACAACGAACAAATGCACACCTTCCAGCTCGACAGCAAGACATCGAGTTACGTTATCGGCGTTTACCCAGACCACTTCAATTTTATCCAGCATATGTATTACGGCGCGAAGATACCTCAGGGCGAAAACCTGCGCTGCTTCCAGTTCCACGGCTGGCAGGCGTCGTTCATGCCCGAAAACAAGGCAATATACGACCTTGACCCTCCGGATACGTTCTATGCGGGCGTAAACCTCATGGAATACCCCACGTCGGGCGCAGGCGACTTCCGCGATACCGCTTTGGCGATAGAAAACAAGGACGGAAACACCGTCACGGATATCCGTTACACGGGATATAAGATTTACAGAGGCAAGGAGCGGCTTAAGGGTCTGCCGTCGCTGTACGCGTCGCAGGATGACGCGGAGACGCTCGAGCTTTACGCGAAGGACGAATACACGGGCGTTACCGTTACGCTGATATACACGGTGTTTGACGAGCTTGACGTGATCGTGCGCAGCGTGAAGGTCACGAACGACGGAAAGGACACGGTGCATCTGCGCAACGTGCTGTCGCTGTGCCTCGAACTGCCTACGATGGATTACGATTTCATTCACCTCTGGGGACAGCATAACCAGGAACGCAATTTCTCCCGCACTCCGTTGCAGCACGGCACACAGCTCATAGAGAGCAAACGCGGCGCGTCGGGCCATTACCACAATCCCTTCGCGGCACTCGCGGCGCATAACGCGGACGAGAAGCAGGGTGAGGTGTACGGCTTCAACCTGGTTTACAGCGGCAACTTCAGGATCTCCGCGGAAGTCGCATCTGTTGGCACGACACGCGTTCTGGCGGGCATGAGCGACTATTGCTTCAGATGGGAGCTCAAACCCGGTGACACGTTCATCGCTCCCGAATGTGTCGAGGTGCGTTCCGACGAGGGGTTGGGCGGCATGAGCCGTACGTTCCACCGTCTGTACACCGACCATCTTATTCCCGAAAACTGGGCGTACAGAAAGCGTCCGATACTCATTAATTCATGGGAGGCTGCAGGATTCAGGTTTGACACCGAAAAGCTCATTTCGTTTGCCGAAACGGCGAAGGAACTCGGCATAGAGATGCTCGTCATGGACGACGGCTGGTTCGGTCACCGCGACGGCGACCGCTCGTCACTCGGTGACTGGTACGTTTACAAAGAGAAGCTCGACCTGCGCCGTTTGACAGAGACCGTTCACGACATGGGTATGAAATTCGGTATTTGGTACGAGCCCGAAATGATAAGCCCGAACAGTGACCTTTTCCGCGCTCATCCCGACTGGATAGTACGCGTTCCCGGAAGGGAGCCGTCGCTGGGCAGAACGCAGTACGTCATCGACTTCTCACGCCAAGACGTGCGTGACAATATCTTTGAGCAGATGTCGTCCGTGCTCGATAATTACAAGATAGACTACGTCAAATGGGACTTCAACCGCAACATCACCGAGGCCGGCTCTGCACAGCTCGACCCGGAGCACGCGGGAGAATTCTACCACAGATATATGCTCGGGCTGTACGACTTTCTCGAGCGTTTTGTCGCGAAATATCCTGATATTCTCCTCGAAAGCTGCTCGGGAGGCGGCGGACGCTATGACGCGGGCTGGCTATGCTATTCGCCCCAGGTATGGTGCTCCGACAACACAAACCCCATCAACCGTGTACGTATCCAGTACGGCACGTCGATGTGCTACCCTGCGTCCTCTATGGGTGCGCACGTGTCGCACAAGGATGAGATATGCGACTACAACATGCGTGGAAGCGTCGCGATGGCGGGTACTTTCGGCTACGAGATGGATCCCCGTACGTTCGACGAGGAAGAAAAGAAGACCGTGCGCCGTCAGATAGCGGAATATCACAAGTATTACGATATCATCCATTACGGCGACCTGTACCGCCTAATCACTCCTTATGAAGGCGACGCGAACCGCTATGTGTGGAGCTATGTTTCCCGCGACAAAAAGCAGTGTCTTCTCACAGCTGTCGCTTACAGACGCGGCTTCTGGCCGAACTTCGTCATCCGTATGCAGGGTCTCGACCCCGAAAAGAGATACGCCTGCAAAGAGCTCGAACTTGAAGCTTCGGGTGCAACGCTTATGAACGCGGGCATTAATTTCTCGTGCGACCTGACAAGGGAAGGTTCGGCAAAAGAATTCTATTTCGAAGAAGTATAAAGCATGTGAATTTTATCGGGCGGCGGACTTTGCGTGCGTCGTCCGAATATAAATTAAGCGGAGAGAATATGAAAAATCCAAGAAATTATCCCGTTTTTACGGTCTCTAAAAAGGCGGAAACGTCGATAAAGGCGGGACATCCGTGGGTGTACGCGGACGAAATAAAAGTCGCGCCCGAAACCCTTGAAAACGGCGCGTTCGCGGACGTCGTGTCCGAAAAGGGCTCGTATCTCGGCACGGGGCTCGTCAGCCTTGCAAGCAAGATACGCGTCCGTCTTCTTTCGCATAATGCCAACGACACTTACGGTGATGAATTTTTCGCGCGCAGAGTGCGTTACGCCGTCGATTACCGAAAGACCGTCATGGGTGACGATTTTGACTGCTGCCGCCTCATTTTCGGTGAAGCGGACGGGATCCCCGGCGTGACCGTTGACCGCTACGGAAACGTGCTTGTGACGCAGATACAGTCCTTCGGAATGGACATGCGCCGTAACATGCTTTATCGCGCTTTGGTGGATGTCATGGGCGAAAACGGCGTGAAAATACGCGGCATTTTCGAGCGAAATGACGCGGCGGTGCGCAAACTTGAAGGGCTCGGCGAAACGAAGGGATGGTATGAGGCTGATTTCGTCGGCAGACCCGAAAGCTCTGTGCTTATCATTACCGAAAACGGCTTGAAATACGAGGTCGACATCGAAAACGGGCAAAAAACGGGTTTTTTTCTCGACCAGAAATACAACCGTCTCGCGGCGGCGAAGATAGCAAAGGGCAGAAAAGTGCTTGACTGCTTCACCCACACGGGCTCATTTGCTATGAACGCTGTTATGGGCGGAGCGTCTCATGTGACGGCGGTGGATGTATCGCAGGCTGCAATAGACCTTGCGCGCGCAAACGCCCGTCTCAACGGCATAGAGGACAAAATGGACTTTGTCTGTGCGGACGTTTTTGACCTTCTGCCGACACTCGGCCGTGCGGGGTACGATATGATAATCCTCGACCCTCCCGCGTTCACGAAGAGCAGAAAGACTGTGGAAAGTGCGGAGCGCGGCTACAAGGAAATAAATTACAGGGCAATGAAACTTTTGCCTCGCGGCGGTTATCTTGCAACATGCAGTTGTTCGCATTTCATGGATAACGGCTTGTTTGTAAGGATGCTTAATTCGGCGGCAAGGGACGCTGAAGTACAGCTTAAGCTCGTCGAAATGCGCCGTCAGGCTCCCGATCATCCCACGCTGATGAACGTGCCCGAAACGGATTATCTCAAATTCTATATCTTTCAGGTGATATGATAAGATGAGCGAAAAACGCTTTAAAAGAGCCGGGAGGATGTTTTCCGACTTCGTACTTCTGCCCGCGGTCACGGGTGCGTGCGCGGGGCTGTTTTTGTTCATATTCAAGGTCGCGGCGAACTTCGTCATCGCAGGCACGCAGGCGGCTGTCGCGGAGATACGGCACGAGCCATGGAAAGCTTTCTTATATCTCGCGGCGGCGGCAGTCTTCGGTTGCGTAGCGGCGCTGATATTAAAGCGTTCGCCCTCATCGGGAGGCGCGGGCGTTCCCACGGCGGTGATGCTGCTGCGCGGACAGACGGCGTTCAACTGGATAACAAGCCTGCCGTGCGTTTTTATTTCCGCGATGATGTCGTTTGCTGTGGGAATGCCCCTCGACTCAGAAGGACCGGGCATACAGCTCGGCGCGGCGATCGGCGGCGGAGTGACGCGCGTATGCGGCAAAAAACACCGCGCGCTCAACCGTTATCTTATGACAGCAGGGTGCAGCGCAGGCTTTGCGATAATGACCAACGCCCCGATAGCCGGCATATTTTTCGCCCTTGAAGAGGCGCACCGCAGGTTTACGCCGACAATAATAATTTCCACGGCGACGGGCGTGCTTACGGGATGGTTCACGGCGGGCGCACTCGGGCGCGTGTTCGGTGTCGATATGACGTTTCTGAAACTGCCGCAAATGAGCGCTTTTGAGCCCCGTCAGATTTGGCTCGCGCTTGTTACCGGTGTTGTCGCGGGCGCGGCGGCGACGCTGATATTCTTTATCTATAAAAAGATTAATAAACTTCGTCAATATACCGAAAAGCTCCCATTCACGCTCTGTATTGCGGCGTTTTTCGTACTCGTCGCGGCGGCGGGTATCATCTGCGAGGATGTAACCGGCTCGGGACATGAACTTATCTCGGCGCTCGTGAGTGACTCCGTCGAGTGGTACCTTATCCCGATATTCTTCATCGTCCGCGCGGTATTGACGCTTTATGCCGACAATATTGGTGTGAGCGGCGGCCTTACGGTGCCTTTGCTGACGTTCGGCGCACTTGCGGCGGCGCTGTGTGCGAAGGCGTTCATTACCGTCGGAGCGATGGACGTGTCGCTTTACACGGCGCTCGTTGTCGCGGGCGTGTTTGCGTTCATGGGCGCGGCGCTCAAAACTCCCGTAACGGCGGTGATTTTCGCGTCTGAAATCACGGGAGGACTGATGAATATCGCATTTATCGCGGTCGCGGTCGTCGCGGCGTATGCTCTCACTGAGCTGGTGAATGTCGGCTCTATAAACGATCTCGTTATTGAAACAAAGCTTGACGCGGTCTATGAAAATTCGACGTTCAAGACGTATGACGTCACGCTCAAGGTCCTCGACGGAGCGTTCGTCATCGGCAAGGAGACACGTGACGTGCTGTGGCCCGCGTCGTGCGTCGTGCTTGCTGTACGGACTCCGCAGGGAAGACGCGAGCATCTCATCAAAGCTGACGACACGGTGCGCGTTCGCTTCTCGACGCATGACTTTGACGCGACTGCGAAGGAACTGTGTATCCTACTCGGTGAACAGGAAGTCCCGCGTTCTGAGGCGGCATAAAAACACGATAATAGTTATTTTTTACGATATTGTTATTATTTTCATCGGCACATTTGCGCACAAAAAAGGCATCGGAATTTTTTCCGATGCCTTGATTTATATTGATCTTACGCGGCTTCGCCTCACCCGGTCATTCGAGTGCCGGTCTGACCTCGTCCGCGACGGGGATGCGTATCTCGAATACTGCACCAGTCACTCCGTCGGTACGGTTGTAGGCGCAGATTGTTCCTTTGTGCTGTGTTATGACAGCCTTCGCTATCGCCAGGCCGAGTCCATGCTTGCCGTTTTTGCCCTTGTAAAATCTGTCGAAAAGGTGGGGCATATCGTCTTCATGGATGCCGGTGCCGTCGTCACGGATAATGAATATAGCTTCATTTTCCGTTTTTGTAACTTCCATGCTTACTTCAGTTTTTGCAAATCTCAGGCAGTTTGAGAGAATATTCGTCAGCGCGGTAGCCATTCTGTCGGTGTCGACATTGACGCGTACGTCTTCTATATTTCCCTTTGCGAGAACTATATTCGCGGACGCGGCAATTCCCGCTACACGGCTGAGCGCTTCCTCCGCTATCTCTCCGGCGGCGACGGGGAAGGGGGCAAACATTTCTTTTGTTGTTTCAATCTTTGAAAGATAAAGCACATCATCTATGATCTTTTCAAGACGCTCCGTCTGCCCGAGGATATCACTGCAAACTTTGGGTATATCGGTGAAAACGCCGTCTTTGACGCCTTCCACATAACCCTGTATCGACATGAGCGGAGTGCGCAGTTCGTGCGACGCGTTCTGCAAAAACAGCTTCTGGCTCGCATCGTATTCCTGTATGCTTTCCGCCATTACGTCGATGGAGCGTGCAAGGTCACCTACCTCGTCGTCGGAGTCTACTGTGACCGTCTTTTCAAACTGTCTGTGCGCAAGCATGTCCGCTCGGATCTGAAGCTTTCTAAGATTTGTTGTTAATCCGTTTGAGAAAAGAAACGCGATCAGTCCTGCAAATATCGCCGAAAACATTATCGCGAGCATGAAAAATGTGAAAAGAGGACGGTCTATGCTGTTTTCGAGCTGTATCGTGACGGCTATTGTGCAGATAATTCGTCCCGTGCGCTTGTCGATGAAGGGGCGCGTGTAGACGGCGTATTTTTCGCTTCCGTAACGCAGAACGCTCATTCCCCGAAGTGAGAGATAGTTTTTAATTGCGAATGTGAAATCCTGTTCGGATATGTTAATGTGGCCCATGTTGAGGCCCGCGACGTAGCTGCCGGAGTCGTCGTATATCGTCACGGCGTAGTCTTTGTCTTCAATCTGTGCAAGAATGCCTCGGAATGTCTCTACCGACAGCGTTCCGCCTCGTCCTGCCGCGGCGACGGCAATCCTGTCTGCGTATTCGCGCAGCTGCTTTCGCGCGTCTTCGAGTACGTATTTATCCGAGAAAAACACGACAAAAGCAATGGCAACGGCCGCCATGAGCGATATCACGGCGGCAAATGATAATGTAAGTTTTGTTCTTATACTGCGCTTCATTCTTTTTCGGGGTAGTCAGTCACCTTGTAACCGTAGCCCCAGACGGTCTCGATGCAAAAATCGGTTTTCGCCGCGTCAAGCTTTTTGCGAATACGTTTGACAAGGTCGTCTACAGCGCGCGTGTCGCCCAAATATTGGTATTCCCATATATTCGTGAGCAGCTGTGCGCGGGTAAAAACTCGGTTTTTGTTGCTTATCATAAAGTTTATGAAGTCGTATTCCATCGCCGTGAGCTGTATTTCCTGCTCGCTCGTGCCCGATATCTTGACGACACGGCGTTCGGCGGGGTATACGCGCAGGTCTCTGCAGCAGGGAGTGGCAGAATCTTTTTTCTCCTCACCGCCGTCGATACGTCGGAAGATTGCCTTGACGCGTGCGACCATTTCGCGCGGAGAAAAAGGCTTGGGCATATAGTCGTCGGCGCCCATTTCGATGCCGAGGATGCGGTCAAGTTCCTCATCACGCGCGGAGATTATGATTATGGGCGTATTCGCTTTTTTGCGTATTTCGTTACACAGCTCGTAGCCTGACATTCCGGGCATCATTATATCGATTATGAGCATATCCGGCACGGTTTTGCCGTATTCTTCAAGCGCTTTCTCGCCGGTTTCGAATTCTTCAACATTGTACCCTTCTTTTTCGAGGTATGAGCGAACTATCTGGCGGATATTCATTTCGTCGTCAACGACGTAGATAAGTTTGGACATTGTCAAGCCTCACTTTCTTTAGGTATTTCTATTGTATACTGATTTTTCGTGTATGCCGGCACAAAACTGCAACAAAATTTCAAGATAAGCCGCTTTCTGTCAACGTATCCGTCCCTGTGCGGCGTGAGCGGCGTGTGCGGAAATTTTCCGCGGAAAACCCGGCGGCGGTAATTTTGTGTAAGTGTATCGCATTTTCGGGAAAAATCAAGTTCGATAAATCTAAAAAGAAAATGACAAAATGATGTTACATAAAAGACAATATTATTTTGCAATCGGGTCGTATAATATATAGGCTTAGGAGGATTCCTGAGTATCAACAAAAGCCTAATCGTTTTCATGATTTTTTTTGTTGGATTACTACCTCCCCCTCTCTCTTTTATTACTGCCGTGGTTCGCTTTACCGAACGAACCGCGGCAGTCTCTCCATATTTACCAATATTTACCTGTTTTCAGGTGTTCGTACCGACTCAATGTCGGTATTTTTTGTTTTATTTATATGAAATCCTCGGTCGCTGCGGCGGCTCGTCCCGGCTTGAACGGCAATTTAAGCATTCGGGTCGAGAGCCGACCGTATTACGACCCCTGTAAAGAAGACCTCCCCGTCTTCTTCTCAGCCGTACTTAGAAAAATGCGGAAGGGATAACCGCTCGCAGATACGGCAAGATCGGTATAACTTTTGTTTCCGGTTTTCTGTTTTGAAGGCTCACATAGCATGAGCGTTTATATAGATGTAAACAATGCTTATTTCATCAAATCGATGACATGATTAAGGCTTTCTTTCGCGGCAAAGATATGTGCACGGGCGAGCTTTTCTGCGTTGTCCGCATCATGAGCGGCGATCGCTTCAAATATCGCTCGATGTTCAATAACCGCGGCTCTCGCGCGCCCTGCGGAGCGCATTGACATTTCGCGCTGTTTCTGGATGTAGTTGTGAAATTGTGTAAGGATTCTGGCGAGGGGACGGTTACGGCATATCGAATATATCGTGTCGTGAAAAGTAGAGTCAAGTGCTTTGAGGTGAGCCGAGTCATCCTTTCCGGCATAAAACTCCTGGAGCTCGACGATTTCGCGGAGTTTTTCGATTTCCTCGTCCGTAATGTTCTGCGCGGCGAGGCGGGCGGCAAAGCCCTCAATCATCATTCGTGTGGTGTATATGTCGTCGATATCCTTTTCGGAAAGTCCGACGACAACTACGCCCTTGTTGGGAGTGCTTTTTACAAGTTCGTCATGCTCAAGCTGGCGCAGAGCCTCGCGTATCGGTGTGCGGCTGACTCCGAGTTTTTCTGAAAGCGCCTGCTCCGTGAGTTGCTCGCCGGGCCGGAATTCGCCGTCGAGTATGGCGTGCTCGAGTTCTTTGAAAACTATTGTATAAAGCGAGCCCTGCGGTGCACTGTCGATTTGTGTCATGATTTCCTCTGATTTCTCAAATACTGCGGTGCGAATTTCGCGATGAGTGCAAGCAGTTCCTCATCGCTTATGACGGTCTGTCTGCCGCCAGCGTACTGCGCGTCGATCCATTCCTTCATCTGCTGTACGAACGGAGCGCGCTTGTCAACAGCGTCATCGCCCTCGAGATTGAACCTTGAATTTATCCAGAATGCGATGGACGCAAGCCCCGAAACGTTATTTATCGAAACGCCTGCCGGGCGGTTCAGGATTTTTTTGGTGTCGAAGATGTTGTATATCTCCTCATCTTTGAGCATACCGTCGGCGTGTATGCCTGCGCGGGTGACGTTGAAGTTTCTGCCGACAAATGGGGTCATAGGCGGTATTTCATAGCCTATCTCATTTTCGTAGTATTTCGCCAGTTCGGTGATGACCGTCGTGTCCATACCGTCGTGTGTGCCGCGGAAACTGATATATTCCATGACCATCGCTTCGAGCGGGATGTTGCCTGTACGTTCGCCGATGCCGAAGAGGGAGCAGTTTACGCCGCTTGCACCGAACATCCATGCTGTGGCGGCATTGTCAACGGCTTTGTGGAAGTCGTTGTGACCGTGCCACTCAAGTTGCTCCGACGGAACCTCGGAGTAATGCTGCAAGCCGTAGATTATGCCGGCGACGCTGCGCGGAGGAGCGACCCCGATATACGGCACCCCGTAGCCCATTGTGTCGCACGCACGTATTTTGACGGGAATGCCCGCGTCGCGGGACATATCCATGAGAGCGTTTGCGAACGGGACAACGAATCCGAAGAAGTCGGCACGGGTGATATCTTCAAAGTGACATCTCGGCCGCAGACCTGCTTCGAACGCGTCGGCAACGACCGCAAGATAATGCTGCATTGCCTGGGAACGCGACATCTTGAGTTTATTGAATATATGGTAGTCGGAGCAGGAGACGAGAATTCCGGTCTCCTTTATGCCGATGTCCTTGACGAGCTTGAAGTCTTCTTTCGACGCGCGTATCCACGTCGTTATCTCGGGAAACTCATAACCCATTTCAAGACATTTCTCGAGCGCCGTACGGTCTTTTTCGCTGTAAACAAAGAATTCTGTCTGACGTATGATGCCGTTTGGACCCGAAAGACGGTGCATCATTTCGTAAATTCTGCACATCTGCTCGACCGTGTAGGGCGCACGGGACTGCTGTCCGTCACGGAACGTCGTGTCAGTTATCCATATTTTTTCGGGCATATTCATCGGCACATGTCGATGGTTGAAGGGCAATTTCGGCACTTCGGAATACGGATAGATATCTCGGTAAAGATTTGGGTTCGGCACGTCCTGTATGGTGTAATGGACGGTCTCGTCCTCAATAAGATTTGTTTTTTTGTTAAATTGGAGCATATTTTCCTCTCTGTATGCGGGATTTCATTTCTTGTACTTTTGCATTTTTGCATTTTTGTATTGTTGTATACAATCATAAATTTAAAGAAATTATAGCATACTTGTCATAATATGTCAAGTATGCCCGGTGTTTTTTCACTTTTTGTTCAAATAATATTGGTGTCGGACGTGTTTTTTGCGGGAGACATAGCGTTTCTCGATGCTTCCGCGCGTGCTGCTTCGACGCTTATTTTCATTGCAAAGGTCCAGATAAAGCTTGACGTGGTCACTTTTCCTCCGAAACGTACAGTTTTTTTGCCGACGCTTGGACGTATGTATCTTTCAATAACATAGCGTATATCTCTTTCCGCGTTCGCGGCGCAGACCCCGTAGCGGCGTTCGAGTTCCGGATAGATGTCTGACGTGAGGGTAAAACAGTTCATCCTGTCGCTGTCTGCAAGCATGAATTCCAGCGCTGCGCAGATATATGCAAAACCTTTTGACCTGACAGGTATTTTATATTTGTTAAGATACGAGCGCACGAAATGATTTATCTGAACTGTTTTGTCCGAGGATTGTTTTCGTCGTTCACGTCGTCCGAGCAATGCTAAAATAAATCCCGTGTTAATCGGCTTGCGCAAAACCGAATTTGCGCCCGAAAGCTTAAGCTCGTCGGCAAAATCCTTGTCTTCTCTGGATGTCAGGGCTATGAGCTTCGCGTTGGGCGCGAGGGTCCTCAGCATACGTATAAGCAGAGCACCTTCAAAACCTGGAGCTACGTCCGCGATGATGGCCCTGTCTTCGGGCGTCACGGTGTCTGCCACGTCATACGGGCGTACAAGCCTTGCTTTTTTCGGTATTCTTTCAGTTGCCAAATGTTTTCGAAACATTCGGTACAGAGTTGTATTCGAAGTTACTAAAATGATTTCAGTATATGTCATTTTTGCTCTCTTTTATGTCTGTGTATTTGTTTGATAGACTACGTATCTTAATTTTAGCACTTTAATTAGATATAATGAATTGTGAAAATGTACAGTTTTTGAATCGTAAAACGGATAAATCGGAGTTTTCCGTATAAACTGTTTGTGCAATATGACGAAACATGGCTTATGGACGGATAAAATGACGGTTTTTTACTGGATTTACATGTTCTGGATGGGTGGAACTACGTATCAGATAACAGAACTTTTTTGGGCACATAAAACTCATTTTTCGATGTTTTTTGCGGGCGGTATAAGTGTCGTCGGTATCGTCGCCGCGGACATGCTTTTTTCCGCTCGATTATCGGTTTTTTCGCTTGCATTGATAGGGTGTCTTGTAATAACTTTCACCGAGCTCATTTTCGGGCTTGTATTCAATAAGGCTCTGCATATGAAAATTTGGGACTATTCCACAAAAAAATTCAATCTCTTTGGTCAAATTTGCCTACAAAACTCGATATATTGGTATATTTTGAGCTTTCCGGCGATATTTGCGGGGCGTTTTGTGCGAAATCTTCTTAATATTATGTAAAAATCTCCGTGCGGCATATCCTTCGGGACGTCACACGGAGACATTTTTTCAGTTCACGCGGTCACAGATGTTTCTGTCGCACCTGTCGCAGCCGCCGTCCGATTCGAGGCATTTTTCCTTCTTGTTTGTCGCGTCCACTCTCATGGCGACATTGCGTCTTTTGGACGGACAATACTTTTCGATTATCTTATAGTCAGCCATCGTTCTTTTCTCCTATACGTGCCACATATTCGCGCATCTGCTCCGGGGAGTTCACGCCCGCCGCGCCTTCAATGAAGTCCTGTTGCTGCGGTACGGTCATCGCCGCGAAAGCCTTCAGCGCATTTTTATTTTGTACAAGTGCCATCCCGAGACCGAGAGGCACGTTTCCTTCTTCCGTCATCATCTGTTCACCTCTTCGTGATTATTGTGTGCCGACGCGAAGTCGATATTCGTCGTAACAAAATTTCTCTGCGTCTCATATCATGTTACTGACCCCGGAAAAACATAATCTAATAAACGCATTGTAAAAAACGAATTGTAAAAATCACAACGAAAGGCTTTTTTATCATGTTCGGAAATTTCAGATTCGGCGATAATATTTGGATCATAATAATCGTCGTTATAGTTATTCTTTTCCTTGTCAACGACAACAAAGGCTGCTGCCAGCCCAATCCTTGTTGTCCGGCACACGATCCTTGTTGTCCGACACCCGATCCGTGCTGTCCTCAGGATCCCTGTTGCAGATAAGACGCAAAAACGCAAAAAAAAAGAGACCGAAAAGGTCTCTTTTTGATTTTTTGAGCATCTTATACTTGCATTTTTTGCAGAAATATAGTATAATATTCGCAGAGATTCTTGTTTCACAAGAATTGCGGGCGCTGCCCGCCGC
>CAUHAO010000002.1 GCA_959604355.1 uncultured Eubacteriales bacterium
CTCGCAAGCTCGCCGACGCGGTAAAAAAAGAAGTTATCCTTTTGGGATAACTTCCATACCATTAGCGTCGTCTCGCAAGCTCGCCGACGCGGTAAAAAAAGAAGTTATCCTTTTGGGATAACTTCCATACCATTAGCGTCGTCTCGCAAGCTCGCCGACGCGGTAAAAAAAGAAGTTATCCTTTTGGGATAACTTCTTGATTTTACTGAAGATTGAACTTCTTCTTGAATCTGTCCACACGGCCGCCTGCGTCTACCAGCTTCTGTTTGCCGGTGAAGAACGGATGGCATTTGGAACAAATTTCAACGCGGATCTCTTTCTTTGTGGAACGGGTAGCGATTTCGTTACCGCATACACATTTGATCACGCAATCCTGATATTCGGGATGAATTCCTTCTTTCACTTTGTTCACTCCCCTTCGTAAGACTGATATTTACTCAGATATTATATCACATTACACAGGAAATTGCAATAGGCAATTGCGAAAAAATTATTAAATATTCAGAGAATTTCGCCGACAACGCAGTCCAGAGAGGAGAGAACCTTGTAGCATTTGCTTCTTATTTCATCGGAGGGCTGCTTCAAGTCCGGAATACAGACGGGAATCATGCCTGCACGCGACGCTGCGAGAATGCCGTTTGCCGAATCCTCAAGAACCATACATCTGTCCGGGGCCGCTCCGAGTGCTCGCGCCGCTTTGAGGAAAATATCGGGTGCCGGCTTGCCGTGGCTCACGCTTTCGCCGCAAAGAACAAGGTCAAACGCGTCCGTCAGACCTGATTTTTGCAGATAAAGCTCAGTTCTTGCTTGACCCGTTGAGGTCGCAAGAGCGGTCTTTATTCCTCTCTTTTTCAGAAAAGTGTACAGTTCCGGAAATCCTTTTTTTATTTTAAGCCCGTTCTTTTCAACATCTTCGACAATAAGGTCGGATATCGCCTTGATTGCGTCCTGAAATGGAAATTCCGCGCCGAAAAGTTCATGAAAATACTTCTCCATGACCTCGCGGCTTGCCCCCATAGATTTAATGACCTGATCTTTTGTTATCTTTACGCCGAATCTTTCGGCTGCGACGAACCATTTGTTCAGATACAGTATCTCAGTATCGAACAATAGTCCGTCCATGTCGAAAATAACAAGGTCAACGCTTTTTGCCATTTCGGTGAACCTCTTTTTTCGTTTCGATTATTTTTATATCTATGGTGTGTTTGCCGCCTTTGAAACGGAAAAGTACGGTAAGAGCCGTTTCGTCACGTTCTGTGGGAACCTTTTCGCCGTCGACGTATACGGAAAGTTCGTCGGGACAGTAGAATCTGCAAACTCCGTTTGTATCGTCCGGCGACAGAGCCGTGAATGATATCCCCGTTTCTTTTTCATTATAGTTGCGTACCGCTGCCGATATTGAAATTATCTCGGGATTTTTGTCAGGTTTTGCCTCGAGATCATAAAGCAACCAATATGATCCGGGCTCGGCGATAATGAATGTTTCTACGGAGAGTTCGGGGGAGAGAAGGTCAACGAAAAGCCCGTTTATCGGGATGTTCGAGCGTGACATCTGCTTTGGCACAGCAAGGATTTTGTACGGACCGCGTTCCGTGAAGAAAGCGGACGCAGATGCGATTTTCATATGTGCTTTCCCTGCGGCATTTGCAAGCATGCGGCAGAAAAAGTTTGCATGAGTCTTTTCTTTTGCGCAAAACTGCGGGTTTTCTCCGAGTATTGCAACAACACCCTTGCCGACGTCGTAAATGCCTTCCTGCGTCGAGCGAAGTATCTGACTTGCTTTTTCGTTCTTTTTATACAGTGATGCAGCCTTTCCCTTAATGCCGAGTATCTCAAAGAGGTGGTCCGCAGGCGACTGATACGTGTTGCCGGCGGTGTTCCACCACGCGCTGATGCCGTTGAAAGAGTCCGATTTGTCGTCTGCGATAAAGAGTACACCGCCCGCGCGTACCCATTCAAGCAGGGCATAGTGCAGCTGTGAGGATTCGGGCTTCATAAACTGATAACTGAGAATGAGAATATTGTAATTCTTGATGTGCGAACTTGATTCAATAAGGTTTTCCGTTGATACAGGGCGTACTTCGATTCCTTTTGCAAGCAAGGGCGTGCAGAGACCGTAAAACGCCGCGAACGAGTCAATTCCTTCGTTGAAAGCCTTTGCGTATTTGTCGTCGTCGGGGTATGTTCGCTGGAACATCGCGGTGTCGGAAACGAGCACTCCGATATTTGCTGTGTCTTGTGTGCTTTTGCCGCGTGTGCTTTTATTATTATCGTCGGAAAGACTGTGCAGGGTTGAGAACACCGAGAGCAGTTCAGTTTTATAGCTTGCCGGGATTTTTTTGGAGGTCTCTCCGATTTTCCGAGGGTAGGTCTCCATAAGCGTGCGGTGCGCCATCGGGCATATTTCGTATCTTGATATGTCGGGATGCAGCAGAGCAGAGCAGAGCGCCCGTTCATATCCTTTTCTGTGTTCCGACCAACTTAGTGTCGGATCGGAGCTTACGGGCGGGATGTTGAATATCATTTTTTTATCAGAATTTGCCGAAAGCTCCTGCAAAAGTCCGTATTGTAGGAACGACGCGCAGAACTTGTCTGAGTCGTCCGTACCGTAAGCCGTGGGGTGTGTGCGGTTGTCGGCGGCTCTGACTTTTCCTATGAATCCGTCTATTGAATTAAGCCTTGTGAGCGCAGCCGACGGACAAATGACACCGTTTGCCGCCGATTCTATTGATGAGCTCTGGGAAATATATACTTCAAGATCTTTGCCGAAGACCGTTTTTGCTTCATATTTGAGCACCGTCGCTATTCTGTCTATGGCACGTGTTATCATGTATGCTTTAAGCTTTGAGGTTTTGTATTGTGCGTCAACCGACGAGTGCGGTTCCTGCCACTGCGTGCGGTAGAAAAGTTCCCATTCTGCTTTGAATGTTTCGCTGTAACCTGCACGGATGGAAAACTCCGGTTCTTCTATGCAGACAATCTCTATATCCGTCTCGAGCAATGTGAGTATTCGTGAAATAAAGTATTCCGTGAAAGCGACGGAAGGGATCATGTACGGAACGCTCGGGGCATAAAGAATTGGTTTGCCGTCTCTGCCGGTTTGAACGTCTGACCAGTGGTTGACGCCATCGTATTTTCCGTTAAGCCAGTCGTAAAAATCGCCGTGTGAGAAGTTTGCGAGGAGTCCGACTCTGTACCCGTGGGCTTGCCAGTTTTTTATGCGTGTTACGGCGGTCTGGTCTGCACCGTATACGAGCACGGCGTCGGAATTTATATCAAGCGCTCCCATCCAGTCTCTGTTTTCGCGGAACAGAGTAAGGATCTTCCCGTTGTCGACCGGTCTCATGTGAACTCCTTTTCAGTAGTGGCGATATAATTTAATTATATCATCGAAATATGATGTTTTCAAGTCATTTACGAAATTTTCCACAAAATCGTATACGTTATGGAATAATTTTGAGATAAAATATAAGAAAAAAGAGGAAAGGGAATAAAAATGAAGCCATCTTTTATTTTTGATCTCGACGGAACGCTTGTCGATACGTTAGGCGATATAAGAAAATGTCTTAATACGGTTCTTGAACGTCACGGTCTCGGCTCCCGTTCCGTGCGCGAGGTTCGCAGCTATATCGGAGACGGAGCGCTGCAGCTTGTGAAACGTGCCGTCGGTGAAGGCTACAATGAAGAATTCTATAATACGATACTTGAAGAATATAACAGAGAATACGACGCACATCCCACGGATATGTCGAAGGCGTATCCCGGAGTGACAGAAGCTCTGATGAAACTTAAAGAGCTCGGCTGCAAGATAGCGGTGCTTTCAAATAAACCCGATAAACATACAAAACTTGTTGTGAAAAAGTGCCTTCCCGGCGTTAAGTTCAATGTCGTGAGAGGTCATATCGACGGCGTTCCGCATAAACCCGACCCTGAGCCCGCGCTGAGAGTTGCGGCGGAAATGGGCGTCGAGCCTTCTGATGTGTGGTTTATAGGTGACTCCGATACTGATATGCGTACTGCTGTAAACGCCGGTATGCACAGCGCGAATGTGACATGGGGGTATCGCACAAGAGAACAGCTTGAATCCGCAGGGCAGTCCGTATTCTGTGTCAATGCCGACAGCTTGATTCTATTTGCCCGCGGCTATAAGCAAGGCATAGATACTCCACTGAAAACTTTTGCCGATAATACCCACCAACACGACGAGGATTCTCTTTTCGGAGTTCTTCCGAGCGTCGAAAACGGGGACGAGGTGTATCTTGGTAATAATGTTTGCGCGTTTACGGGCCACAGACCCGAAAAGCTCGGCATAACCAAAGAAACGGACCCTGAATGCATTTCGCTCATGATAAAGCTTGAAGCGGAAATACGTCAGGCGGTAAAAGACGGATACGACACATTTCTCACGGGCATGGCAAACGGCGTCGATATCTGGGCGGCGATAAGCTTCGTGAGAGTGAAAAAGTATTTGACGGGTATAGGTGATATCTCCGGTTCGTCAATGCGGATGTGCGCGGTACTGCCGTATAAAAACTTTGAAGGCAGGGGGTACGCGTGGCAAAAAGAGCGGTACAGAGAGCTGCTTGAAAACTGCGACAGAGTGATCGTTATCAGCGACGTTTATACAAATGATTGCATGCGCAGACGCAATGAATTTCTGGTTCAGCATTCGCGTCGTCTTATAGCCGTTTACAATGGAACGCCCGGCGGTACGGAAATGACCGTGAACCTTGCCCGGGAAAACGGACTCGACGTACGCATCATAAAACCGTAAAACAAAAATACATATTTTTCATATACTGTTTAATGGACTGAATATTTTTCGTCTGACCGTAAAAAATACAGATAAAGAAACGGTCAAAAACAGGAGTGTGGAAAATATGTCTCTCATAAAGAGAGGGGATATCTATTACGCCGATCTCAGTCCGGTGGTTGGGTCGGAACAGGGGGGCGTGCGTCCCGTTCTCATAGTCCAGAACGACGTGGGAAACAAATACAGCCCGACTGTCATCGCTGCGGCGATAACCAGCAGACTCAATAAGAACAAACTTCCTACGCACATCGACGTCGACGCGACAAGATACGGTCTTGCAAAGGATTCGATAATTCTTCTCGAGCAGATTCGTACTCTTGATAAAAAGCGTCTGCGTGAACATATGGGACATCTTGATGAAGGCTCTATGGACAGAGTCGACAGGGCGCTTACAGTCAGTTTCGGCCTTGCCCCCGCTCAGAGCGAGGATATGACGGGATCGGCGGGTTGAGTGATCCTCTTGATCGGAATATACAGCGGAAGAGATAACTCTTCCGCTTTTTTGACGCGTTGTAGATTGTTCAATTCCGATAATTTTTTAATATTATCTTTTTTTGACTATTGACAAGTGTTTTATTATATGTTATAATAGATATGTAAAAAATCGTCTTTTCAGACGCAAAATGAAAAGGAGATCTGCTATGAAAACTTGTCCCAAATGCAATGCTCAGATCGATGATAGTGTAGCCTTTTGCCCTGTTTGTGGCGCTGCAATGAATTCCGAGAACGCAAAACAGGCTCAGAATTACGACCACACAGCCGAATTTGACGCTCAGGATATTTCCGAAAACAAAGTTCTTGCAATGGTTCCTTATCTTCTCGGGCCTCTCGGTCTGATAATCGCTCTTCTGGCTATGAGCCAGTCAAAATATGTTTCTTTCCATGTCAAACAGGCTCTTAAACTTAATGTTGTCGCTTTCCTTATTCCGATAGCGCTTCTTGTTGCCGCCGTTGTCAATATAATTCCGTTCCTCGGCTGGTTTGTATATGCTCTCGTCCTTCTCGCAGCTGCAGTCTGCTCAGTGATAATCCTCGTTCTCGAGATTATCGCGTTCTTCCAGGTATGCTCCGGCAAAGCTGTGGAACCCGCCATAGTCCGCGACCTGAAATTCCTCAAATAATTTTATCTGCAAAGTACATATTTATACCCGTGTGTCGCTTCGGCACACGGGTTTTTTATATAACGAAAGCCACGCGATAGGCGCGTGGCTGAAAAGAGTTTTCGTTACGATGGTGGATTATTTGTGCACGGTAATACCGTCTGTGCGGAAAATACAGTCTTTGCCGTCGATGCAGGGCGCGTCGCCGCCGATGTTTATTTCCACGTATATCCTTTCGCCGTCGAGCGTTCGCACAAGGCGCCTGCCGTCATTTTCAAAGCGCGTGTCGCCGTATTTGAGCGCATCGTGAGTGTTACGAATTTCTGCAAGACGTCTGAAAAAGTCCGTCAGCGTCTTATCTTCCGCGCCCCACGGGAAAAATCCGCGGTTGAACGGGTCTTCAAAGCCTTCAAGTCCCGCTTCGTCGCCGTAATATACGCACGGGTTGCCGGGTAGGGTAAACTGCAGTACCGCAGCTTCTTTGAGCCTTCTGAGCGCGTTTTCTCGGTATTCGCCGCTCAATCTGAACGTCGCTTTTTGTTCTTTCGGCAGATTCTCTCCTACGCCGCTGAGCAAAGTCAGTATCCTCACCGTGTCGTGTGTCGAAAGCAGCGTCATCGAGCAGTCGAGTGCCTGTTTGGGATAGTTTTCGACGAGCGTCATCACCTTTTCAGCAAACTCCGCGGGCGTGATATGTTCCGACACAAGCCCGATTATCGCGTCTCTGAACGGATAGTTCGTCACGCCGTCGAGCAAACCGTCTGTGAAGTATTTTCGCCTTACAGAATAACTTATCTTATTCGACGCGTCCTCCCAGACCTCGCCGAAAAGTACGGAGTCGGGATTTATTTGCTTCATTTTTTTGCGTAACCGCGCGATAAATTCGTCAGGAAGCTCATCAGCGACGTCGAGCCTGAATCCGTCCGCGCCGAGCTTCATCCAATGTGTCACAACGCTGTCTTCGTTCTCTATGATGTAGTCGAGGAAGGACGGATCGAGTTCTTCTGTACAGGGTAATGTATTTACACCCCACCAGCTCTCGTAGTCATCGGGCCAATGTCTGAATTTGTACCACGTGAGGTATGGCGACCTTGCGTCGTAGGCCGCGCCTCCGCTTCCGCGCCGTTTTGCGTCGAAATACACGCTGTCGCTGCCCGTGTGAGAGAATACCCCGTCAAGCACGACCTTTATTCCGATTTCGTGTGCCTTGATGCAGAGCTGACAGAAGTCATCTTCCGTGCCGAGCATAGTGTCAATGGTCTTGTAATCAGCTGTGTCATAGCGGTGATTCGAATATGCCTTGAATATTGGATTAAGGTATATCATGCTTACGCCGAGCGAGCGCAGGTAGGGGAGTTTTTCCGTTATGCCGCGAAGGTTGCCGCCGAAAAAGTCGTTGCACCAGTTTCCGTTTTCATCAGGGCCGTATGTGGGGTGTTCTGTTTCACTTTCGTGAACGCGGTACGGGCCGAGCTTTCCGACAAGCGACGGAGCGCCGACGCGGCAGAACCTGTCCGGAAAAATCTGATAGATTATGTTTCCGCAGTTGACGCGCGTGCGCGAGTAGTCGGGACAGCAGGATATCTGCCATTTTTCACCCTCTTGCATGTTCGTGCCGCCGTCGGGGTGACGCAGCAGACGGAAGCATGACCCTTCCGTTTCAAAGTCGAAGAAATAGAAATACAGCCCGCGCCTGTAAAGAGAGAACGTGACTGAGTGCGTCTCATATACTCCGTCCGATGACTTTTTTTCAAGAGGGACTTTCATCAAAAAGCCGTCGTCCGCTTCTGTAACGAGGTATATCCTCTTTGTTCTGCACGCCAAAGGCACCCTGACGGAGAGGGTGCATGGTTCGTTTTCCGTCAGGGTACCGAAAGGCGTTTTGTATTCGGTCGATCTTGAATCAAAAAGTATTCTCATACGTCTTGCTGCTTTATTTTCCAGATGTTTTCCGCGTATTCGTTTATCGCGCGGTCTGCGGAGAAAATGCCCGCGTTTGCCGTGTTTGCAAGCGACATGCGTCCGAACTTCTGTGAGTCGGGATATGTCCCGGAGATGAGATCCTGGGCGCGCGCGTAGTCCGCAAAGTCGGCTATCGACATATATTCATCCGACACACCGTAGTGCGGCACGAGCAGGGAATTGATGATATCATCGAATTTTGCGCCGTTGATGCCGTGTCTGATGAAGTTGAGGACATTGACAAGCTCGGGACATTTTTCGAGGAATTCCGAGGGCCTGTAACCGCGTCTCCACAGTTCTTCGACTTGCCCGGCATTCATACCGAAGATAAAGATGTTGTCTTTGCCTACCTGCTCGAGAATCTCGATATTCGCTCCGTCGAGCGTGCCGAGAGTGACCGCGCCGTTTATCATGAGCTTCATATTGCCCGTGCCGCTGGCTTCCTTGCCTGCGACGGAAATCTGCTCGGAGATATCGGCGGCGGGGATTATTATTTCTGCAAGAGATACTTTGTAATCCTCGACGAAAACGACTTTCAGTTTATCGTGCATCTGCGGGTCGGAGTTTATCATATCCGCAACGGTGACAATAAGACGGATTATCTGCTTCGCCATAAAGTAGCCCGAAGAGGCTTTCGCGGCGAAAATGAACGTTCTCGGTACGAAATCCATATTCGGATTCTCTTTTATCTTCAGGTACATGCGCAGAATCTGCAGCACATTGAGCAGCTGGCGCTTGTATTCGTGCAGACGCTTTACCTGTACGTCGAAAATCGAGTCGGGGTCGATGATGACACCGTTTGCCTTTTCGATGTAGTCGCAAAGCACGAGCTTGTTTTCGCGTTTTATGCGGCGCAGTTCGCTTATGACGTCCGCGTCGTCCTTATAAGCATTGAGCTTTGTCAACTCGCGGCTGTCTTTTATGAATCCGTCGCCGATGAGTGATGTTAGAAACTTCGTCAGCTCCGGGTTCGACTGGCAGAGCCACCTGCGGTAAGCGATACCGTTTGTGACGTTCGTGAACTTTTCGGGAGCAATGTTATAGTAATCGCGGAAAACGCTCGACGTGAGGATGTCTGAGTGCAGCTTCGACACTCCGTTGACCTTATGGCACGCGGCAAGACAGAGGTTTGCCATTTTTACTTCGCCGTTGGCGATGACCGCCATATAGTCGAGCTTCGCCCGATCGTCGCCGTACGCTCTGACAAGGTCGAGCATCAAGCGGCGATTGATCTCCACGGTTATCTGGTGGATTCGGGGCAGCTGCTCCGAGAAAAGGCTTTCATTCCATTTTTCGAGCGCTTCGCTCATGACCGTGTGGTTGGTGTATGTGAGCGTGCGGCATGTGATGTCCCACGCCTTATCCCACTCATAGTCGTATTCGTCAACGAGAATCCGCATAAGTTCGGGTACACAGAGCGCGGGGTGCGTGTCATTGATGTGTATTGCGGTCGTGTCGGGAAGATTGTCAAGGGAATAGTTGTTTTTAAGATGATCCTTGATTATCGTCTGCATTGACGCGCAGACCATGAGGTATTGCTGCTTGAGGCGCAGACGCTTGCCCTCAATATGGTTATCGGCGGGGTAGAGGACTTTTGAAATGACCTCCGCCATTGTTTCCTGCTCGAGTGCTTTCTGGTATTCGCCGCGGGAGAACGCAGACATATCTATTGATGACGGGGACTTTGCTTCCCACAGTACGAGCTTGTTCACGGCTTTTGAGTCGTAGCCCGAGATATACATATCATAGGGGATTGCGGTGACAAGGCTGTAATCGGTGTGCGAAACTCTGAATTTGCCGTTTTGGTCGATGTAGTTGTTGACTCTTCCGCCGAAACGGACGTTTACCGCGTCATCGGGACGCGCAACGAGCCACACTCCGCCCATGTCAAGCCATTCATCGGGGAATTCGACCTGCCAGCCGTCAACGATCTTCTGACGGAATATACCGAATTCGTACTTTATTGAGAAACCGGTGCACGAGATCTCATTTGATGTCGCCGCGTCAAGGTAGCAGGACGCGAGGCGTCCGAGACCTCCGTTGCCGAGGCCTGCGTCGGGCTCCATTTCATACAGATCCTCGATCTTTACGCCTATGCCTTTGAGAATTTTTCTGAAATCATCTTCAAGGCCCAGGTTGTAGAGGTTGTTTCTGAGAGATCGTCCGACGAGGAATTCCATTGACATATAGTAGACTTTTTTGCCTTTAATATCCTTTGAAAACGCCTTTTCTTTCTTTGCCAGCATATCGCGGACTGTCAGACAGACCGAACGATACACCTGTTTCAGGGTCGCTTCCCTCAGTTCACAACCGAACACGCGGCCCACAGTCCCTTCAAGTTGTTCTTTTATCTTTTCTTGCTGTTTCATCTCTTTATATATCCTTCGGTTTTAATCTTTCATCATGCTGTTGTACACGTCAATGTAAGCCCTTGCAGGCTTGTCCCAGCCGCAATCGTTTGCAATGACTTTGCTGCGCAGTTTTGCAAATTTTTCGTGGTCATTATTGTAAAGGTCCGTGCAGCGCGCAACGGCGCGGATCATTTCGTCCGTTGTGTGGTCTATGAACGTGAAACCCAGCCCGTCTCCCGTTTCGGGATTGAACGCGGGGACTGTATCTTTGAGACCTCCCGTTTCGTGAACTATCGGAATCGCTCCGTAACGCATCGCCACAAGCTGCGACAGCCCGCACGGCTCCGAGCGCGACGGCATTAGGAACATATCCGCCCCGGCGTAGATGCGGCTTGCGAGAGAGGAGTCAAACCGGATGTTGACGGATATCCTGTCGGGATATCTCGACGCGTAATATCTCAGCATATCCTCATACTGCGGTTCTCCCGAGCCGAGGACAATGAGGTTTATATTCAGGTTCATAAGCCTGTCGATGGCGTTGCCGCCCAGCAAATCCAAGCCTTTATGTGCGACAAGACGCGATATCATCGCCACGGTAGGAACGAGCGGATCGGTGCGCAGCCCGAGCTCATTGAGCAGGGTGAGCTTGCAGACCGCTTTGCCGTTCGTGTTTTTTGACGTGTAATGCTCGCATAGCGCGGGGTCTTTCGCGGGGTTGAACGTGTTCATGTCAAGGCCGTTGACGATGCCGCAGAGCTTATAGCTGTTTTCACGCAGTATTCCGTCGAGGCCGTGAGCGTAAAACGGGTCGAGAATCTCTTTTGCGTACGTCTCGGAGACCGTCGTTATTTTATCCGCAAGCACTATGCCCGATTTGAGCACGTTCACGCAGTCGGTATGGTGCAGCAGCGACAGATGCTCCTTTGCGATGCCCAGCACGTCGCCCGCGAAATCCAGGGGCGCTTTGCCCTGGTATTCTATATTATGAATGGTGAGCACAGTTCTGATACGCCCGTAGTGCTGATACATCAATTTATAAAAAATAGGTATGAGTGCGGTCTGCCAGTCGTTGCAATGGATTATGTCGGGCATAAAATCAATGTGCTGCAGCGATTCGAGTATCGCCTTGCAGAAAAACGCGAACGATTCCCCATCGTCATAGTAGCCGTAGACCTTGTCCCTGCCGAAATAATACTCGTTGTCGACGAAATAATATGTCACGCGGCTGAACTGCGGCTTGTATCTGAATATGCCCGTGTACGTCATTCTCCACGACAGTGGCGTGTAGAATGACGTGATGAATTTCATGTATTTGCCGTAAGCCTGGTTTTCTTTTATCACTTTATAATAAGGCAAAAATACACAGACTTCCGCATCTTTATCTTTTGCTATGTATTTCGGCAGGGCACCTGCGACATCTGCAAGTCCGCCTGTTTTGACGAAAGGAGTCGCTTCGCTTGCCGCGAACAGTATCTTCAAATTGTTTCCCCCTTAGAGATTATGAGCGGGTTTGTCGGATATCCCGAAACGTGTACGCCGCTGCTTATTCTTACTTTCTTGTCTATTATCACGTTTTCGACGCACGCGCCCGCTTTGATCACGCTTGCGTCCATGATTATTGAATTGCGCACAATTGCGCCCTTTTCCACCGTTACTCCGCGGAAAAGCACAGAGCCTTCCGCCTCGCCCTCGATAACACAGCCGTCGGCTATGAGACAGTTGCGCACATTGCACTCGCCGCCGTAGAACGTCGGTACTTCGTCATGTACCGTCGTGTAGACGGGAAAGTCTCCGCCGAAGAAATATTTCTGCATATCGGGATTGATAAGGCCGAGATTGTTGTTGAAATAATCCTCAATGTCATAGTTGCGCAGCACGGGGCGGTCGTGGATAAAAGCCGAAAGACGGACGTTGCCCTTGTTGAAGCCTTCCTGAATAAAATCCTTGCTCAGGCTGTGGTATCCCTTCGCGGAGAGGGAGACAACTTCGCTTTCAAGGTACTTTCTGCCTACGACGTATGTACCCAGTGAAATATACTGACCGGCTCGGGGTTCGTAGTTCAGGTATACGCCTTGGATCTTATTGTCCTCGGAAAGATCGAAAAGCATCTCCGCATTTTTGCTTTCGCCGTTATCAGAGCGCTTAACAGCGACCGTAACATCACTTCCCGAGCGGATATGGCTTTCGAGTATTTCGTTGTAGTCGATATTCGATACAGTCGCGGAGTCCGCGAGGATGAGATAATCTTCCGTGCATGTCTCGTTTATATAGCGCAGAGCCGTGTAAAGCTCGTCAAGCTTGCCCTTGTAGCCGCCGGAATTACCCGTGGCAAACGGAGGAATGAATATCAGCCCGCCGTTCTTACGGTTCAGATCCCACGCCTGACATGAGCCGAGATGCTCCATAAGAGACTGGTAATTGCTCTTTGTGACGACCCCGACGTTTCTTATACCGGAGTTGACCATATTTGAAAGAACAAAATCTATCAATCTGTATCTTGAACCGAAAGGGAGGGATGCGATGCTTCTGCTGTTTGTCAGAGCGTCGAGCCCGTTGTTGTGAGTATCGGAAAAAATTATGCCTGCCGCTTTCATTGTCCTAAGTCTCTCCTTACTCTTATTATTCTTCTTTGACTGTTATATATTGGAATTCGGGGGAACGATCTGTCCGTCAGCCACGGTCTTGCCCGTTCCGACGACGCTTATTCCCCATTCGCCGTCGTCTGTTTTTTCTCCGCCCACGGCAGAGTATCGTCCGATGGTGCAGTTTTCACCGATAAGCGCGTATTTTATCTTTGCGTTGCTTTCTATCTTCGTATTGGGCATCACGACGCTGTCGTAGACCTCGGCGCCTTCCTCAACGGTGCAACCGGTAGAAACTATCGAGTTGACGACCTTGCCGTTTACCACGCATCCTTCCGCGATAAACGAGTTTTTCGCCTGTCCCTTATCCGATATTATGCTCGGCGGCTGCGCATAGTTACGCGAGTATACCTTGAAATTCGTGTCACGCATGCTTACGGGATCTGAGGGGTCGAGCAGATCCATATTCGCCTTCCACAAACTGTCGAGCGTTCCGACATCGCGCCAGTAGCCGTCGAACGTATATGCGAAAAGTTCGCGTCCGTCGCGCAGCAGGGCAGGGATGACATTTTTGCCGAAGTCGTTTGAGGAGTTTGGGTCTTTTTCATCCGCGATGAGGTATTCACGCAGCGTTTCCCATGTAAAAACATAAACGCCCATCGACGCGAGGTTGCTTTTGGGGTGTTTCGGTTTTTCTTCGAACTCTGTTATGCGGCATTCACCGTTCGTGCTCATTATGCCCATACGGGGAGCTTCTTCCATCGGGACAGTGCGCACTGCTATGGTGCATTCCGCGCCCTTCTGCTTGTGGAATTCTATCATTTTTGCATAATCCATCTTATAGATGTGGTCACCCGAAAGCACAAGCACGTATTTGGGATCATATCTTTCGATGAATGACATGTTTTGATATACGGCGTTTGCCGTGCCGTTGTACCATGCCGTGCCGCTTGCCGTAGTGTACGGAGGAAGGATGTGCGATCCGCCGAAATTGCGGTTGAGATCCCACGGCTGACCGTTGCCGATGTAGTCGTTGAGCTCGAGTGGTTGATATTGCGTGAGTATGCCCACGGTGTCGATGCCGGAGTTTACGCAGTTGGAGAGTGAGAAATCGATTATCCTGTATTTGCCGCCGAACGGTACCGCGGGCTTAGCGGTATTTTCCGTAAGGACTTTCAGACGGCTGCCCTGTCCTCCTGCGAGGAGCATGGCGATACATTCTTTTCTGCGATGTACCATTATACTTTGTCCTTTCGATATCTGTTATTTATTTTTTATATAAGACAGTTTATAGAATACGGTGGACATTGCGGGAATAGTGAAATTTGCGGAATATTTCAGCCCGTGCATCGGTATAGGTTCGCTCTTTACGGCTTGCAGATGCTCACCTTTTCCGCCGAATTCCGTGTCATCGGACGAGAACACAGGCTTGACAGTGCAGTTATAAGGTATGCCTATGCGGTACCGTTCATGTCTGACAGGGCAGAAATTGCACACAGCGACGATCTCCTTGCCGGACTTGTCTATTCGTCTCATTGAAATCACGCTATGGTCGCGGTCGTCGTTTGATATCCAGCAAAAACCGTTCCAGTCGGAGTCATTTTCCCACATCGCGCGGGTTTTGAGATAAAAGGCGTTGAGTGCGGCGGTATACTTCTGCATCTGGCGGTGCTTGTCATAGTCAAGCAACAGCCAGTCAAGCTCTTTTGCGTAGTCCCATTCTATGAATTGAGCAAATTCGTTGCCCATAAACGTGAGTTTTTTGCCGGGATGTGCTATCATGAAGCCGTAAAACGCGCGCAGATTCGCAAATTTCATCTCGTATTCGCCGGGCATCTTGTTTATCATTGAGCATTTCCCGTGCACTACTTCGTCGTGGGAGAGAGGAAGAATAAAGTTTTCCGAGAACGCATAAGTCATAGAAAAAGTGAGATTGTTATGCTTGCCTTTGCGGAATAGCG
This sequence comes from uncultured Eubacteriales bacterium, assembly GCA_959604355.1. Taxonomy (GTDB): domain Bacteria; phylum Bacillota; class Clostridia; order Oscillospirales; family UBA644; genus HGM12619. Next base: position 14,770 of record CAUHAO010000002.1, read on the forward strand.
GGTCGGTAGACATATAATCGAGCATATCGTGCATCCAGCCCATGTTCCATTTGAAGTTGAAGCCGAGTCCTCCGTCATACGCGGGCTTAGTAACCATTGGGAACGCTGTGGACTCTTCCGCCGCCATTACAGCGGACGGATTTACGGCAAACGCAGCCTTGTTTATATCCCGCAGAAGGTATACCGCGGCGTAATTGATGTTTCCTCCGTCTTTGTTACGCCGCCATTGTCCGTCACGTCTGCCGTAGTCAAGGTAGAGCATTGACGCGACAGCATCGACTCTCAGCCCGTCGATATGGTACTTGTCGAGCCAGTAGCAGGCGCTTGAAATGATGAATGATTTTACCTCGTTGCGGCTGAAATCAAATATTCTCGTAGACCATTCCGGATGCTCGTTGACAAGCCTGTCATTTGACTCATAGCAGCACGTTCCGTCGAACTCGTAAAGCCCGTTTTCATCTTTCGGAAAATGCGCGGCGACGATGTCAAGTATAACGCCGATCCCCTTTGAATGGCAGATATCGACGAACATCATGAAATCTTTCGGTGTGCCGTAGCGGGACGTGGGGGCGAAGAATCCGGTAACTTGATATCCCCATGACGGGTCGTATGGGTGTTCCGCAACGGGAAGAAGTTCTATATGAGTGTAGCCCTGCTGCTTTGCGTATTCCGCAAGCTCTTCACCGAGTTTGCGGTAAGGGTACGGATTGCCGTCTTTGTATTTGCGCCAGGACCCCGCGTGTACTTCGTAAATGTTCAGCGGCGACGAAAGAATATTTTTTCCGCGCTTGCGCGATCTGTACAGAGAGTCGTGCCATGCGAATCCGTCAAGGTCGTATGTCTTTGTCATATTTTCCGGCCTTGTCGCCATGTGGAATCCGTATGGGTCGCTTTTATATGTAAATTTCCCGTCAGGTTTGCAAATGAGATATTTGTAGCCCGTGTATTCAGGTATGCCGTCGATGGTTTTTTCCCAGATACCGTGTCCTATGTTCTTCATTGGTTCGGCGTTTGTGTCCCATTTATTGAAATTGCCGACAACGCGGACGCTTTTTGCATTCGGCGCCCAGACCCTGAAGACGTATCCGTCTCCTGTCGGATGACAACCCATGAATTCATAAGCGTCATGGCATTTGCCGGCTGCGAATTCTTCTATCTTATCGTTTAATAGGTCGCTCATAACAGACTCCTTTCCCTTTAGGTATATTATACCAAATTGTGCAAAAATGTCAACGCTTTTTGAACCGTTTTTATAAACAAACAATTAAAAAAAACATCATTCTTAGACATTAAGGTTGTGTTGATTCACCAAAATCCGACCTTGAGTCGCAAAAAACCGACAACGGACATAAAATGTTAATATCTTTTAGGTGGAGGAAAGTGTTGATATGCCAAGTTATATCGTTGAGGGCGGCGTGCCTCTTTGCGGTGTCATTCATGTTCAGGGGGCGAAGAATAGTGTTCTGCCGATCCTCGCGGCGACGCTTATTGCAGATGGGGAATGCCGGATAGGTAACTGCCCTGAAATAAGCGATACATATACCGCTGCCGAAATATTGCGGGGGCTGGGAGCGACAGTGACTCTGTTTTCAGATAAGATATATGTTGATGCGACGTCTGCGGCGGGGTTCGTCATTTCCGAGGAGCTTATGCGAAAAATGCGCTCATCTGTCGTATTTCTCGGAGCTATCCTTGCGCGCAGACATCACGCGGTCGTTTCATTTCCCGGAGGGTGCGAGCTCGGACCCCGTCCGATAGATATGCATCTTTCGGCGTTAAGAAAGATGGGGGTCGTTATCCGTGAAGAGCACGGCTATCTTGATTGTGAGTGTGACAGGCTTATCGGGTCGGATATATCACTCGCGATACCGAGCGTTGGTGCAACGGAAAACATTATGCTTGCGGCGGTCACGGCGGAAGGCAGAACAGTCATAAACAACGCTGCACGGGAGCCCGAAATATGCGACCTGCAGGATTTTCTCAATAAAATGGGGGCGAAGGTTCGCGGAGCGGGAACTCCGACTGTTGTGATTGACGGAGTGAAAAAACTTCACGGTGCGGAGCATCGAGTCATTCCCGACAGAATAGCTGCAACTACGTATATGTGCGCTGTCGCCGCGACACGCGGCAATGCGCTGCTGCATGACACCGCGCCCGAGCATCTCTCGGGAATAATATCTTTTATGCGGGAGGCGGGATGCACGATAAACGTAGATGGGAGCGACATTTACATATCATGCGACAGACTGCACGCGTGCCGTCCCGTGCGCACGATGCCATACCCCGGATTTCCGACGGACGCACAGGCAGTATGTATGGCGATGATGTGCCGTGCGAAAGGCAGCAGCGTGTTTATAGAAACCGTGTTTTCCGACAGATTCCGTCATGTCGGGGAATTGCTGCGCATGGGCGCGAAGATCACCGTTGACGGGCGCGTTGCGATAGTTGACGGAGTTGAGAAGATGTACGGCGCGAATGTCGATTCCACGGATCTGCGCGGCGCAGCGGCGCTTGTTGTTGCGGCGCTTGCGGCGGATGGCGAGAGTGAGATACGCAAGATAGAGCATATCGAGCGCGGCTATGATTGCATGCCGAAAGTGCTTTCGGAATTGGGGGCGAAGATAGTCCGTCGCGATTAAGCCGTGATATATCCGCCGGCTGTTGTCACAGGCAAAATGTCCGCAGGCAAAATGTCCGTAGGCAAAATGTCTGCAGGCAAAATTCCCGAAGGCAAAATGTCCGCAGGCGCGCACTCCCTTTCGTGGAGTGCGCGCCTGCGGCTCGGTTGCGCCGTAATATTGCAATACAAAAGATGCTTTATTCTTTACACATTGTCATTTGATTATTAAGAGCTCGATCTTCAGAGTGAGTATCCGTGCCTCGGATGCTTTCACGGAGTCGATGCTTATATCTCCGCTTCTGACCTCTTCAATGACCGCGAAGGGTGCGTTTTTCGGCAGTATCTGACCGGGCATTTCCGTTTCGCAGTAAAATATCTTTTTCTTTGATAAATTTCATACTATAAATCTACGCGGCGATCCTTGAAATAGAATTCTTTGTCGTGAGGCCCGACTTCGCGCATCACACGGCACGGGTTTCCCACCGCGACGACGCCTGACGGTATATCTTTTGTCACAACGCTTCCCGCACCAATGACAACGTTGTCGCCTATCGTCACGCCGGGCATGACGAGAACTCCCGCGCCGAGCCAGACATTGTTTCCTATATGCACGTCGGCATTGTATTGCAGCCCCTGTGCTCGCAATTCCGGGTCAATGGGGTGTCCCGCTGTGGCAATGGTCACATTGGGTGCGAACATGCACCCGTCACCGATATAAATATTTCCGTCGTCAACAAGGGTAAGGTTGAAATTTGAGTAAAAATTGTTTCCGATAAAGACGTGCTTGCCGCCCCAGTTAGCGTGGAGAGGGGATTCCATGCGGCAGTTTTCTCCGATTTTTCCGAAAACCTTCTTTGCCGCCAGTGTGCGTTTTTCGAGTTCAAACGGCGGTATCTGATTGAAAGCCCAGAGGTCTTTTATACATTCGCATTGTTCTTTAATAATGGAATCGTCTCCCGGCGGGAAAAGTCTGCCGTCGAGCATTCTCTGTTTTGCTGCTTCTGCAGTCATTTTGATATCCTTTCATATAACGGAAGGGCAGGTTTTGTACCTGCCCTTGGTTTTTATATTTTACAGTACCTCAATAGGTGCGGAGAATATCGGCTCGGAGTAGAGCGTTTCTCTGTCCTGGACCATGACGGAAACTTTGAGGAACTTGCCCTTCATCGCTTCGTCTACCGGGATTTCGCGGTCGCGGCGATTGTTTATCGGGGCGTATTCGCCGCTCTTAGTGTCGCAGATGTACCAGAGGAACCTCGAGTTGCCTTCTTTGACTCCGAGGGGGGATATATATTTGTAGTTCGCGCTGTAAACGTTGCCGTTGCGCTTTACATGGACTTTATCCGTCGTGGGCTCGATACCGCCGACGAATACGGGCTTTCCGTCCTCGCCGATGAAGGGCTTAAGACCTATTTTTTCGGTGGGAATATTTTCGAAATTCGGAGCGACCTTGCGGACAGCCTTCAGACCTTCTTCGGTGAGCTTGAAGTCTTTGCCGTAGTCTACAAACATCGAATTGCCCGACGGGAGAATATCGCTGGGGGCGGAGTAGTTTTTCTTTCCGCGTGCGTTGCCGGTGTAGGGCTGCCCTTTGGTGAAGGCAATGGTCTTGATAGCGACGTTTTCTTCACAGAGGTTCGACGCTTCGGGAGCGTGGTCTTCAAGGAAGTTCTCATATTCTTTTGACTTGGATGGGTCAGCCTTGAGAGCTTTCCACTCCTCGCGCAGCTCTTCGCTGAACATCTTAAAGATCGGTGCCCACTGGCTGTTTCCGTATTTTTCTATCCATGCGGGATGCCACAGGTTCAGATTTTGAGTAATTTCTTTCCATGTGCCGTCGCCTGCGACCCATTGCCACCATCCGCCCTGCTTCTGACCCGGCCACTCGAAGTATGCGCCGTCGGTGCTGTACATCCATTTCCACGTCTGGAAGCGGAGCGCGCACGGTACGTCAACGAAAATGTTGTTTTTATAGATGCCGTATTGGCCGCCGTTTGCTTTTACCGCGAACGCGTCGGAGATCTTACCGCCTCTTTCTTCCGTCAGCGCTCCTCTGTAAAAGATGTTGCCGTAAACATACGGGTCTGCCGAACCGTCATCGACGAATATCGACTGCTGTCCCGCGCCGCCGTAATTGTTGCCCACGTGGTGGAAGTAGTTGTGGATGAAGCGTATGCCGAAAGACGCAACGTCTCTGCCGTAATAGACTGCGCCCATGTCGGAAGATTCCTTGACGGCGTTGTATATTTCGTTGTATTCAAGGTCGATGTCGTTGCCGCGGTTGATGCCGACGACGAGGTGCGCGGAGTCATACATCTTGTTGTTGCGGATGGTTATGCCGCAGCCGCCGCATCCGATAGCCTCGGCGTAGCACTTGCAGTGACGCGCGAGAGTGTGAAGTCTGTTGTTCTCAACAACATGGTTCGCGGGTGTGAGGGTCTGTCTGTCGCCGCCGTATATCGAGATGATGCCGCCGTCGGTGTCGTACATATGACAGTTGCGTACCGCACAGTTTTTACCGCGTATGGATACCGCCTGAGAGGAAATATGGCAGATGGTAACGTCGTCAATGACGAAGTTTTCAACGTCTTTCGCGGTAATCGGTTTCATACGCGTGTAAGCAATCTTCATGTTCTTGAAGGTAAGATTGCTCGTGCCTTCAAGTTCAAAAACGTGATCGTAATATGTGGAAATATAAACTTCCGCGCCGCGCATATCGCTCGGAGGGTAGAAGTAAACAATCTTGTTGAAACGGTCGATAAAGCTTTCTCCGGGTACGTCGATCTCTTCAAGCAGATTCAAAAAATAGAAGCGGTGTCCTCCGAGAATTCTCCACCCGCTGCCGCAGTTTGCTTCGACGAATTTCTCCGAGAAATCCATGTTGTCTACTTTGTATACGCCGTCCGACCAGTCGCAGCAAAGGAATCCGTATATGTTCAGATCCTTCAGAGTCTTTTCGGACCAGTATTTCGCCGCGTGGTCGGTGGGGTCGTCATATTTGAAGGCGAAGGGCATGCGATCCTGATTATGTCTGTCGTTCATTGTCTGAGTTGACAGCAGATACGCTTCACCTTCGACATCATTGGGCCAACGCGCAGGCGTGAGATTCGTACCGTTGATGTAGATTTCTTGCGGGTGTTCGGTCCAGCCGTTGTTTGTCGTGAGGGGCGTGAGTCTGTCTACAATGCCGCGCAGATCCATTTGCATGAGCTTGGATGCCGCGAATTTATCAACGACTCTGTCGAGGATCTTCGGGTCTGTGACTTTCGTGATGCGGTTTGCCGGGATTTTTGTGCCGCCGTTGAAGAACGGGCGTTCGTTTTTGTAGCCGCGATATGTTACGGGACATTCGGGTGTGCCGGAGTCTTCAGGCCCGAATTTGAGGGGTTTGCGCAGCTTGTATTCGCCGCCTCTGATGTTGACGGTTATCGGAGCCGTCTTGGGTGCTTCACGAACCGCCTTCTGCGCACGTTCGAGAGACCTGAACGGCTTTTCAAAGGAGCCGTCGTTGGCATCGCTGCCGCGGTTGGAAACATAATAGTTGATTTCTTTCATAATTTTTTCCTCATTACGCTTCATGGTTTTTTCGGGATATAAAAACTCCGCACCACCCGTATTCTTTTGTTAAGTTCAGGGTGGTGCGAAGTCAGCTTCGGTATTATTTTTTGCTGCTTCTTATTAGAGACATGCAGACAGTGACGATCACCGTAAGAGCAATCGCCGCGATTATTACATAAGGCAGGATTGTATAGTCGGACGTATTAGCCGATGCGGCTGTGATAATGTCTTCCATATCATTTTCCTCCCTCGGTCTTTTTCATAGTTTTGCGTTTAGCTTCTTTATCGATATATTTGCGGTAAAGATCCCTGCGTCTTTGGGACGTTATCTCAAGGGATTTTTCGAGACGCCATTTTGCTATTTTCGCGTGGTCTCCGTTTTGCAGTACCTGCGGCACCTCCATGCCCTCGTAGACAGGGGGGCGGGTGTACTGGGGGTATTCGAGAAGTCCGTTGAAAAAGCTTTCGTCCTCGAAACACGAGGCGTCTGCAAGGACTCCGTCGACCATTCTCGACACAGCGTCAACGACTATCATCGCGGGCAATTCGCCACCTGTCAGTACATAATCGCCGACAGATATTTCTTCATCGACGAGAGCGTCGATTATACGCTGGTCGATGCCTTCATAGTGACCACAGAGAAGGGTGACATTTTCTTTTTTGAGCAGTTTTTTTGCTCTTGTCTGGGTAAATCGTTTGCCTTTCGGCGAAAGATATACAAGATAAGTGTCCGGCACCTGCTCTTTTATGCTTTTGAAGCAGTCGAACACGGGCTGAGGCTGCATAAGCATGCCTTTTCCTCCGCCGTAGGGATAAGCGTCGACCCGGTTATGCTTGTCTGTGGTATAGGCGCGGATATTGTGGCAAAAAATTTGTATATATCCGTTTTTTCTGGCTCTTCCGATGATGCTTGTCTGCAAAAACGCGTTCACTTCATCCGGAAAGAGGGTCATTATATCGAATCTCATATTATCAGTCGAATAATCCCGGAAGAGGGCGAATCTTCATCGTCGAGGCTTTAAGATCCGTGTCGATTACGCAATCCTTGATCGCGGGAACGTACAGCTTTTCGCCGTTTGCTGTCGTGATTTCGTATACATCGTTAACACCGGGATTCTGGATGACCTGCGTAAGAGTGCCGTATTCCTTGTCCGTGTCGGCGTCGATGACTTTGAGCCCCTCGAGATCTTCAACGAAAAACGCGCCTTCCTCGCGAGGTATTTCGGACTTGAGCGCGTGTACGGTTTTTCCGCGGAGCGATTCCGCGGCAGTCATATCGTTCACGCCTTCAAGCTTCATCAAAACACTCGATTTGTGTACTCTCGAAGCAAGTATTCTATATTCTTTGCCGTCGATTCTGAGCTTTGTCAATCCTATCAGGGCTTCGGGACAGTCCGCCCACGGCTCAATTTTCACTTCTCCGGCGATGCCGTGAGTATTGACAATTTTTCCTGTTTCGATAAATTCCATATTTTACGGATCAGATGATGTCGATATTGATCTTTTCGCCGTTTTTGGATGCGGCAGCCTTTACAACATGGCGCAGCGCTTTTGCAACGCGGCCCTGTTTTCCGATAACGTATCCCTTGTCTTCTTCAGCGACTTTGAGGTTGTATACAACACAATCCTCACGCATGCCGTCGCGTTCAACGGATACCTGGTCGGGATGAGCGACTAAATGTTTTACAATGTAAGCGATGAGTTCTTCCATTATAAGGTGCGATCCTTTCTCTTTGAGCTGTCATGACACCGGTCTGCCGTAAGGCTTTGTTTGAAAAAGCCTTACGGTACAGAGGCCTTCTCTTTACAGAATGCCGTTCTTTTTCAAAATTGCTCTTACGGTGTCGGTGGGCTGAGCGCCGTTTTTGATCCACTGAGCGGTCTTTTCAGCATCGAGTTTTACGGTTGAGGGTTCGGTCTGGGGATCATAAGTACCGAGTTCTTCGATGAATCTGCCGTCTCTGGGGAATCTGGAGTCTGCAACGACGATACGGTAGAAGGGATTCTTCTTCGCACCGATTCTGCGCAGTCTGATTTTTACTGCCATTGCTTTTTCACCTCTTTGATAGATAGTGTTTGTTTATCGTTAATCTTTGTAAAAAGACTGAACGCTGTATGAAATGGGCTTTGCGGTCGGAATATCCGTACTACATGAACTTTCGGCGGAACGCGGGGGTGTTCATCTTTTTCATCATGCCCTTCATCTGGTCGAAGCTTTTGAGCAGACGGTTCACATCTTCGACGCGTGTGCCGCTGCCGGCGGCGATACGGCGTTTGCGTGAGGGATTGATGATCGACGGATTCGCTCTTTCGCGCTTCGTCATCGAAAGTACTATGGCTTCGGTTCGTTTGACCTGTTTTTCGTCTATCGTCAGGTCTTTTGGAAGTTTGTTGGCGCCGGGCATCATCTTAAGGATGTTTTCCATCGGACCCATGTTGCGTACCTGGTTGAGGCTGTCGAGGAAGTCGTTCATGTCGAACTTGTTCTTGAGCATCTTCTGCTCGAGCTCCGCAGCTTTTTTTGCGTCGAACGACTGCTCCGCTTTTTCTATAAGCGTCAGCACGTCGCCCATACCGAGGATACGCGATGCCATACGGTCGGGATGGAAAGGTTCTATGTCACCGAGCTTTTCGCCCGTGCCTGCGAATTTAATTGGTTTGCCAGTGGTGTATTTTACCGATAGCGCCGCACCGCCGCGGGTGTCGCCGTCGGTCTTTGTGAGGATAACGCCCGTGATGTCGAGCAGGTCGTTGAAGCTTTTCGCAACGTTCACAGCGTCCTGACCGGTCATTGAGTCGACGGTTAGGAGTATCTCGTCGGGGGCGACGGTGGATTTGATCTTCGCAAGCTCGCCCATAAGTTCTTCGTCGATGTGCAGTCTGCCTGCGGTATCGAGAAGGACAAGATCGTTGCCGTGGTCTTTCGCATGAGCGACAGCACGTTTTGCGATGTCTACGGGGGAAGTGCCCTCGGGCTGGGTGAAGACGGGAACACCGATCTTTTCACCGAGCGTCTGCAACTGAAGTATCGCGGCGGGACGGTAGATGTCGCACGCTACAAGAAGGGGACGCTTGTTCATGTTTTTGAAATAGAGAGCAAGCTTCGCGCAATGCGTGGTCTTGCCGGCACCCTGCAGTCCGCACAGCATGACGACAGTCGGGGGGTGGGATGAAAATTTTATCCTGTCGTTCTCCCCGCCCATGAAAGAGGTGAGCTCTTCATTAACTATTTTAATGACCTGCTGAGCAGGTGTGAGGCTCTGCATGACTTCCGCGCCGGTCGCACGCTCGCTGACTTTCGCGCAGAAATCCTTGACGACGGTGTAGTTAACGTCCGCCGAGAGAAGGGCAAGGCGTATTTCACGCATTACTTCTTTCACATCGGATTCCGTCAGTTTGCCTCGTCCTTTGAGCTTTCTGAATATCGCACCGAGTTTGTCGGAAAGGTTTTCAAATGCCATTATCCGGAATTAACTCCCTCATATAGTTGAAAATTTATTCCTCGCTGTCATCGCCGACGACTTCGGCGGACAGCCTTTCTATTCTTGCCGCGCGTTCGATTATATCCGCGGGCAGAAATTTTCTCTTTGCGTAATCTTTGATAAAAGACGCATCTTCGTACGACTGAACCGCACATTCACGCATTTTCTTTATGCGCTCGAGCAGACCGAGCCTGTGCTCAAGGTCGTAAAGTGTTGTTTCGGCACGCACAAGGCTGTCTCTTACCGCCTGACGCGTGATTCCGAACTGCTCGGAGATCTCTGCAAGGGAGAAGTCCTGCTGGAAATAAAGATCCATCGCCACACGCTGTTTTTCCGTGAGTATGTTCCCGTAAATGTCAAGAAGCATACCGATTTTAACGCGCTCTTCCTCGGAAGTGATATCAATATTCGGCATAGGTCCTCCTTTTGAAATCATGTAAAGCATTTTGTCTTTACATAAAGTATACACTCAAAATTGCGTTTTGTCAATAGGATATTTGTAAAATAATTGAAAATAATGGGAATTTTTTGCTTTCCTCTTTACAAACGTGGGAAAATATGATATAATAGCTTTGCGCATTATATGACGCGCCATTGCCGCGGCACGGTTCTTTGCTCCACCGGCGGGTGCTTTGCTGTTGGCGTACAGCTTATTTTACGGAGGTGAACGAATATGGAACAGATGAAGAAAACCGCGATAATCGAAGCTAACCGTCTTCACGAGACCGACACAGGCTCCCCTGAGGTTCAGATTGCGATTCTTACCGAACGCATCAAGCAGCTCACCGAGCACCTCAAGGTCAACAAGAAGGACTTCCATTCCCGCAGAGGTCTTCAGCAGATGGTAGGTAAGAGAAGAAACCTTCTCAACTACCTTTCTAAGAAAGATATCAACAGATATCGTGCCATAATCGAAAAATTGAATATACGTAAGTAATTCAATCCTTACCTTGACCGGACGTTCATGTTCCGGTCAAGGTAAAACCGCTTTTTCCGACATGTATAAGCGTCACGGGTTTCGCTTCAGGCAGTTATACAGGCATATGAAATCTCGTATTTCTGTATAACTGCTCGAAACCGTGATGTTTTACAATAAAATTCTTAATTAAAGGAGTATTGTAATGAACATTTACGAACATTACAGAAAATTCGAAACGACCGTCGCGGGCAGACCTCTTGTCGTCGAAGTAGGCAAATTTGCAGGCCTTGCAAACGGCGCTTGCATGGTAAGATACGGCGAAACCTCAATTCTCGCTACCGCTACCGCTTCCGAAAAACCGCGTGACGGCGTTGATTTCTTCCCGCTCGCAGTCGACTTTGAAGAAAAACTCTACTCTGTCGGCAAGATCCCCGGCAGCTTTCTGAAGAGAGAGGGCAGACCTTCCGAAAAGGCCATCCTTTCATCCCGTGTTATCGACAGACCCATCCGTCCGCTGTTCCCGAAGGATATGCGCAACGATGTTGTCGTCGGGCTCTGTGTTATGTCCGTTGACCCCGATTGCTCTCCCGAGATCACCGGTATGATCGGCGCGTCTATCGCGATTTCCATCTCCGATATCCCGTGGAACGGCCCCATCGGCGGTGTCAGCCTTGGCTATGTTGACGGCGAATACGTCATCAATCCCACAGACGCTCAGAAAGAAAAGAACCAGATGTCCGTCACCGTTGCGGCGACCGAAAAGAAGATCGTCATGATTGAAGCGGGCGCGAATGAAATACCCGAGGACGTTATGCTCAAGGGTATCATTTACGCACATCAGACTATCAAAGAGATCGTTAAGTTCATCGAGATGATCAAATCCGAAGTAGGCAAGCCGAAGTTCTCTTATCCGAGTGCTACCGTTCCGGATGAAATGTACGAGACTATCAAGGCTTACTGCAAAGACGCCGTAAGAGTTGCTCTCTGCCATGACGACAAGGACAAGCGTGATGCCGCTATGTCCGTTGTTTCGGAAGATGTCAACGCGCATTTTGCGGAAATATATCCTGACAGCGCCGCATTTATCGCGGAAGCTATATACAAGACTCAGAAATACGTTGTCAGAAAGATGCTTATCGACGAGCATAAACGTGTTGACGGCCGTGAGATAGACGAGATCCGTCCTCTCCACGCGGAAGTCAATCTTCTGCCCAGAGTCCATGGCTCCGGTCTTTTCAGCAGAGGTCAGACACAGGTCCTCACGGTTGCTACCCTCGGCATGCTTGCAGACAGCCAGCTGCTTGACGGTATCGACGACGAAGAAACCAAGCGTTATATGCACCACTACAACATGCCCGGGTATTCCGTCGGCGAAGCAAAGTCCGTCAGAAGCCCCGGCAGACGTGAGATCGGTCACGGAGCTCTCGCAGAGCGTTCTCTCGTCCCCGTGCTTCCGTCTATCGAAGAGTTTCCGTATGCAATAAGACTTGTTTCAGAAGTCCTTTCTTCTAACGGTTCCACTTCGCAGGGCTCTGTCTGCGGCTCGACGCTCGCTCTTATGGACGCCGGCGTTCCGATAAAGAGACCTGTTGCAGGCATTTCCTGCGGTCTCATCACAGATGAAGACAGATGGCTGACGATGGTCGACATACAGGGTCTGGAAGACTTCTTCGGCGACATGGATTTCAAGGTTGCGGGCACCGAAATAGGTATTACTTCCATTCAGATGGATATCAAGGTTGACGGCCTTACCTACGATATAATAGAGAAAGCGTTCGAGCAGACGAGAAAAGGCAGAATGCACATCATCAATGATGTCATCCTCAAAGCGATCCCCGCACCTCGTCCCGAGCTTTCCAAGTACGCGCCCAAGATAATGAACATGACCATTCCCACCGACAAGATCCGTGAAGTCATCGGTACGGGCGGCAAGGTCATTCAGCGCATCACCGCCGAGACCGGCGCGAAGATCGAGATCGAAGACGACGGACATGTCTACATCTCCTATACCGACAAGGCTTGCGGCGAAGCGGCTTACTCGATCATCAAGACAATCGTTGACGGCGCGGAACCCGGTATGGTATTCACCGGCAAGGTCATGAAGATAATCCCCATCGGATGCTTCGTTGAATATGTTCCCGGCAAGGAAGGCCTCGTCCACATTTCCAAACTTGATACAAAGCGTGTCGAGAAGGTCGAAGACGTTGTAAGTGTCGGAGACACCATTAAGGTCAAATTCCTCGGCGTTGACAATCAGGGCAGAGTAAACCTCTCCAGAAAAGACGCGATCCAGGACTGATAACCGAATAGCGAACCCCCGTTTGCCGTTTTTTTGCGGTGAACGGGGGATTTTGTCGAGATAAGCGATTTTAAGATAAAAATGAGAACGAAATAAGTGATTTTAATATAAAAATGAGAAATTGTTATATCTATTTTTCAAAAAATTGTCGATATTCTTATAATTCGGTTATTGACTATTTACCAAAATAATGATATAATATATATTATAATGTATAAGTGTTTACTTTTGAAGATAGGAGCGTCGTAAAGATGCTTGTTGCCGATAAATGGACAGATTTCGGCGTCATAGACGCAACCCGCGGAGAAAAGCTCGAGCGGTGGGGGAAATATACTCTCGTTCGTCCCGATCCGCAGGTTATATGGAAGGATGAGCCCCGTTGTGACCTGTGGCGGAAAGCCGACGCTGTTTATGAACGCTCGTCTTCCGGCGGCGGACGCTGGTCCGTCAACAAACTCCCCGCGGATTTCACCGTCACTTACGGCGATTATACATTTAAGCTTAAGCCGATGAACTTCAAGCACACGGGACTTTTTCCCGAGCAGGCCGTCAACTGGGACAGATGTTCCGATATAATAAAGGCCGCGGACAGGCCGATAACTTTATTGAATATGTTCGCATATACCGGCGCCGCGTCTGTCGCTGCTGCCAAAGCGGGCGCGAAAGTTTGCCATGTCGACGCCTCCAAAGGAATGGTCGCATGGGCGAAGGAAAATGCCGCGATAAACGGCATATCGGACATACGTTTCATCGTTGACGACTGCGTGAAATTCGTTGAACGTGAACTGCGTCGCGGTAAAAGTTACGACGCCGTAATCCTTGACCCTCCGTCTTACGGCAGAGGCCCCGGCGGAGAGATATGGAAGCTTGAGGAAGAGCTTTACGGGCTTCTTCGGAAAACCGTGCAGCTGCTTTCGGATAAACCGCTTTTCGTACTGCTTAACTCGTATACGACGGGGCTTTCCGCGTCGTGTATGCAGTATATGCTCGGCACCGCGATGGACGTGCGTTTTAAAAATGTAAAACACACCCTCCGTGCCGATGAGATAGGTCTTCCCGTCAAGAGCACGGGCTACATGCTCCCGTGCGGCTCGTCCGCGTTCTGGTGTGCAAAAGAATAAAATGTGAGGCTCAAAAATTGAGTATTATAAAAGCAGAAAACTTAACATTTGCTTATAACGAACGGAAAAATGTTCTTAAAAACATTTCGCTCGAGATAGAACAGGGGGATTTTGTCGCGGTGCTCGGGCATAACGGCAGCGGCAAATCCACATTCGCAAAACTGCTCAACGGAATCCTTATGCCCACTTCAGGCAACCTTGAAGTGGCGGGATACGATTGCCTTGATGAAAATAATATCCCGCTCATACGCCGCAAGGTGGGCATGGTCTTTCAGAATCCCGATAATCAGATAATCGCTACCGTCGTCGAGGAAGAAGTTGCGTTCGTGCTCGAAAATCTCGGTGTACCGTCGGACGAGATGCGCCGCCGAGTGGACGAAGCTCTTGAAACCGTCGGTATGAGCGAATATAAGACTCATGCCACGCATCAGCTTTCGGGTGGACAGAAACAGCGCATCGCCATTGCGGGCGTTATTACGATGCGTCCCGATATAATCGTACTCGACGAGCCTACTGCTATGCTTGACCCGAAGGGCAGAGACAAAATATTAAAAATATTGCACGAGCTCAATGAGTCGGGCATAACCGTTATACTTATAACGCATTACATGGACGAGGCCGCGCAGGCAAAGCGCGTTGTCGTTCTCAACGAGGGGGAAATCCTCATCGACGGCACACCGCATTATGTATTCCAGAACGCGGGTTTGCTTACGAGCGTCGGTCTTGATGTCCCGGCGGCAACATCGCTCATGTTCCGCCTGAGGGAGCATGGATTACGCGTGCCTTTGGCTGTGCTGACTGAAGAGGAGTGTGTTGACGTTCTCGAGGGATTGCTCGACGGCGCCGACACGGAGAGTAAATAAAATGGAACCGATTTTACGCACTGAAAATCTTACACATACATACAGTATTTCCACACCTTTTGAGAAGGTCGCCGTAAACGATGTTTCCATAGACATATTTGCCGGCGAATATATCGGAGTCATCGGTCAGACAGGTTCCGGCAAAAGTACACTCATACAGCATCTCAACGGCTTGCTTAAACCCACTTCCGGAAAAATTTTTTTCAACGGCATGGATTGCTGGGAGAAAGGCTTTGACCTGCGTCAGCTCCGTTTTAACGTAGGTCTTGTGTTTCAGTATCCTGAATACCAGTTATTTGAGGAAACAGTTGAAAAAGACATCTCGTACGGGCCAAAAAACATGGGCCTTGACGAAAATGAGATACACAGGCGCGTTCTTGATGCGATAAGGTTCGTCGGACTTGACGAGAGCGTTCTCGAAAGATCTCCTTTTGAGTTTTCGGGCGGACAGAAACGCCGTATCGCGATCGCAGGGATAATGGCGATGAAGCCGAAAGTGCTTATTCTCGACGAGCCTACCGCGGGACTCGACCCGCGCGGCAGAGACGAGATCCTTGCACGTATCAGGGAATACCGTGAGCAGGAAAAAGCCACGGTGATGCTTGTTTCGCACAGCATGGACGACATTGCCCGCAACGCGGAGAAGGTGCTTGTGATCAACAAAGCGAAAGTTGCCATGTTCGCGCCCGTAAATGAGGTCTTTGAACATTCTCGTGAACTGCGGGACATGGGGCTCAACGTACCCCAGATAACGCGAGTTTTCCTCGATATGAAAGCGCACGGTTATGACGTTGATCCGTCGGTGTACACCCCCGAACAGGCGTGCTCGCAGATTCTCCGGCTTATAGGGGAAAGGGGGAACGTCTGATGATAAAAGACATCACTCTCGGTCAATATTTTCCCGGCACGTCGGTCATTCACCGCCTCGACCCGCGGATGAAGATAATTCTTCTCATTGCCCAGATAGTTGCTCTTTTTCTTTCGAAAACTGCCGTAAGCTACATTTTTGTATGCGCTGTCACGCTCTTTTTTGTTGCGCTGTCGCAGATCCCCGTAAAGCTTTATCTTCGCGGGCTTAAACCGCTGCTGTTTATTGTCATATTTACGGCATTGCTGAATCTCTTCTATTCCACGGGCGAAAAAGTGCTGCTGCAGTTCTGGATCTTCCGCATAACCGCGGAGGGCGTAGTCACGGCCGTGTTTATGGTGCTGAGAATAATCTTGCTTGTTATAACGACATCAATGCTTACCTATACCACGTCTCCGATAGTGCTTACGGGCGGGCTTGAAAGACTTCTTTCACCGCTTGCAAAGATAAAGATTCCCGTACACGAATTTTCGATGATGATGACCATTGCTCTGCGCTTCATCCCGACTCTTCTTGAAGAGACGGACAAGATCATGAGTGCACAGAAAGCGCGAGGCGCGGACTTTGAGTCGGGAGGACTCTTGCATCGGGCGAAATCGCTCGTTCCGATACTCATTCCGCTCTTCATTTCGTCATTCAGACGTGCGGACGAGCTTGCGGTCGCAATGGAGTGCCGTTGTTACACAGGTTCGGGAGAAGGAAGGACAAGGCTTACCCGGTACAGCCTCAGTCTTCGTGACTATATCGCTCTCGCGACCGTTGTCGCCGTTATCGTCGGCGCCGTGTTGCTGAATAATATAACGCTTTTCGGTATATAAAATGTATTCTTATCTTCTCAACTTCTGCTATGACGGGAAAAATTTCTGCGGCTATCAGGTACAGCCAAACGGTCGTACCGTCGGCGCGGAAATACTGCGTGCTCTCACGTCGCTTTTCGGCTCTGTTGAGAGTCTTGCAGGGTGCAGCCGTACCGATGCGGGCGTTCACGCGCTGAATTATTACGCGTCTTTCAAAGCCTCAAAAGAGCTTGACCCCGATACAGTAGTGCGTGCGCTCAATGCGCTTCTTCCTGAGGATATTGCGGTGAAAAACTGTCGCTTTGCGGACGAAGATTTTCATGCCCGTTACAGCGTTGTGCGCAAAGAATACACATACCGTATTCTCACAAGCGCTGTGCGTTCTCCTTTTCGTGCGGGTTATGTTTGGTACAGGCCTCAGCCTCTTGACATCGATCTTCTTAATTCCGCGGCAAAAAATTTTATCGGCACTCACGATTTCAGCGCTTTTATGGCGGCGGGCAGCGACATAAAACAAACCGTCCGCACCGTTTATGACGCACATTTCGAGCGTGACGGCAATGAGGTCGTTTTCCGCATTTGCGCGGACGGCTTCCTTTACAATATGATAAGAATAATAGTGGGTACGCTCATGCAGGTTCAGCAGGGTAAAATCACCCCCGGGGATATCCCCGAGATCATCGGCTCTCTCGATCGCCGCAACGCGGGACCGACAGCTCCGGCGCAGGGGCTGTATCTTACAGAGGTATATTATGATTTCAACGGAGAATAAAAAACTTAAAGGTCTGCGTATCGCCAGACGTATTCTTCTTGTTGTCATCGTCCTTTATGCCATTATTTTCATAGCCGTCAATTCCGATGCACTCAGCCCTGACAACGTGAAGAGAATGGTTTTCAACATAAAAAAATCTTTCTCCGATAAGGTAATCGATGAGGTCACGGTTGATACATCCGATACGCTTCGCGTCGAAATGTACAAGGACGGGTTTGCGACTCTTACAAAAGGCAACCTTACGGTTTACAGCGCGTCCATGCAGAAATACTCCTCTCACAGAATCGCGCTTGCGAACCCTGTTCTGAGAGTGTCGGATAACTACATACTGTGCTTTGACCGCGGCGGCAAAAATCTTTACGTCGCCGACAGTTTCAACATAATCTTTGAGCACGAATACGAGAAGGGCATCATCAATGCGAACATAAGTGACGACGGCGTGCTCGCGGTCGCGGTAAACGGTGAAGACGGTTCTGATGGTGATACATCAACAACAGACGCTTATAAGGGCGTGCTTATTGTCTACGATAAAGAGCACCGTAAGATCTTTCGCTGGTGGTCCGCGAACGGCTATTTGACGGACGTTTTTCTTCCTTCGCGCAACACGGTCTCGGTAATAACTCTCGAATCGGAGCTCGCCGGCACGGACACAGTCATGCGTTCGTTTAACTATAAGGTAGGGCAGGAACGTGCGTCGATCCGTGTCGACGACCGTATGGCGCTGATATCGACGCTGAAAAACGATGGTTCTGTCGAATTGTTTACTTCTTTTGACGTGGTATCACTCCGCGGAGAAGGGTATAATGTTATAAGAGACCTCACGTCGGAAAAATTGCTCTCCGTTTCCTGTAACGGAGAATACTCAATGACTGTGTCAGTTGTAGACGAGGCTCGGAAAATATATCTCGTCACGGCGTTTGACAGCGTCGGAAATGTCTGCTTTTCCAAAGAATTCCACTCCGTTTCAGCCATTGCGTGCGGCACGGACGGTTTTTATGTGGAAGCGGACAGGACAGTAATGAAACTTGATAAAACAGGCTCCGCTGTTGCAAGCGCCGCTCTTGAATCGTCGGTGCTGAAGCTTATGCCGAGCGACCGCATGCTGCTTGCGGTAGGTTTCAATCGGATATATAAACTGCAGCTGTCTGCTATAAACCCAGATTAGTACAGAAAAGAGGTAACTTACCGTGGAAGTAGCTATAAGCACCGGACTGGATCTGCTTATCGCAGCGATATTTATAATATCTATCATCGTCGGCATGAGAAAGGGTTTGATGAAGTCCGTGGTGGGACTTTTCGGAAATTTCGTCGCGCTTGTATTAGCTTTCGTTTTTTCCGCGAATCTCGGAACATATATTGACACGAACTATATCCACGCGCCGATGCGCCAATGGCTCGTCAACAGACTTTCTCCCACAGCGGAGAATATTCAGGCGTCGCTGGACAACCTTGATCTGGACGCTCTTTTCACCGAACAGCCCGAATTTTTCATAAAAACGACTGAATATCTCGGTATTAAGGACGATATAGATAATCTTTATAATAAATATCTTGAGATAAAACAAATGGGTGTTGATTCCGCTAAATCATACATTACCGACGCCATGATAACGCCTATTTCTTCGACTATAAGCCGTATCATAGCGTTCGTGCTTATATTCCTTGCGTGCAGTATCGCAATAGCGCTGTTGTGGTGGCTGTCGGATTTTGTGGCAAACCTGCCTGTCATCCGTAAAATGGACAAGACCGGCGGCGCGCTTGTCGGTGTCCTTAACGGTTTTCTCATTTCGTTTATAACCGTCGCGCTCATCAATATAACATCGGGATTCCTCATGAAAGACACGAGCCTCGAGACTCGCGACGAGATAATGTCGAACACGGTCGTTTACGAATTTTTCAATGATATAAATCCTCTTAATGCATTTTTCGGTAAGTGGTAAGGAAATAAAGGATCGAAAAGGGAGATTTTTTCTGTAATGCTGACAATTCCTAATCTGATAAGTGTGATAAGAATAATCCTTGTGCCCACGTTCTGTGTGCTGTACTTTACTCCGGGCGCAACTTGGTGGGCGTGCGCGGTGCTTGTTCTGTCGGGCGTTTCAGACGTTGCGGACGGATATATCGCGCGCAAATATAATCAGGTGTCAGACTTCGGTAAGGTCCTTGACCCGATAGCAGACAAGCTTTTTCATATTTCCACGATCGGATGCATAGTCATTAAAGGCTTTGTATCGCCGTGGCTACTTGCTATCGTCGTTGCAAAAGAACTTTTTATGATGATCGGCGGACTTGTATTTTTCAATAAGACCCACTCCGTTATCGCGTCGAAGTGGTACGGAAAGCTTGCCTCGTCTCTCTTCTTCTCATCCTTTGTTATGGCGTTCATACTCGATTTTGCGGGCGTGGCAAGTAACACGATATTCATCATCGTTACTGTAATAATGAGCATCGCGGTGGCGGTGTCGCTGTTCGCGGTCGTGAATTATTCCATGGCGGCGATACGTATAAATAAAGAAAAGAAGTCAGAGAAGAAGACAACACAAACTGTTTGAAAGAAACGGAGAAAATAGCCAGATGTTATGCAGCAGATGCAAAAAAAGAATAGCAGTCGTTTTCGTGTCGAGAGTTGAAGACGGCAAACCGATAAAAGAGGGCCTTTGTATCAAATGTGCAAAGGAACTCGGTTTCAATCCCGTCAATGATCTCATGCAGGGTCTCGGTCTTGACCAAAATGCGATGGAAGAAATGAACGAACAGCTCACGGAGATGCTCGGGAATTCTGAAGATGAGGATTTTTCCGAGGGCGGCGCACCCAGCATCGACCCCGGAGATCTTGCAAAAAGCGAGGACGCGCACGATAAAGAAAATGGAAAAGGCAGACGCGAAAGGGCAGGGAAGGCCGGCGACGAGAAAAAACTCAAATATCTCAACCAGTTCTGCCAGAACTTGACGCAGAAAGCCCGTGAAAACAAGATAGATAATATCGTCGGCAGAGAAACCGAGATGCAGCGCGTGATGCAGATACTCAACCGCCGCACGAAGAACAACCCGTGTCTTATCGGTGAACCGGGCGTGGGTAAAACCGCCATCGCCGAAGGCGTTGCTCTGCGTATCGCGCAGGGCAAGGCACCCGCTAAGATCGCGGAGAAAGAGATATATCTGCTCGACCTTACCGCGCTCATAGCAGGCACACAGTTCCGCGGACAGTTCGAGAGCCGTGTCAAAGGGCTTATCGAGGAGGTCAAGCGCGTCGGAAATATAATACTTGTCATCGACGAAGTTCATAACCTCGTCGGTACGGGAGACTCCGAAGGCACGATGAACGCTGCAAATATGCTGAAACCCGCGCTTTCGCGAGGCGAAATACAGGTCATCGGCGCGACGACACTCAAAGAGTACCGCAAACATATAGAGAAGGATGCGGCGCTTGAAAGACGTTTTCAGCCTGTCATCGTCGAAGAGCCTTCGATAGCCGAAACTATCGAAATGATAAAGGGTATAAAGCAGTATTACGAGAAATTCCACAATATAAAGATCCCGATGATGGTTGCGGAAAAGGCGGTAGAGATGTCGGAGCGCTATGTTACGGACAGATTTTTGCCCGACAAAGCCATAGATCTTATCGACGAGGCGGCATCGAATGCGGTGCTGAAAAATCCCGCGTATGAGCGTCTTTTCATTGCGACAAAAGAATTTGAAAAAGCAAAACGTGATCTTATTGCGCTTGAAGCGATAGCAGAGCCGACAAACGACGATTTTATGGAGATAGCGAAAGTCCGCGCTGCGGAATGCCGCATTTCCGAGGAGATCGCGAAACTCAATGAAGAAATCTCCGACTGCGCCGTTTCTTACGAGGATCTTGCGGCGGTCATCGAGTTGTGGACGGGTATTCCCGCGTCGAAAATACGCGAGAGTGAGAACGCGAAACTCAATAATCTTGAATCAAATCTCAAAAAATATATCGTCGGTCAGGACAAAGCTGTTTCCGCCGTCGCCACCGCCGTCAAGCGCGGCAGGGTGGGGTTCGTGCCTCGTCATCGTCCGATATCGTTCATCTTCACCGGCCCGACAGGCGTCGGTAAGACGGAACTCGTCAAAGTGCTTTCGCGCGAACTTTTCGATTCGCCCGAGACGCTTATTCGCCTTGATATGAGCGAATTTATGGAGAAACACTCCGTATCGCGCATCATCGGCGCGCCTCCCGGATATGTCGGTTACGACGAGGCGGGACAGCTTACCGAAAAAATACGCCGTAAACCGTATTCGGTCATTCTTTTCGACGAAATCGAGAAGGCACATCCCGACGTGCTCAACGTGCTGTTGCAGGTGCTCGATGACGGCAGAATAACCGATGCACAGGGCCGCACGGTCAATTTTGAACATACGCTTATTGTCATGACGTCGAACGCCGGCTCGAACATCAAAGGCGGAGCGGCTGGTTTTACGAAATCAGAAGCTGCGATATCCGAAGAAAAGACGAAAAAGGCGCTCTCGGAATTCCTGCGTCCCGAATTCATCAACCGCGTGGACGAAATAATCGCATTTGACCCGCTGCCGAAGACAGTCTTCGAAGACATCGTAAAGATACGACTGAGAGAACTTGAAGACGGCTTGCGTGAGCGTGATATAGCTCTTGAATACGACGCGAAAGTGCCGCAGGTCATTGCCGAAAAGAGTTACAGCGCGGAATACGGCGCAAGAAATGTCCGCCGGGTTATCCAGAAAGACATCGAGGACAAAGCAGTCGAGCAGATGTGTGCGGCGGATATCGTTCCGACAAAGGTCATCCTTTCGGGCGATACGGAGAATCTCACGGTAAAAGTCGAATTGGCGTAAAAGCGGAATTTCACTTTGTGTCTGCACGCCTGAAAAATATAAATAAACCCACTGTGACAAGTCGCAAAACAGAAGGTGCCACGGTGGGTTTTCTGAATAATTATATTGAAAAGATATACCGAATAAGCAATTTTTACCTTTCTGGGGACTATATCCCCTTAAAAACAATGATTATAACCCCCATAATAATACTATCAGGGGGTTATGACTTATGATCGTTTATGACAGACTGTGGAAAACAATGGAGAAAAAAGGCGTCACGACATATTTTTTGCGTGAAAAAGCCGGCATTGACAGCAAAACCGTTCGCCGTCTCAAAGCAAATGAAAATATAGAAACAAAAACACTTGATAAGCTCTGCGAGGTATTGAATTGTAATTTGGAAGATATTTCGGAATTTATCAGGAGTGAAGCTTGACTGAATAAAAAAGTCGCCGGATCTCTCCGGCGACTATAATAAAATTCGTGTGAAACTTATTTGATTTCAGCGAAGTATTTGATGGTTCTGACCATCTGAGAGGTGTAGCTGTTTTCGTTGTCGTACCAGGAAACGACCTGTACCTGATAGGTGTCTTCGTCGAGCTTGGAGACCATGGTCTGGGTAGCATCGAACAGAGAACCGTATCTCATACCGATAACGTCGGAGGAAACGATGGGATCGGTGTTGTAACCGAAGGATTCGGAAGCAGCAGCTTTCATAGCCGCGTTGATACCTTCTTTGGTAACATCCTTACCCTTGACAACTGCGACGAGGATTGTGGTGGAACCGGTAGCAACGGGAACTCTCTGAGCGGAGCCGATGAGCTTGCCGTTGAGTTCGGGGATAACCAGACCGATAGCTTTAGCAGCACCGGTGGAGTTGGGAACGATATTTGCAGCGCCTGCGCGTGCACGTCTCAGGTCGCCCTTTCTGTGAGGACCGTCGAGGATCATCTGGTCGCCGGTGTAAGCGTGGATGGTGCTCATGATACCGGACTGGATGGGAGCGTAGTCGTTAAGAGCCTTAGCCATGGGCGCGAGGCAGTTGGTGGTGCAGGAAGCAGCGGAGATGATCTGGTCGTCAGCGGTAAGAGTGTTTTCGTTAACGCTGTAAACGATGGTCTTCAGATCGTTGCCTGCGGGAGCGGAAATAACGACTTTCTTTGCACCTGCCTGGATGTGAGCCATGGATTTTTCTTTGGAGCAGTAGAAGCCTGTGCACTCGAGAACGACATCGACGTCGAGTTTGCCCCAAGGAAGATCCTGAGCCTTGGGCATAGCATATATGGTGATTTCTTTGCCGTCAACGGTGATGGAACCGGGAACAGTCACGGTCTTGCCGTCTTCAGCGAAAACAGGCTCTTTGGAAGAGACGGTGTGAAGGTTTTCACCGATTTTGCCGCAGTAGCCGCCCTGAGCGGTGTCATACTTGAGCAGATGAGCGAGCATTGCGGGGCTGGTGAGGTCGTTGATAGCGACAATTTCATAACCGGGAGCGTTGAACATCTGTCTGAAAGCCAGACGTCCGATACGGCCGAAACCGTTGATTGCAACTTTGATGGACATTTGTGATATCCTCCTTAAAATTATATAAAAAACTTTATACTTGATTATTGTAATCCAGAATTGTGTCATAACATGGAAATTTAGACGAATATTACGGAATTTAACTGTTAATTTTTTTAACACAGGATAGGGAGAAATAATAATGAATACATATCAGAACGTCAGGAATACACTTGAGCCAATCTACGGAAACGCACGTTTTCCCGTGATTTTTGTGTCAAAAGATATTAAAGTTGTTTACGCAAATCAATTTGCATATGAACAATATCCTGAATTCTGCTACGGGAAAGGTCCGCGTCGGTTTATCTCGGCGCAGTCGTCGGCGGTGGTGACATCGGCGCTGGAGCGAGGCAAACCCATCAAGGTCTTGGGGGAGGGAGTTAAAGGCTTCATATCGTTTTCGTTCATCCCGTGCGGCGGCATTCTTGACGGAAAATGCGCGATAATGCACCTTGAAGAGAACAAGGAAATGCTCAAGTCGATGAGCGCGGAGATAGCGTCGCTCGAAATGGGCGAGCGCTCGGCGGAAACGATGGCTTATCCGGTAAAAAAGATGCGTTTTCTGCTGGATAAGCTTGAAAACTCCGAAACGATAATGTCAGATAAGACCGCAGCGATGGCGGTGCCGCTGCTCGAAGACTGTTTGCAGGAATTCACGGCGTATGTGCGCGACTACCGTTACGCTCTGAAAATGGTCAACCGCACGTCAGACGCGGGAATGACGGTATTTGCGCTCGGCGCGTATATGAATATGTTCTGCAAGACGCATGAGGGAGTGAAGTATCTCGGCTCGTGTGATCCGAAAAAACTGATTATCTGCCGCCGTGCCGACCTTGCGGACATGCTTGACATGGTGCTGATGTATATCGCGAAAGCAGCACCGTCAAAGAGTCTTACGGCAGACGTAAAAGGGGATGGTGACAGGTTCACTTTCATCGTACGCGGCAGAAAATGCGGCGGAAAAGCGGTTGAGTTCGACAGCGACGGGCTTGTTGCGGAAAAACTTGAACGCGCAAGGAAAATCGCGGAAAAATACGAAGGGTCCGTGGCTGTGGAAAATAAAAAAACGGTGCTGACAGTCACCGTTAAAATGAAGTCAGCACTCGTTCAGGAGGCGGGTAATTATCTGCACGTCGATCCCGAGGAACTTATTTAAGTTTCGTTGAGAAGAGCGAGAGGAATTTCTTTATGGGCTGCAGCCGCTTGTATCCGATAATGTAGCCCACTCCCGCGCAAACGGCGCAAACGATATAAAGGCCGCAGACGGCGAGTGTCGCGGCGGTCATGGAAACGTCTATCATCGCGTTGTAGAGGTTGAGCGCGGGGAGCGCAAAAATCAGGCGAACGAGAGACATCGTGCCTTGCAGCGACGATTCCGGATTAAGGAAAAAAAGTGTTGCGAGCATTATCACGCACATCGGCACAGTGACTATCCCTCCGCAGAGAAAGCCTTTGTGCGGCATCGGAGCCATACGTCCGTTGCCTACGGCGTTCGCGTCTTTATCGCCCGCGTACCACATGGTGTAGGCGAAGAAATATATCAGCGCAAAGCCGTAAAGAATTGCGAGTATAACGGGAATATTGAGGATTATCGTCGTTATCGAAAGAATAGCGACGCAGAGCATTCGTATCAGCAGATATCCGACATTTTTGCCGACGGTGTTCATTTTCAGACCTCCGTAAAAGCGTCTTTTTTCAGATTATACCGCATTTTTTCTGCGTTGTCAAGCCGAAAGTGCAGAGAATACGTCTTTCTCTTAAAAATTTTGCTTTTACGCACAGTGTTTTTTCCTAAAAAAGTCAATAATGAGTATTGAAAAAGAAGTTTGAATATGCTATACTATATTAAATAAATATTTTCTTACAGGAGTATTTTTATCATGAAAAAATTGAGAATAGGTTCCGTCGGCATCGGCGGTATGGGTCATTTTCATCAGGAAAACTGGTCCGAGATGGAAAATGTCGAAGTTGTCGCTGTTTGCGATATCATCGAAGAACGTGCTCAGAAGGTGAAGGAAGAGTTCTTTCCCAACGCGACCGTCTACACGGATTACAAGAAAATGATTGACAATGAGCAGCTCGATGCGGTGGATATTTCCACTCCGAACTATCTGCATTCTCCCATCGCCGTTTACGCTCTCGAACACGGCATGCACGTATTCTGCGAAAAGCCCGATGCCGTAAGCGTTGAGGAAGCTGAAAAGATGCGTGATGCAGCTGAAAAAGCAGGCAAAGTTCTCATGATCATGCGCAACAACAGATATTTCGCAAACTCCAGATATCTTAAGAAATATATCGACGAGGGCAACTGCGGCGAGTTTTATGCAGGCAGATGCTGCTGGATACGCCGCAGAGGTATCCCCGGTAAGGGCGGCTGGTTCACTACGAAGGCTCAGTCAGGCGGCGGCCCGCTCATCGACCTCGGCGTTCATATGATTGACCTTTCCATGTGGCTCATGGGTAATCCCACCCCCGTTTCCGTTACGGGCTGCACATACACCAAATTCGATAAAGACACCGCCAAAGCGGACAGCGAACACGCTAAATTCGGCGATTCCGTCCAGGGCGGAACCTTCGACGTTGAAGACCTTGCAATGGGCTTTATCAAATTCGATAACGGCGCGTGCCTGCAGATAGAATTCAGCTGGGCATCCAACATCGAGAAAGAGACCCGTTATATCGAGCTTCGCGGTACAAAAGCAGGCTTCCATTGGAACGGCGACGGCACCTGCAACATCTACACCCAGCAGTCGGGCGTTGACGGCGATGAACTTGCCGACATCCTCTACAAGACCCCTATGGGCAACGGCCACGGCAGAAACCAGGAGCACTTCGTTGACGTCGTTCTCAACGGCGCAAAACCCGATTTCGTTCCCCAGCAGGGTATCAATATGATAAAGATACTTAAGGCTATTTACAAGTCCGCCGAGACAGGCAAGGAAGTTCTTCTGTAAGGATCTGCAAAGGATATTACGCTAACAATGGACAATAAGAAATTTTACATTTCCACGCCTATATATTACGCGTCGGGCAAACTCCACATAGGTCACACCTATACCACGGTCGCCGCGGACGCGATGAGCCGTTATAAACGTATGCGAGGCTATGACGTTTTCTTTCTGACAGGCTCCGACGAGCACGGGCAGAAGGTTGAACGCAAAGCGGCGGATGCGGGCAAGACTCCTCAGCAGTTCGTTGACGATATCGTCGCGGACATCAAGGATCTGTGGAAGATCCTTGACGTGTCTTACAGCAAGTTTATAAGAACGACGGATGACTATCATGTTTCCGCGGTTCAGAAGATATTCAAGCGTCTGTATGACCAGGGAGACATCTATAAAGGTGAATATGAGGGGCTTTATTGCTCTCCGTGCGAGGCGTTCTGGACGGAGCATCAGCTCGTAAACGGCAAATGCCCCGACTGCGGCAGAACTGTCGAGAAAACGAAGGAAGAGTGCTACTATCTGAGACTTTCCGCGTATCAGGACAGACTCATAAAGCTGCTTGAAGAAAACCCGCACCTGCTCCAGCCAGAGACACGCGTCAACGAAATGATAAACAACTTTCTCAAACCCGGTCTTGAAGACCTCTGCGTCTCAAGAACGTCGGTAAAGTGGGGCATACCCGTTTCGTTCGACGAAAAACACACCGTTTACGTCTGGATCGACGCACTTTCCAACTACATCACCGCGCTCGGCTATCTTTCCGATGACGACTCTCTGTTCAAGAAGTATTGGCCGTGCGACGTGCATCTGGTGGGCAAGGAAATCGTTCGTTTCCATACTATAATATGGTTCTCGCTGCTCATGATGCTTGATCTGCCCCTCCCGAAACAGGTCTACGGTCACGGATGGCTTAAGATCGACGGCGATAAGCTCTCCAAGAGCAAAGGCAGCGGCGCGCTCAATATCGTTGATCCCGTGCTGCTTTCCGAGAGATATTCTTCCGACGCGGTTCGCTATTTCCTGTTGCGCGAGATGCCTTTCGGCGCGGACGGAAATTACAGCTTTGAAGGCTTCCTGACACGCGTCAACGCGGACCTTGCAAATGACCTCGGAAACCTCGTTTCCAGAACGACTGCGATGGTCGAGAAGTATTTCGGGGGCACTCTGCCCGCGGAACGTGAAACGGCTCCCGAGGATGAAGATCTCGTCACTATGGCGTCCACGATGGCGGATACGGTCGCGCCCATAATGGACAGCATGACATTCTCCGTCGCGCTTGCCGAAGTATTCAAGCTTGTCGGCAAAGCCAACAAATATATTGACGAAACAGCACCGTGGGTGCTTGCAAAAGACGAAACAAAGCGCGCACGCCTTGCGACAGTTTTGTATAACCTCTGCGAATGCATTCGCATCTCGTCCGCTCTGCTTTATCCCGTAATGCCGCGTACGTCCGAGAAAATATACGCTATGCTCGGCGTTGACGCGCAGACATGGGACGACGCGTCCGTGTTCGGCAAACTGCCCGCAACACTCAGTGTCAGAAAGGGCGAAAACCTCTTCCCGAGGATCGACATCGCGAAAGAGATCGAGCTCCTCACTCCGAAACAGGAGCACAAGCCGGAAGAGCCTGAAGTTCCTGCGGAGCCCGAGCTTCCCGAAATAGCGATAGATGACTTTATGAAAGCCGACCTGCGTGTGGCAAAGATAATCGAATGCGAAAAGGTAGAGAAGAGCGACAAACTGCTCAAGCTTAAAGTAGATATCGGCACGGAAGTGCGGCAGATTGTATCGGGTATTGCAAAATGCTACACACCCGACGACCTTGTGGGAAGGAAAGTCGTTATAATCAAGAATCTCAAGCCCGCGAAAATACGCGGTGTCGAAAGCAAAGGAATGCTCCTTGCGTCGTCACACGGCGATGAAATAAGCGTTCTCTTTGCGTCCGATAACGCCAATGTCGGCGATAAGGTACGCTGAAAAATGACATAAAGCACCGTCAGGAAGGATCTTCCGACGGTGCTTGTTTTTTTGTCGTATTTTTCCCTCTTTGCGCATATATTTCATACGGACGGAAGGGGGGCGGCAAAGATGAAGCGGTATTTGTTCGGCATACTTGCCGTGCTTGGGTTTGTCGGCCTGCTTGCGGCACCGACTGTTGCGGCTCAGGCGGGAAAAAACGCGCTTATGATGTGTCTTGAGTCGCTCATCCCGACGCTTTTCCCGTTTTTTGTGTTCTCGTCGCTTTTCGTCTCTCTCGGCTTCGCGGAAATCACGGGCAGGGGTTTCGGCCGGATAATGAAGCCGCTTTTCAATATCGGCGGCGCGGCGGCCACGGCGTTTCTGCTCGGGCTCGTTTCTGGCTTTCCCGTAGGGGCAAGAACCGCGATATCGCTGTATAACGAACACCTTTGCAGCAAGGAAGAAGCGGAGCGAACGCTTGCTTTCTGCAATAACGCGGGCCCTGCGTTTGTTCTCGGCACTGTCGGCGTCGGAATATGGTCCTCCACGCGCGTCGGTTGGCTGCTTTGGGTGGCACAGGTCATCGCGTCTGTCATTACAGGCGTGGTTTTCGGCAGGCTCTGGAAAAGCGACGGCGGTAAAAGCTGTGTTAATGCCGAAAAAAAACCTCATGCCGTACGTCTGCTTCCCGCGCTCGTTGACGCGGTACGTTCGTCCGCGGTGAGCGTGCTGTATATAACAGCGTTCATAGTATTTTTCGCAATCGTTATAGCAATGCTCTCATTTTTCGGTGTGATCCCGACAGTCGCGGGCGTTCTTGCGAAGATTCCCGTGTCGCTCTCGCAGTCGGATTGGGAACATTTACTTTCGGGTATAGTCGAGTTCACATCGGGAATAAAAATGATAGGTGCCGCGGAGCCGTTTCAGCGCAGCCTTACTCTCACCGCGGCCATACTCGGCTGGGCAGGGCTTTCGGTGCACTGCCAGGTGCTGTCGTTTGTATGTGACAGCGGGCTGAGCGCAAAGCCGTATATTCTCGGCAAAGTCATGCAGACAGCGCTGTCATCATGTATTACCTATATCATGTCGTTTTTCTTTGATGCGGACACATCTGCTTTCGCGTCGTTTACTTTTTGCCGCAGCAGTATAGAATACTTCTTTTTGCTCTTTGCGATATCGTGCGCGGCGGCAGTTTTTTTCGGCGCGACCATATTATTATCGTCCGAATATATTATAAAACGGAAATGAATGTAAACTCTATTGACTTTTTGGCTTTGATAAGGTATAATATATTGAATAAAAGTCGGAGGGGAATATGGCATTGAAAAATCTCGTGGACTTCAACGATCTTGAGGTCTCTGAATGGAACGCGATAGACGCGCGCGCAAACGATATTCTTGCGCACCCTGCGGACTACGCGGACGCGTGCCGCGGAAAAATTCTTGCTACACTTTTTTACGAACCCAGCACCCGCACGATGCTTTCATTCCAGGCGGCGATGACACGTCTCGGAGGCTCATATATAGGCTTTGACAATCCCGGAAACTCGTCTGTTTCAAAGGGAGAGAGTCTCAAAGACACAATAACTATCGTTTCCAATTACGCCGATATAATCGCCATGCGCAATCCAAAAGAGGGCGCGGCTCTTGCGGCGTCGCTCTATACTTCACGACCGCTGATCAACGCCGGCGACGGCGGACATTTCCATCCGACGCAGACAATGACGGATCTCTTCACGATAAGACGTGAAAAAAATACGCTTACGGGCTTGACAATAGGTATCTGCGGAGACCTCAAACACGGCAGAACGGTACATTCGCTTCTGCGTGCGCTGAATATGTTCGGCAAAAACACATACTACCTCATATCGACGCTTTCGCTCAGCCTTCCCAAATACACCCTCGACGAGCTCCGTAAAAACGGCAGCACCGTTTATGAGGTCACGTCCCTTGACGAATGCATGGACAAGCTTGATATTCTTTACATGACACGCATCCAGAAGGAGCGTTTTCAGTCCGAGGAGCTATACCTCAAGGAGAGCGGAAAATATATCCTCGATAATGAAAAGCTTTCTCTCGCGCGCAAGGATATGACGATACTTCATCCGCTGCCTCGTGTCGACGAGATATCCGAAGAGGTTGACTATGACCAACGCGCTATGTATTTTACTCAGGCGCGCAACGGAATGTATGTGCGCATGTCTCTGATAATGACGATGCTTGAAAATCATACCGACACGTCGCTTGATATATTCAGATTCCGCGACGTTCAAAAAGAAACTATCTGCCCGAACCCCGTTTGTATAACCAAGACAGAGAAATATCTTCCCGCACTCAAATATACAATAAATTCCACAAGACCCGGGCACGGCTGCTGCTATTGTGATTTCCGGGTCGACTGAAAAAAGGAAACTTTATGACGAGAGACCTTTCGAGCGAAAAAAAATATCTTTCGGGCGTTATAAAAAAGATCGACGCTATGCGAGGCGAGCTTGAAACGAACGCCGCGGATCTGCGCGAGTCGATAATGCAGGAGCGCCGCCGTATATGGGACGACTTCAGCCACGGAAATCTCGACGCGGAACAGCTTGCAGACCTGACTCAGATAACCCAGACCGAACAAATAGATATGCTGCGTTTCGACGATTTTGTACACCGCATCGAGAAACTCGAAAAAATGCGCAATTCGCCGTATTTCGCAAAACTCACCTTTCTCGAAAAGGGAGAGAGAGAGGAGGAAAGCCTTTATATAGGCTATCTTTCGTTGCTCGACGGCTCGGACGTGCTCATCTGCGACTGGCGCGCCGATATCTGCTCTATGTACTATGATTCTCCGCTCGGACCGACAAAATATACGACTCAGTACGGAGATATTGACGTTGACCTGCGCCTGCGCCGACAATTCAAGATCGTAAACTCAAAACTCCAATATATGTTCGACAGTGATATCGCCATTGAGGACAGTATTTTACAGGAGGAACTCGGCAAGACCGCAGACCTCAAGCTCAAGACGATAATCACTACGATACAGAAAGAGCAGAATACCATCATCCGTGATATTTCGGGAGACCTGCTCGTCGTCCGCGGCGTCGCGGGAAGCGGCAAAACGTCTATCGCTCTTCACCGTCTTGCGTATCTGCTGTATAAATACAGAAAAAATCTTACCTCGGGCAATATCGTTATTTTCTCGCCCAACAAAGTCTTCAATTCGTATATTGCAGATGTCCTTCCGGAGCTCGGTGAAGATAAGGTCGTGCAGACTGATTTTTATTCGTTCTTCAAACAATACCTTTACGGAAAGAACTTTTCTGATATTTCCGAGCAATATGAAGCGATGCAGAACTCTCCCGTGCGGGCTCGGGAAGCAAAATTTAAAGGCAGCGAGCGCTTTGCGCTTGACCTCAAAGCGTTTTTTGAGGCTCACACGGGCCATATATCTTTCAGAGATATAAAACTTGCGGAAATGACAGTTGTCACGGCTGAGGAACTCAGCCGCATGTATAACGAGGAGTACGCGACTTATTCCGCCGAAATACGCAAAGGCAAGATAATTTCGCGCGTGACTGACCACATCGAGAATGACGACGGAATCAAAGCCCGTACCGTGGCCGCGTTTGAGCGCGACTTCAAAGCCCGCGCCCTCGCAACATCACTTGAATATACCGACAGCGAGCTCGATGACGAGAAAAAACAGTTCTGGATAGATACTGTCAGGCGTTTCACAAACGACCTCGATGCAGCGCTTTCCATTGACGTTTATTCGGTATATCTCGACGCTCTCGACGAGTACGCGCCTGCGGATATCGCTTGCAGAACGCGCGAAGCGGCGGCAGCGGGAAAGATGAATTTCGAAGATATGCTCTGCTGCTTCTGGATTCAGATTCTCGCGGGACAGGTTCCCGCACACCGTAAGATAATGCATGTCGTTGTCGACGAGGCACAGGACTATCCTCCGATAATCTTCATGATACTTGCAAAACTTTGCTCTTACGCGAAATTTACTATTCTCGGCGATTCAAACCAGCGTCTTGCGCCGCAGGGCTGTGACCTCGGGAAAATAGCTTCATTCTTCAACGCTGAAAATCCGAAAGAGTTTGCGCTGCGTAAGAGCTACCGCTCAACCGAGCAGATAAATAAATTTCTTGAACGCTTCAAACTCACACACGACGAGGTAGAATATGTCTCTCGTCAGGGCGAGGAGCCGCAGATAATCGAGACGGACGATAAAGCAAAGGCTATCGAGGAGCAAATAAAGACATGGAATAAAGACGGTTTTATGACAAACGCCGTTATCTGCTCCACAGCAGCGCAGGCAAGGGAAGTGTTCGATTCGCTGCGCAACCGCGTGCCGAATCTCAAACTCACCGAGCCCGATTCGGATATGCACAGCGGCTGCAACGCCGTTATTCCGCTGTATCTGACAAAAGGTCTCGAATTTGACGGAGTAATAGTTTATTCCGCAGATATCGATACCACAGACGACAATGTTAAACAAGACCTGTATGTGGCATGCTCACGGGCGCTGCACAGGCTTACAATATTGAAGAAATAAAAGGAGAAATCACGAATGCTTTCAAAAAAACCTCCGATGGGCTGGAACTCCTGGAACACTTTCCAGTCCGATATTTCCGAAGAACTCATAATGCAGACTGCCGACGCAATGGTCGAGCGCGGACTGCGTGATGCGGGCTATGAGTACGTTGTTATCGACGACTGTTGGTCCCTCAAAGAGAGAGTCGATGGGAAAATCGTCGCAGACCCCGAAAAATTTCCTCACGGCATGAAATACCTTTCCGATTACGTCCACTCCAAGGGACTCAAATTCGGTATGTATTCCTGCGCCGGAACAAAGACTTGTGCGGGATATCCAGGAAGCCTTGACCACGAGTTCGTTGACGCTCAGACGTTCGCGGACTGGGGCGTAGACTTCTTAAAGTACGACTACTGCAACATGCCGGACGATGAATTCGGCGACAGACTTTACCACCGTATGTCCATTGCGCTCAAAGCGACAGGCAGAGAGATACTTTTCTCCGCCTGCAACTGGGGCAGCAACGATGTTGAAAAATGGATACGTTCCACGGGCGCTCATATGTATCGCTCCACGGGCGATATCTACGACCATCCGTTCAGGGTAAGAGATATTTTCAGATCTCAGATAGATAAAATATCATACTCCATGCCCGGTTGCTTCAACGACCTTGACATGCTCGTTGTCGGTATGCGCGGCATAGGTCGTCCCATAGAAGACGACGACTGCACCGACGAAGAGTACAGAACTCATTTCGCACTCTGGTGCCTGTTCATGTCACCCCTTATCATCGGCGCGGACGTCCGCAATATGAAGAAGGAAAACGGCGACGACATTCTTCTCGATAAGGATTTCCTCGCGCTTGACCAGGATGAAGCAGGAATCCCCCCGTTCGTTATCAAAGGCACGGGCTCCGGCAAATACGCGTTTATGCGTCACCTCGCAAACGGAGAATACTGCCTCGCGTTTGTAAACCTCTGCCCGCCTCCGGAATATCTTCCCGCAGAGATCTATGCAAACTTTGAATATGCCGGCTTCCCTGCGAACTCCGGTTATGAGTTTGAAGTTTATGACATGTTTGAAAAGAAGGAGATAGGTCGTGTGAGCGGCGGAATGGGCGTTAACCTCAAGCCCATGCAGTCCGCGTTCTACCGACTCCGTCCCGTGAAAAAATGATGAATACAAATAAGCCCGCGATGGGATGGAATTCGTGGAATACGTTTAAGGATAATATCTCCGAAGAGCTCCTGATGCAGACCACCGACGCCATGGTCAGACTCGGATTGCGCGACGCAGGATACATATATGTCTCAATTGACGACTGCTGGGCGCTGAGAGAACGAGTCGACGGCAAGATGGTCGAGGATCCCGAGAAATTCCCTCACGGATTCAAGTATCTTTCAGACTACATCCATTCTAAGGGAATGAAATTCGGAATTTATTCCTGCGCGGGTAAAAAAACATGCGCGGGATATCCCGGAAGCTACGGTCACGAGTTCATAGATGCGCAGACGTTCGCCGATTGGGGCGTTGATCTGCTTAAGTACGATTTCTGCAACGTTCCCAAAGACGAACATCCGGACGTTCTGTTCGCCCGCATGGCTATTGCTCTTAAAGCGACAGGCAGGGATATTCTTTATTCTGCCTGCAATTGCGGAAACGACAATGTTGAAGAATGGATACGCAGGACGGGCGCTCATATGTACCGCTCCACGGGCGACATATATGATAATCCCGAAAAAATAAGAAGTATAACCGCGTCGCAGATCGATAAGATGGCGTTTTCCATGCCCGGCTGTTTCAACGACTTCGATATGCTTGTTGTCGGTATGAGCGGCAACAACCTTCCCGTTGAATACAACGACTGCACGCCCGATGAGTACAGAACGCACTTTGCTTTGTGGTGCTTCTTTATGTCCCCGCTTATAATCGGATGCGACATCCGAAACATCAAGCAGGAATACTGCGATAATATACTTCTCGATAAGGATTTCCTTGCGCTTGACCAGGATGAAGAGGGAAGACCTCCGTTCGTCATAGAAGGCACGGGATACGGAAAATACGCGTTGATGCGCCACCTCGCAAACGGTGACTATTGTCTCGCGTTCGTTAACCTTTGCCCGCCCGAGGAAAATCAGAATATTCCCGCCGAGATCTATGCAAACTTTGAATATGCCGGCTTCCCTGCAAACTCCGGCTGTGAGTTCGAGGTTTACGATATGTATGAAAAGAAGGAGATGGGCCGTGTGAGCGGCGGAATGGGTGTCAGCCTCAGATCCCTGCAATCCGCGTTCTACAGGCTTCGTGTTGTAAAGAAATGATGACATTAAAAACTCCCCCGATGGGGTGGAACTCCTGGAACACTTTCGGTAAAAACATTTCCGAAGAGGTCATAATGCAGACCGCCGATGCGCTCGTTTCCACGGGACTTGCCGATGCAGGATATACATATCTCAACCTTGACGACACATGGTCGAACCGTAAAGGTGAGGACAGAGGCAGAATAAACGGCAAACTCGAAGCGCATCCCGAAAAGTTCCCTCACGGTATGAAATATCTCGCGGATTATATCCACTCCAAAGGTCTTAAGTTCGGTATCTATTCAAGCTCCGGCAGATGGACCTGCATGGATTTTGCCGCAAGCTTTGACCATGAATTCGATGACGCCAATTCGTTCGCGAATTGGGACGTCGATTACCTCAAATATGACTTCTGCGGTCTTAAAGACGGCGACGAAGAAAACATGAATTATCACCGCATGTCGCTTGCGCTGAGTACGGTCCCGCGTGACATCGCTTTCGCGGCGTGCAACTGGGGCTCACACAATGTGCAGGAATGGATCCGAGGCACACGTGCTACCGCTTTCCGTATCTGCGGCGACATCACCGATAACTTCCAGTCTATTCGTTCTCAGTCCGAATGGCATATGCAGTTCAGCCCATACGCGGGCGTCGGCTGCAATATCGACTTCGATATGCTCGTCGTTGGTATGGACGGCAAAGGAAATGTCGCAAACGGAGGTTGTACTGATACCGAGTATATGACGCATTTCGCTGTCTGGTGTATGTTTGCAAACCCGCTGCTTATCGGCGCGGACATCCGCAATATGCGTCCCGAAGCGCTCGAAATCCTCAAGAACAGGGACCTCATCGCAATCGATCAAGACATTGAATGCCGCAACCCGTTCCTTATAGGCGGAGACAAGGACAAGGGCCAGTATGCGTATTTCCGTGTCCTTTCGGATAACAGATACGCGCTGATGTTCCTCAACTACTCTGACGAAAACGCCGAGATCTCCGGTGACCTGCGCCTTGCGGGTCTTGCAGAAAACTCCGGCTACGAAATGGACGTTTACGACACGTATTCACATGAGTCTGTCGGCAGACGCTCCGGAATATTCACACATAAACTCGCGCCTCACGAGAGCCGCGTTTATACAATGAAACTTATAAGAAAATAATATGATTTGAAAGGAATTAACTGCTATGATGCTTGCAAAAAAACCCCCTATGGGTTGGAACTCCTGGAATACCTTCGGTGAGGACATCAACGAAGAACTTCTTATGAAAACCGCCGACATAATGGTCGAATCAGGTCTCAAAGACGCGGGTTACGAATATGTCGTTATCGACGACTGCTGGTCTCTCAAAGAGAGAGTTGACGGCAAAATCGTCGCAGACCCCAAAAAATTCCCCCACGGCATGAAATATCTTGCAGACTACATCCATTCCAAGGGACTCAAATTCGGTATGTATTCCTGCGCAGGCAGATGGACCTGTGCCGGCTATCCCGCGAGCCTTGATCATGAATTTATCGACGCTCAGACCTTTGCTGATTTCGACGTAGACTTCCTCAAATACGACTTCTGCCATAAGCCTGATGATATCAACGGCCCCATGCTTTACTACCGCATGTCCATGGCGCTCAAAGCAACGGGCAAAGATATTCTCTTCTCTGCTTGCAACTGGGGCAGCGACGAGGTAGAAAAGTGGATTCGTTCCACAGGTGCGCATATGTATCGTTCCACCGGCGATATCAATGACAACTTCAACTCCATCAAAGGAATATTCAAGAGCCAGATAAACAAGATCGCATACTCCGGTATCGGTTGCTGGAACGACTTGGATATGCTTGTTGTCGGTATGCACGGTGCTGGCAACGTCGGTAACGGCGGCTGCACTCATGATGAATACCTGACCCATTTTGCTCTGTGGAGCCTGTTCATGTCTCCTCTCATGATCGGCTGCGATATACGCAATATGGACGATGACACAAAGAACATCCTCATGAACAAAGACCTCATCGCAATCAACCAGGACGAAGAGGCAAGAACTCCGTTCGTCGTCGGCAACTATGAAGGCGACAGACTCGTATTCTTCCGTCACCTGTCCAACAATGAATATTGCCTTGCTTATGTCAACTTCACCGACTACAAGGAAAAACTCTACGCGCTCTTCTGTGACTGCGGTCTTGCAGAAAACTCCGGCTATGCGTTCGAACTTTACGATATATTTGATCATAAGTCTGTCGGCAAGTTCACCGAGGGCTATGGATGCACTGTTCCCGCGCACGGATGCAGATTCTTTAAAGTCAAAGTTGTAAAGGACTGATAACGATGCTTGGACAGAAGCCTCCGATGGGGTGGAACACATGGAACACCTTCGCTGACAAAATATCCGAAGAGCTTATTATGCAGACCGCTGATGCAATGGTGTCTACCGGTTTGAAGGATGCCGGCTATGAATACGTTGTTGTTGACGATTCATGGTCAAAACGTGAGCGCGAAAACGGAAAAATTGTTGCCGATCCCGTGAAATTCCCCCACGGAATGAAATATATTGCGGACTACGTTCACTCCAAAGGTCTTAAATTCGGTATGTACGGCGACGTTGGCACGATGACGTGTATGAAATATCCGGGAAGCCTCGGTTACGAGACCGTTGACGCTGAAATGTTTGCTGAAATCGGTGTGGATTATCTCAAAATGGACTACTGCAACAAGCCCGATGATGTGAACGGCGAAATGTGCTATCACCGCATGTCGATGGCACTCAAAGCAACGGGAAGGGATATCATCCTGTCCGGATGTAACTGCGGCGACCATAACGCTAAAATGTGGATGCGTGCCGCGGGTGCGCATTTATACCGCTCGACGTACGATATCGGCGACAGCTTCTCATGGTTCACGGGTATTGCCTCAAGCCAGATATCAGAGCTCGGACTTTCCGGTCCGGGCTGTTGGAACGATATGGATATGCTTACCGTAGGTATGTATATGGATCGCCCCGACAAAGAGAAGAACACTACCGATGCGTACAGACTGCATTTCGCGTGGTGGGCAATGTTTATGTCTCCTCTTATGATCGGTTGCGATATACGCAACATGAGCGACGATACAAAGGCAATATTGCTCAATAAAGATATTATCGCCATTGACCAGGACGAAGAGGGAACTCCGGCGTTCCTCGTCGGCGGTTACAGAGGTAAGAGAATGACATTCTTCCGTCATCTTTCGGGCGGCGAATATGCGCTAATGTTCGTTAACCTGGAGGATGAATTCAACGAGAAGATGCATGTTGAATTCTGTGACCTCGGCCTTACTGGCGAACTCGGTTACGGCCTTGAATTGCACGATATATATGATAACAAGGACCTCGGCAGCTTCAAAGAAGGCTTTACAGATCTCGTTCCCGCTAAGGGCTGCAAGATATACCGTGCAAGGCTTGTCAAAGCGTAAAGAGGTGGTTCCAATGGCGGATGAACGCTGTGTAAAATGCGGCAAACTTCTTGAAAGCGACGAGATTGCTTTGCACAAGAAAATGATAAACCGCGGCGCAAAGAAAGATTTTATGTGCATAGAGTGTTTAGGCAAATATTTCGGTGTAACCCCCGAAAGCCTGCGCGAAAAGATCGTACAGCTCAAAGAAATGGGTTGCACGCTTTTCGACTGCAATAAAGTCGATTGAAATGCTCAAAGTAAAAAGCCCAGCAGACCAACCGGTCTGCTGGCTTTTATTTTGCGCATAGAATGCTTATATTCTCGTTTTTCGGATTTTGCAGAGAGCGTCTCACGCAGAAATTATACTCCGCCCGGCGAATAAACTCATCGTTTCCGCAAAATCGGTATTCTTATGATACGAAAGAATATGCTGTGCTCCGGCTCACTTCGGAGGGCTCGGACAGCCACTGACAGATGAAACTCTGAAAAATGACAACCGGTGCTTTCTGTGCGAACAGTTTTTGTCTGCTGACATCCGAAAGCCCGAGTCTCAGGGGTAAGTGCGTAAAATATGCGGCCGAGAACACGTACATTGGATATTTAACGTATAAAACGATCCCCGAAAGGTATGAAAGCATATCCTTCGGGGAATTTTTATCGTTTATTCAGTTACAGCATACGTAGGTCAAAGGGTTTGCGTTATTTATACATCGGGCCGTAAGCTGCACATGCTCTGTAATCCTGACCCTCTTTGTCCATACCGAATGCGTTCCATGCAGCGGGACGGAAGATTTTGTCTTCAGGTACGTTGTGCATGCAAACAGGGATACGGAGCATCGAGCAGAGAGTTATGAGGTCTGCGCCGATATGACCGTATGAGATAGCGCCGTGGTTTGCGCCCCAGTTGTTCATCACATCGTAAGCGCTCTTGAACGGGCTGCCTTCCTTGCCGTCGCAGCGAGGTGTGAACCATGTGCAGGGCCAGGTGGGATTGGTGCGCTCCATGAGCGTGTCGGTAACTTCATCGGGCAGGTTGACAGTCCAGCCTTCAGCGATCTGAAGCACGGGGCCGAGACCTTTGACGAGGTTGAGACGGATCATCGTCACGGGCATTTCCGCACGGGTAACAAAGTGGCTCGAGAAGCCGCCGCCGCGGAAGTTATCAAAGCCTGCCTCACACCATACGGTAGCGTCGGTCATCTTCTTGATATCTTCTTCGGTAACGTCCCACCACTCCTTCATAACGTGGTTTCCGTTTTCGTCGGTGCATTCTCCGCAAGCGTCAAGGCAAGCCGCACCGGAGTTGAGCAGATGGATTATACCGCCGTTTTCTTTCGCGTGACCTTCAAATTCATAGCCTGTGACGCGCTTAGTCGCTTCGGGAGACCAGAATGTACGGACGTCGGCGAATATCTGCGCGCGGTTCGTGAGCAGGCGCATGAAGAGCATGCCCAGACCGTTGAGAATGTCGTTTTCAGTGGCGAGAACAATGGGCTCTTTCTTTCCGGTGAAGTCAAAGGAAGAGTTGAGGATAGCTTCGGGGTAGTCGCAGTTCGGCCAGTGGTCGGTCCACTGTCTCTGTCCCTGGAAGCCGCCCGCGATGGCATTATGTCCGACAGATTCTTCTTCAAAGCCTTCGGGAAGGGTCTTGTTGCCGTTCATGAGATCTTTGATTATGCAGTACATTTTGATGGTAAATTCCCACTGCTTATCTTTCTGTTCGCGGCTGAAACGTACGAAATCGGGGTTGTCGTCGCGACCCTCTTTGCAGTGTTCCTTTGTCCATGCAAGCGCTTTTTCGTAGTCTTCTTTATTGTAAATGCCTTCTTCCATACGGCGGAGGATCTCAACCTCGTCGACGGATTCAACGCGCAGGCCGAGGTATTCTTCCATAAACGCCTGATCCATGATAGAGCCGCCGATACCCATGGTGACGGAGCCTATCTGGAGGTAGGATTTTCCTCTCATCGTTGCGACTGCAACAGCAGCACGTCCGAATCTGAGGAGTTTTTCTTTAACGTCTTCGGGAATCTTTGTGACATCGTCTCTGTCCTGCACTTCGTGGCCGTAAATGCCGAAAGCGGGCAGACCCTTCTGAGCGTGGGTCGCAAGAACTGAAGCAAGATAGACCGCGCCGGGACGTTCAGTACCGTTAAAGCCCCATACGCCTTTTATCGTCATCGGGTCCATATCCATAGTTTCCGAACCGTAACACCAGCAGGGAGTAACGGTAAGAGTGATGTCAACGCCTGCTTTGCGGAATTTTTCAGCGCAAGCGGCGGATTCGGGAACACGGCCGATAGTAGTGTCGGCAATAATTACCTTTACGGGGTCGCCGTTTGAATATCTGAGATTTTCTTCAAAGAGTTTTTTTGCCGCGACAGCCATACCCATGGTCTGATCTTCGAGGCTTTCACGCAATTTCATAGGTCCGCGACGTCCGTCAATGACGGGGCGGATGCCAATAACCGGATAGTCGCCGATGTATCTGTTTGTTGCCATTTGGGAGTACCTCCTGAAACATTCTGTTATTATCTTGAAATCGGTTTCGTATCATTTGCCTAAACTCAGGCATTTATTACCTATATTATACCACTTAACCTCGGAAAAGTCAATCGGTAAATGAAAAAATCTTTGATGAAAGCGGACGTATGGGGATTTTCTTTGAGATTTAACAAAAAAATCAAAAAAAGGACTTGCAAAATAGGTAAATCTTTGATATAATATACGGGTATATGATAATACTTGGTCGGAGGTGAAATCATGCCTAATATCAAATCCGCAAAAAAGCGTTGCAAAGTTACTTCTGCTAAGACTCTGCAGAATAAGATTCAGAAGTCTGAATTGAAGACTGAAATAAAGAAGGCTTCCGCGAAGATCGCAGAGACAAAGGATCAGGAAGCTCTTAACGCGGCTTACAAAGCGATTGACCAGGCTGCAGCAAAGGGTATAATCCACAAGAATGCTGCTGCTAACAAAAAGTCTCAGCTTGCAAACGCGATAAAATGATTCAAGCGCAGATAAAAGACAGGTAACGCCTGTCTTTTTTTGTTTATAAAAAAGTCCCCGGTTTATAAAAAAAGTTCCCGAATAATATCCCGGGAACTTAATTTGTTATCTTTTAGAATCGATATAGCCTTGAAGCAAAACTGCGGCGGCGGCAGAATCGATGAGCTGGCGCTGCTGTTTCGTATTTTTCTCGTTCGCGTGCAGCATCCGGGATGCAA
Source organism: uncultured Eubacteriales bacterium (assembly GCA_959604355.1). Taxonomy (GTDB): domain Bacteria; phylum Bacillota; class Clostridia; order Oscillospirales; family UBA644; genus HGM12619. The sequence continues at coordinate 56,830 of CAUHAO010000002.1, forward strand.
TTACCGTCGTATACATCTCGTTGACGAATTCAACAGGCGTGTCGATGCGTTCCTGCAGTGCGGCAGCGAAGCTCTTTACTTTTTCCATCATCGGGCTGCCGAGCCCGTCGGTACGCTTCGGCATACCTATTATTATAAGTCCCGGTGAGTACTGCTTTATGACCGCTTCCACACCGTCAAGAAGCTTCTGAAAATTTTTCGATGGCACGTTCTGCAGAGGAGTCGCAATAAGTCCGGTCGGGTCACTCACGGCAATCCCCGTGCGCGCCAGACCGTAGTCTATGGCAATTATCCGCATCGTTTATTCAACGTGGTCTTCAATGAAGTTCACGACATCTCCGATGGTCTTCATATCCTGAGCTTCGTCGTCGGGAATGGAGATGTTGTATTTGTCCTCAAGCATCATCAGCAGGTCGACAACGTCGAGAGAGTCAGCACCGAGATCTTCGAAAATATTCGTGGTGAGCTTGAGTTCGGAAGGATCCACATCAAATTTTTTTGCGAAAACATCAACTATTTCTTCAAAAAACATAATTAACTTCTCCTTGGTAAAGTAAAATGTCTTGTAAAAAACATAAAAATATGTTATAATTTACATGACAAGATTTCAAGTATATTATATATGTGCAAAAGGGATTTGTCAAGTCTTTTTGAAAGTTTTTTTATTCGGAGCGCGATTCGGGTAGATTTCCAGTAAACGTCCAGACGGTGCGTTCGATCGCATCGCGGCTGTTTTTCCAGTCCTCACCGGCAAATCGGTAGTCAAATTTTTTGCAGAACCAGTCGATGTCTCCTTGCAGTGTGTCGAAGTATTTTTCTTCGATTTCCTGTGCCGTTTGAGAGAACTCCGCATAATATTTGCGTCCCAGGTGCTTCGCACCGTATTCAAGCATGAGGCGGTAATGCGGCAGACAGAATTTCGTTTGCGCACGGAACTTGTCGCGGAATTTTCCGTCGTTGCTCCAGAGCCAAAAAATATTTGCCCACACGCTCGTCTCTTTTTCTTCAAGTCTACGGCAGATATAGCAGTCCCCGGAGAGGGCTTTGATGTATTTTTCCTGTGCGGGCGCTGATTTGCGGAAAATATCCTTGCGAACTTTTTCGAGATGGCTCTGCATTATCAGCGCGACGGGAAGACGTTTTCCCGCATGGATTATGCCGTTGAAATGACGCTCGCAGAAGCCGTATTCGTTCGTTTTTATTCGCACGTCGGGCTCCATCATCGACGCGCCCGTAACGGCTTCGAGTTCGTTTTTTTCGAGCATCCAGAACAGCGAGCAGACGGGACATGTGTCGGTCTTTGAAAAATGCTCGTTTATCGGGATTGTATAGATATGTTCCATAAGATTCTCCGATGAAATTTTATATATTTAGTATACTACATTTTCCGCTAAAAAGAAAGAGGTTTTTGTAAAGTTTATGAAAATTTGCGAGACGAACGGCAACGTATATGTTTACGGCGCGGATATAAGCCTTGACGACACATTTGACTGCGGTCAGTGCTTTCGCTGGACGAAAGGAGAGGACGGTGCTTGGACAGGCGTTGCGGGCGGCAGGGCAGTCACTATGATGCAGAAAGATGATGAGATAGTGTTTTTCGACACGTCGAAAAGTGATGTGGAGACGTTCTGGGTCGGGTATCTCGACCTCGAACACGACTATACGCGCGTCGCGGAGCCTTTCGCGGACGACGAATACCTTTGCGCGGCGGCAAAGTTCGGCAAGGGAATACATATTCTGCGTCAGGAGCCGCTTGAGGCACTGATTTCATATATAATCTCGTCAAACAACAATATTTCGCGCATAAAGAAAATAGTAGAAGCTTTCTGCGTTATTTACGGCGACGAGATAGAATATCGCGGCATGAAATATCATGCTTTCCCGACACTTGAGAAGCTTTCGGCGGTCACAGTCGAGGGGATTGCACCGATACGCGCCGGATTTCGTGACAAGTACATTTTTGACGCGGCACAGAAACTCGTTTCCGGTGAAATTGATCTTGATGCGGTATCAGCAATGACGACGGATGACGCGCGCGCGCAACTAATGAAAATAAAAGGTATAGGACAGAAAGTCGCGGACTGCGTGATGCTTTTCGGATTTGCCAGATACGAGGTTTTTCCTAAGGATGTTTGGATAAAACGCGTGATGAACGATGTTTACGGAGATGCGTTTGACGAGCATCGTTTCGGGGCTGATGCGGGCATAATCCAGCAGTATTTTTATCATTATGCACGGAATTTCATGAAAAATGTCGGCAAGGCTTGACAAAATAATATTCTTATGATATAATAATTAATCGGGATAAACAACTCGGAAAGGTCGTTGAAAATATGAAATACGATGTTGCGATAGTCGGTTCGGGCCCCGCGGGCATATTCACAGCGCTTGAGCTTATTAAGTGTGGGTCGAACAAAAAAATAGTAATAGTGGAAAAAGGTCAGCCTGTCGAAAAAAGACATTGTCCGAAAGCGAAAACAAAGCAATGTGTCGGCTGCAAGCCTTACTGCCATATAACAACGGGATTTTCCGGAGCAGGAGCGTTTTCCGACGGCAAACTTTCTCTGAGTTACGAGGTTGGCGGTGCATTTCCCGAACTTATAGGTGAGGAACTTGCGCAGGAACTTATAAATTACACGGATTCGATATATCTCGATTTCGGCGCGGATGCCCATGTCGAAGGCGTTGCAGACCCCGATGCGGTAAAAGATATCCGTAAGAGGGCCATACAGGCGAACCTTAAGCTTGTTGACTGCCCGATCCGCCATCTCGGTACGGAAAAAGCGCAGGATCTCTATTTCAGAATAGAGCAGTACCTTGTCGAACACGGAGTTGACCTTATGTTCGGCTATAACTGCACAAATATTCTTCTTGAGGATTCCGTATGCAAAGGCATTTGCGTTGAAAGCACGGACGCAAATCACACCTGCTATGATATTTATGCCGACGAAACCATTATTGCTACCGGCAGACGCGGTGCTGAATGGCTCGAACATCTTTGCACTGAGCATGATATCGCACATCAGCCCGGCACGGTCGATATCGGTGTGCGCGTCGAAGTTCGCAACGAAATAATGGAATATGTCAATAAGGTTCTCTATGAGTCGAAGCTTATAGGCTATCCGCTGCCTTTCAAAAACAAAGTCCGTACATTCTGTCAGAATCCGGGCGGTTTCGTAAGCCAGGAAAATTATGACAATGACCTCGCAGTCGTCAACGGTCATTCATATAAGGAACTTAAATCCGACAACACGAACCTCGCGATACTTTGCTCTCACAATTTCCGCGACCCGTTCAACCAGCCTATCGCATATGCGCAGAAAGTAGGCGAGCTGACGAATATGCTCGGTGCGGGACATATCATGGTTCAGCGCTACGGCGACATACTTGACGGCAAACGCACATGGCCGAAAGAACTGTCTATGTCGAATGTGCGCCCGACTCTTCCCGATGCTGTTGCCGGTGATATAACAGCCGCGATGCCTTACCGCACCATGATGAACATAATCAATTTCATTCAGGCAGTCGATAACGTCGTACCCGGTTTTGCGAGCCGTGAAACGCTGCTGTATTCGCCCGAGCTCAAATTTTACAGCAACAGAATAAAAATGGACACGAATCTCGATACGAGCATCAAAGGATTGCATTGTCTGGGCGACTCAAGCGGCTGGACCCGCGGTCTGATGATGGCATCCGTAATGGGGGTCTGGATGGGAAGAAAGCTTTACGAAAAAGAAATCGCTCTCAATTGATAAAATAAAGGAGGCTGCAAAGTGGCCTCCTGTTTAAAATAAAGGAGGCTACAAAGTAGCCTCTTATTTTATATATTTTTTCAGTCTTTTCGCAAGACCCAGCGCAAGAATGATCTTGACAGCGTCCGGGATTACGAACGGTACAACACAATTCATCAGTGCTGCAAAAAAACCTATAGGGGCTTTTGTCGTTGTATATACGATCGTATACCACGCTGTTCCGAAAGCATAGCAGCTCAACAGTCCCGAAACAACTGCAAAAGCCTGTTTCCTGATATTTTCCGGGTCTTTTGAGGTTATGAGCCAGTATATCAGCGCCGCGGGAATAAATCCGATAAGGTATCCGCCGGTAACACCGAGAAGTTTGGCTATCCCGCCCGAGAATCCGGAAAAAACGGGTACTCCCACAGCCCCGAGCAGTAAATATACCGTGACGGCGACAGTTCCGTATTTCCCGCCCAAAAACGCAAGGGCAAAGAAAATTCCGAAGGTCTGCATCGTGAACGGAACAGGGCCGGGGATGGATATCCACGAGCATACGGCGATTATCACCGCGCAAAGCGCAATACGGGCCATGCTTTTAATGTGCTGCATTATTTTTTTACCTCGAACATAAAAACCTTAACAGTAAGGACCCGAATAGAGTTGCTCGGGTCCTTTTCAGTCTCGATAATTATTTATTTCAGTCTTTAGCAAATCCGAGTTCCTGGTCAAGTCTGTTGCTCCAGAATCCTTCATAGGGCTTCTGGATGACGACATCGGCGGGAGCTGCCCAATGAACGGCGTTGTCGATTATCTTCTGAACATACTCGTTGTGGAACGAGGGGCAGTATTCATGACCGGGCTGGAAGTAGAATATCTTGCCGAGGCCGCGGTAGAAGCAGCATCCGCTGCGGAACATATATCCGGGCTCATACCAGCTTGCGAAGACTATTTCATCGGGATCCGGAATGTGGAAAGGCTCCGCATAAAGCTCTTCCTGGCTCAGCACGAAGTTGAGCGGGATGCCTTTTGCGATGGGATGAGCGGGGAGAATATTCCAGACAACTTCATTGAAAAGTCTGCCCCATGTCAGGTCGCCGGAGCAGCCGATGAGAGACTGGAATATCTTTGAATGATGCGACGAATGAAGCGCTATAAGACCCATTCCGTAGAAAAGAACGCGGTTTTTTATCTTCTCGACGAGTTCGTCTTTTACCTCGTCGTGATGCGCGTAGCCCCACCAAATGAGAACGTCGGTATTGTTGAGCAGCTCGTCGGGCAGACCCTGTTCGGGATCGTCAAGGCAAACTTTTGTTATCTCAAGCTCCGCGTCCTTTGAAAGGGCGTTCGCGATAGTGCCGTGAATACCTTCGGGATATATCTCTCGAACGGAGTCTTCCTCACGTTCCATGCGGTATTCGTTCCAGATGGTAACTCTGATTTTTTCAGCCATTTTGATGTCCCTCCCTTATATGCCGTAAAGCTCGGTCAAAGGCTTGCCCGCGAATCCTTCAAGAGGAAGCGCGACGCCCGTTTTTGTCGGTGCCGCCCAGTGAACCGCATTGGTGAGTATCTGCTGGACGTATTCGTTGTAGAACGACTTGCAGAACTCGTGACCGGGTTGGAAATAGAAAATTCTGCCGAGGCCGCGGTAGAAGCAGCAGCCACTGCGGAAGATATAGCCGTTTTTGAACCATCCGCCGAAAACCCATTCATCGGGTGCGGGAATATGGAACGGCTCCGAGAAGAGCTCCTCGCTTTCGAGCAGAAAATGCTGGGGAAGACCCTGAGCGATGGGGTGGGAGGGCTTGAGATTCCATACTATCTCGGGACGTGCGGGACCGAATGTTATTTCGCACGCTGTGCCCATGAGCTTTATGAAAGGCTTGGAATAATGCGCGGAATGCATCGGTATAAAGCCCATGCCGTAGCTTTCGACGCGCTTTTGTATTTTATTTACAAGCTCGTCGTTTACTTCGTCATGGTGCTTGTGGCCCCACCACATAAGCACGTCGGTGTTGTTTAGCACCTCGTCCGGAAGACCTTGTTCGGGGTCGTCGAGACAGACGGTTTTGACTTCGAGCGTCGGGTCTTTGGAAAGAAAGTCCGCGATAGCACCGTGGATGCCCTTGGGGTATATTTCACGTACTTCTTCTACTTCGCGTTCGTGGCGAAATTCGTTCCATACGGTAACTCTGATTTTATCAGCCATAATGTCTCCTTTTTTGATATTGGATTTATCAGTCGATATCGTCTTCGTCTTTTTTAGGTTCGATGCCCAGCTGCTTGGTCAAAGAGTGAATATGCGGTCCGTCGAGGTATTTAGAGCCGAAGTTTATCGGCGCGACCCAGTGAACGGCGTTTCTGATAACTCTCTGAACATGTTCATTGTAGAACGAACGGCAGTATTCGTGGCCGGGCTGGAAATAGAATATTTTGCCCATGCCTCTGTACCACGCGCAGCCGCTGCGGAAAACATATCCGTTTTTATACCAGCTTATGAATACCTGCTCGTCGGGCTGCGGGATGCAGAAGGGCTCACCGTAAGTCTCTTCGGCTTCAATGTGGATGTATTCCGGAACGCCTTCCGCTACGGGATGGTTTTTCATGACCGTCCAGATGATCTCGGGAACGTTTGCGCCCCAGCTAAGAGAGCAGTCTGTTCCCATTAGAGCTCTGAAAGGCTTGGACATATGAGCGGAATGCAGGGGAACGAAGCCCATTCCGTCGAAAACTACACGTTTGCGTATTCTTTCCACAAGTTCATCGGGAACTTCGTCGTGGCTCATGTGTCCCCACCAGATGAGAACATCGGTGTTGTTGAGCACGTCATCCGGCAGACCGTTGTCGGGCTCGTCGAGCGTTGCCGTTCTTACTTCAAGCTCCTCGTCCTTGTCAAGAAATTCTTTGATAAGTCCGTGGATCCCCTTGGGATATATCGCTCTTACGCTTTCTTCTTCGACCTCGTGGCGGTATTCGTTCCATACAGTAACTCTGATTTTTTTTGCCATTGATGTATTCCTCCGTAAAATGATTTCATTTTTATCATATCCGACGACTTCTCCGTTTTCTGAAAAGACCTGTATCGCGGAATCCGCGTACGGGCCGAGAAGAGCCGAAAATGCCTCTCTGTCTGTGATGACGAAACGGTATTTGCCCGGGGCTTCCGACAGCACGTCGTTGAGTGCGTCGAGGTTTCGTCCGAAATGCGAGGGAAATGGGATTTGGCTTGCAAGGATGTCATAAAATGACGCTTTGTCTGTGATTTTTTCTGTGTCTATTATTATATCTGTCACGGCTTAACTTCCTTGAAAGATTCATAATGGTCTTCGGTGTAATAAAACAGCCCGTCATTTGAGAAAAGCAGTCTTTTCGCGCCCCTGTTTCCGCCGTGATAGTCGATGTCACATTCGGTCCACGTTCTGCCTTCTGTTTCAGGAAGCAGCCCTTCGTAGTTTCCGAACCTGTCGCCGCCTATGCTTTTGCCTTTAAAGTATTTCCACAGGTCTCCGCCTTTCCATCCGAGATCGTTTGCCTGTTTCTTTGTTATGTAGTTCGAAGGAAGTTTTCCGTAAGTGCGTATATACTCAACGACGTCTTCAAGCGACGTGTAGGTGCCGTCTTTACGGATTGTTTCGGTAGGCTCGTTTGTCGGAGCCTCTGTGGGCCTCTGCGTCGGGGCTTGTGTGGGTTCTTCGGTAGGGGGTGCATGCGTGGGGGGCTGCGTCGGTTCCGGAGTCGGAATGTACGCTGTTTCTTCCGTCGGGAAAAGTATCTCGATTATATCATTTATGAGATCTTCATCCAATGAGCATGCCGAGAGTGTCAGCGTGAGTGCCATTACTGTGGCAAGGATCACGGCGAGTATTTTACGGAATTTTACCATGCATACCACCTCTCATCATATTATAACTCATTTTATTCCGTTTGTCAAGCAAAAAAAGGTAAAAAATCGGCGGAAACATGCGTTTTTTACGCCGCTCCCGCCGTGCTGTTTTTTTATTTTTCTATTGAATTGGATGTTATGAAATCGAGAACTTTCTGGTTTTGCAAAGTGTAATGGATCTGTCCCTCGGTGAATTCGTCGATAAAATCCTGACGGCTCTCGAAATTGTAGTCGTCAAAGTCGCCGGATGCAAGGTATTCGTCTATTCCCGCGTAGTATTCTTCGTCTGTGAGCATGAGATTTTCCTTGTCGGTGATTGCTTTGCAGACGAGGTCGAATTTACAGTTATCCTCAGCGTTTTCTTTCGCGACGTCATAGAATTTTTCCTGTGAGCCGAAATAATCCTCTATGAACTCGGTAAATGAGTTTATACCGTAATACATCGACAGCATTGACTGGTAATTCGTATAGTACATTCTGTAATAGTCAACGAAATAGTCGTAGTAATAATTGTAAAGCTGTTCGGGCAGGGAAGAGAATTCCGAATCTTTGATTATCTGTGCCATGATGTGGCTCTGCTTATTCTGAACTCTGTCCTGATGGTAGCTTTCTTCTATCTTCTTCGTCACGTCGGAGATGTATTCGTCTACAGTCTTTGAATCCGATACTTCGGCAACTATTTCGTCCGTCAGCTCATCAAGCTCGAACTGCTCATTGATGCAATGTACGGTAACTTCGAAAACCACCTGTTTGCCGTTGAGCTCATCCACTCCGTAGTCTTCGGGGAAGGTGAGTTCAAGCACCACGGGCGTGTCTTCGGAAGGTATCGCGCCGACAAGGCCGTCTTCAAACCCGTCAATATAGTTCGCGTGACCCACGGTTATTTTTATAGGCTCATTCGTCGAACCGCCTTCGAATTGCTCTCCGTCAATGTAGCCGACAAATTCTATGGTTATCAGGTCATCTTCCTCAACGGCTCTGTCGGTCACTTTTTTATAGATGTCCGCTTCAGCGAGGTCGGAACGCACCATTGCGATTATATCGGTAGCTTCCGCCTTTGGGTACATTTCAATTTCTGCACCATTGTAGACCGCAAGGGTCTTTATATAGTCTTTGTAGTTGTATTCGATGTCGTAAAGCTCAACGTCTTCCGTGGGCGCCTCTGTCGGCTCTTGCGTGGGATCGGTCGTCGTGCCGCAGGCACAAAATACCGTGCAAAGCGCGAGAATCAGCGTTAGTAGTGATATTTTTTTCATTTTTGATATCCTTTCGTTTTTTACTGTATTATAATGTTATTCTTTTTAAAGAAAGATTTCAACATAAATATTATGAACTTTTTCGGTTATATTTCGAGCAGTTCGGCTTTTACGTCTCCGTTTTGCGCGGTTATGCGCAGATATGATCCTCCGAAAGTCACAGAACCCGGATTGAGCAGTCGTACGCCGTTTACCGTCTCGTCGTACGGCGAATGTGTGTGCCCGAAAAGCGCGATATTGCAGCCGTTTTTCGCCGCGGACGCCGCAAGCATGGAAACATCGTTCTTTACTCCATAACGGTGCCCATGGCAGACGAACATTTTAATCCCTGCCGCGGAATAAAAAGTCTGCATAGGCGCTGTACAGAAATAGTCGTTGTTGCCGGCGACATAACACAGGGCCAAAGTCGGGAACATACGCGAAAGCGCTTCTGCGTCAGCGACCGTGTCCCCCAGATGTATAACAGCGTCGGGTTTTTCTTCAAGGACCGTATAGTACATCCGCTCCGTGTCGCCGTGGGAATCGGAAAAAACAAGTATTTTCATGCGAACCTCCGTCAAGAGATAAGTCCATTATACATCAAAATGGCAAAAAAGTCAATAAGCGCATAGATTGTTAGTATACTGACGAAAAGGAGAAAAAAATATGGATAACAGTTTGGAAGAAGCAAAACTCAAACGTGCCATACAGATCATCAAAGAGGCTATTGGCGAGAAGGAGGCTGCAAAGCTCGAAGCGCGTCTTTCTCGGAACGGCGGACAGGGGCTAGGCCTGCCTTCGACTCTCAGTGCGCGTGACCGTGCGCTTGTCGCACCGTTCATCAATAATCCCGAAATGCTCCGCAATATGCTCAATTCGCCCAAGGGCAAGGAAGCTCTGCGCACAATCCTTAATATGAATTTCTGAGGGGAGTGATAATGAATGGACGACATGATGTCCCGAATATCGGAGATTCTTGACGACCCCGTTCAGGCAGAAAGGATCAAAAACCTTGCCTCGTCTTTTATGACACCGTCCGCCTCGCAATCCGCTCCGGAACCTGCTGCCGAGACTTCGGCAGACATCACTCCCGTGCCGGTATCGGAGCCTGCGATGCCGGCGCGGATGCCTGAGCCTTCAATGGGGGCTATTGCCGGGCTTACAGAGCTTGCGTCATCAGTTGCAGGCCTTATCAGCAAAAGCGGAATAATGAGATCTATGCCGTCGAGTGAATCAATAAACCGTAACATAAATCTTCTCAACGCGATACGTCCTTATATGCGGGCAGAGCGCGCGGATAGGCTCTCCAATGCCGTAAAAGTGATGCAGATACTTTCAAGCATTGCAAAACTGAAATAAGGAGGGGTGGCTGTGTATTCAAGAAATAACGGCCGTTCTGTTTCGGGGGACAGGGATTTTTATGCAAAGAGGGATGCTGCGATGGCGGATGCAAAAAACGCGTATGCCGCGAGCTCCCGCAGAGCCTTCGCCACATCAGGCATAAGTTCTTCTTCCGACCGGGTTCAGAGCAATACAGAGGAACCTCGAACATCTAAGATTTCTGCGGCTTCATCGCTGAAATCCGCACCTGATAAACAGACTGCGGAAAACGCGGCGGCTGCGTTTGCCGCAGGTACGGCAGGACTTGACGCAGCTGCGGGAGCTATAAACGATATTCAGACTTTCGGTTCGTTGCGCTCGTTCGTGCAGAGTATAGAAATAGACGATATACTTATCATCGCGCTTTTTTTTCTACTTTTCAACGAAAATAAGGATGACGATATTCTGATACTCTTGGTGCTTGCAGTTCTTTTCTTTACATAAAAAAATCCTCCGTCTTTCGACGGAGGATGAAATTTTTTTTCGCGCTATTTAGTTGTTATTTTTATGAAAGCGACAGTGTGATTTTTGAGGTTGAGTATTTGCTTCACATCTTCGCCGCAGTAATATTCCACCTTTGACAGTTCTCCGAGGCTGTTTTTGTCCGTGACGTATACTTCGGCTTGCTTGACACCTGAACCCAGACCGTTGAATGAGAAAGTGCATGGCCCTTCGCCGCCTCTGTAATCGGCGAGCATGACATATTTTGTTGTGTCATTTTCTGTTGCGACGCACCATAATCCGTCGTTGTCGTTTTCGACCTCGACTCTCTGCGGTGCAAGGGCAAGCATTTCACCGTAAAATTTAAATACTGTATAAGGGTGCAGAATGTTGCAGTATCTGTCGAAAAGGCCGCACCACTCAACGTCATACTGCCCGTCATAGTACGACGCGACATCTATATCGAAGTCGTTCATACCGATTAGGGCCGCCGCGACGTATGACGCGCCTGTTTCATTTCCCTGAGACTCGAAAAGCTCCCTTGCGATCTTTGTGTCCGCCTTGTACGCCTTCCACAGTTCTCCGCTGCCCATACCTTCGCGTCCGAAGTAGTTCCACTCATCAAAAAGAATAAGGGTGTTCTTGAACCCGTTTTCATCAAGTATCTGCCGCACTTTTGCGGAGCGGTCTCTAAGTTCCGTCACATCGTCACCGTAGCCGTGATATGAGCAGAAATCGAGAGGCAGTCTTTCTTTGCCGCAGTATTCAACGAATTTCTGAAGCGATTCGTTTACCGAGGTCATAGCCATGCCGCCCACAAGAAGGCTCGGATCGTGTTCTTTGAGCGCCGTTGCCGTCATTTTGTAAAGTCTGCATGCATCTTCGAGAGTTCCGCCGTTCCACATCGGGGACGTGCCGTCTGCGCGTTGCAGATCAGGTTCGTTCCAGACTTCCCACCATTTTATGCCGTAATGAAAGCCGTTGTCCCAGCCTTCGTTGTAATGTTTGACTATGTTTAAGCATATTCGCACCCATTTTGCGAAATCTTTCGGCGGGTGAGTGTGACGCTTGAATATCGAGTGGTCGATGCTTTCGCCTAGTCTGTATATCGGCTGCGCGCCGCTTTTATATATCTCGGCAATAAGATAGTCCGTGTGCTGAAAAAGATAGTTTGAGGGGTCGTTTTCGTCAGCATCGAAGTTTGGAAATATATGCGATATGTCTACATAATACGGATATGACGCATAGCAGGTGTCATGCAGACGCACAAACGGAAAACGTGCCGCTTTGTACAGTTCAGTACATGTCTTTTCTTCTACGACAGGACCGTTGCACACGCCGTTGACCGCTTTGAGGTCTTTACCTGTTTTTTTATCAAAGTTTATTTTGATTTCCATATTTATCTCTCCGATTTTCATTATTGGGAATATTTTAGCACATCACACAGGCATTGTCAAGTCTCGTTGTTTAAGTTTTTGCGCTCAGGGACTTGACATTTACGGGATATTGTGCTAAAATAAGTCGAATTGAATACAGCCGTGCGGTTCCCGAAAAGGGATAAGAGGGAAGGTCGGTGTAAATCCGTCGCAACAGCCATTACCGTGATCGGGGCAACCCGTAAGTCGGAATACTTGCCGCACAGCGCAGAAGTCCGGAACATTTTTGGGTAAAGAAGAGTGCAGCCGTTGAAACACCGCGGGAGAGGTGCGCCTTGCCCGTTTGATAAAGTGTTTTTAATGAGTTGCGCTTTTATCGTTTTTTACGGTAAGAGCGCTTGTTTTTTTAGGGGGAGATAAGAATAATGAAATATACAAAAGAAGATTGCGTCTTGCTTTTGCGCGGCGCGTATACGTCTCTCGGAAGATTTCCGCAGCGCTCGGATTTCGCCCCCGACGAGGTTGTGGCGATAAAATCTTTTTTCGGACCATGGCCCAGAGCTCTTGAAGCGGCGGGAATCAAAGAACCCAGGGCGGACAACCGGCTCGAACATAACCGCGAAAAACGCCGGCGCGCCGCACGCCGCAGGAGAGAAAACAGAATGTCGGGTTCGCAAGAACAAACTATAAAGAATATCATCAAGGAGGAAGAATTATGAAAACAAAATCGATCGTTGCAGTTATAATTTCTGTATTGATAGCGGCGTCACTTTGTGTCTCTGCCTCTGCGGAATCCATCGACGTTAATGTTACGGTTTCTTACGGCAAAGAAGTCCTCGCTCACGGCGTTACAGAGGTTTCCGACTATGATAACGACGGCGTACTTACACTCTCCGACGTACTCTTTGCGGCTCATGTGTCTCTCGCTTGCCACGAAGGTCAAGACGGCTACGCGTACGCAGAAACGGAGTACGGCAGAAGCCTCACGAAGCTCTGGGGTATCGAAAACGGAGGCTCTTACGGTTATTATATCAACAACTCTTCCGCTATGAGCTTGCTCGATCCCGTAAAAGATGGTGACAAGGTATGTGCCTTTATATATTCGGATACGACCGCGTGGAGCGATACATACTGCTGGTTCAGCGTTGATAAATGTTCTATTAGTAAAGAAAACAGCGTAACTATCACACTTTTTGCATCAAGTTACGATGAAAACTGGAACCCCGTTACCGCACCCGTAAAAGGTGCAAAAGTCTGTGTTGAAGGTAACTGCCTTTACACTACTGATGACGCAGGACAGTTTACTGTCGCGCTTGACAAAGACGGAAAAATCGTTCTTCAGGACGGTCGGAAGCTTGCCCCTGTGACAAATGAAAGAGGTGTGATGACAATTACGGCGACAAGTGACAGCCTCAACCTTGTTGCTCCGGTTTGCGAAATAGAGATAGCGTCATCAAATCCCCAGACGTCCGATTATTCAGCTGCCGGGCTCGGCGTGCTTGCCGTTGCTCTTGCTTTCGGTGTCATATTTGTGATGAAGAAAAATGAAAAATAAACTGATATTATTTTTACTGGTATCGATACTACTCCTTTCCGCCGCTGTTCCGACATCGGCAGCGGAAAGGGGTTTTTTGCTCAAATCTTCGGACGAGCTTCGGATAGGCGATGAGTTATATCTGCTCGCGCTCCTGAGCACTTCGCCTGATGAGGATTTTTCCGTTTATGCTCTGGAGCTTGAAAATTATCTTGCGTCAGATCCTGTCCTGTCAGCATCGACGGAGCAGAAATATGCACTTATGCGCATTGCTCTCGGTACGGCGGATGAAGAGTATGTTTCGCATGTGCTTGACCGTACTGTCGGAAAACAGGGGATTATGAGTCTTGTTTTCGGACTTCATATAGTTAACAACACGGCACGCGATCCCGAAAAAATCATCACGGATATCCTTTCCGCTCGGCTTGAAGACGGCGGATGGGCTCTTTTCGGGGACTCGTCCGATGTCGATGTTACTGCGATGACATTACAGGCCCTTGCTCCTTATTATTCCGATAATGATGACGTCCGCGACTCGGTTGACTCGGCTCTTGCGTTCATTTCGCAAAAACAGCTCACAAACGGGGGGTTCTCTTCTTTCGGTGTGGATAATTGTGAAAGCTGTGCGCAGGTCCTCATAGCTCTTTCGTCACTCGGTATCGACTGCCGTACAGACGAAAGGTTCATAAAAAACGGCAGAACGGTGATCGACCGTCTCGAAGACTTTCGTCTTGATGACGGTTCTTTCAGTCATACCGAAAACGGCGCATCCAACGCGGTTGCAACGTCACAGAGCGCACTCGCTTTTGCGGCGCTGGAAAATACCGGCAAACACAATGTTTTCCTCTTTAAACCCGCAGTACGGCAAGATGGTGTGGCTTTTGTACCCGATACATCCAACACTGTTTCTTATAAACCCATTGCCGCCGCGTGTATTCTCGGAGCCGCAGTCTGTGTCTGCGCCGTGCTGCTGATACTTAAAAAGAAAAATATCAAAAATTTTATTTTTATCGCCTTTATTGCCGCCGCAGGCATCGCGTTTATCCTCTTTACCGATTTTTCGTTGCCGAAAAACTTTTACGGCGGCAACATCGAAGAGAATTATGTAGGCTACGTTACTGTCAGCGTCGGTTGTGAAACGCTTGTCGGAAAAAGTGATAGTGATAAAGATTATATTCCGTCCGACGGCATCGTCCTCGCGCCGACTTCCGTCGGGATTTGTGAAAACGATACGGTTTATGACGTTCTTGTACGGGCGGCACGCGAAAACGCTATGCAGACAGATATCTCGGCGGCAGGATATGTGCGCGGGTTGAATTATATTTATGAGTTCGATTTCGGCCCGCTTTCGGGGTGGATATACCGTGTCAACGGCGTCACGGCGTCCGTGGGCTGCGCGGAGTATAAACTCAGCAACGGCGACGCGGTGCAATGGCTTTATTCATGTGACATGGGCGAAGATCTTGACTGAAAGGGGACGCGATGAAGAGTATTTTCGACATGAATCCGATACCGGCGTTGATTTTCTTTTTTGAAGCGGCGCTTGCGGCGGTATTGACATTTGATCCGATAATGTGCGCTTTGTCGCTTGTCGGTGCCGTCATTCTCGCGGCGTCTTTGCGTGTGCGTGTAGGGTGGCGCAAAGGGGTGGGAATATTTGCGCTTTTTGCGGTAATGGCGCTCATCAACCCCCTCGTATATCATAACGGCGTGACGGTCTTGTTTGTCTTCAACAATAATCCCGTGACGCTTGAGGCGGTGCTTTTCGGCGTTTTCTCTTCCTCGATGATAGTTTCCGTCATACTTTGGTTTATATCATTTTCCGCAGTAATGACGTCTGAGAAACTGCTTTACGTTTTTGGCTGCATAAGCCCGAAGATAGCGCTGATTTTCTCTATGGTACTGCGTTATATTCCGCTTTTTTCCGCGCAGATGAAGAAGATATCTCAGTCGCAAAAAGCTTTGGGTCTTTACAAAGAGGACAATATCATCGATACGCTGCGCGGTAAAATGCGCATATTTTCCGTTATGGTCACATGGACTCTCGAAAACGGTATAATTACCGCCGACAGCATGTCCGCCCGCGGCTACGGATGCGGCAGACGCACGTATTTTCGGCGTTTTTCTTTCTGCAGTTCGGATGCCGTATTTCTTGCGGTAACGGCACTTCTCACATCCGCGTCCTTATACGGCACGCTTTCGGGAGCGCTTGCGTTCGGGTTTTATCCGTCGATGTCTCCGTTGCCGTCGTCCGTCGCCGCAAATGTTGCCCATGCGGCGTACGCGTTGCTTGTTCTCATGCCGTCCGTAATTCAATTCAAGGAGTCTCTGAAATGGAAATACTTGCTTGCAAAGGCTTGACATTCTCGTATCCGGGAGCGTCCCGAAACGCGCTTCAGAATGTTTCTTTTTCAATCTCGCGCGGCGATTTTGTTGCGGTCTGCGGCGCAACGGGCAGCGGTAAATCTACGCTTCTGCGCCTGCTCAAACGAGAGATAGCGCCTCTTGGTGAGATTGAAGGCGAAATATCGGTAGAAGGTGTTCCTCAAAGCGCGATTGATGCCCGTAAGGCGTCATCCTTCATAGGCTTTGTCGCTCAGCGTCCGGAGGAGCAGATAGTTACGGACAAGGTTTACAGCGAGCTTGCGTTCGGACTTGAAAATCTCGGCACCGCACCTGAGATCATCCGTCGCAGAGTCGCCGAAACTGCGGCATATTTCGGTATGGACTCGATATTTTCAAGGCCTGTATCGGAGCTTTCGGGCGGACAGAAACAAATGCTCAATCTTGCCGCCGTAATGGCCATGCAGCCGAGCGTGCTTATACTCGACGAGCCTACGTCTCAGCTTGACCCGATAGCCGCATCGGAATTCATATCCGTGCTTGCCAAACTCAACCGCGACTTCGCGGTGACCGTAATCATTTCCGAACACCGTCCCGAAGAATTGCTTTCTGCGGCGAATAAACTTCTCGTTATCGGCGACGGAAAAGTCACGGCTTACGGTGATACGCGTGACGTTATAATGCGGCTTCGGGCAGACGGACGTTTTATCCGCAATATGCCGTCTTCGGTGCGGGTGTCTGCAGCGTTGGACGGGCAGGCGATCCCCGTTACGGCGCGCGAAGGCCGGGTTTTTATCGAGAACAATTTCAATAACAGCATAAGAAAATTCCCGTGTCCCGAATACATTCATTCGGACACGGCGGCGCTTGAGTTCAGCAAAGTATATTTCCGCTATGAACGCACGGCGGATGACGTTCTGAGGAATATGGATCTTACGGTTTACGATGGGGAGATATTTTGCCTTCTCGGCGGAAACGGCTCAGGAAAGACCACGGCGCTCAATGTCTCGGCGGGGCTTTTGCGTCCTTACTGCGGCAAAGTCCGTGTTTTCGGGCGCGACGTGAAAAAATACGAGAATCAGAGCCTTTACAGAGAATGTCTTTCCATGCTGCCTCAGGACGTGCAGACCGTTTTTCTGAAAAATACCGTCCGTGAAGAACTTGAGGATGCCGACGTGGATATATCGTCTTTGCCGTATGATCTGACAAATTTGCTTGACAGACATCCGTACGACGTTTCGGGCGGAGAACAGCAGCTTGTCGCGCTTGCGAAAGTTCTTGCGACAAAACCGAAATTGCTTCTGCTCGACGAGCCGACAAAAGGCCTTGACGCGGACGCGACGGATACGCTTATACGCATTCTCAAAGACTTACAGGGACGTGGCGTTACGGTCGTCGCGGTCACTCATGATATTTCTTTCGCGGCACTTTGCGCCGACAGGTGCGCGCTTTTCTTCGACGGTGGTGTCGTTTCAAACGCCGTGCCGAGAGAATTTTTCGGCGGCAATTATTGCTACACGACTCCGGTAAGCCGCATGACACGCGGATTTTTCGATAACGCGGTGACTGTGTCCGACGCCGTCAGGCTTTGCCGTCTCAATGGCAGAAAAGGGGAGATGTGATGTTTGCTTTCAAATCCCTGAAAATACGCCGTGTATTGAGGTTTTTGCTGCCGTTTGCCGTCATTCCCGCCGCCGTCATTATCGGAGCGGTGATGCAGACCGGCAGACGATATGTTTTTGTGTCTCTCTTCGTCGCCGCCTCGGCACTTGTGCTTTTCGCGGCGGGATTTGAGCGCAAAAAAACGGGAACGAGGCGTCTCGTTCTTGTTGCGGTAATGGTAGCACTTTCCGTCATCGGGCGGTTCATTCCTCTTTTCAAACCCGTCACGGCGCTGTGTATGCTGACGGCGATGTATGTCGGCTCCGAAGCAGGGTTTCTCGTCGGCGCGATGAGCGCGCTTGTATCGGACTTCTTTTTCGGGCTCGGGCCGTGGACGCCGTTTCAGATGCTTGCGTGGGGGCTTATAGGCTTTTTCGCGGGAGTTCTTGCAGATCCGCTTAAGCGGAATAAAATCGTGCTTTTTGTATACGGATTTTTTGCAGGCGTGACGTTCTCTCTCATCATGGACGTGTGGACTGTGGTGTGGTACAACGGCACATTAGACATGTCTCTTTACGGCGCGGCGCTCGTCACGTCTTTGCCGTATACGGCGTTATACGCGGTGTCGAATATGATTTTTCTTTTCTTTCTCGCGAAGCCGTTTGGCGACAAGCTTGCGCGCGTGAAACTCAAATACGGAATATAAAAATTCCCCGTTGACGCGTTGCCAACGGGGTCGTTTTTTTTGATTTGTTAAAGGAATTGGCGTATATTTACGGCAAGCTGCTCTTCGAGATTTATAAGACGTTTCGTGATGTCTTTTGACACCTCGTCTGCGGCCTTATACTGGTTCAGATAGCGATTCAGACTTTTTACGCCCATGTTGCAGCCGTCTGTCATTAGGTCTGCTATGGTGGAGTCGGACGCGTCCATCGCCATTTTCATGTTCGTTTTCATCCACGACATGCTTTTGGCGACGGGATTCGGATTCTTGCCGTCGTCATTGTATTTGTCGAGAAGAGTCTGTATCTCACCTCCGAGTTTGTTGTGCTCGTTTTTGCAGTCTGTGAGAAGTTTTTCAAACTCGTCGTTCGTTACGCTGTCAAGTACGTCATCTATCGACGCCGTGCCCATTTTTACGCCGGAGTCGCATTCGCGGAGCAACTTTATGGTGTCCTGTTCTATCATCGGAAAATACCTCCTTTTTAAGAACAAGTATATCCATAAAAGCGCTATTTATTATTTTTCAGTTTTTTTGCCGCCTCTTCGCGTTCTTTGCACACGTCTGCCCAGCTCGGCATTTTTTTGAGTGTCTGCGTAAGGTTACGCAGAGCCGAGGGAATATCTATGGACTGCGGGCATATCTGAGCACAAGCGCCGCATCCGATGCACGCTTCGGGACGTTTGTCTTCAGGCATGGAATCTATCTGCATGCCTACGGTGAATCCCGCGGGTGCAAAACGCAGGTCGTTATACGCGCTTATGAGAAGCGGGATGTCAAGCCCCATCGGACACCCGTCGCAGCAATAGCGGCAACCCGTGCAGGGCAGGGAATTCTTCAGGCCTTCCGCAATGCCGCAGATGAGTTGGTTTTCTTCGTCCGAAAGAGGCTTTTGTTCGGAGAATGTTCTGACGTTGTCTTCGACCTGTTCAAGCGTTGACATACCGCTTAAGATCGTTTTTACATTTGGTATACCCTGCAGCCAGCGGAATGCCCATGCCGCGACGGATTCGTCGGGACGCGCGGCTTTCAGCTTGCTTTCGGCGGTTTCGGGCAGCTGCGCGAGTTTGCCGCCGCGGACAGGTTCCATTACCCAAACGGGAATACCGTATTCTGCGAGAATTCTGCATTTTTCCTCCGCGTTCTGCAAGGAGAAATCCATGTAGTTGAGCTGTATCTGGCAGAACTCCATGTGTTCACCGTACATATCGAGAAATTTGCGCAGAAAGTCGGGCCTGCCGTGTGACGAAAAACCGAGATGGCGTATTTTTCCTTCGCGTTTTTGTTCGACAAAGTAGTTTATTATGTTCCATTTTGGGTCATTATATGTATCAAAAGAGTTTTCGCAGACGTTATGCAGCAGATAGAAGTCAAAATATTCCATGCCGCATTTTTCGAGCTGGTCGGCAAACGTCGCCGCCGGGTCGTATTCTGATGCTTGCTGATGTCCCGGATATTTTGTTGCGAAATAATAGCTGTCACGCGGATATTTATTAAGTATTCTGCCCATCACGACCTCCGATACTCCCGCATGATACGGACGGGCCGTGTCAAAATAGTTTACCCCGTGCTTTATTGCGTAATCGACCATTTCTGAGACTTTTTCTTCGTCTACATTCGTCGTGACTCCGTCGCGCGTCGGAAGCCTCATAGCTCCGAACCCGAGCATAGAGAGCCGCTCATTCTGAAATTCGGTATAAATCATTCCAAATACCTTCCCGTTGGTTATGTTGATATTATAATAGCATATTTTAAGAAAAATTTCAAGTCTTTCCCGTCTTGACAAAACAAAACTTCGGCGGTATACTTTATCTATACTGATAGAAAGGAATTGTTATGGGGTTCATAAAATCTTTTTCGGAGCGTTTCAGACAGAAGCATCCGACATTCTGGCAGTTTGCGGTATTCCTTTTCATGGGTGCGTTCACGGGCATAGTAGACCTTGTTACGTTCGCTCTTTGCAACTATTGGATATTCCGCGCGTACGCGGCGCAGCCGTTCAGCTGGTGGGTGTTCGATTACGGTGTTGAAAACGGAGGGCTTTGTGCGTTTCTCGCGTTCGCGGTGTCGTTTGCGGTGTCGCAAACGTTCAATTTCTTCATTCAGCGCAAGGCGACATTCAAAGCTACGAATAACGCCGTCGTCAGCGGCATAATGTATGCGGTTATGGTCGTGGGAGTTTATCTTGTCGTACTCTGGATGCCGGCAATTGTCGGTGCACCTGTATATGCGTTATTCGGCAATGCTGTCGGTGCGATAGTCCTCAAGCTGTTTTCACAGACCGTTTCGGCGCTCATACAGTTTCCGATAAACAAATGGGTAATAATGCGCGGGAAGTAAAATATTGTTTTTGGTGTCGAAAAAATCAAACTTAAACGACACTTTATCGACACTTTATCAAAACTTTATTAAAATTTCGCGCGTGGTTATTGACAGGCGTATTATTATATGATATAATTTACGGCTGGAAACCTTTCTGATTCTTAATAAAAATTAAATATACGGAGGACCTTTTATGGCACATTTAAGCGATGCGGCTGTCGTGAAGATCAATGAAATATGCGACAGATACATCAACGAAACAACGCCGCTCATGATGATCCTGAGTGACATTCAAAAGGAATACGGCTATATTCCGCTTGAAGTACAGGAACTCGTTTCAGCAAGAACGGGCATTTCCGTTGCCGAGATTTACGGCGTCGTTACTTTCTATTCCTTCTTCTCTCTCAAACCGAAGGGAAAGTACATAATCGGTTGCTGCCTCGGTACGGCTTGCTATGTCAAGGGTGCGCAGCAGGTAATCGATAAATTTTCCGATATCCTCGGAATCAAACCCGGCGAGACCACGGCTGACGGACTTTTCACCATCGACGCCCTGCGTTGCATCGGTGCCTGCGGCATAGCTCCCGCTGTTACGATAAACGGAAAAGTTTATCCCAAGATGACCGTTGACAAGGTCCAGAGTGTTGTCAACGAGTACAAAGCATTGGAGGGAAACAAGTAATGATAAAGACTTTTGAAGAACTCGAACACAAATGTTCCGAATGTGCCTCCTGCCTCGATGCGAAATTTACCGGGGCTGACGGTAAGAGACATATCGTTCTTTGCGGCGGTACAGGTTGTCTTTCTTCTCATTCTGATGAAATAAGATCTGAATTCGAGAAACTTATTGCCAAAAAAGGTCTTCAGGATAAAGTGACCGTCAATCAGGTCGGCTGCTTCGGTTTCTGCTCTCAAGGTCCTTTTGTCAAGATATTCCCTGAAGACACTCTTTACAGAATGGTCAAAATCGAAGACGTTGAGGAGATAATCGAAAAAGATATCAAAAACGGTGAAGTCGTAGACAGACTGCTTTATGTTGACCCCAGAACTCAGGAAAAGGTCACAAAACAGGAAGATATCGAATTTTACAAGAAACAGGTCCGTATAGCACTTCACGGCTGCGGCAGCCTTGACCCCGAAGATATCAATGAAAGCATCGGCTCCGGATCTTTCAAAGGCCTCGCAAGAGCGCTGAGAATGAACCGTGAAGATGTTATCAAGGAAGTTCTCGACTCCGGTCTGCGCGGCAGAGGCGGCGGCGGCTTCCCGACAGGCAGAAAGTGGCAGTTTGCTTATGCTCAGCCTGCAGGTGAGAAATTCGTAGTCTGCAACGGCGATGAAGGCGACCCGGGTGCATTCATGGACAGATCCATTCTTGAAGGCAACCCGCTTGCAGTTATCGAAGGTATGATGATTGCCGGTTACGCTATCGGCGCTCAGAACGGTTATTTCTATGTCCGTGCAGAATATCCCATAGCAGTCAACAGACTTAAGATAGCTATCGCTCAGGCTGAGGAGCTCGGTCTTCTCGGCGATAACATCCTCGGCACAGACTTCTCCTTCAGAGTGCATATCAGACTCGGTGCGGGCGCCTTCGTCTGCGGCGAAGAGACAGCTCTGCTCAACTCCATTGAGGGTCAGCGCGGTATGCCCCGTCCCCGTCCTCCGTTCCCGGCAGTCAAGGGCTTGTGGCAGCATCCCACAATAGTCAACAACGTCGAAACTCTCGCTTGCGTTCCCTATATTCTAAGAGAAGGCTACGAAAAATTCGCTAAATTCGGTACCGAGAAATCCAAGGGTACGAAAGTTTTCGCACTCGGCGGTAAGATCAGCAACGTCGGTCTTGTTGAGGTTCCGATGGGCACGACCCTTCGTGAACTCATTTACGATATCGGCGGCGGTATTCCGGGCGGCAAGAAATTCAAAGCTATCCAGACCGGCGGTCCTTCCGGCGGATGCCTGACAGAGGCAGACCTCGACACGCCTATCGACTTTGACAGCCTCGTTGCCAAAGGCTCGATGATGGGCTCCGGCGGCGCTATCGTCATGGACGAGGACAACTGTATGGTTGACGTTGCTAAATTCTATATGGAATTTATCTGTGACGAATCCTGCGGTAAGTGCACCCCCTGCCGCATCGGTACAAAGAGAATGCTCGAACTTCTCACAAAAATCACCGATGGAAAGGCTACCATGGACGACCTCGCGGCTCTCGAGGAACTTGCTGCAAACATCAGAAGCAACTCCCTGTGCGCTCTCGGTCAGACTGCTCCTAACCCGATCCTTTCAACCCTTGCTCATTTCAGAGACGAGTACATAGCTCATATCGTAGACAAGAAGTGTCCCGCTCATGTCTGCAAGAACCTGATGCAGTACGATATAGACAAAGATAAGTGCATCGGCTGCGGTCTGTGCGAGAGACAGTGCCCCGTAAACGCAATCTCGAAGACCGATTATGTTGCGGAAGGTCACAAGCTCCCGTCCAGAGAGATTGATTCCGCGAAGTGCATCAAGTGCGGTATGTGCATGGCGTCTTGTAAGTTCAAGGCAATTTCCAAGAAATAAGCGGAGGAACAACAAATGGATAAAGTAAATATTAAAATAGAAGGCATCCCGTTCCAGGTAGATGCCGGAATGACGATCCTTGAAGCCGCAAAGAGCTGCGGATTTGAAATTCCCTCCCTCTGCGCTTACAACCACGGTGAATGCTCGAGAGGTTCCTGCCGTGTATGCCTCGTTGAAGCTACCGGCGCAAGAGGTCTCGTCGCATCCTGCGTATATCCCGTAGCTGAAGGCATGGAAATCACCATTTCCTCTCCCAAGGCTACTGCTGCAAGAAGAACTTCCGTTGAACTGCTGCTTTCCAATCACAACATGAACTGCCAGCAGTGCGAAAAGAACGGCAACTGCGAACTTCTTCATGTTGCTCAGATTACCGGCGCAAGAGAGAATATGTATATAGGAGAAAAGACTCCCACCACGATAGATCAGCTCACGCCTTCCATAAAAAGAGATACATCCAAATGTATTCTCTGCGGCAGATGTGTTGAGAGATGCAAAAATTCTCACGGACTCGGCGTTCTCGGTTTCGAGAAGAGAGGCTTCAAAACCATTGTCGCTCCTGCCGAGAACAGAAGTTTTTCGAATTCTCCCTGTCTTCTCTGCGGTCAGTGCGTAAGCGTTTGCCCGACAGGCGCGCTTATGGAAGTTTCCGAAATAGACAAGGTTGACGCTGCAATGAAGGCCGGCAAGTATGTCGTTGTACAGACTGCTCCCGCTGTCAGAGCCGCTCTCGGCGAAGAATTCGGTATGCCTATCGGCACTCTCGTTACCGGTAAGATGGTTGCCGCTCTCCGTCGCCTCGGATTCAAGAAGGTATTCGACACCAACTTCGGTGCAGACCTGACCATCATGGAAGAAGCTTCCGAACTCCTCAACAGAATGAAGAACGGCGGCACTCTGCCGATGATCACTTCCTGCTCTCCCGGCTGGATCAACTATTGCGAATATTACTACGGAGACCTTATCGACAATCTTTCATCCTGCAAATCTCCCCACGAAATGTTCGGCGCTATCCTCAAGAGCTACTATTGCGAAAAGAACGGCATTGATCCGAAAGACATGTTCGTCGTTTCCATCATGCCCTGCACCGCAAAGAAAGCTGAAAAAGAGCGTGAACAGCTCGCTAAAGACGGCATAAAAGACGTTGACGCTGTACTCACCACGAGAGAACTCGGTAAACTCATAAAGAGAACCGGTATCCGTTTCGACAAACTGCCCGAAGAAGAATTCGACAACGATATCGTCGGCGATTACAGCGGCGCAGGAGTTATATTCGGTGTAACCGGCGGCGTTATGGAAGCAGCTCTCCGTACCGCTATCTTCACCGTTACCGGCAAGGAGGCTCAGCCCGTTGAACTCAAGGAAGTACGCGGCTTTGAAGGCATCAAAGAGGCTGCATATGACCTCAACGGAACGAAAGTCAAGATCGCTGTTGCGTCCGGCATGAAGAACGCGAAAGTCCTCCTTGACCAGATACGCGAGGGCAAGAGCGAGTATCAGTTCATTGAAATCATGTGCTGCCCCGGCGGATGTATTGCAGGCGGAGGCCAGCCCTACGTTAAGCCCGTATTCCTTCCCAACGAAGGCGACGATATCCTCGACACCTTCAAGGCGAAGAGAGCTGCTGCCCTTTACACGGAAGATGAAATGCGTCCCGAAAGACAGTCTCACAACAATCCTCAGATCGTAAAACTGTATAAGGAATACCTCGGCGAGCCCAACTCCCATAAGGCTCACGAACTCCTCCATACGACTTACGCTGCAAAAGAGAGATTCAAAGACTAAGCTCTTCCTAATTGAAACATTTAAGCCCTGCGGAAATATCCGCAGGGCTTTTTGTCGTGTTTTTATCTGAGTATAACGCCTCAGGAAAGTCAATCCGCGTCCTCATCCAGAGCTTCAATAAGGAAGCTTACGGGGCGGAATCCGTCGTTACAGGATATCATTGCCGATGTCGGGTTTTTCATCCATCCGTCGTAAAAGTTGCTTCCGCCGTGTGCGAGAGTCATAACAAACGGGGACATGCTTTCCCATGCGCTGTCACACATTTTTTCGGGTTTACGCCATCCGTTTGCGATGAAAACCTGCCCCTCGTGCATATCGCACGCGTGCTGTATCGGGTTCTCATATTTCTCTATAAGGTCATCATATCGGGCAGTTTTTATTACGGTTATTCTGCATTTTTTCATTCTCCGGCACCTTTCCTGATTTTGATTTGCTTCAGTATTTCCTCATCAGCGGGGCAGAATTTGTAGTTGTCCATTTCCGCAACGGTTATCCACCGGATATCATAGTGTTCGAGCTTTTGAGGCTCACCGTTCGCGATTCTTGCGTTGAAAAGTGTCAGGTGAACCTTCAGATCGGGGTAGTCGTGAACGACGTCCGTAAAAATATCGTCCACGGCAACTTCCACCGCGAGCTCTTCCCGGCATTCCCGTATCAGCGCATCCGGTTTTGTTTCTCCCGGCTCGACTTTTCCGCCGACAAATTCCCATAATAAACCGCGCGTTTTATGCGCAGGCCTGCGGCATATCATAAATCTGTCGCCGCTCCAAATCAACGCCGCTACAACCTCCGTGATTTCTCTCTCCATGTCGGGATCTCCCGCTTTCAGACTTTTGTTTGATTATAGCACACCATATCGTCTTTGTCAATACAGCCTGCATGCTCTTTGACCTAAAAAAATCCCATCGCATAGTATGATATAAAGAATAAAACAAAGGGTTGGGCAAAGTGGATTTATTTTCGGTCGTATTGCTCGGAATAGCAACAAATATAGATAATCTTATTATAGGAGCTTCATTCGGGGTGCGCAAAAAGAATATTCCGCCTCTGAAAAATCTGTTTATCGCGGTCGTTTCGGGTGTTGCGGCGTTTGCGGCGTGCCTGTTTGCCGGATTATGCGGTTTTCTCGGCCCTGCGGCAGATATGATAGGCGGAATCTTGCTCATATTTATCGGTGTATGGTCGCTTGTGTCGGAAATCATCAAATCACGGGACGGAAAAGGGGAGAGCTGTGCGCTTTGCGACGTGCTCTCTTTTCGCGAAACAGCAGCTCTTTCCGCAGCTTTGGCCGCCAACAGTATCCCTCCGTCTTTCGGCGCGGGAATGACGGGAATATCTCCTTTTTTCGCAGCGGGATCCGTCGCTTTTTTCAGTTTCTTTTTTGTCGCTGTCGGTGTTTTTGTTGGAAAACGCGCTCATAAAGTTATTAATTCCGGCTCGCTTGGGATTATTTCTTCACTTTTTCTGATCGCTCTGGGAATATTCGAATCGGCGGCAAAATAGAGAATAAAACGAGGCGGGAAGCAGAAAAACAGCGGAATATTCAACATCGCAGATACAGTGTTGAATTATGCACGATTTATAGAAAACTGCAAGCCTAAAGATGTCTTATTTTATTTAAATAAGAATGATTGTAGAAAATTGTGTGAAATGTATTGACAATTTAATATTTGTGTATTGAGAAAGAAAGTCCCGGATTGTCCCGAAGTTTATGAGATCTTTAAAGAACTTGATGAGGGAAAACATGCATTTCACCTGAAAAATCAGAATAATCAGCCCTCGACCGAGCAGATACAGGTCGAGCTTGCCCGTGAAAGATAAAGGTTTCGATGCCGGAAGATCCTTAGCGGCACCATTTACGCGTTGATCGTAACGCCTGCTGTCGCTGCGCTCATAACAACCCTCATACTTTCCGTGCTGCAGATATACGGCAGTTCCATGACGCCTTCGTTGGTCGAAGGCGATATAGTTATTTCCGTAAAAACAAATAAACTGGACTACGGAAATGTCTGCAGTTTTTATTATTCCAATCGTATTCTTGTGAAGAGAATAGTCGGCAAACCTCTCGATATGATATCGATTGATGAGGACGGAAACGTCTTTGTCAACGGCGAGCTTTCGGACGAGCCGTACCTGACTGAAAAGGCTCTCGGTGAATGTGATATAGAGTTTCCTTACCGTGTGCCAGAAGGTTCGGATTTCGTTATGTGTGATCACAGCGATACCTCGATCGATTCCCGCACCTCTGCGGTCGGTTTCGTCATGCAGGATGAGATTGTCGGCAGAATAATTTTTACAGTCTGGCCGTTGAAACGTTTCGGATGGGTCAAATAGGGTTGATAAAGCCAATGTGCTTGAAAAACCTCTTCATATCTTAGCACATACGGTTTACATATCAAGTACTCAAAACCGGCATTCAGGGCTTGGTAGAAGAATACGTCAAAGTGCTTTGTATTAAGCGCATTTTAGAATCGACATGACAAATAACATTCAGAATACTGTTGAAAAACTTAATATAATTCATCGTCGCCGACAAATTTGGTACAGGATTCTCAGTTTTCTCATGTGTGTTACTGTCTTTGTCACTACTTACGCGCTTATACTTCCCGCGATTACGATGGATAAGGATGAAGCCTCGAAATGCGGAATTTTCCTCTCATCCGCAAACAACCGGAAATATACATGGACGTCTGAAAAGGGGCACAGCCGGATCGTTGTGCAACGCAATGTTCCGAAAGATTATACAGTAGCCATAGAAAAACAGGATACCACATTTACTGTTACAAACAGCGCCGATAAAGGATCTGATTCCCCCGGAACGGCAGATATGACGGATATCTATCTGTATTTGATGCTTATGGCTTTGTCCGGCACGGCGCTTATATATGGGGCTTAATATACGGCCAAAGGCGGGGCAAATGACAACACCTGAGCGAAAAAAGGAAAAGAATTATCCCGCCTGATCTTCAGGCGGGATTTTCACGGATTTCAAAATGTTTTTATTCGATTTCAAGATGCCTGGAGGAGGGGAGAGAATTCTCTTTTTTCGGCATTATAAGTTTCAGTACACCGTCTTTGTACGACACTTTTATGTCTTCGGTTTTGACATTTGAAACGTTAAAACTTCTGCTGAACGAGCCGTAGGAGCGCTCCCTGCGGATATAATTGCCCTTCTCGTCTTTCTCGTCCTTTTCGCTCTTTCTTTCAGCGTTTACGGTAAGATAATTGCCTTCGATATCGACGTGTATGTCGTCTTTGTTGAAGCCGGGAAGATCTGCTTCAAGTTCGTATTCTTTGCCGTTGTCTTTGATATCCGTGCGGAATGCCGCAAAAGCATTTCGGCCGAAGAATTCTTTTTCGAAATCTTCAAAATCACGGAACGGATTGTACGAACTCATATGACGGCTACCGTGTTCGAAAGGAATAAGGTCAAACATAGTATTTCCTCCTGCGCATCTGCGCGAAATTTATTGTTCATCCGCTTATATTTTATGCCTTGCGAATTTTTTGGGTGAATTTTCAGATGTCTCTATTTTTCCCGCAGTCCGCCGTAATATGCAGAAAATTTC
The DNA here is from genome assembly GCA_959604355.1 of uncultured Eubacteriales bacterium. Taxonomy (GTDB): domain Bacteria; phylum Bacillota; class Clostridia; order Oscillospirales; family UBA644; genus HGM12619. The sequence continues at coordinate 85,320 of CAUHAO010000002.1, forward strand.
ACATGATCCTGCTTTTATTTCTGTACGCAATATTTTTATAAATAAGAATATTTTATCAGGCGCGGACGGCTGCAAACACGGTTTGCAGCCCGCAAGGCAAAGCCTTGCGTATTTTCTGCGAAAATTTGTCCGCGCGCACCGCTTCATTCTTTGCGCTGTACTGCAATCCACTCCGGATGTCGTCCCATGTCACAATTTGTTCTATTATTTTTTCTTTAAAAGGCTTGACAAAGGCGAAAAACCGTGCTATAATATATAAGCACAAAAGAAAAGCGCTGCCGTCATTACATTCGCCGGAGTGGCGGAATTGGCAGACGCCCGGGACTTAAAATCCCGTGAAACGAGAGTTTCGTGCCGGTTCGATCCCGGTCTCCGGCACCATCGACGTTATTTTTCGAGTGTAAACTTTATATCGCGGAGTGGAGCAGTTGGTAGCTCGTCGGGCTCATAACCCGAAGGTCGTGTGGTTCAAGTCCCGCCTCCGCAACCAGTCAGAGTGTTCGTAACGGATTTACGGACACTCTTTTTCTATTCAAATCCGTTATAAACACTCGCACCATAACGCGAAACTGAAAAAATCTCACAGCTTCGTCCCCGCGAAATCGTGGGATTTAGGGGGCTTTTTCGTTTTTTCGTGACTTCGGGTCTTGCGAAAAAAGAGTGCAGAAAAATGGAGCCGTGCCGGATTGCGGAGCAGCTTTACGCATTCGAGTATATAACGAAAAACCGTGACTATGAAAATGTCGGACGGTGGCGGGTCAGGGACAAGCTTGGCATCAGTATTCCTCTGAGATTTATGATTTCTTCTATTATACAGGCTGCGGAGAGTATATACGGAACGAATATGAAGGAGAATTTTCTGATTGCGCGGTTTCGTCTGTATGGATGAAGGTTGCACATTCGACGATGTTCTGCAGAATGAAGCTCAAGGGATGGGGAAATGTAAGCAAAGGGATTGAAAAACGGGCGGAAAAATGGTATAATAAAGCAACAACACATCGGTATTTGAGGTCGAATTATGGCGTCGAGTAAAGAATACTTGCAATTCATTTTAGAGCAGTTATCCGAGTTGGAAGAGATTTCATATCGAGCAATGATGGGGGAATTTATTATCTATTATCGCGGTAAGATTGTAGGCGGCATTTACGATAATAGGCTACTGGTAAAACCGATAAAATCAGCGATTGCCTATATGCCGACAGCTTCGTATGAATTGCCTTATGAAGGTGCAAAAGAAATGTTGTTGGTAGATGAAGTTGATAATAAGAAGTTCTTGACCGGCTTGTTTAATGCTATGTATGATGAATTGCCAACACCAAAACCCCAAAAGAAGAAAAAGGCAAATACCGGTTTATCGAATTGAGTAATGCACAGCCGCTTGGTTTCTGAAAAGGAAACAGGGGGCTTTTTTCATACCTGAAAGGAGATGGTTGCGGTGTGCAGATAAGCGAAAAATTAAATGAACACAAAAATACAGAGAGAAAGTAAAATAACATGATTTTTTTGAAAAAGAGAAGGGAAAACTGTTCGGGGATGTAGATGGGTGCGCTGCATCGGACGAAGCCGGTTTTACGGGACAAAAGCCTTTACCTGTTTTTTGCTTTGACAAGCAAAATTGCCTTTTAAAGCCGAGCCTTCGTTTTTTTTCGGTCTGTTCTTTATTGTTGCCTTTGTGATGGGCCGAATATGTCCTTAGCATTTTAAACGATGAATTTGAACAATTTGTAAATCTGTTGCTACTCCTATTGACATATACCCTTATGGGGTATATAATAAGAATACCCTACCGGGGTATGAAAGGAAGATGTGACGATGTCGGATAAAGAAATATGCGGCTGCTGCGGAAAAACAACAGAGCGTTCAGATGAAGAGCGTAAAAAGCTGATTCACCGTCTGAATCGAATTGAAGGGCAAATTCGCGGGATTCGAGGCATGGTGGAGAAAGACGTTTACTGTACGGATATTTTAATCCAGTCTGCCGCTGTGAGCGCTGCGGTCAATGCATTTAATAAAGAGTTGCTAGCGAGTCATATTCGGGGCTGTGTTGCAAAAGATATTCGTGACGGCAAGGATGAAGTAATTGACGAGTTGGTGGCAACACTGCAGAAATTGATGAAATAAAAGGAGGCGTTACAAATAAACTATGGAGCAATATACAGTAACCGGCATGAGCTGTGCCGCCTGCACCGCCCGAGTGGAAAAAGCGGTATCAGGCGTGAAAGGCGTAACCTCCTGCTCGGTCAGCCTGCTGACTAATTCTATGGGCGTGGAGGGAACTGCCGATGCCGAGGAGATTATAGCGGCGGTTCGCAACGCAGGATACGGAGCAGTACTGAAAAAAGAAAATAAAAAGCCAAATACACAATCATCTTCCGACACAGACGCACTGAAAGACAGAGAAACTCCCGTGCTAAAAAAGCGGCTGATTGCCTCTCTCGGCTTTTTGATCGTTCTTATGTATGTTTCTATGGGACACATGATGTGGGGCTGGCCTCTGCCGTCTTTCTTCGATAATAACCATGTGGCAATGGGACTTTTGCAGCTGCTGTTAACGGTCGTCATCATGGTTATCAATCAGAAGTTTTTTATCAGCGGATTTAAGAGCTTGTGGCACCGTGCGCCGAACATGGACGCTTTGGTTGCATTAGGCGCTACGGCTGCCTTCGGTTACAGCACATTTGCGCTATTTGCCATGACGGATGCGCAGGTAAAGGGCAACACGGCTGCCGTAATGTCCTATATGCACGAGTTTTACTTTGAGTCCGCCGCTATGATACTTGCGCTGATAACCCTCGGAAAAATGCTGGAGGCGCGCTCAAAGGGAAAAACCACAGACGCCCTGAAGGGGCTGATGAAGCTGGCTCCCAAGACTGCCACGCTCGACAGGGACGGTGCCGAAATAACCGTTCCGATTGAACAGGTGGCAAAGGGTGATATTTTTGTCGTGCGTCCCGGTGAAAATATCCCCGTGGACGGAACCGTTATAGAGGGAAACAGCGCAGTAGATGAATCCACCCTGACGGGTGAGAGTATACCTGTTGATAAAACGGTTGGAAGCGCAGTTTCCGCCGGAACGCTGAATCAGTCGGGGTTTATCCGCTGTGAAGCGACAAGAGTCGGAGAGGACACCACGCTTTCGCAGATAATACAGATGGTCAGTGATGCGGCTGCAACAAAAGCACCGATTGCAAAGGTTGCGGACAAAGTATCGGGTGTGTTTGTCCCTACCGTTATCGTCATTGCAATAATAACCGTTATCGCATGGCTTATCGCCGGTCAGACAGTAGGCTTTGCTTTGGCGAGGGGTATATCCGTATTGGTGATCAGCTGTCCCTGTGCGCTCGGTCTTGCCACACCTGTAGCCATTATGGTCGGAAACGGAATGGGCGCAAAGAACGGTATTCTCTTTAAGACGGCGGTCTCTTTGGAAAAAACCGGGAAAACACAGATTGTGGCACTTGATAAAACCGGAACAATAACGCAAGGAGAACCAAGGGTTACGGATATGATTCCGACATGCGGCAGAAGCGAAAAGGAGCTTTTGTCTATCGCTTATGCGCTGGAGAAAAAAAGCGAGCATCCGCTGGCACGGGCAATCACTCAAAGAGCGGAGCAGGAAGGTTTGGCAGCCGGTGAGGTAGAGCAGTTCAAAGCGTTACCGGGCAACGGACTTACCGCAACCCTTGGCGGTGATGTCCTGCTTGGAGGCAGTTATAAATTTATCAGTGAACAAATCCCTGTGCCTGATGAAATAAAGGCACAATCCGAGCGGCTCTCGGAAGAAGGAAAAACGCCGTTGTTCTTTACCTGCGACGGTGAGCTTTGCGGTATTATCGCCGTTGCGGATATTATCAAAGAGGACAGTCCGCAGGCGATAAAAGAAATGCAGAATATGGGCATTCACGTAGTTATGCTGACAGGCGATAACGAGCGCACGGCTAAAGCGATTGGAGCGAAGGCCGGTGTTGATGAAGTGATTGCCGGTGTGCTCCCCGACGGCAAGGAAAGCGTAATCCGCGAGCTTAAGAAAAAAGGCAATGTCATCATGGTCGGTGACGGTGTCAACGACGCTCCGGCGCTTACAAGTGCCGATATAGGCATTGCCATTGGTGCAGGAGCAGACGTTGCAATCGACGCCGCGGATGTGGTACTGATGAAAAGCCGCCTGTCTGATGTTCCTGCGGCAATTCGTCTCAGCCGCGCAACGCTGCGAAACATTCACGAAAATCTGTTCTGGGCGTTTATCTATAACATTATCGGTATTCCTTTGGCGGCAGGCGTATTTATCAGTGTGCTCGGCTGGCAGTTAAATCCCATGTTCGCTGCGGCGGCAATGAGTTTGTCCAGCTTCAGCGTAGTCACTAACGCATTGCGCTTAAATTTCTTTAAGATGCACGATTCCAAACGGGATCACAAAATTAAGAATAAACTGAAAACCAAAACCGAAAAGGAGAAAAATGCAATGAAAAAGACTCTGAAAATTGAAGGTATGATGTGCGGACATTGCGAGATGCACGTAAAGAAAGCGCTTGAAGCAATTGACGGCGTAAATGGGGCAGAGGTCAGCCACGAGACCGGAACTGCTGTTGTAACGCTGGAAAAAGAGGTTCCTGATGATGTTCTGAAGCAGGCCGTTGCCGAACAGGGCTATCAGGTAACTGATATTCGATAATCAACCCATACCGCATAAAAAACAGACACCGACAGGCTGTTCGTTCAGCGTATCGGTGCCTGGTTTTGTTGAAAAAGCTAACTGTTTTTAATAATCTTCTTTCCCGTTACAAATTACGAATATTAATTCCAAAATGACATTATTGGGGAAGCATATCAACAAAGATAATGGGGCGGCTCGCGAATGGACAGATGTAAGTTCGGCAAGGCGTATCATCTTCAGAAACGGTCAACTCTTTGCCGTTGAGCTGCATGACGGAAACACGGATATTCACATCGCTTTAAAGTGCATTTTAATTTAATGTCAACAATTGTTGAAGTAGAGTTGAAGAGCAGTTGAAGAAATCAGCGTATGCTTATCACACACTAAATTATCCATGGATGTGAGTCATACGAAAAATTACATCTATATGGCGGCGACCATTGATCGAAACTGTTTGCCATCTTTCGGTTTGCTTTTGTCATACGGCAAAACGATCAGTGCGGATGCCATTGATTTTTATATTGCGCAGTTCTATTTGACGGAAAGGAGTTTCAGATCTTGATAATGTTGCGGATGATAATAAGAAAACATAATATGTATATTAAAAAACGGATGTGTATATTTAAGGACGGTGATATGGATGAAAAAAACATTGTCAGATAAAACCGAACCGATGTCCGATACCCAAAGCGAAACACAACTTGTTTCTGATATTGAAAACGAAAGCCTTCGCCTTTTGGAAATTGCCGATACAACAGAAAAAGAAATGACAAAGCTGTATCCCAAAATGCTGGAAGAACCGGGCGCGGTTGAAATGTTCGGTAATGCCGATTCGCTCAAACGGGCAACGTCTAACATTGCCAAGGCATTGGCTCAGATCTACCGTGTAAGCGACGAGTTTAATACACGCTTGAAAGATATTAAAAGGCAGGAAAAGCGGAAGCTGAATATTCCGGCTCCTGCCAATGCCTCTATTGATTTGAGCGAAAATAAAACGGATCATTTTGCAAAAGGGCTGAATCTGTATAAGGTTTTGCTGATCTGTTTTGTCGGAAGCTTTGCGGGCGTTGTAGTGGAGCTTCTTTGGTGCCTTTTAAAAAACGGTTACATAGAAAGTCGGTCGGGATTGGTATACGGACCGTTCAATCTGCTTTACGGAGCAGGGGCCGTTTTAATGACGGTGTGTTTGTATAAATTCCGTAACAGAAGTCCGATAATTTCGTTTTTAGGTGGCATGTTGGTCGGAAGTGTGTTAGAATACATATGTTCTTTCGGACAGGAATTGCTATTTGGTTCCCGGTCTTGGGACTACAGTCATCTGCCGTTCAATATAAACGGGCGCATCTGTTTGCTCTATTCGATCTTTTGGGGATTCCTCGGTATCTTATGGATTAAATGGATTTATCCCGTTATGGCAAAAGCAATTTTGAAAATCCCTAATTTAGCAGGCAAAATCATCACATGGGTATTGGTTGTATTCTTCGTCTTTAACTCTTTTATGACAGTAGTTTCTGTGACACGGTGGGTACAGCGAAGGAACGGAGTTGAGCCGACTACTTGTTTTGGCCAATATATTGATGAACGTTTTCCGGACGAGCGCATGGAGAAAATATTTGCCAATATGGAATTCCGTGACAAAAATTAGGAAGCAAAGATATGGGAGAGCTTCTTGAAGTTGTTCGCCTGTATATGTACTTTCCGTTTGTATGCTTATGACTGATGCATTACAGCTGTTCTGAGTCTACAAAAACAAATGCTATAAGACGAAACTCGGTAAAAGTCTTATAAAAACATAGGAGAAAGAAAAATGTTGAAAATTTTAATCGCGGAAGATGACCGTGAGCTTCGACAGCTCTTTTCGCATGTTCTGACAAAGAACGGCTATACTGTAAAAGGTGTTTCCAACGGTAAAGAAGCGTTGGATGCCATGGATAACGATTATTTTGATCTGGTCATTTCGGATATAATGATGCCGGTAATGGATGGTTATGAATTTGTCAGTATGCTCAGGAATGCCGGCAATACCACTCCTGTTCTGATGATCACGGCAAAGGACGCTTTTGATGATATGCGTCTTGGTTTCCTGTCCGGAACCGACGATTATATGATAAAACCGATCAACGTAAATGAGATGCTGCTTCGTGTGCAAGCTCTGCTGCGCCGTGCCCAGATGATATCTGACTTGTTGGGAAAGATGGTCTCTGTGCGCCTCGTGAACGAGGGGAAATAATATATGCCTGCCGACGTATATCGAGAAAAGCGCCCCGCCCGATTTCGGACGGGGCGGCGTTTTTTTGACGGGACGCCTCTTAAACGTATAAACAGACATTACGTATTGACAAAAAAACGGTATTATGATACTATATGTGCATGATATGAAAATATTCAGTCTGAAAAGGAGGACATTTGATGAACAGGACTATAACTATAAAAGGAACGGGAAAAGTAAGCCTCAAACCGGATCTTACAGTCATTTCGATGACGCTCAGGAGCCTTGACAAGGATTACGACGTGTCGATGCGGAAAGCCTCGGACATGCTTGAACGCCTGAAGGAAGAGCTGGAGTCTGTGGGATATAAAAAAGAGGATCTGAAAACTACGAATTTCAACGTCTGCACGGAGCATGAAAACGTTCGCGACAGCAACGGGAATTATAAGAAGGTTTTTGCGGGTTACGCGTGCATTCAGGGGCTGAAACTGGAATTTTATTTCGATACTGTGACGCTTTCAAAGATCCTTACGGCGATAAGCAGGTGTGTAGCCGCGCCTGACCTGTCGGTGCGCTTTACGGTCAGGGATAAAGAGGCCGCAAGTGAAGCGCTGCTCAAAAGTGCGTCAGTCAACGCGAAGAAAAAGGCGGAGATACTCACGGCGGCCTCCGGCGTGAAGCTCGGCGAATTGCTCTCGATAGATTATAATTGGGGCGAATTGGATCTGTATTCCCGTACAGATTACAGAAAAGAAGCGAAATGTATGGCTATGGATTGTGCCGTAAATATAGGAGTAGAGCCTGAGAACATCGAGCTTGATGATACGGTCACGTTCACGTGGCAGATCGAATGATGAAAAAGGGATTGAGACAGTGACCGCATTGAGCTTCGTTTTGGGATGAATACAGTGATTGAAGGTGTAACAAAATGGATGATAAAAAGCGCAAATATATAAGTGAAATTATATTCAACAATGATTTGAACGCTTGCTCCTATTTAAATGAATTGCCTGTAATCAAGTTTTTTGCAAAACAAAAAAGTTTGCGTTTCAGCAAAGATGTTACATTTTTTGTAGGAGAAAACGGCACGGGAAAATCAACTTTTCTTGAAGCTATTGCGGTCGCATATGGTTTTAACGCCGAGGGAGGCACGAGAAATCTCAGATTTTCTACAAATAATACTCATTCGGAATTATACAAGCATATTACTCTCGTTAAACAAGCATACTCGAAAGGCGGTTTCTTTTTGCGCGCGGAAAGTCTATACAATGTCGCAACTAACATAGATGAAATGGATTCATTGGCGTCCGGCGCGCCCCGTATAATAGACTTTTACGGAGGAGTTTCTCTGCATAAACAGTCACACGGCGAAAGTTTTATGGCTATTGTCCGGAATAGTTTCATCGGCAACGGATTGTACATTTTAGACGAACCTGAAGCTGCGCTTTCTCCTGTTAAGATTTTAACTTTGATTTCAGAAATAGATCGCATTGTAAAGAATAATTCTCAATTTATCATAGCAACGCATTCGCCGATTCTTATGGCTTTCCCCGAAGCTCAAATACTTGAATTTTCACAGAACGGTATTAAAGAAGTCAACTACAAAGATACAGAGCATTTTATTACAACAAAATGTTTTCTCGATAATCCTGAAAGAATGCTGCATTATTTGCTTGACAACTGAAATATCTGTAAGTGATAAAAAGCACCGAACGAATGTAGGTGACACCTCTCTTTCTGTATATAAAAAGATATCCCCGAGATTTCGGGGATATCTTTTTTATTGAACTATGTGTAATTTTTGCTTAATTTGCAAGATAAGGCTTGTCGAAGAGTGTTCGCATGCGTTTTATCAGAAAAATATATTCGGGAGTAAGCGCAAGCAGGCGCCTGACGTCTTTGCGGTTGCGGGGTTCGATATAGCCGAGGAGCGTCGAATAGTTTATCTTGTAACAACTTTGAGCCGCTGTAAGAAGGTTTAGTTTTCTTTTCTGCGTTCTCATATCGAACAGCCCGAAGTTTTCGATTATATACGCAAGTGCGCGTTCCGTACAGTCCGCAGAGTCAATCCTTTTGGCGCGGCGTTTGACGAGTATAGGTGCTTCGGTAACGGAGTGCTCCGAGGCGTATTTGCGGCATTCCTCTGCAAACACGTCAAAGCACTTCTGCCGTAGCATTGCCAATACTTCACCGTAATATTTTGCGGAAATCTCTGCGACCACATATTTGTACCGGAGTCTGTGCGGAAAGAGGGTTTCGTATTGATACGTGTCGATTATGACCGCATCAGCCTGAGGAATACGCGCCTGCAGCAGTGATTTTAAGTCCGATGCAATTGCAGACATGTGCTTTTCGGGCTCTGTCTTATACACAAAACTTATGACGTCTTTGTATATCATGTAAGCGCCGCTCGTCCGCAGAAGATTTTCCAACGCGTCTTCGATTTCTGTTTTAGTGAACTGGGGAAAAGTGTCGGATATTTCGTCGACAGTCGTTACGTTGTTCGTGTATTTGTCGATGATTAGATTTTTTACATCCATTTCAGCGCGTACAGACGGTAACTCTTTGACCGTATTCGCTCTGCGCGAGCACGTCTCCGTTGCTGCGAACAACTCTGAAGCCGTCCTTGTTCATCTCGATGTCGAATATCGCACCGAAAGCATGGATTTTTCTGAGATTGAAGTGATCGAGACCTTCGGGAAGGGTAGGCTTGAGAGAGAATCTGTTGAAGCCTTCGGGCTCGATGGCAAGTATGCCTTCGGTGAATATTTTGCAGTAGAGTGCGCTTTCGCCGCTTAAATGGCGGTGGTTTCCCTCGGGGAACGCTTCAACCGGGTAGGGAACACGGGGACCGAGGAGTCGGCTGTGAGAGTATTCAAGAAGGAACTTTGTCGCCTTTTCGGTATAGCCTGCGGCGAAAATACCTCTGAGAGCATAAAGGGTTGATCTGTCCCAGATCGTCGAGCAGCCTTCCTGAGAAAGAAGTCCGTCTTCGGACATGAGTTTGTCGGAGAGAAGAGCGTCAACTGTGCCCTGAGCCCTGTCGAGTATGCCGACGCAAAGGGGCATGCATATCCAGGAGCGGAGAAGCTCGTTGTTTTCGTGGTACTGATATGTTTCGAATCCTCTTACATTTTTTCCGAAATATTTCTCAATCGCGATTCTGAGCGCGTCGGCTCTCTTGCGGTAAACTTTCGCTGTGTCGGGCTCGTCAAATTCTTCGGCGAGTTCCGCGGCGGTCTTAAGACCGCTGTAACAAAGAGTTGATGTACAGAGGTTTGCTTTGCCCGCGGAAAAACGTCCTTCAAGCTCATCCGCGTCTGATTCGATCACGCCGTCGGCGTTTTTCTTGCGCTCGCAGTATTCGGCGCACCATTTGATGGCTTTCCAGAGTTTCTTTGCTTCATCTCTGTCGGCAACCGTGAGTGCGAATCTTGATGCGCCGTAAAGATACATTGCCGCATCGCCGCGGTCGCCCGCGCCGTTCCAGTAATCTACGCCCTCGGCGATTATCGAGGAGGGGATGGGCTCATACAGTTCGCTCATGAAGGGCATGTAGAGTTTGTAAGCGTTCATAGACGCGTCAATGAGCTCGCAGTCTCCGGTGTATGCGAAGTGAGGGCCTGCGTATTCGACCTCGTCGTTGCACCACACTGCGGCGTAATACGAGTATCCGCCGGGGGAATGGAGCAATCCCGCCTTTGTGCGGAAGACGCTTTCGCCCGAACGCAGGAGCGCGAACGTGAAAAGGGTGTCGAGAACGTCGTCGCCCGTGTCGATGTTCATAAACGTGGTGAGACGGTCGACATTTTTATATCTGTCTTCAAGCGCCGTCCACATGTCTTCGGTGGGGATCTCTTCACTTGCGAGATGTCCCGTAAGCGTGAGCGCAAAGGTCATAGAAGTGTGCGCTTTCAGAGTTTTCGTTCCGAGGAAAGAAGTGTTTATCTCAATGACGTTGACCCCCATACAGCCCTGCTCTGTCTGAACGGTGCTGTGCTCCTTGCCTCTGACTTCGAATTTTACGGGCTTTTCGGAGTCGTTGACCACGGTTATTTTGTCAAAGCCTATGTTTTTGTCGGTTGACGGGTAGCAATGTCTGAATATCTTTACGCCCTCTTCACCCTCAACGTTCGAGAATACGCGGAGAGTGCCGTCGATTAGAAATTCATACGGCTTTTCCACCGCTTTGTGTCCGTTGACATACAGGCGCTGAACGAATTTGGGGTATACTTCATGTTGGAAGGATGCGTGTGTAGTGTTCGGCCTCAGACGGAGGGTGGGAAATACCGGATGGTATGCGAGTATCAGGCTTCCGTCTTCATTTATCCCGTATCTGACAGGGTGGGACATGAGAAATCCCGCCATTTCGTAGTCTTCTTCATGTGCCGGCTCTCCGGGTTTAACCTTCCAGCAGATACATTTTTTCGGTTCTTTAATCTGCCATCTCTCTTTCATGATAACAGTCTCCTTATGATATTTTATAATTATGCCATTCGGTGTGATTGCTTGACATTTAATGCTTTTTATGATATAATTCCGATGAGAATTTATTTGCGGAGAATTATAATGCGTATAGTTGTTATAGACGGTCAGGGCGGAAAACTCGGCCGTGCGATAGTTGAACAGATACTTTTGCTCATTCCGGACGCCACGGTCGTTGCCGTCGGTACAAACAGTACGGCGACAGCCGCGATGATGAAAGCAGGGGCGGAATTCGGTGCGACGGGTGAGAATCCCGTAAAAGTAAACGTCGCAAAGGCGGATTATATTATCGGTCCCGTGGGAATAGTGCTTGCCGACTCTCTTTTCGGAGAGGTCACTCCGGCGATGGCCGCGGCGGTAGCAAGCTGTGACGCACGGAAGATACTGATACCTTACAATAAATGCAACACGACCGTCGTTACCTGTGATGACCGTGAGCCCGGTCTTGGAGAATATGTGAAAAAGGCCGTGCGCATAATACTCGAAGACGGCAATAAAGGCCGCTGATAATAAGTTTACTATATTTTTATATTTTTGTCAAGATGTTTTTATTAAAAAGCATCGCACTAAGGAGTTTTCAGTCGCATGTCGGAAAAAAACAATAAGCAGGGCTTTATGCGGAAACTTTCGTCTTTCGTTGAAGAAAATATCGTCGTTTACTGCGTGGCGCTTGCAATCGTGCTGACTTTTATAATTGAAATACTCAACAGAAGCTCTCTGATAGGTGCGGTTCAGTTCGTTTATTTGCGTCCGGTTCCGTTTCTGTGTAATGTCCTGATAATCCTCACGTCGTTTCTAATCGTCATATATTTGAAGCGGCGTATGTTCGCGCTCTTTTTACTTTCCACGTTCTGGCTTTTGCTTGGTATCGTCAATTTTATAGTTATGATGTTTCGTCAGACGCCTTTTTCTGCCGTAGACATTGAGGTTTTTATGCACGCGTCAAGCATTGCGGGCGCATATCTTACGACCTTGCAGGTGATTATGATAGTCTCCGGGGCTGTCGCGCTGATAGCTTTTATCGTGTATATGTTTATCAAACTCCCGAAAAAACCGAGAGTTTCACTGGCAAAATGCCTGCCCGCGACTGCCGTCTCCGTACTTCTGATGACTTTCGTTGTCACTTTTACCGTAAGGACAGGAACGCTCAAGAAAAACTGCGACAACCTTATCGAAGCGTATGACAAGTACGGCTTTACAGCCTGCTTTGCGCTGAGTATAGCGGATAAGGGGGTGACCCAGCCTTCGGATTACGACGAAAGCACCGTTCTCGAAATATTAAGCGGCCTTGACCCCGTATCGGAGTCTTCTTCGGAGAAACCGAATTTCATTTTTATCCAGCTTGAATCGTTTTTTGACCCATACTATTTTAACGATGTCACTTTCAGCGAAGATCCCGTACCGAATTTCCGCAAGCTCAGAGACACCTGCCCGTCGGGATTTCTTTCTGTTTCCACCATCGGCGGCGGTACGATCAATACCGAATTTGAAGTCCTTACGGGGTTGAGTCTCGACTATTTCGGTTTGGGCGAAACTCCTTTTATCACGGTCTTGCGTACCGAGACGTGCGAAAGCCTTGCGTATGACCTGCGCAGTCTCGGATATACGTCTTTTTCTCTTCATGACAACACCGCTACTTTTTACGACAGGAATACAGTATACGCAAAACTCGGTTTTGATACGTTCATTCCGGTCGAATATATGCAGAACACCGAATACAACGCGCTCGGTTGGGTGAAGGATTCGGCGCTTCAGCCTCAGATAAGAGCCGCTCTCGAATCTACGGAAGGGAGGGATTTTATCTTTACGATCACAGTGCAGTCTCACGGCAAGTACCCCACCGTTGACGGGGATTTCGGCAATGTTAAAATACTATACGGACCGGAAGCCCCCAGACGTTACGAAATGGAGTACTACGTCAATCAGCTTAAAGCTATGGATGACTTCATAGCGGCGCTCATTGCGGAATATTCGGATTACCCCGAACCTGTCTGCATGGTGTTTTACGGCGACCATATGCCTGCTCTCGATATTGTCCCCGAAGAGCTTTCATACGGAGATATTTATAAGACCGAATATGTGATTTGGACAAATTACGATCCGGGCGTAGATTCCGAAGATGAGGACTTGCCGGCGTACAGACTCTCTTCAAAGGTCCTTTCCTCCGTTGATGTAGCTGTTCCTGAGGCAACAGTGATCAATTACCATTCTCAATGCTTCGGCAAAGCCGGTTACAAGCGAGGTCTCAATACCATACAATACGATATCCTTTACGGCCAAAAATACGCCTACCAGGGCAGACAGTATAATGCAACGGACCTTGAAATAGGCCTTATTAAGCCCGAAATATCTTACGCTGAAGTAAAGGACGGTATGGTTTATGTTTACGGAAACAACTTTACCCGTTCCAGTATTATATATTTCAACGATTGGCTCAAAGGCTCCTCAACCGAATATATAAACGCAACAACTCTTCGTGTAAAACCACCCATGAGGGCAGATATATCAGAATCAATGGTCGCGGTGTGGCAGGTGTGCACAGACAATACGGTTTTCGGAAAGACCCCGTCGGTACCCTTAAACAAGGCGAAACAATGAAGTATTTGTTCAACTTGCACAAAATAACAAGGTTAAATAAGAAACAATTCTATCCCGCAAATTTTGACAAGATTTTTAACTGACTTGCTTTTGACGGAAATTTAGTGTATAATGAGATATATGTTATTTTTGTCAAGAATTTGCGGAGGTATTTCCCGTGGAGCTTCTTAAAGAGCGAATACTTAAAGAGGGCAAGGTATATCCCGGAAATATTCTCAAGGTGGACAGTTTTCTGAATCATCAGATGGACATGCGCCTTATAAGCGAGATAGGCAAAGAATTTTACAGACTTTTTAAAGATTGCGATGTTACAAAGATCCTCACCATAGAAGCATCAGGTATAGGTATCGGTTGTATGGCAGCGCAATCTTTCGACGTTCCTTTGGTCTTCGCAAAAAAATCGAAATCGAATAATATCGCTTCGGATGTCTATTCAGCCCCGGTTGCATCGTATACCCACGGCACAACGCATGATGTCATCGTTTCGAAAGAATTTCTTCATCCCGAAGACCGAATACTAATAATCGATGATTTCCTCGCAAGAGGACAGGCGATTATCGGGCTTTCAGATATCGTGAAACAGGCGGGAGCGACCCTCGTCGGTGCCGGTATCGTCATTGAAAAAGGCTTCCAGGACGGCGGTAAACAGATAAGGGATATGGGAATACATCTGGAGTCCCTGGCGATAGTGGAATCTATGAATGCGGAAACAGGAACCGTAACATTCCGTAATTAATTAAGTTGTTTGCAAATACTTTAATATATTTTTTTTGGAGGAAAAACAATGAAAAGAATCATTGCCCTTGTCCTCGTTGCTCTCATGGTAGTTGTCGCTTGTGCTGCATGCACGACAAATGAAACGACCAAAGTAACGAAAGACAACATCAAAGTAGGAGTTCTTCACATCGGAGATCCCGCTGACGGGTCCGGCTATTCCTACACTCACGACTGCGGAATAGTTGAAATGCAGAAGAATATCGGTCTTCGTGACGATCAGATCATCCGTAAAAACAATGTCAACGACTCTGATACCCAGGCTATAACCGAAGGTATAGAGGCTCTTGTTGCGGAAGGATGCAATATAATCTTTACCACCAGCTACGGTTATATGGAAGTTACCGCGTCTATGGCAGAGCAGTATCCTAATGTATACTTCTCTC
The DNA here is from genome assembly GCA_959604355.1 of uncultured Eubacteriales bacterium. GTDB lineage: Bacteria > Bacillota > Clostridia > Oscillospirales > UBA644 > HGM12619. Next base: position 100,426 of record CAUHAO010000002.1, read on the forward strand.
ACGGCACCGGATATATGTCCAACGGTAAGAACTTCAACAACTATTTCGGCAGAATTTATCAGGCTCGTTATCTTGCAGGTATTGCCGCAGGTCTCAAGACCGTTTCCAACAAGATCGGTTATGTTGCTGCGTTCGGTACCGAACTTGCTGAAACTTCTTCAGGTATCAATGCTTTTGCTCTGGGTGTACAGTCTGTGAACCCCAATGCCGAAGTTTATGTAAAGACTCTCAACTCCTGGTTCGATCCCGCTAACGAAACCGCTTATGCTGAAGCTCTTATCTCCATGGGCTGCGATATTATCGCTCAGCATTGCGATACCGCTAATCCTCAGATCGCTGCTGAAAACGCAGGCGTATTCGGTTGCGGCTACAACTCCGATATGACCAAAGACGCTCCCAAGGCTCATCTTACCGCTCCCATCTGGAACTGGGGCGTATATTATACCGCGGCTGTTCAGGCTGTCCTCGACGGCACATGGGACAAGCTCGGCAACTACTACGGCGGTATGAAGGAAGGTCTTGTTGACGTTTCCGCTCTCTCCGAAAACTGTGTGGAAGGCACTCAGGAGAAGATCGACGCCGTAAAAGCTCTCATGAAGAACGGCGAATGGGATGTATTCTCCGGTGTTAAACTGTCCTTTGATGAAAGCGGCAATGTCGTAAAGACCGATGCTGCTCTTATGGACAACGCAGGTAATGTTATCGTTGCTGCAGGCGGCGCTTCCGTTGAAGATTCCGTCATCACCGGTACGATGAACTTCTTCGTTGAAGGCGTTTCTCTGAAGTAATTTTGACGACTGTCAACCGGGAAGTACATTCAAGTGCTTCCCGGTCATTTTCATTTTACCTTTTCGCGTATACGAACAAGGAGTATTGCTAAGATGCAGAATACCGCTATTGAATTAAAAGGGATATCGAAGACTTTCGGTACGATCAAAGCCAACGATTCCATAGACCTCTCCGTCAGAAGCGGAGAAATTCTTGCGCTTCTCGGAGAAAACGGATCCGGTAAGACAACTTTGATGAATATTTTGTCGGGCATTTACAGTCCCGACAGCGGTACCATATCCATAGACGGCGAACCTGTTACCATACATTCGCCCGAGGACGCGAAAAAACTGGGTATCGGCATGATACACCAGCATTTCAAACTTGTCGATAACTTCTCTGCAGCAGATAATATCTGGCTCGGCGTTAACGGCGCTTCCGCGTTCCTGACAAAAGACCGCTACGAAAAAATACGAAAAATAGGCGAGGACTTCGGTTTTGAGATAGACCCCGAAAAGATGGTCTATGATATGTCCGTCAGCGAAAAGCAGACGGTCGAGATACTCAAAGTCCTCTGCTATGGCGCGCATATACTTATTCTTGACGAACCTACCGCAGTTCTTACTGTGCAGGAAACAAGAAAGCTTTTTTCTGTCCTTCGCAGGATGAGGGACTCAGGATGCGCGATAGTCATCATTACCCACAAGCTCAACGAAGTTCTCGAAATAAGCGACAGAGTTACCATTATGCGTAAAGGCAAGAGCGTCGGAACCGTTGAGACTGCAAAAACGAACATCAATGAACTTACAGAGCTTATGGTCGGAGAGTCCGTTTCTCTCTCCATTGACAGACCAGAGGTCAAAGTCGGCGCTCCTTTGCTTGACCTGAAAAAGGTTACAATATGCCGCGACGACGGAAGCTTTGCCGCAAAAGACGTTTCATTTACCGTCCATTCCGGAGAAATTCTCGGTGTTGCAGGTGTCTCCGGCTGCGGACAGAAAGAAATATGCGACGCCATCGCGGGTCTTCACCCTATAAGCGGCGGCGAGATACTCTACAAGGATCAGATAATAAGCGGTAAGACACCGCGCGAAATAATAGATTGCGGTATAAGCATGAGCTTCATTCCCGAGGATCGTCTGGGAATGGGTCTTGCGGCATCTCTTTCCATCACCGACAATATGATCCTCAAAACGTACCGCGACGGCAAATCTCCGTTTGTAGACAGGGATTCCGCACGCAAACTCGCCGAAAAAGTCGTCAAAGATCTCGGGGTCGTCACTCCTTCGACGGAAATCCCCGTAAGACGTCTTTCGGGCGGTAACGTACAAAAAGTTCTTCTCGGCAGAGAGATACAGTCGGACCCGACGGTGATTGTCACGGCATATCCCGTAAGAGGTCTTGACATTAACTCTTCATATACGATCTACAATATTCTCAACGACCAGAAAAAACGCGGCGCAGGCGTGCTTTTTGTAGGCGAAGATCTCGACGTTATGCTCGAACTGTGCGATAAAATACTTGTTATTTGCCACGGCGAAGTAACTGGTATAGTCAACGCAAGCGAAACAAACAAAGAAGATCTCGGGCTTATGATGACGGGTGCAAAACGCCTTGCAAACTCGGCGGAAGCGGCAAGCTATACCGCGGCGGAAACAGAGCCTTCCGAAGATAAGACACACGAAGAAAAAACTTCCGATGTGATCCGTAAATTTGAAACACAAGCTCCGAAAAAAGCAAATAAAAAGCTGAAATTTCCGCTCCGAATCGTCAAGCGCAGCGACATATCAACCGCAAAGACGGTGCTGTGTTATGTCCTTGCGGTTTTTGCGGCGATGCTTGTCGGCGGCATAATTGTCGCGTCAATGGGTAAAAACCCGATAGAGTATTACACCTGCCTCGTTTCCGGATGTTTTTCAAACCCCATTTACATAAATAACTTCATCCGCATATTCGTTCCGTTGCTCATTACCTCTGTCGGTGTTGCGATATCGTATAAAATGAGGTTCTGGAACATCGGTGCAAACGGTCAGTTCATCATGGGGGCTTTTGCCGCTACTACCGTGGCGTTCGCTCTCGGAGGTTCTGTTCCGCGTCCTATTATGCTTATAATTATGGCGGTCGCAGGCGCTCTCGGCGGCGGTCTGTACGGGCTTATAGCCGCGTACTGCAAGGTTAAATGGAATACCAATGAGACGCTTATGACCCTTATGCTCAACTATGTAGCGACATATATTCTGCTTTACCTCAAAAACACCAATTTTTACAGAAAATTTAACGAGACAACGGGACAGGTACTGCGCCCCGAGATAAAGGCTCTCCAGCCCAATGCGTGGATGTATGAGCTCAGGATAGGGCCCATAGTCTTTGATCTTTCCGTGATAGCTGCGATATTAATCGTGATTTTCGTCGCGATATATCTCAAGAAGACCAAGCAGGGCTATGAGATATCTGTCGTCGGTGACAGTATACCGACCGCACGCTACGCCGGCATGAACGTGAAGCGGGTAATTCTCAGAACGATGTTCATTTCCGCCGCGATAATCGGATTTGCCGGTATGCTCAAAGTCACGGGCACAGTTACATCTCATACTCTCAGCGAAGGCATCACGAGTGACGTCGGATGGACGGCTATAATCGTCGCGTGGATCGCACGTCTCGAACCCGTAGGTATAACCGTTGCGTCGTTCCTTATGGCAATGCTGCAAAAAGGCTCGGGCGTAGTTGACAGCAAGATGGGAGTTTCATCCGCTGCGTCGTCGATTCTTGAAGGGGTCATTCTGTTTACCGTCCTTGCGGCAGATTTCTTTATCAGATACAGAATAACCCGCGCAACGGCAACGGACGATCCCAATAAGAATGTTGCGAAAAAGAAGACGAAGAAGGTTGAAATGGAGGGCATAAAATAATGGATGCAATAATAGCTTTCTTGTTCGCCTCCATACGTTACGGCACTCCGCTGCTCCTCGGTACTACGGGCGAAATAATTTCGGAGAAGAGCGGTCACCTCAACCTCGGTGTTGAAGGTATGATGGCTATCGGTGCGATATTCGGATATCTTTCCGCCGCGTCGACGGATAATATCTGGGTCGGCATACTCGTATCATTCCTTGCGGCGGCAGCTGCGGCGCTCGTTTACGCAATACTGACAATAACTCTTCAGGCAAATCAGAACGTTTCAGGTCTCGCGCTTACGACATTCGGACTCGGTCTTTATAAATTCGTGGGCCTTACGCTTTCATCTTCCGATAAATTCCCGAAGATTCAGGCAAGCCCCGCGCTCAACACCGCGGCAGGAAACACCGGTATCCCGTTTCTTAAAGATATCCCGATAATAGGTGACATATTCTTTGCACATAACATCCTTGTGTACATTTCGGTGATAATCGCAGTTCTTTGCTGGGCATATATTGTTAAGACACATGCGGGACTCAAAACCCGCGCAATCGGCGAGAACCCCGGTGCGGCGGATGCGTGCGGAGTCAATGTAACGCTGATGAAGTATATCAACGTTCTCCTGGGCGGCGGAATAACCGGCATAGGCGGATATTACCTCGCAGTCGTCATCAACGGGGGGAGCTGGAACCAGACGTGGGTCAACGGGTTCGGCTGGATCTCTGTGGCTCTCGTTATATTTGCAAACTGGAGCCCGTTAAAAGCAATATTAGGCTCATATTTCTTCGGTATGCTCATGATGCTCAAGCCATACAAGGGGAATCTTATCGAAGCGTTCCCGTTCCTGTCATGGCTCTCTGCAATACCCGATGAGTTCTATCAGATGCTCCCGTTCCTCATAACCGCTATAATCCTTGTCATTTCTTCAATGAGTAAGAAAAAGAGCGGTATACAGCCCGCTGCATGCGGTATCAATTACTTCAGAGAAGACCGTTGACGGTGCGAAGCATTCGTTCCCGACAGCTGATTTTTTAACACGTCAAAGGCACGGCCCGGAATCGCAGGCTGTGCCTTTTTACTTTCTTACGAGAACTGCGCAAATTCCGAGAAAGACAAAACCGTGTCTGATGCAAAAAAGTTCATAATTACTTCCAAACTCGATACAGCTGCATTATCGAAAATAAAATGCCGTAGTGCTATAATATGCCTGTATTGTGCATATCTGATAACAAAATGCCCTTATTCATGATGCGGATGAGTACAGACCACATTCCTTTTTTATTGTAATTCATACCGCTAAATGATTTCGTGTCCGGATAAATACATAGCTGAGGCAAAACTTCGCGGATGAACAGCCTCTTTTTCCGGAATCAACTTTATGCGGCTGCAGACAAAGGCGTATGACAGTATTGGGAAAATACAAAATGCAACAGTATATTAAATGCATAGACCTGCTTCAATGGAATGTATTGCCGAAAATCGGGTGAAAAACAGGTTCTACGGAGGTGGAAAACGAGCAATACGAAACGCGCATTAAAAAGTATATGCCTATTCTCGGGGGGCTGCTTGTGCTGCTTTCCGCCGTGATCCTTATTGCTCTCAGAGTGAATAATAAACGGAGTATTGCGGATAATGCCGAAGCAATAAAGTTTTTTTACGATACTATTCCGCCCCGCAGCGCCGGGATCAAGGAAGAGCACTGCAACTCCCTTATGCCCGTTATCGAGTATAACGGCAACGATTACGCCGCTATATTGGAATTTCCTGAATATTCCGTCGAATTGCCGGTTCTTTATGAGTGGAACAGATTTTCTGTCAACTCCGCGACTTGCCGATATACGGGCAATCCTTACGACGGAACGCTTATAATCGGTGGGGTGGATGAGCCTAAGCAGTTTGATTTTATCTCACAAACCGATATCGGCGACGAATTGACGGTGACGGATATGTCGGGAAGAGAGTTTCGCTACAAGGTCACAGCTGTCAAGCATTCAACAAATGCGAAAGCCGAAACATTGACAGATGACAGTTACGACTTGACGTTGTTCGTAAAGTCGAGAAAAACAGGTGGATATATCCTTGTGTGCTGCAACATGAAATGATGCGGACGCGGCTAAAAAATATAACACAAAAACGCCGATGAAGATTTTACGACAACGGCGTTTTTTATTTACGGCGATAAGCGAGGTTTTTTCGTTATCCGAGAGAATATAAGCGAAAAAACGAATACGCGGCGATAATCAAAGAAAATTCAAATATTATACAGCCGTTAACACTTGACATTTTATCCAAAACAAGGTATAATTGTTATGTATTATATTTTCGGTCGAAGGAGATATGGTTAATGAAGGCAAAGCATTATTTGAGACTTCTTGCGCCTCTATGTATTTTCGGTTTCGCTTTCAGGATCCTTGAAATAATTTTCGCGATAGAGCCTCAGACAGGATTTTATGTGAACGGAAGCGTTATTCCGACATTATTCAATGTCTATGTCATTATTGCCTCTCTTTTTCTGCTGTCATCTATTATTTTCGTAAAGAAAGAAACGAAACCCGTAAGAGCAAGACTCGCATCCTTCGGCAAGATTGAAAGTTTCGTCTCGCTCATGTCGGCGGTATTTTTCCTTTCTGCGACTATGCAGCAGATACTTCTCAATATTGTAAGCATCAAAAAGTATTCCTCATTTACCGATGTTTTGAAAGATCTTGAAATATATGAGTTTGTCGTTGCTGTCTTGGCGGCACTTTTCCTTGTCCATCTCTCTTCATCTCCGAAAAAAGCCATAAAGAATAAGTTTTACATCGTTATATCTCTTGCGTGTCCGTTGTTCTGCCTGCTCAGACTTCTGGAAATATTTACGGATCTCTCTCAGATACTTTCACGCGCATACGGCGACTATTCCATAATTTTTCTTGCGGCATCCGCTCTCGCGTATATGAATCTGTCTAAAATCATAGCGGGCAACCGCGCCAGAAAATATATGGTGGGATTCGGTATGACCGCCGTATTCTTCGGAGGGATACGTCTTGCGGATCTCGTAATGCGCATTCTTCCCAATGATCCGTATAATATTTCGCTCGATATCCTTATGGGCTTTGCTGACGTGTTCTCGGCGCTTTTCATCCTTGTTATTGTTATAAAGGTGATACGTAAGCCCGTAGCGAAAGCTGAGGAGACGAAGAAGTCTGAAATTTCAGAGGTATTACAGTAAAAACGACAGAGGTGCTTGCACCTCTGTTTTTCTTTTTGACGGGAAAAGACATTTTTGCTACAATTGAAATATATTATTCAAAAAAAATCGAAATATACCGGAAATCGCTTTACAAATCACATGAATATTGATATAATATGTATTATATGAATATATAAATTATAGACTCGTTTCAAGGGGGAAAGCCGATGAGAAATATTGATTATGTAACAAAGTTCGATCCTGAAGTCGGAAATGCGATAAAAGCGGAATATGACCGCCAGTGCAGAAATATTGAGCTTATTGCATCCGAAAACATTGTTTCCGAGACCGTCATGGCGGCAATGGGGACGATCCTTACCAATAAGTACGCGGAAGGATATCCGGGTAAAAGATATTACGGCGGATGCGAGTGCGTGGACGTCGTTGAAGATATCGCAAGAGACAGAGCAAAACAGCTTTTCGGCGCGGAACACGCAAACGTCCAGCCTCACAGCGGCGCGCAGGCGAACACCGCGGTGTATTTCGCGTTTCTTAAACCCGGCGATACCATTATGGGTATGAATCTCGCTCACGGCGGACATCTTACTCACGGTTCTCCGGTAAATATTTCCGGCTCTTATTTCAATATCGTGCCTTACGGCGTCGATGATGTCACCCACAGAATAGATTACGATCAGGTCGAAGCTCTTGCAAAACAGAATAAACCTAAGATTATCGTCGCAGGTGCAAGTGCATATCCCAGAACTATCGACTTCAAGAAATTTGCAGATATCGCTCATTCCGTCGGTGCACTGCTTATGGTCGATATGGCTCATATTGCGGGACTTGTTGCGGCAGGTCTTCATCCGTCGCCTGTTCCTTACGCAGATATCGTCACAACGACCACCCATAAGACTCTCCGCGGCCCGAGAGGCGGTATGATTCTTTGCAAGGAAGAATACGCCAAAGCAATAGATAAGTCAATTTTCCCCGGTACTCAGGGCGGCCCTTTGATGCACGTCATTGCGGCAAAAGCTGTCGCGCTCGGAGAGGCTCTCAAACCCGAATTCAAGGAATACCAGACTCAGATTGTTAAAAATGCGGCAGTCCTTGCCGATGAACTCATGGCAAAAGGCTTTGACCTTGTTTCCGGCGGTACAGACAACCACCTTATGCTTGTTGACCTGAGAAAGTTCAATATAACGGGTAAGGAGCTCGAGAAGAAGCTTGACGAGGTGCGTATAACAGCGAACAAGAACGCTATTCCCAACGATCCTCAGACGCCTTTCATCACCAGCGGTGTAAGACTCGGTACGCCCGCAGTCACATCCAGAGGTTTCAACGAGGACGATATGCGCGTCGTTGCGGATTGCATCTATCAGACCGCGGCTCATTTTGAGAAAGCAGATGAGATCCGAGCGGCAGTCGCCGAACTTTGCATGAAACATCCCATTTATCAGAATATAGACTGATTTGCGGTTTCCGCAGAAGAGGAATATCATATGGCCACATACGAACCATTGGCGGCGCGCATGCGCCCGTCATCGCTCGACGATTTTGTCGGTCAGCAGCATCTTGTCGCAAAAGACAGACCGTTGCGCAGAATAATCGACAGCGGCAATATTCCGAATATGATATTTTACGGCTCATCCGGTATAGGCAAGACGACTCTTGCCTATATCATTGCGGGAAAAACACAGAAAACTTTATATAAACTCAACGCCACCACAGCCTCTTCCGGCGATATCAAGGAGATAATATCGCAGCTTGACGGGCTTACGGGCGAAAACGGCGTTATACTGTATCTTGACGAGATACAGTATTTTAATAAAAAGCAACAGCAGCTTCTGCTCGAATTCATCGAGAGCGGAAAAATCACATTGATAGCCTCAACGACTGAAAATCCGTATTTTTATATTTATAACGCAATACTCAGCCGCTGTACTGTTTTTGAGTTCAAGCCTGTGCCTTCAAAGGATGTGGAGAAAGCGGTAAAGAGGGGATTTGACCGAGTCGCGGCAGACTCCGAAATACGGCTGAAGATCGAGGACGGCGTCATTGAATACATAGCGGCAAGCTGCGGCGGGGATGTAAGAAAGTCTCTCAATACCGTGGAGCTGCTCACGGCGTCACGTCCCGGACAGCAGGTTGTCGAGGTCTCGCTTGAAGCGGCGAAAATGCTTTCTCAGAAGAGCAATATGCGCTATGACCGCGACGGTGACGCGCATTATGATATTCTTTCCGCGTTTCAGAAGTCGATACGCGGCTCCGACCCCGATGCATCGATACATTATCTTGCGCGTCTTATCGAGGGCGGTGATATGGCATCGATCTGCCGCAGACTTCTTGTTATCGCGTCCGAGGATATAGGCCTTGCATTCCCGCAGGCGATATCAATAACAAAAGCGTGCGTGGATTCTGCGCTGCAGCTTGGGTTTCCTGAAGCTCGTATTCCGCTGGCGGAGGCTGTGATACTCCTTGCGACAGCTCCCAAGTCAAATTCGGGGATCTGCGCCATAGATGCGGCTCTTGAAAAAGTACGTTCGGGCGAATGCGGAGACATACCCGCGCATCTCAAAGATACGCATTACAGCGGTGCGGCGAAAATGGGCAGGGGGCTGGAATACAAATACCCACACAGTTTTCCCAACAGTTGGGTAAAACAGCAATATTTACCTGATAGCATCAAAAATGATGTTTATTACGAATACGGAAATAATAAGACCGAACAGGCGGCAGCCGCATATTGGGATAAGATAAAAAATGAAAAAACTGACAAAAAATGAGGCCCTGCAGGTCCACGACCGACTTTTGCAGATGTATCCGGACCGCCGCTGTGCGCTGGAGTATTCTTCGCCGTTCCAGCTCCTTGTGGCGGCACGGCTTTCCGCGCAATGCACCGATATACGTGTCAACGAGGTAACCGAAAAGCTTTTTGAGGTTTATCCTACGGAGAAAGAACTGGCGGCAGCTCTTCCCGAAGAGGTGGAACGGATAATATTTTCATGCGGACTGTATAAAACCAAAACTCACGACATTATCGCCGCCGCAAAGCAGGTTGTCGCTCTCGGCGCGATACCCGACACTATGGATGGAATGCTTCAGCTTCCGGGGGTCGGACGGAAAATAGCAAATCTGCTTTTGGGCGAAATTTACGGCTGTCCCGGTGTCGTCATAGTTGACACTCATTGCATAAGACTTGCAAACAGAATAGGTTTTTGCGAGGAAAAAGACCCGAAAAAGATAGAAATGCTCCTGCGTAAAGTGATCCCCGCGCAGACAAGCCTTGATTTTTGTCACGCCATAGTATGGCACGGCAGAAAGGTCTGCAAAGCTCCGAATCCCGACTGTGAGCATTGTGGGCTTAATGATATATGCAGAAAAAATATTGTGATAAAAGGTAAAAAGAAATGAAATATAATGAGGTCCTTATTAAAATAAAATCTTCCGACGGAGAAGCGGCATGCAATATTGCAAGCATGCTTGACGTCGGCGGACTGTATCTTGAAGATTATTCGGATATGATGGACTGTCAGCTTGTAAAGAGTGTCGGAATAATCGACGACGACCTGCTCAATAAGGACCGTACCCGCGCGACGCTCCACGTTTACCTGAGCCGGGATATCAATCTTGCCGAGGCTACAGAATATCTCAAAGAAAGATATACAGACGTCGGCATTGAATATGAAATAAGCCTTTCCCAGATCGACGAGGATGAATACGCGACATCATGGAAAAAGTTCTATAAGCCTTTCAAGGTCGGCAAACATATCGTTGTCGTTCCCGAATGGGAAAAATACGACGCGAAAGAAGGAGAGATCCCGCTTGTTATCGACCCCGGAATGGCTTTCGGTACAGGCTCGCACGAAACGACAAGCAGCTGTATCGAAGCGGTGCAGAAATATGTGAAGGCTGATGACACGGTGCTTGACGTCGGCTGCGGAAGCGGCATACTGTCGATATCCGCATTGCTCATGGGCGCGAAAGAGGCGACGGGGCTTGACGTTGACAGTATAGCAGTCGAAGTCTCCAAACGTAACGCGGCACTCAATACTTTTAATGGTGCATATTACGCTTATAAATGCAATATTCTCGAAGAAGAGCCGCCTGTCGGGAGCAAAAAGTTCAATGTTGTCACTGCGAACATAGTCGCGGACATAATAATAATGCTCAGCGGCATTATCGGAAAATATATCGAAGAAAACGGCTATTTCATAGTTTCGGGAATAATCACCGAGCGTGCACCTGAAGTCGTAGCAGCGCTTGAAAAAAACAATTTCAAAATTATAGACAGCAAAGAAAACAAAGGCTGGATGATGTACGTTGCAACAGCGAAATAATTAAAATGTATATACGGATACCGCGGTTTTATTTCCGCGGTATTTTTGTATATTTAAGGTTTTTCAAGAAATAATACAACCGATATCAGTTAAAAGGTGGTATTGGTATGAAAGCAGAAGACTATCAGACTCTTGTTGATAAGAAAACAAAAAATTCCCCAATGCTGAAAGACTGCATTCTCGCGTATGTTATCGGCGGCGGAATATGTATGCTCGGGCAAGCGTTTTTCGATATTTACACAAAGGCATGCAATCTGCCTGAAGAAACCGCTGGAACATTCGTGTCAATCACGCTCGTTTTTCTGACTGCTCTTTTTACGGGCATAGGCTGGTTTGACGAGCTCGGAAAAGTCGCCGGCGCGGGTACTCTTGTTCCCATAACCGGATTTGCAAACGCGATGGTATCTCCCGCGGTCGAGTTCAAGACCGAAGGCGTGATCCTCGGCATAGGGCCGAAGCTTTTCTCAATAGCGGGGTCCGTAATCGTTTACGGTACTGTCGCGGCATTTATTTACGGATTGATCTACTATGTGTTTACGAGGTTGATATGACGAAAAAAATCGGTACGGGAACATATGTTTTTTCATCCCCTGTGAAAATCAGAGATTATGAGGTTACTGTCGGTCAGAAAGAAAAGGAAGGACCGCTCGGAGAATACTTTAAGTATTATTCCGATGACGAATACTTCGGGCAGGCTTCATTCGAACAAGCCGAAACATTTATGCAAAAGGAGGTACTCGGCCGTGTTATTCAAAAGCAAGGACTTTCCGAACAAGATATTGACTTTGTCTTTGCGGGCGATCTACTCAATCAGTGCACTGGTTCGAACTATAGCGTTCGTGATCTTGATGTGCAGTTTTTTGGGCTCTATGGCGCTTGCTCGACAATGGCTGAATCGATGATATTATCATCAATGACCATAGACGGAGGCTTCGCGGAGCGCGCACTTGCGATGACAAGTTCACATTTCTGTTCTGCGGAAAGGCAGTTCCGATATCCGCTCGAATACGGATCACAGCGTCCGCCGGCGGCTCAATGGACTGTTACGGGCGCGGGCTGCGTACTGCTTGACGCAAGCGTCGGAAACGTATCGGTAAAGCAATGCTGTCCCGGCACTATCTGCGATATGGGAATAACGGATATTTCAAATATGGGTGCTGCAATGGCTCCGGCGGCGGCGCTGACCCTGAGAAAATTTCTTACGGACACAGGTACAAAGCCCGACGACTACGATCTCATAGTCACGGGGGACCTCGGCGCGGTCGGCTCGGAACTGCTCAGAGAACTCATGATGGAAGACGGCACGCAGCTCGGCACTAATTACAACGACTGCGGCCTGATGATATACAACATCGAGACACAGGACGTTCATTCCGGAGGGTCGGGCTGCGGCTGCTCTGCGAGTGTCCTTACAGGATATATATTGCCTGAAATGGAGAAGGGGACGTACAAAAACGTTCTTTTCATCACTACCGGAGCTTTAATGAGCCCCACGATGAATATGCAGGGCGAAAGTATTCCGGGAATAGCCCATCTTATAAATCTCGTCGGAGGTGCTGTATGAGTTATCTTTGGTCTTTTGTCATAGGCGGCGCGTTCTGCCTTGTGGGACAGATACTGATAGAAAAGACAAAGCTCACCCCCGCAAGGATCCTTGTCGGGTATGTCGTCGCGGGCGTATTTCTTTCCGCGATAGGCGTGTATCAGTATATTGCCGATTTCGCGGGAGCGGGCGCAAGCGTCCCGTTGACGGGGTTCGGACATTCACTTGCCAAAGCAACGGCTAAGGCGATAGAAGAAAAAGGTTTCCTCGGAGTATTCACAGGCGGTCTTACGGGAACAGCGGGCGGCATAGCCGCGGCTATTGTTTTCGGATATTTCGCGGCGCTTCTGTTCAGATCCAGGAAAAAATAAAGAGTAATATTTTGACAAGCCCCCCAATACATTGTTACAAAGGGGGCTTGTTCATGCTTTCTGAAGTCGAAGAATTCCTGCCGCGAAAGCTGTCGGCGGCTCTGCGAAAAGCGGGAAAAAGTCTGGACGGATTAAAAGAGATCCGTATCGCATCGTCCGCCCCTGCGGCGCTTGTGTTCCCGGACGGAGTGAAATATATCGATGTTGCAGGGAGATTCGTTACGAGAGAAAAGGCCGTGAGCATATATCCTGGTGAGATGCCGGAGATATTCGCGGCGGTATGTAAAAATTCCGTATACTCATACGAGGATCAAATCCGCAGCGGATATATAACTACGGAGACGGGCATGCGAGTCGGACTTTGCGGAACGGCGGTTGTTACAGACGAAAACGTAACGGGGATGAAAAACATAACGAGCCTTGTCTTCCGCATCGGCCGCGAAGTGACGGGGTGCGCGGAAGAAATGTTCGGATACATATTTGACGGCGTTCGGATTGTCAATACGGTCATTGTTTCGGCGCCGGGCTGCGGTAAGACCACTGTTTTGCGCGATATTTCAAGATGTTTCTCGCAAAAAGGTGTCCGTGCGTGCGTTGTTGACGAGCGTAACGAGATAGCCGCAATGAGCGGCGGCGTGGCAAGGTTCAATGTGGGCTTTCTGACGGATGTCCTGACAGGGTTCAGCAAGGCGGACGGCATAATACGTGCCATACGCACGCTTTCGCCGCAGGTTGTGCTGTGCGACGAATTAGGTACTGTCGACGAGGCGGAACAGCTCCTGTACGCTATGAACAGCGGATGCGGTTTCGTAATCACCGCACACGCGGGATCCGTCAAAGAGGCGGAATCAAGGGAATGCATCCGCAAATTGACGGAAAACGGCGCGATTAAACAGATAATTTTTATCGGTAAATCTTTCATCCGCGACCATCGGGTGTTCGATGTCAAGACGCTGGATCTTGCCGAAAGGATGGATGAAAATGAAGACTATTGCGATGTTAATTCTCTTCGCAGCGTGTTCGCTGACGGGACTTTATAAGAGCGCTTGCTTGAGGTATCGCTGTTCGGAGTTGGGCGCCTTCCTTAAAGGTTTTGAACGAATAGATCTGGAGCTGAAGCACTCTCCCGAACAGTCTTCTCAGATCCTTTTGCGTGCGTTTGAGGCTTCCGGCAGAGCGCTTTTTCGCGCAATTGCCGAAAAGCCGAACAATGCATATGACAATATCCGTGACGGACTGATACAAGCCTCGTGGCTGACGGAAAAGGACTGGAGAATCATAGATAGATTCTTTGTGTCATTCGGAAAGACAGACAGAAAATTGCAGCAGGAGCTGTGCGGAAAAACCTTGGCGGAGCTTGAACAACAGAAGAAAGATGCTGACGACAAATGCTCAAAAACGGCGGGGGTCTGGCTCAGGTCGGGAATACTTGCAGGGGCGTTCGCTGTCGTCATGTTTATATAAGGGATAATACATAATGAATACAGATCTCCTTTTTCAGATTGCGGCTATCGGGATCATAGTTTCGCTTCTTAGTCAGCTGCTTACAAAATCCGATCGCTCGGAACACGCACTTATGGTCACGATAGCAGGGCTGATAATAGTGATAATGCTTGTCATGGGGGAAATCCGCACGCTTTTTGACACTATGAAAAGCATTTTCGCACTTTCGGGCAGATAGGGAACATTATGCAGATAGTAAGTATTTGCGGTATCGGTATATGCGGTGCACTTCTGTGCCTGATACTGCGCAGAGATCATCCCGAATTTTCGGCGATAGCGGCTGTCGCATGTGCCGTCGCGATGATACTCGCAGTGCTGGACAGCCTCGGAACGGCTTTTGCGTTTGCAGACGAGATGCTTTCGACGTCCGGCATTCCGGACATGTATATAGCGGCGGTGATGAAGAGCCTCGGCATAGCGTATATAACGCAGTTTTCGGTGGATATGTGCAGGGACTCCGGACAGAGCGGAATCGCGTCAAAAATAGAACTGGCGGGAAAGATTGCAATACTCATAACGGCGATACCGATACTCAGGGAGCTTCTTGATATCGTAAGAGGTATAACGGAAAAAGGATTATGAAAAAGATATGTATATGCGTGCTTATTTTTATTTGTTTCGCGGCTTTGGCCGTTCCGTGCGCCGCACATAGTGATATTGAGGAATACAGGAAATCGCTTGAAGCCGAAATAGAGCATCAGAACGGAAGCGTCCCGGATCTTTCGTTTTCTTCCGTCGGAAATATTTTCATATCCGGTATACGAAACGCTTTTGAGGAAAAAAAGGGATTCATTCTTAAAATGTTCGCGCTGATCATAGCCATGTACATAGTTTCGGCACTCAATGAGGCCTATCCGTCGTCCGACACAGTAAAAGCCGTGGCGACAGTGATAATCGCGGCGTCCGGAGTGATGCTTTACAGGGATATATTCGATTCCGTGTCGTCGGTGCAATCGGCGTTTGAGAAAATTAACGGTTTTGTTATATCTCTTGCCCCGGTTGCGGCGGCGTCGCTTACCGCAGCGGGTTATGCCGATACGGCGGCGGTGGGGTGTTCCGGACTTCTTCTCGCGGGGGAAATCTGCACATTTGTCGCGGGCACGCTACTGCTGCCGGGAGTAAACACTTACCTTGCCATAGGTGTCGCGTCTTCGGTCACGGGAAATCATAATATCCGAAACCTGTCCTCGTTTATAAGGAACACCGTTATAATAGGCATAGCTTTTTTGCTCTGCGTCTATTGCGGGATAATGTCGGTGCAGTCTTCTGTCGCGGTGTCGGGCGACAGTGTGGGCCGTCGGGTCGTCAAGTTCGCCGCGGGAAGCTTTGTGCCGATGTTCGGCGGTGCGGTGAGTGAAGGGCTTGACAGCGCTTTTGCCGCGGGAGCAATGATGAAAAATTCAATAGGGTCGTTGGGCGTGGTGTCCGTTATCGCGACCGTCGCCGCGCCGATATGCTCTGTGATGTGCGATCTTGTGATACTTTCGGTATGCTGCACCGTATGCGGATTTTTCCAGGATACCGCGGTACGAGGATTTATGGAAACGGTAAGAGACGCGTACGCGATAATGTTTTCGCTTGCTCTTGCGGTGTCGGTGATGACGGTAACAGGGGTGAGCATGATGGTAAAGGTCGTGTGATATGGGTGGTTTTATATATTCTTTTTTTACGGTCGCTGCAGGCGGTGCGCTGATTTCTGCGCTTGCTCCGGCGGGAAAGATGAAAAAGTCTGTGTCCTTTATCTGTGCCATAGTATTGCTGTGTGTTGCCGTTACCTCAGTCGGATCATGCGAAGGGCCGAACGTCGAAATAAAAACAGACGGCGAGAAGCAAATAAATGAAACGATACGGCAGACTCAGGAGGAGTTGATAAGCCGAGGTTTCTGCGATGAGCTTTGCAGGTACATACGCGATAATTACGGACAAACTCCCGAGGTGTGCAGAGCCGAAGTCTGTTTCGACGGTGAGGAGGCACTTCTTAAAAGCGTGACGCTCGGCGGGGTGGATAAGTACGTGGCAGAGTCTGTTGCCGAAATTCTTCCCGAGGATACGGAAATATTTTATACAGACGGAGAATAGAATGAGATCAGAGGACTTGTTGGTTAAACTGAAAAAGAATTTTTCGCTCATTATAGTCGCCGCCGTCGCGGTCTCGATGATGCTGCTTTTCATGAGCTCAAAGAAACAGACGTCATCGCTGTCCGCGGAGGAATTGGAAACATGGAGCGAAAAACTTGAAAATTTTCTTGAAAACATGGAGGGTGTAGGCGAATGCGAGGTCTTGATTTTTCCGGCGGAAAATATTTCTTCCGCAAACGCAGTCAGAGGGATTTCTATAGTCTGTCAGGGGGACAGTGCAAGAGTAAAAACACAGATAACGGAAGCCGTGGCGACGCTTTTCGGGATAAACGAGAGCCAGATATCAATAAGCAGGAAAAAGTAATGTCTGAAAGCTCGTCATCGGGGACAAAGTGGCTCATTCTCGGCCTTACGCTCGTTATAACGGCGGCGGTATACATAAACTGGAAATTTGTCAGCAGCGGCGCGCCGTATGTGATAGCTCAGCCTACGGAAGGGACTGCCGTAACGGGGAACACGTCGTATGTCACTTCGGAGTCGGACTCGTATTTCGACAATGCGAAATATTTGCGCAAAAAGAACCGCGACGAGGCAGTGAGCGTTTTGAGTGAACTTGTAGACAACATCAATGCCGACGAGACATCACGCCGTACTGCGGCGGCGGCGATAACGGGATATGTACAGACTTCGGAAAAAGAACAGCAGATAGAAAACCTGATAAAGGCGAAAGGATTCAGGGAATGTATAGTTTTTCTCGGCGATAATAACGCAACCGTGGTAGTGGAAAGCGACGGACTTACTTCCGCCCAGGCGGCGCAGATAATGGATATTACATCGTCTGAGACAGGTTTTTCCTTCGATGTCATAAAAATTATCGAAATAGGTAGTGTACAAAACTGAAAAAATGTGCTATAATATATACGAGTAACCATTTCATGACCGATATTTCAATGAAATACATAATTCCGGAGGGAATAATATGGAAGACAAAAAGAACGGATCCGTAAAGATATCCGAAGAAGTCGTTGCTTCTATCGTAACGACCGCAGCAATGGAAACTGAAGGCGTCGCGCGCGTTTATCAGAAACTCCAGCCCGCGACAAAGGCGGCTGTTCCCGCAAGCAAGCATGTCATCAAGGGTGTAGTTATCACTACTCTCAATGACGGTGTCGATCTTACAGTACAGCTTGAAGTGAAGCTCGGATATAAGATTCCCGATGTCGCAAATGCGGTGCAGAAGCACGTCGCGGATTCTGTCAGAAGCATGACCGGCCTTAACGTGCTGCATGTGAACGCTGTTGTCCTCAGCGTTGTCGATCCTTCCAAAATCGAGGGAGCACAGTAAGTATGACACGTTCCGAAGCCAGAGAATCTTTATTTCTTCTTCTGTTTGAAGCAACATTTTTCGGCGCCCCCGATCTTGTGCAGATAAAGCAGCTTGCCGGCGAATACAGAAATGTGGAAACTAATGAGTACGTGGACACGGCTCTTGACGCGATCCTTGCGGACATAGACGGTATAGACGCGGGCATAGACCCGTTTCTGGAGAAGGTTTCCTCAAACCGAGTTTCCCGCGTAGCAAGAACGGCAATGAGAATCGCGGTGTTCGAGATTCGCGGCGGTGATACTCCTGTACCTGTAGCCATAAACGAAGCGGTGGATCTCGTCAAAAAATATGATACCGATGAGGTCGCTAAATATGTAAACGGAGTTCTCGGATCGTATGTCAGAAGCCTCTCCTGATTGCTATATCGGCATCGATACAAGCAACTATACGACATCTGTCGGAATATATTCCGTCAACGGCAAATACATAAATTCAAGAAAAATACTCCCGGTTCCCGACGGGGAGTGCGGACTTCGTCAGAGTAACGCCCTGTTTGAACATGTGCGTCAGTTTGCCGAAGTTTTCGCCGCCGCGGGAACACCGTCTTTCAATATCAGAGGAATAGGTGTGTCAACACGCCCACGGAATATTGAAGGCTCATATATGCCATGTTTTTTATACGGACAGTCCGCAGCTGAAACTCTTGCTGCGGCTTATTCCGTTCCCGTGACAAAATTTTCGCACCAGCAGGGACATATTGCGGCGGGGATTCTGTCTTCGGGACATACGGAGCTGTTTGACGGACCGTTTTATGCTTTCCACGCTTCCGGCGGAACAACAGAACTTTTGCTGGTTGAAAACATAGACAGTATATCCATCGCGGCAAAAACACTTGATATAAGCGTCGGACAGCTCGTCGACAGGACGGGGATAATGCTCGGGCTGCATTTCCCGTGCGGTAAAGAACTTGAAGCTCTCGCCGCAAACGGCAAGTCTCCCGAAAGACCTCGAGTAAAACTCAAAGACGGAGATTGCTGTCTTTCAGGATATGAGAATAAGATCAAAAAGATGATATGCGACGGAGTTTCCGCTGCCGATGTTTCAAAATATACTCTTGACGTTGTGGGGGACGTTATATCTCGGATGATATCTTCTGTAAATACGGACCGTCTTCCCGTGCTCTGCGTCGGAGGCGTTATGTCAGATATGATAGTCCGCCGCGCCGTGATTGACGGATGTGGAACGGACAATGTGTTTTTCGCTTCGGCGGATCTCTCTTCCGACAACGCCGTCGGAATAGCGTATCTTGCGTATAGAGGGTCGTATGAACAGTAAAGCACTTTCGGTTTCACAACTGAATACTTACGTCAAATCCGTCTTTGATGCGGATCCGAACCTTCGCATGGTCTATGTGCGCGGCGAGATATCGAATTTTACCGTGCATATGAAAAGCGGACATGCCTATTTTACGCTTAAAGATGAAAATTCCGCCGTAAAATGCGTTATGTTCAGAGACAACGCTTTTAAGCTCAGATTTGTTCCGAAAGACGGTATGAGTGTTACCGTCCGCGGGCGTGTGACAGTCTTTCCGCGCGACGGACAGTACCAGCTTTATGCGGAAGACATAGCGCCTGACGGACTCGGCTCCGTCTACATGGCGTTTCTGAAATTGAAGGATGATCTTGCGAAAGAAGGACTTTTTGATGATGAGCATAAAAAGTCTCTGCCGCAGTTCCCCGAATCGATAGGCGTTATAACGTCACCCACGGGCGCTGCGCTTCAGGATATACTGAATATTTCTTCAAGACGCTTCCCAATGGCGGATATAAAGATTTATCCGTGTACGGTGCAGGGTGACACGGCTGCGGCGTCTGTGCGTAAAGCGCTGGCGTTTTTCAATAAGGAAAAAAATGCAGACGTCGTTATTATAGCAAGGGGCGGCGGTTCTTACGAGGATCTTGCCGCGTTCAACGACGAAGCTCTCGCGAGAGATGTTTACGCGTCCGGTATACCTGTTGTGAGCGCAATAGGTCATGAGACGGATTTCACGATACTTGATTTTGTCGCAGACAGACGGGCGCCTACACCATCCGCGGCCGCGGAACTCGTTTGCCCCGACCGTCTCCAATTTTCGGCATATATAAACAGCGTTTTTTCGGGAATAGAGAGTTCTGCAGAGCGAAAAATCATGTTTGCGCGGAAAAATCTCGAAAATACCGTTAAAAGACTTGATGTCAATAATTATATCAATATGAAATCGTCAATGCTGTCGGCCTTAAGCGAAAGACTCAGCACTTCCGCGAAAATATTCTTTGACGGTAAGAAAAATTCGTTTGTTTTCCAGGCCGGACGAATAGAAAGCATGAACCCAATGTCCGTTTTGCTGAGAGGATATTCGGTAGTTTACAAAAGCGGTAAAACCGTGCGTTCCGTCAACGATATTTCTAAAGGGGACGCTTTGAAAATCAGAATGAAGGACGGTGTGATTGATTGTGTCGCAGAAAAAACAGGAAATGACATTTGAGCAGGCTGTTTCAAGGCTTGAGCAGATAGCCGACATTCTCGCCAAAGGGGACTCCGATCTTGACGATGCTGTCGCGCTATACGAGGAAGGCGTTAAACTTTCGGAATTCTGTAATAAAAAACTGAGTAAAATTCAGCAGAAAATAACTGTTATTAAAGAGGAGGACAGCGCAAGCGCTGGTGAAAGTGATGACTGAGAATTACGAACAGAAACTTAACATGCTCACAGACATGGTCAATGAGGCTCTCGAGAAGTATATGCCCGAAAAAGACGATCCGACAGTGAAGGCTATGCGTTACAGCCTTTTTGCAGGCGGCAAAAGAATAAGACCCGTTATTTGTCTTGCGTTCTGTGAGCTTTTCGGCGGAGATGTCAAATTGGCTCTTCCGTTTGCGTGTGCAATAGAGATGATCCACACATATTCGCTTATTTATGACGATATGCCTTGCATGGATAACGATACCATGCGTCGCGGTAAACCGTCAAATCATATTGTTTTCGGTGAAGATATCGCGCTTATGGCGGGCGTGGCACTTTTCGGTGAGGCTATCGGTGTTGCGAACAGCGCGGGAGAACTCGGCATTTCCAACAGACAGGTGATCAATGCCATAGAAATACTCATAAACGCATCAGGTCTTAAAGGAATAATTTCCGGCCAGGTACTCGATATGGAGAACCGTCCCGGACTTTCGGAAGCAGAAGTCGAGCGTATATATAAACTCAAAACGGCGGCTCTCCTCAAAGCGGCGGCACTTCTCGGATGTGCTGCGGCGGATGCGGACCCCGATGCGGAAAAAGCAGCTCAGACTTATGCCGAAGATCTCGGCATGGCGTTCCAGATACGCGATGACATCTTAGACGTTATAGGATCGAAGAATGAGCTCGGAAAAACTCCCGGCAAGGATGAAAGCAGCCAGAAGACCACATATGTAAATCTTCTCGGTGTCGAAAAGGCGCAGCAACGCGTACATATGCTTACCGAGAGTGCGAAGAGTGCGCTTCCGAAAGATGCGGATACCGGATTCCTTTGCTGGCTTGCGGATAAGCTTTGCGCAAGAGTAAAATAACGCAAATAAGTTAAATATTGTCTAAAAAACTATGACAATATTCATTTTATCCACTATATTCACTTGCAAATATACAAAAAATATGTTATAATGAATAAATGATGACACTGTATCCTAGTCTGTATCGGTAAATACCAGGGTGGGGCTAAAAATCCACCGAAGGGCACATCGATGAAACTTCTTGTGCTTGCCTCGTACGCCCAGTGCGGGGTGGGGGCTGGAAGGTAGAACGCCGGGCTTCCATAATGGCATATGGTTACTGTCCCGTCGTTCGTGGAGACCTGTTTGCGTGATATATTTGCTTGTCACGGAACAGGGTGAAACCTGCAAGGCGGTTCTTGATTCAGCAAATTTCTCGTGTAAACGATAAATCGGTGCTGTATGCAGTGTAGCCTGTCTTGAGTGGGTGCGGCGGACAGCGGTCGGATGTGGGCATGTACGGCGCCGTGCGGCCCGATCTTTGCGCTTTGAAACCGTATCTGCAAAAGAGACTAAGATTTACTCGACACAGTCAGGGAAAACCTCTAGGCAGAGATCTGCTCTGCGCATGACGGATTGCAGTACGTACTGAGTGGTAATCAAGTCAAGCTTGCGGCGACGCGGCTTCTCGGATTTTAATCGGAAACGGCCTGCTTGGCGACATCAGGTAATCCGCGGGGAAACCTACTTGACCTAAGACGTAAGATTTACTTCATGCGTTGTCATCATTTATTCTTTTTTACTTATATACACGAATATACACGAATATACACGAAAGGACCTATTATGGATACCGATTCAGGTGAACCGGGAGGACGTCCCAGACAGACTTCCCAGACAAAAAAGAAAGAGACAAAGAAAAACTCCCTGTTTGATTTCAAATGGGCGGGGAGAATAGTTTTAATTTCACTGATAACATCGTTTATTCTGTCATATTCCTCCGAAAGCATTCTCGAAGGCGTGAATTATATAATGGCGACAGTAATGCTGCTTATCGTCATATTATTTGGTATACTTTTTGATATCATGGGTACAGCGGTCACGACCGCAAGCGAAAAGGTTCTCAATTCAATGGCTTCCCGCAAACTGAAGGGCGCAAAACTCGCGTTGTATTTTGTTTCGCACGCGGCATCGGTCTCGAATTTCTGCAACGATGTCATAGGCGATATCTGCGGTATAATAAGCGGCTCAATGTGCGTTGTCATCGCTTCCGGGATCGCCTCGGATTTAGGCCTGTCCGATATCACATTGATAACCGTCGCCGCAACATCGGTAACTTCTGCCCTTACAATAGGCGGCAAGGCTCTCGGAAAAAACATTGCCATAAAGTACAATAATAATATAATTTACACAGTCAGCCGCGTCTGCTCTGTGTTCGTCAGGGATAAAAAACAATCATGAGACTTGATCTGTACATGGTCGGACAATTCAAACTCAGAAGCCGCAAACTTGCCCAGGACCTTATTCATGCCGGAGCTGTCAGTGTTAACGGATCGGTCTGTTCCAAACCCGCGTTCGAAATAAAACCATCAGATATCGTCACCCTGACTACGAATATGAAGTATGTCGGCCGCGGCGGGTTGAAGCTTGAAAAGGCTCTGAATGTCTTCGATGTCGATGCAATGGGAAAGATATGTATAGATGTCGGCGCGTCGACGGGAGGATTTACCGACTGTCTTCTGCAAAAGGGTGCTGCAAAGGTGTACTCGGTAGACGTGGGGCACGGACAACTTGACAAAACAATAGCGGAAAATCCCCGTGTAGTGAACTGTGAGGGAATGAACGTCAATACCTTTGCGAAAACGAACGACGTAAAATCTCCGCTGATTACAGTAGACGTCTCGTTTACGTCTGTAAAAATAATTCTACACTCGCTTATATCCCTCTGTTCCGAAAAAGCCGATATTATCTGTCTTTTCAAACCGCAGTTTGAAGCGGGTAAATTCCAAGGTAAGAGGATAAGCAACAAAAAAGTACATATATCGCTGCTCAACAGTTTTATTTCGTTTGCGTCAAACGCCGGGCTTGTCATAAACGGGCTTGATTGGTCTCCGATACGCGGCGGTGACGGAAATATAGAGTATCTTTTCTGGCTGAGCAACTATCACAGCGAAAACGCCGTCGCGTTCAATGTAGGAAACATCGTTGAAAAAGCCCGGACCGAAACCTCGGAGGTTTGATTTATGAAAGTTCTTGTCGCGGCAAACGCCGAAAGAGACAGAGACCTCGTCGTCACAGGGAAAATAATCCGTAAACTCAGAAAACTCGGTATAAAAGTCCTGAACCCGTCGAAAGATGCGTGCTCTCTTTACGGTCATGCCGTCCTTTCTATGATAAACGACTGCGATATCGTCATCGTTGTCGGCGGCGACGGAACGATACTCCATGCGTCTCAGTTTGCATACAGGGCGAAAAAACCGATCCTCGGCGTAAATGTCGGAACAGTCGGATATATGTCTTCGATCGAGGTGTCGGAGATAGATCTGCTTGACCTGTTGTCTTCGGACGACGGATATGAGACAGAAAAGAGAATGATGCTCAATGTCAAAGTCAAAAATGAGTACAACGAGACTCTTTTCGACGAAAACGCTCTCAACGAGGTGACTATTTCTCACGGTGTCGTTTCCACAATGCTCGGATTTGAGGTCCTTTTCAAGGATAAACCCATGGCGTCATACCGCGCCGACGGAATAATTTTTGCGACTCCCACAGGTTCGACCGCATATTCATTATCCGCTGGAGGGCCGATAGTCGATCCCGGGCTCGATACGATAATCGCGACTCCGATATGTTCACATTCTTTTAACTCGCGCTCTATACTTTTCAGAGCCGATTCCCGTCTGTCGGTCAATGTTAACTGCGAAGATATATGCGCCGGCAACGCGTATATAACCATAGACGGTCTGAAAAATTATCATCTCGGAATGCATCAGAAGATATATATCACAAAATCAAAGCATTCACAGGGCATAATCCGCCTTAAACCCGATTCTTTTTACGACGTCCTTTCACGGAAGATAAAATAAAAACAGGGGAACGCTATGAAACTCAAGGAAAAACGTCAGGAGAAGATCCTGCAGATCATCGAAATGTATGACATCGAAACCCAGGAGGATCTTACCGGATATCTCATGCGTGAAGGTTTCAGAACGACTCAGGCGACGGTCTCAAGGGATATCAAGGAGCTGCATCTGGTTAAAGTTCTCAATGAATCGAACAGATACCGTTATTCGCAGGCCTCGGCACCCGGCGCTGAAGCTCCGGGTATTTCTACGAAATTGCAGAACCTGATGAAAGACAGCGTTATAAAAATAACGATTGCGCAAAATCTCGTAATCCTCAAATGCTTTCCGGGCACAGCGTCAGCTACATGCGCGGCTATAGACTCTCTTGATGATATTGAAGTTGCAGGGACTATCGCAGGGGATGATACGGTTTTCGTTGCGGCATACGATGATGAGGGGGCATACTGCATATCCGCACGTATGCATAATATCCTCGGCAGAGAAATGCTTTGATCTGAATTGATTCGGAGGCTTTCATGTTACGCGAACTTCACATTGAAAACATCGCTGTAATAGAAACGCTTGACGTCTCTTTTGACAGCGGACTTACAGCTCTTACGGGAGAGACAGGCGCGGGCAAAAGTATTCTGATAGATTCAATAGGTATGCTTTTGGGCTCGAGAACTTCCCGTGATATCGTACGTACAGGCTGCGACAAGGCTTTTGTCGGTGCCGCCTTCGATAATTCGTTTTTTATCCGCCAAAAACTGGCAGAAATCGGCATAGAAGCGGACGATGACATAATTCTCGTTTCCCGCGATATAACAGCCGACGGAAGAAGCTCTGCGCGTATAAACGGCCGACAGGTCACATCGTCGATCCTCAGAGATATAGGCGCTAGCCTAATAAATATACACGGCCAGCACGATAATATAACATTGCTTGATCCCGCAAAGCATTTGCCGATGCTTGACTCTTTCGCCGGGGACATATCGCAGCGCGAGGAGTATGTGGACGCGTACATAAAGGCGGAAGATATAAGGAAGCGCATAAAAGCATTGTCTGTCGATGACCGTGAAAAGGAAGCTCGGACAGACCTTCTGAAATATCAGATAAAAGAACTTGAAGATGCGGATCTGCGTCAGGGTGAGGAGGAAGAACTCGAAAAAAGGAAATCCGTCCTTGTCAACAAAGAAAAGATAATTGACGGCATAAATCGAGTATGTGAATTGCTTTCAGAAGGTGAAACAAATATTCGGGACATGCTTTCTGACGCGGTGCGGGAAATATCTTCCGTAGAACGTTACGACGAGGCACTTGTGCCGATAGCCGAAAAACTTGACACAGCGTATTCCGCGCTCGAAGATTCCGTTTCCGAAATATTTGACTATCGCGACGGATCGGATTACAGCCTCAAAGAGCTCGACGACATCGAGCAGCGACTTGATATTATTTACAAATTCAAACGCAAATACGGCAGCACGATCGAACAAATGCTCGATTACCTCGAAAAAGCCCGTAAAGAGCTTGATGAGATGGAGTTTTCGGGTGAAAAGCTTGAAAAACTCAATGCCGAATATTCAGTCTGCAAGGCTGAACTCGATGCTAAGGCGGCGACGCTTACCGCCGTCCGTACAGCAGCGGCGAAAGACCTCGCGAAGAGAATATGTGAAGAACTGTCGTTTCTCGATATGCCGAAGGTGGTTTTTGAAGTTTCGATACGCAAAAAAGAACTTGATGCGACAGGGGCAGATGATGTGGAGTTTCTTATTTCCGCAAATGTCGGACAAGAACCCCGTCCGTTAAGCAAAATAGCTTCAGGCGGCGAACTTTCGAGAATAATGCTTGCGGTCAAGAACATATTGAATCAAAACGACGTGCAGACTCTTATTTTTGATGAAATAGACACAGGCGTCAGCGGCAGCGCGGCACAGAAAATTGCAATAAAACTCCGCCAGATGTCGAAATCGGCTCAGGTCATAGTCGTTACACACCTGCCGCAGATAGCGTCTTATGCCGACGAGCATTTCAAAATAATAAAAGAAAATGATTCTGCAAATACATACACGCGCCTTGAAAAACTTGATAAAGCCGGCAGGACAAAGGAACTCGCCCGTATCATGGGGGGCGAAAGCGTTACCGAAACATTGCTCAGAACAGCTTCGGAAATGCTTGAAAACAACTCAAAATAATCATTTAAGGAGATATAGAAATGGGGATTTACGAAGATCTTGAGCGACGCGGTTTGATCGCTCAGGTCACGAATGACGAAGAAATCAGAAAAATGGTAAACGAAGGCAAAGCGACCTTCTATATAGGCTTTGACTGCACCGCGGACAGTCTTACCGCCGGACACTTTATGGCGCTTACGCTTATGAAAAGACTTCAGCAGGCCGGCAATAAGCCGATAGCTCTTATCGGCGGCGGCACCACAATGATAGGTGACCCGTCCGGTCGTACCGATATGCGAAAAATGCTCACGAAGGAAGACATCGATCATAACGCGGAATGTTTCAAGCGACAGATGGAGCGCTTCATCGAATTCGGTGAGGGAAAGGCGCGTATGATAAACAACGCCGACTGGCTGCTCAAGCTCAATTACGTAGACCTTCTGCGTGAAGTCGGTGCATGCTTTTCTGTCAATAATATGCTGCGCGCGGAATGCTATAAACAGCGTATGGAAAAGGGGCTCAGCTTCCTTGAATTTAACTACATGATAATGCAGAGCTACGACTTTTATTATCTGTATAAGAATTACGGCTGCAATATGGAGTTCGGTGGTGATGACCAGTGGTCAAATATGCTCGGCGGCACGGAGCTTATCCGCCGTAAGCTTGGCAAGGACGCCCATGCCATGACGATAACTCTGCTTACGGACTCTCAGGGTAAAAAAATGGGGAAGACCGCGGGCAACGCTATCTGGCTCGATCCCGAAAAGACCTCTCCGTACGATTTTTATCAGTATTGGAGAAACGTCGGCGATGCGGATGTTATAAAGTGCCTGAAGATGCTTACATTCCTTCCCATTGAACAGATAGAGGAAATGGAAAACTGGAAGGACAGCAAGATTAACCAGGCAAAAGAAATACTTGCATTCGAGCTTACGAAGCTCGTCCACGGTGACGAGGAGGCGAACAAAGCCCAGGCCGCAGCCCGAGCGCTCTTTGCAGGCGGCGCAGGTGCGGATGTCCCGACATGTGAATTTTCTGAGGCTGATTTCAATGACGGCGTTATCATTGCTGCGGAGCTGCTTGTAAAGACAAAACAAGCTCCTTCAAAGAGCGAAGCCCGCAGGCTTATAGAGCAGGGCGGTGTTTTCGTTGACGACGTTAAAGTCTCTGCGGCAAACGCGACGTTTACCCCTGCGGATATTGACGGCAAGATTGTTAAAAAAGGCAAAAAAAGCTTTATAAAAATAGTTATAAAATAATCGGAGAAAATCATGAAGAGGGAATTGGAAAAGAATTACGATCCTCAGTCGGTTGAAGACCGTATATACGCCACATGGCTCGAAAAGGGCTATTTCAAGGCGTCCGTGAATAAGAATAAGAAGCCTTTCACCATCGTTATCCCGCCTCCGAACGTCACAGGGCAGCTTCATATGGGACACGCTCTCGACGAAACGATGCAGGATATCATCATCCGCTATAAGCGCATGTGCGGCTATGAGGCTCTTTGGTTACCCGGCACGGATCACGCGGGTATTGCGACCCAGATAAAGGTCGAAGAATATCTTCGCAAGAATGAGGGAATATCCCGTTACGATCTGGGCAGAGAAAAATTTCTCGAACGTGTCTGGGACTGGAAGCAGCAGTACGGCGAAAGAATAATCAATCAGCTCAAAAAACTCGGTTCTTCCTGTGACTGGGACAGAACACGCTTCACTATGGACGAGGGCTGCTCCAGAGCCGTAAAAGAGGTCTTTGTAAACCTTTACAATAAAGGACTTATCTACAGAGGTCACAGAATAATTAACTGGTGTCCGAAATGTGCGACGGCGCTTTCCGACGCGGAAGTCGAATATTCCGAACAGGAAGGGCACTTTTGGCATATCAGATATCCCGTTGACGGGAGCGACGAGTATGTAATAATCGCAACGACACGTCCCGAAACACTCCTCGGCGATACAGCGGTCGCCGTAAACCCCGAAGATAAGCGTTATACGCATCTGGTCGGAAAAACTCTCACGCTTCCGCTTGTCGGCAGAAAAATTCCCGTTATCGCGGATGATTATGTCGATAAGGATTTCGGTACAGGATGTGTAAAGATCACTCCCGCACACGACCCCAACGACTTCCAGGTCGGTCTGCGTCACAACCTTGAGCAGATTCGCGTAATGAATGACGACGCGACGATAAACCGTTTCGGCGGCAAGTATCAGGGCATGGACAGATACGAAGCAAGAAAAGCTATCGTCGAAGACCTCGAAAAAGAGGGGTACCTCGTCAAAATAGAGCCCCACGTCCACAATGTCGGACAGTGCTACCGTTGCGGAACGACCGTTGAGCCTCTCACGAGTGATCAATGGTTCGTTAAGATGGAAGAACTTGCGAAGCCTGCTATGGATGTCGTCAAAAACGGCACGATAAAATTCCACCCTGAGCGCCTCGCGAAGACATACATGAATTGGATGGAGAATGTCCACGACTGGTGCATATCCCGTCAGCTCTGGTGGGGTCACCGTATTCCCGCGTATTATTGCGACGCTTGCGGCGAGATGGTCGTTTCAAAGACCGACGTTGACGCTTGCCCGAAATGCGGCGCAAAAATGCGTCAGGAAGAAGACGTTCTCGACACATGGTTCTCTTCCGCGCTCTGGCCCTTTGAAACTCTCGGCTGGCCCGATAACACCGAAGATCTCAAGTATTTTTATCCGACAAGCGTTCTTGTTACAGGCTACGACATAATATTCTTCTGGGTTGCCAGAATGATATTCTCAGGCCTTGAACACACGGGAGAAGAACCCTTCAAGGACGTTCTGTTCCACGGCCTTGTCAGGGACAGCCAGGGCAGAAAAATGTCCAAATCCCTCGGCAACGGAATTGACCCTCTTGACGTTATCAAGGAGTACGGTGCTGACGCGCTCAGATATACTCTCGTTACCGGAAACTCTCCCGGAAACGACATGCGTTTCTATTGGGAAGTAGTCAAGTCTTCCAGGAACTTTGCAAATAAGATCTGGAACGCTGCGAGATTTACGCTTACATATCTCGATATAGATGCGATCTCGATACCAGAGAAGCTTGAGATGGAGGATAAATGGATTCTTTACAGATATAACAACTGTGTCAAAGAAGTCCGTGAAAATCTCGACAAATATGAACTCGGTATCGCGGCGCAGAAGCTTTATGATTTCATTTGGGACGATCTGTGCGATTGGTACATAGAACTTGTCAAGCCGCGTCTGTTTGAGACAAATACGGATAAAGCGACAAATCTTTCCGCCCAGAACGTTCTTGCGTATGTTCTTTCCAATACGCTTAAACTTCTGCATCCCTTCATGCCGTTCGTGACAGAGGAGATTTGGCAGGCCCTGCCTCATGACGGCGAATCCATCATGATCTCCGATTATCCCGAATATTCCGAAAAATTCGAGTTTTCCGCGGAGGCTGCAGCACTCGAAAACATCAAAGCGCTGATAAAGGATATCCGTCAGATAAGAACGAACATGAACGTGCCTGTTTCTAAAAAGACTAAGATTTTCATCGAAACGGAGCACGAGGACGCATATCGCAGCTGTGAAGAATTCCTCAAACGTCTCGCAGGTGCGTCGAGCGTGACTGTCGGCAAAGTAGAGAATACCGAAAACACCGCGTCCGCCATCAGCCCCGACGCAAAGGCGTTCATACCGATGGACGATCTCGTCGATATCGAAAAGGAAAAGGCTCGTTTGCTTAAAGAAAAAGAACGTCTGGAGGGCGAAATAGAGCGCATTGACAAAAAACTTTCCAACGAGGGCTTTGTTTCCAAAGCGCCGTCGAAAGTTGTCGAGGAGGAACGTTCGAAACGCGAAAATTACGTTAAACTTCTCGAAAATGTAGAAAAGGTTTACGCATCTCTCATCAACAGATAAAAAATAAAACGGCAAACGCGGTCAAGGCTGTGTTTGCCGTTAAAGGAATTTATATATGTTAAGGCTTGCTAAAAAGTATTTACCGCATTTTAAAAAAGAGATCATCATCGGCCCCGTGTTCAAGTGGATCGAAGCGCTGTTTGAGTTGATAGTTCCGCTTGTCATGGCGAAAATAATTGACGTGGGGATCCCGTCTGCCGATAAAGGTTATGTCGTCAGAATGGGACTTATCATTATGGGACTCGGGCTTGTCGGGCTCGGGTGCTCATTTGTATGCCAGTATTTCGCGTCCCGTGCGTCGCAGGGCGTGGGGACGATGATGCGAAAAGACATTTACAGACATATAAATACGCTGACATACTCCGAACTTGATAAAATCGGCACGTCATCGGTGGTAAACATCGTTACGAATGATATAAACCAGCTCCAGGTCGCAACGGCGATGCTTATCCGCCTTGTTATCCGTGCGCCTTTCCTTATAATAGGCGCGATAGTAATGGCGGTCCTGATAGATTTCAAGCTTGCGCTCATCATTATCATTGCGGCTCCTTTAATCGCGTTCGTGCTGTATCTTATAATGTCGCGCTCTGTCCCTTTTTACAAATCCATACAGAAAAAACTTGATAAAATAGCTCTTATAACCCGCGAAAATCTCACGGGTGTCAGAGTTGTACGTGCATTTTCCAAGCAGGATACCGAAAAAAAGCGGTTTGAGGATGCAAACGACGATTTAATTCGCTCGACGATCCGCGTCAATAAACTTTCCGCGCTTCTCAGCCCCGCGGTAAGCGTAATACTGAATTTCGCGATAATCGCTATACTGTATTTCGGAGGCGGACGCGTATATGAAGGAGCGCTGACACAGGGACAGGTTATCGCATTGATAAATTACATAAATCAGATCATTCTTGCGATGATAGTTGTTGCAAACCTCGTGGTGATTTTCACTAAATCCGCCGCGTCTGCATCCCGTGTTAATGCCGTGTTCGATATGCCTCCATCAATGAAAGAGGGCGAAAAAGAGTTTTCAGACCCGATAAGCGGGATAGAGATGCGGTCCGTGTCGTTCGCCTATTCCGAAAAAGGAGAGAAAGTTCTTGATGATGTTTCTTTCAGAGTTCGTGCGGGGCAAACCATCGGCATTATCGGCGGCACCGGCGCGGGAAAAAGCACTCTCGCGGCTTTGATAGCCCGTTTTTACGATACAACAGACGGAGATATCCTCATAAACGGCATAAATATAAAAGAATATTCGTCGAAAGCCTTGCGCAGAGCGATAGGCTATGTGCCGCAGAAAGCAACACTGTTTTCGGGAACACTTCGGCAAAACCTTCTTATGAGGTTTCCCTCCGCGTCCGATGAGGAACTTGAAGTTGCACTCGAAACAGCACAGGCATCAGATGTTGCCCGTCGTCTCGGAGGGCTTGACGGATATATTGAGCAGGGCGGTAAAAATCTTTCGGGCGGTCAGAAACAGCGCCTAACGATAGCTCGTGCACTTGTAGGAAATCCGGAGATTCTGATTCTCGACGACAGCGCCTCTGCGCTTGACTTTGCGACAGATGCAGCACTCCGTAAAGCTCTGAGTGAGAATACTTCCGAGATGACAGTCTTCGTCATTTCTCAGCGGGTTTCCGCCGTCCGCAACGCGGATTTCATAGTCGTTCTCGACAACGGCAGGGTAATGGGCATAGGCAGCGACGAAGAGATGCGAAAGACATGCCCGACGTATGTCGAGATATGCAATTCTCAGGAGGGAGCGAACTGAAATGGATAATAAGAATACCCTTCTGAGAATACTGAAATATACAAGGCCCTACGCCTTTCATCTTGCTGCCGCGATAGTCTGCGCTCTCGGAAATGTACTGCTTTTACTTTATATTCCCGTCATAATCGGCAATGCGGTAGACTGTATAGTTGAAAAAGGCAATGTCGATTTCGAAATGATAACCCAGTATTCCGTTGTTCTTGCAATCACGGTGATCTCCGCGGGCATTTTCGGTTGGCTTTTGAATCTTTGTACAAACAAACTTACATACGGAACTGTCAGATCTATGCGCCTCTCGGCTTTTGAAAAACTGAATACTGTACCCGTGGCCTACATAGATACGCACTCTCACGGCGATGTTATAACACGCATTGTCGGGGACATAGACACTGTTTCCGACGGATTATTGCAGGGCTTTACACAGCTTTTCAGCGGCATTGTTACCATAATCGGAACGCTGGTGTTCATGTTCACAATAAATATCGGCATCGGAGCTGTCGTTGTTTTTGTGACGCCGGTGTCGTTGATAGTGGCAGCCGTTATTTCACGTGCCTGCCATAAGATGTTCGGAAAGCAAAGCGAGGTTCGCGGTAAATTAAACGGGATTGTCGAAGAAATGATAGGCAACCAGAAAACCGTCAAGGCGATGATGTATGAGGACGAGGCGTTCGACCGCTTTGAAAACGTAAATGCAGAACTTTACGAGTGCGGTTTCAAGGCGCAGTTCTATTCCGCGCTCGTTAACCCGTCAACACGTTTCGTAAATGGGCTTGTGTATGCTTTAGTCGGAATAACCGGTGCTTTGACTGCGATAGGAGGAGGGATAACCGTTGGACAACTGTCATGTTTTTTGAGTTATGCTAATCAATATACGAAACCATTTAATGAAATTTCCGGTGTCATAGCGGAATTCCAGTCTGCGCTTACTTCAGCGGCGAGAGTGTTTGAATTGCTTGATGCAGAGTCTGAATCCGAGGAAGTGGAGATTGAAAGACTCGGAGAAGTTGACGGCGATATATTTATTGACAATGTGAGCTTTTCCTACGACCCTTCGCGCAAGCTTATAGAAAACCTCAATCTTGATGTCCGCCACGGACAAAAAATCGCGATTGTAGGTCCCACGGGCTGCGGAAAAACCACGATGATAAATCTTTTGATGCGGTTTTATGACGTTTGCGGCGGTAGAATTCTCCTTGAAGGTAAGGATATAAAGCTGATCCCGAGACAGGAACTGCGCGACAATTACGGCATGGTTTTGCAAGAGACTTGGCTTTTCAGCGGTACCATCAGAGATAATATCGCATACGGACATCCGGACGCGTCTGACGCGGAAATACGTATCGCGGCACAGAGAGCATATGCTTCCTCTTTCATAGAAAAACTCCCGGACGGTTACGACACTATCATTTCCGAGATGGGAGAAAACATATCACAGGGGCAGAAACAGCTCATTTGCATAGCCCGCGTCATGCTTATGCAGCCGCCGATTCTTATACTCGATGAGGCAACAAGCAGCATTGACACTCTTACAGAGATCCGTATACAAAAGGCTTTTTCGGAAATGATGACGGGCAGGACGGCATTTATCGTCGCGCACAGACTTTCCACGATAAAAGAGGCTGACATAATTCTTGTAATGAACAACGGCTCTGTCGTGGAGCAGGGAAGCCATGACGAACTGCTGTCGCGCAAAGGCTTCTATTACGACCTCTATAACAGCCAGTTCGACAGGTAAATGGCTGTATAAAAATACACAAATGCCTGAGGTTCCAAATGACAGTTTTAGGAACATGGGCATCAGCGGTACAAAAAGTGTCGGTAATAGCTGAAATGCTATATTCGACACTTTGGTGTTTTCATATTCGCATATCCGTCAGATACCCACATTTTTTATAATGAGACACCATACGTCGAAATACAAGAAAACAGACAGAAAGCGTATCATGATTGAAATAAGAACCTCTTTGTTTAACGAAACATGTGAGTATGTTTTTTTTGCTGAAATTCGACATAGATATTGCATTCATTGTCAAAATGTGCTATAATATGGCACGAAAATAATTCCGTGGCGTGTAAGCACATGCTTTGCCGCTTGAAAAAGAAAGTGAAAAAATTATATGAGCCTTACCAAAGAACAGATCACAGCCGTAAAAGCCCGCGGATTTTTGATCAACCGCGGCACCGAGTGCTTCTCCGGACGCGTAGTTCCGGATGGCGGTACATATTCAGCCGCGGAGCTCGCGGTTATCGCCGAGTGTGCCTGTCGCTTCGGTAGCGGTAGGATTGCCTTCACAAGCCGTCTGTGTGCCGAGATTGTCGGTATTCCATATGAGAAGATCGACGAGGCAGATGCCTTCATGAGCGAGCGAGGCTTGCACTTCGGCGGCACGGGAGCCAAGGTTCGCCCTGTTACTTCCTGCAAGGGGACTACATGCGTGTACGGCAACATCGACACTCAGGGGTTGGCAGCAGAGTTGCACCGTCGTTTCTATATCGAATTAGGTTCCGTAAAGCTTCCGCACAAGTTCAAGATCGCTGTCGGCGGCTGTCCAAACTCCTGCATGAAGCCGAGCCTGAACGATGTAGGCATCGAGGGACGTAAGGTCTTAACATTTAATGAGACCCTCTGCCGTGGGTGCGGAAAGTGC
This sequence comes from uncultured Eubacteriales bacterium, assembly GCA_959604355.1. GTDB lineage: Bacteria > Bacillota > Clostridia > Oscillospirales > UBA644 > HGM12619. The sequence continues at coordinate 135,488 of CAUHAO010000002.1, forward strand.
GCTGTTGAGCTGTGTTGTCCGTCGCATGCAGTTAGCATGGTCGACGGCAAGGCGCATATTGATCCTGACAAATGCCTGAATTGCGGTGTCTGCATCGGCAAGTGCCCGTTCGGTGCAGTGCCCGATACGGCAAAGTCCGTTTGTGTAGTCTATGTCGGCGGCACATGGGGCAAGTCTCGCAGGGAGGGCACGCCGCTTCCCGGATATTTCAGTGAGGCGGAGATCCCGGTGTTGATAGAGAAGATTATGCTATGGTATAAGGAAAACGGATACCAGAAGGAGCGTCTGGCCGTGACGATTGACCGCGTGGGAGTGGATGCGCTGTTGGCGGCCATTCAGTCTGATGATTTGATCGCGCGCCGTGAAGCGATCATCGCCGCGGATGTGAAGACAAAGGCGTGATCGGAGTGAAGTTCAGAAAGTGTATACGTACGCTTTTGCGTCTGATTGTTGCAGTTCTTGCAGTATCCTTTCTTGTCTCTTGCTGTTGCACGGGTGGGACCGAAAAGGCAACTGCCCCCGATGCTCCGTCCGAAAACGCGGTAACTGTTCCGAAAAATGCCGCAGTACTGTTCTCTTCGCTGGCTGAAGCCTGGGTAGAGGCGGGCGGCGAGGTCTCAATCACCGTAGGAGAGACGGTCGAACGGGGGATTGCGTCCCCCGGTGTCAAGCTGGTGGATAACGGCGCAGGAAAGACTATCAACACCGAGGCTCTCCTGGCATACAGGCCTGATGTAGTTATAGTTTCCGCAGATATACCCGCACAGGTGGAGGTCGCTAAGTTATGCGCCATGGCAGGCATACCAACGCTGGAACTGCGTATAGAGTCGTTCACGGATTATCTGTATGCGCTGGACCGCATGACCGAGCTGACCGGGAACACGGCAGCATACGATAACGGTCTCAAATTGAAGTCGGAGATTGACGATATACTGGAGAGTCCGCAGATTAAAGCTTTGGATCGCCCGGAGATTCTCTTCGTCCGGGCAGGCTCGACGGATGCCTCTACTAAAGCCAAGCGCGGTTCGGATCATTTCGCTTGTGCAATGTTGGAGGAGATGGGCTGTGTTAATGTGCTGGATAAGGCTCCTATCCTTGCTGACGGACTGAATATGGAGGCCATGATCTCCGCTGACCCAGACTATATTTTTTTCTCCATTATGGGCGATGAGACCTCGGCTCGAGCGCACATTGATGCGATACTGTCAGACGACATCTGGCAGACTCTGACCGCCGTGCGTGAGGGACGGACATATATTCTCCCGAAGGAATTGTTCCATTTCAAGCCTAACGCACGCTGGGGAGAGGCATATCGGTATCTTGCCGATTTACTGACGGGGGAACATGGCGCATGAATACAAATCGGAAGTTTATCATATGGACCGTCGTTTTGTGGGTGTTTGCGGCGGTGTCCGCCGTATCAGCACTATTGATCGGTCCTGCGGGACTTTCGCCGTCAGAGCTCTTTGAAGCGCTGATAAATCCTGCGGCGCACCGTGCAGAGTATGTCATTCTCACCTCAATTCGCGTTCCTCGCGCGCTTGCGGCTATCATAGGCGGCGTCGGGCTCTCTCTGTCCGGCGTGATCCTCCAGCATCTGCTGGACAATCCGCTGGCAAGCCCGAACATTGTCGGTGTCAACGCCGGTGCGGGCTTCGCGGTCGCAGTTACTTTGGCTTTTTTCCCATCTGTTACGGTGCTTCTGCCTCTGGCGGCGTTCGCGGGGGCTTTTTTGACATGCCTGCTTGTCTTGATTCTGGCCCGCTTTGCGGGACGGGGACGGAGTGCGGTGATCCTTTCGGGCGTTGCATGCACTTCACTGTTTCAGGCGCTGATATCCTTTATTACGGCGCTCGACAGCGATGTGCTGACTGAATACGCGGCCTTTTCGCTGGGTAGCTTTTTCGGCGTAGAAACGGGGCAACTGTGGCTTCCCGGGATTCTTGTTCTGTTCTGTCTTGCCGTTGCATTACTTTTATCCGGACGGATAATGACGCTCTCTCTCGGCGATACGGTCGCCTATGCGCTGGGCGTGAGGGTGCGTTCTCTGCGCCTGTTCTGTCTTATTCTGGCCAGCCTGAGTGCCGCGTCTGTTATCAGCTACGCGGGGCTTTTGGGTTTTGTCGGGCTGGTTGTTCCGAACATGGCGCGAAGAATCGTCGGCGGGAACATCCGCCGTCAGCTGCTCGTTGCCGCGCCTGCCTCTGTTATTCTGCTGATCTGGACAGATATTCTCGGACGGACCCTGTTCTCTCCGTCGGAGGTGTCTGTCGGCATTTTCACAGCTATGCTCGGTGCACCTGTTTTCTTCATCATCCTTTTGCAGGGAGGGAGGAAACGCCATGCTTGAATGGAAAAATGTTTCCGTGACAATTGGCGGAAAGTTCATTTTGCGCAATGTGTCCGCTTCTTTGGCTCCAGGACATATTACCGCCCTGCTCGGGCTGAACGGCAGCGGAAAATCCACGCTTCTTGGCTGTGTCGCCGAGTCAGTGCGCTACGAGGGATCGATTCTGCTTGATGGGCAGGACATCCGCTCGGTTCCCCCTCGTCTGCGTGCGGAGAGACTTTCACTGCAGCCTCAGATCCTGCCCCGTCCTTCCATGACCGTTTATGAACTTGTCTCCCTCGGACGTACCCCATACACCGGGAGCATGGGTATCTTGTCCTCGGCAGACCGTGACGCGGTCAAGCGTGCGATGGAAAGAGCGGATGTTTCTTTTCTGTCCGATAGAATGTTGCCCACCCTTTCAGGCGGTGAGTGCCAAAGGGTTTATCTCGCTCTGATGCTCGCTCAGGAGGCCGACTGTTTGCTGCTCGATGAGCCGACAGCATTCATGGATTCCACGGCTCGTCGAGAGTTGTACCGTATATGCCGGAGTCTCAGAATGGAAGGGAAGACGCTGCTACTGACCATGCATGACATTAACGAAGCACTCAATGTAGCGGACGATGTCCTTCTTTTGGACGGCGGCCGATTGATCTTTGCCGGAACGACCGAAGAACTGCTCGGAACCAATTTGATCGAGAATGTATACGGTACAGCCCGACATCGAACTGAGAGCGGATTGACCGTTTTTCTATAATGATTTACGAGGAAATGTTTGAGGGTATATCTATCTGCAATAACGACGGACATATTTCGCACTCTCATTTATTACCTACCGTTTGGCTGGAGATAACCTTTCTGACGGAGAACAGGCATGTCTGAAATCCTTACTCATAAAAATCCTTTTTGCTGACGCCCGTGTGATACGGAAGTAATGAAATAAATCCGCGAGACAAGCTTAACCGAATTACGAAATAAGGGAAACGGTGTAACATTACGGTTACACCGTTTCCCTTAAAAACTGCCGTTGAAATTTCGCTGAAAAAGGAAACTGTGATTGATTTTTTTGACTTATGCAAAAAACGCTTCAAATTCCGTATTTGAAAGTTTTTCTTTTTCGATCAAAGTTGCGGCAATGCGGTCAAGAACTTCGCGGTTGTTTGAAAGTATTTCTTTTGCACGTGCATATGCTTTGTCTACAAGAGATTTGATCTCTTCGTCAATGATCATTGCCGTGTTTTCGGAATAATTCTTATGGGCCGTAAAGTCTCTTCCCAGGAACACTTCGTCATTGCTGCCGAAATTCATCGGACCGAGCTTTTCAGACATACCGTATTTTACGACCATATCCTTTGCGATTCCTGTTGCCCTTTCAATATCGTTGGACGCACCGGTGCATATATCGTCAAGGCAAAGATCTTCAGCCGCACGTCCGCCGAGAAGTGAAATAATATCTTCGAACATTTCGGTTCTGGACATATGCTGTTTGTCTTCTTTGGGCTGATATAGTGTGTATCCGCTCGCCATTCCACGGGGAATAATGGAGAGTTGTTGTACCTTATCCTGGGTGGGGAGATTCTTTGAAACTATCGCGTGGCCTGCCTCGTGGTAAGCCGTGATTCTCTTATCTTTATCGGAAATAATACGGGATTTCTTTTCAATACCGAGAACAGTCTTCGTGAATGCGTTTTCGATATCGTTCATGTCAATCTCGGGTTTTTTCTCATGTGCGGCAATGAGCGCACTTTCATTGAGTATGTTTTTCAGTTCTGCAGGGGAGAATCCTGCGGTTGTTTTCGCAATGTCCGCAAGATTTACATCCGGCCCCATAGGTTTGTTTGCTGCATGTATCTGCAAAATCTGCTCACGAGCCTTGACATCGGGAAGATTTATCGTGATGCGTCTGTCAAAACGCCCGGGTCTTAGAAGCGCGCTGTCAAGGATGTCGGGTCTGTTTGTTGCCGCCATTACTATGACGCCTTCATTTTCTTCGAAACCGTCCATCTCTACAAGCAGTTGGTTTAGCGTCTGCTCTCTTTCGTCATGACCTCCGCCGAGACCTGCGCCTCTTTGACGTCCGACAGCATCTATTTCATCAATGAAGACGATGCAAGGCGCGTTTTTCTTCGCCTGGTCGAACGTGTCGCGCACTCTTGACGCTCCGACACCGACGTATAATTCAACGAAATCGGAGCCGGATATCGAGAAGAACGGAACACCGGCTTCGCCTGCCGTTGCTTTGGCGAGATATGTCTTACCTGTTCCCGGAGGGCCTACGAGAAGAATACCTTTAGGTATGGACGCTCCCATATCCTGATACTTTTTCGGATTTTTAAGGAAGTCAACGATTTCTTCAAGCTCCGCTTTTTCCTCATCGGCACCTGCGACATCCTTGTACGTTATGTGATGCTTAGTCTGGTCGTTGAGTTTCAGACGAGCGCGGGAGAAGGACATTGCTTTGTTTTCTCCGCCCATACGGTTCATCATGAAGAAAGTCAACAGCAGAAATCCTGCAAGAAGCAGCACCGTAGGAATCAATGAGACCCAGAAAGGAGTGCCCTTCTGCGGGATGAGGTCGTAATCTTCGAGATTCGCCGATGTGCTTATATAAGGATCGATTTTTTGCAGGAAAAGCGCCGGGCTGTAAAGAGAATACTTGAACTGCGTCACCCCGTTTACGGCAGCGCTTTCAATAAGGGAGAGTTCAAGGGTCGAGGAATCTATTTTGAATTCTTTTACCTGGTCGTTCTCGAAGAATGAAATGACTTGTTTGTACGTGAGTTTTTCCGGAGACGTGCCATTGTAAACGATCATTACGAGAGCAAATATTGCCAGTGCGAACGCCACGACATATATTATATTTTTAATTGATGACTTTTTCAATTCGCGATCACTCCTTGTCGAAACTGAGTATGCCGATATAGGGAAGATTTCTGTAACGTTCATCATAGTCGAGGCCGTAACCGACTACAAACTCGTCTTTGATCTCAAACCCGCAGTAATCGAGACTGACATCGGCGACTCGCCGTTCCGGTTTATTGAGCATTGCGCAGATTTTCAGGGAACCGGGATGACGGGTTTTGAGCATTTCAATTACTTTTGAAAGTGTATAGCCGCTGTCGAGAATATCCTCAACGATAAGTATATCGTATTCAGAAATATTTATATCAAGATCTTTAATTATTTTCACGTTTCCGCGCGATGTCGTGGATGCACCGTAACTGGAAATAATCATAAAGTCTATCGCAAGCGGAATATCCTTGCATGCTCTTATAAGATCCGCAAGAAAAACGACGGAGCCTTTGAGTATTGAGACAAAAAGCAGTTTGCGATTGCTTCCCGAATAGTCTTTGACTATTTGCTCGCCCAACTCGGCCACACGCTTTTTAATACTCTCCTCCGATATGTAAACTGAAACTTTTTCACTCATTATGAATTTTACCTATCCTTTTTAATTATTATTCATCTTGTTTGAAAGTTTTTTAATGCTGACATGAAAAGCCCTTTTGCCTTTTTGAGGATAATATCCTTTGTTCGCGCCGTAGCCCGAAAGCCATACCACCTCATAGTCTGTCGCTATCACCGGGATTCCGGAACGTTCCTCCGATGGGACCTTTTCGTCTGTAAAGAGCTTTTTTATTGTTTTTCCCGGTCTGTCGAGTAATGTGATACGGTCTCCTGACTCTCTCGATCTTATATATATCGGGCACACGTCATGGTATACAAAGCAATCTTTGACGTTTTCGGCTGTCACAGTTGTTTCGGATACAAGTATTTCAAACTCTCCCAAAAGATTTACAACACCTATTTTAATCTGTGTTTTTGGTAAAAGTATGACATCCGCCGCAATATTATCTGTATTTAAGATATCCACGCGGTCATAGCGTTTAATTGCGATGAATTTATCGTTGATCTGGATTTTGTCGGACGTTTTGCCGCAGCGAATAAGACGAGTGATATCTATGGTTTGTTTATAAGTCATATTTATTCCGAATTCTTTGCATTTAAGCCTGACGATTCGTGACAGTATGCTTTGCGGCAATCCCTCTATGTCCGCAGTGAGCAGTTGATCCCCGCATTCCGCAAGGCGCTTTTTTGCTTCTGAAACGAGGTAACTTTCGTCATCTGATATAGTGCTTATGAAATGCTCTACGGCGGTATCGAGAGACGGATTTATATTTTTCATCTCCGGGATTATTATGTTGCGTATTTTGTTCCTCGAATAAACGCATTCCGCGTTCGTTTTATCAATGAAAAATGGGGTATGTGTTTCTTTGCAGTACCGTACGGTCTCTTCTTTCGTGCAGCAGAGTAGGGGACGGACAACAAGGTCATCCCTTACCGTAGGTATGCCGCAGGCACCTGACGGACCGCAGCCGCGGATCATGTTGAAAAAAAATGTTTCCGTGTTGTCGTTGGCGTTATGCGCGGTTGCTATATGTGAAAAGGAAAACTCCGTTCGGACGATATCGAAAAAAGCATAACGGACGTTTCTTGCGAAATCCTCGGTCGACGCATTTCTCTTTTTTGCCTCGATATCGACGCTGACAGAGCGGAAAGCGACGTCGTTTTGTTTACAGAATTCCTTCACCGCCGCTTCTTCCGCGTCGGATTCTTTACGGAGTTTGTGGTTGATATGTGCGACTGCGAAAGGGAAGTTAAACGAATCACGATTGTCAATGAAAAAACGGAGCATCGCCATCGAATCCGAGCCTCCGGACACGGCAAGCACAACACCTGTGCAGTTTGCAAAAAGCCCGTTTTTCCCGATGTGGCTGAATATTTTGTTGTCGATATCAGTCTTCTTTATTATCATATCTCGGTTTAGAATCGCTCATTGCTTTGAAAGATGTGTGAGAGCCGTCCCAGTAAACTCTGAGCTTACCTGTTTGACCGTGTCTGTTTTTCGCGACTATCAGCTCTCTGATATTCGAATTTTCTTCGCTGTCATCTTTGCTTATGAATATAACAACGTCTGCGTCCTGCTCGATAGAACCCGAGTCTCGCAGGTCGGAAAGTCTGGGGGTCTTGTCGCCCTGACGCTGTTCAATGCTTCTCGACATCTGGCTGAGTACGATTATCGGGACATTCAGTTCTTTTGCCATTATTTTGAGCGAACGGGTGAGTGCGGAGACTTGCTGAACGACATTTTCTCTTTGTCCCGGTTCCGTGCCCATCATAAGCTGGAGATAGTCGACTACAACAAGTCCGAGATTTTTGCGCTGACGCAGTTTTGATTTGATCTCGTTTATTGTTACGTTGGTTGAATCTGAAAGTAGCAGCTTCGTATCTTTAAGCCTCGGCCATATTTCGTGCAGAGATGCCCAATCGTCTCGCGAAAGTTTTCCCGTTTGAAGCACCTTGCTGTCTATCGAAAGTACGCTTGAAAGCACACGCTGCGCAAGCTCGGAGTTTGACATTTCCAATGAGAAAAATACGACGTCTTTTTTAGGGTTCTTTTTTGAGAATTTATAGCACGGCAGTTCACCGCGCGCGACATTATACGCGACGTTGAGCGCAAGAGAAGTTTTACCTACACCCGGGCGCGCCGCGAGGATTATAAGATTGCCCTTGTTAAGTCCGCCGATAAATTCGTCAAGCGAAGATATTCCCGTTTTAAGAGCCTCGAATTTGCCCGAATCGTCATGCTCTATATCGGAAAAGCGCTGCATTTCTTCTCTTACTACATCGTCGATAGGGCGAAGGCTCATCTGCTCGCGATCTATTGAGATATCGAAAAATCGCTGCTGGGCAATATCGAGCACTTTTGCAAGTTCCTCATTATCATAACACATTTCAGAGACATCCTGACATGTGCCTATTATATGCCTGAGGCCTGCCTTTTCTTTGATTATTTTGGAATACTGTTCAATATTTCCGATCATTGATGCAGATTCTGCAAGGGATATAAGGTATTCCTTGTCGGTTTGCTCATCAAACGAGTCGGATTCCCGCATCTTTTCTATAAGCATGACCGCTTCTATCGGCTGCGAAAGGTTATACAACTCCAACATCGCTGTGAAAATACGGCGATGCTTCTCGATATAGAAATGCTCGGGGGTAAGTAATGTTACCGCCTTTTCCATCTGACGTGGATCGAGCAGTATTGATCCGAGTACTACCTGTTCAGCTTCCGCGCTGTAAGGTACTTTTTGTTCGTATTCCATAAGAGTCTGCCTTGTATGTTTTTTTATTCGGGTATCACGTGGATAGCTATCTTAGCGGATATTTCGGGATAAAGTCGTATATCTGCGGTATATTCACCGTATGTTTTGATCGCGGCGGAAAGATTGATCTTTTTCTTATCAACCGTAACGCCGTGAGTCTTTTCGAGTTCGTCCGCGACTTCTTTCGATGTTATCGCTCCGAAAAGCTTAGCCTCACTGCCTTTTGCTTTAATAGTGAGTGATATTTTTTCAAGCTCGGCCTTCTGTTTTTTTGCCGCGGCTTCTTCTTCCGCATGTTTCTTTGCTGCTGCCGCGTTCTGCATGTTTACAATGTTCTTATTGACCGCGGTCGCTTCAACCGCAAGTTTTTTGGGAAAAAGATAATTTCTCGCATATCCGTCGGAAACTTTGACCGTCTGGTTTTTTTTTCCTATGGATTTAACGTCTTGAAGCAAAATTACTTCCATGGTGATGATGTCCTTTCATTAAAGCGAAGTCTGGGGAATACGTTGTTCTTCAACATATTCGTCTATTGCGTTTGTAAGTTTTATATAAGCTTCTTTGATATGGGTGTTGGAGAGCTGTGTCCCCGCCATCGACTGGTGACCGCCGCCCCCGAGTTTTTCCATTATCAGCTGAACGTTTATGGACCCGAAAGATCTTGCGGAAATGTTGATAGAACCGTTTTTCATCTCAAAGAGCGTGAACGCTGCCCGTACGTTTTCTATGTTGAGCATTTCGTCCGCGGCCTGAGAACTTGCGATTTTCAGGTTTCCGTCAAGGTCTTTTGCGCAAACGGAGATCGCGAAAACGTCATGATATATTTCGGCATTACGTATTATTTCGGCACGTGATTTGTAGGTTTCCATATCCGTCTGGAAGAGAAGTTTGACGTTGGATGTGCTTGCCCCCTTGGATCTCAGATACGACGACGCATCAAATGTGCATGTTCCGGTTTTAACCGTGAAATTTTTCGTGTCCAGGTATATGCCTGAAAGGATCGCATCCGCTTCAATGGCGGAAATGGGGCATCGTTCGATATATTCGATTATTTCGGTTACCATCTCACATGTCGATGACGCGTAAGGTTCGTGGAAGAACAGGTCCGTGTTCTGTATGAAGTCGGCGCTCTTTCTGTGGTGATCAATCACGACTACATGTGCCGCATGGCTGAGCAGTTCCGGCATTTCGGTGTAAGACGGGCGATGTGTGTCCACAACGACGACCATTGTCCGCAGCCCCGCGTTCATCAGAGCGTCTTCCTTTGATATGAACAAATTAGAATGAGACTTGGAGCCTTTCAGTTTGTCATAGATCGTATCTGCGAGGTTCGTTTTCTCATCAAGAACGATATATGCTTCCTTTTTTCGGGAGCGGGCAACTGCGCACACGCCTACACATGCGCCGAGACTGTCCATGTCTGCGTATTTATGCCCCATTACGATGACCTTGTCAACATCTGAAAGCAGTTCGTCGAATCTCGTCGCCGTAACTCTTGATTTTATCTTTGCGCGGCTGTCGTTGAGTTTTGCGTATCCGCCGAAAAATTCGAAACCGTCGGTGCTGTTGACCGCGACTTGGTCGCCGCCACGGCTAAGCGCCATATCCAGAGCTTCTCTTGCCGCGAGCTCGTTCTCCGCCAGAGACTCTCTTTCGTATCCGAGTCCGACAGAGAGGGTGGGCTGGATATCCGTCTGAATATTCAATTCTCTTACAGAGTCGAGTATCGAGAATTTCTCGGCTTTGAAATCTTCAAGATACTTGTTTTCGAAAATAAATATATATCGGTTCGAGTCTATTTTACGGAGTATGCCTCCGGCTATCTGAGCCCAGTTGCTTACGGCGTCATCAACTTTCGCCATTGCCGCGGAACGGTCGCTTTCCTTGATGTTTCTGAAAAGCTCCTCGTAGTTATCCACGATGATATAGGATATAACGGGTTTTGAGAGTTCGTGAACTCTCTGCAAATGAACAAAATCCGATGTTTCGAAAAAATATATGACATGCAGTTCCGTATCGTTGAGCACGCAGCAATCGTTGTATGTCTTGAAATTTTTGTCCTTGAAATCGATATCGTTGATGCTCTGTTTGAGTATAGCTCTGTCAATGTCATCAACATTTTGAAGATCCGCCGTGAATTCCTCGCCGAAGGCGGAGCAGAAAGACTCGCTGAACCAGAGAACGTTTTTGTTTTTGTCACAGACCAGTATCGGTATAGGAAACTCCGAAAGACGCTTGAGAGACGTCAGGTCAAGCATTGCAACGGTGTTTTTGAGTACTTTTTTCATACTGCGGCGTATTATCTGGGCGTATATTTCGTAGAAGAGGATAAAGCATCCCGCACAGAACAGAAAAATGTTGCTCAGCAGACTGGGCTGGAATATCTGGAACAGCACAGCAAATGTTGCAAGGATAACGTAAGAAATGCGGGCGGCAATTGCTGTCACAATATACTTTCCGCGCATTATTTGGTTCCTCCGAATTGTTTGATTTTTTCACGTATATTGAATAAACTGTCGAATACTATTCCGAAAATCGCGAGCATTGACATACCGAACGAAACAAACACGGCGAATACGGAGATAAGGATGATGAGCGTGAAGCGCAGGGGCGCCGATTTCTGCTTGAATTCAAGAAGAAAGGCTATGACGCTTAGCCCCGAATACGCGAATACCGTATTGAGTATCACATATATATTTGACACGAATATGTTGAGAGGGTCGGACGATTTAGTGATGGAGAAGAGCACACAGATAACGTATACAGCAAGAAATATCTTTCCAGCATGAAAATCGCTGAATTTTCCCATATGAGAGGTCGAGCCGGGAGAAAGCTTGTTCATTAAAGCTTTTAGTGTCCAGAAAACGATGAGTATCTGTATCAACGTACAAATAATGACCACAGAGGGCATGAACGTAACAATCGTGCTGTAAAGCATCTGTGTCAGTTCTGACGCCGTAAGCTGCGTCATTTCTTGGATTTGAACTTCCTGATAGAGAATTTCGATGCTTTGGCCTATCATGTCCTTGTAATATTTGAAGATGGGGGAGAAGGCCGTTTTGATGTCAAAATCACCTGTCTGTGTATAGGTGAATAGCAGCAGAAGCGCGAATATCAGGACGGTGACGATCGCGCCCACGCGTATTGCGGTACTTTTCAGGTCACATTTGCCTTTGAAACAGCAGCCCGTGAAAAATCCGACGGGAAAGAAGAGTATAGCGGCGAGCAGCGCAAGCAGTATGTCGTTTGAAAGAAAAAACACCGAGGCAACTGTAAACGAAAGCGCAAACAGAGAAGGCCAACAGCCCGCCTGATCCCACGCAACGCTTGCAGCGGTCATTATTGCCGCGATAACTGCGAAAGGTATCAGCAGGAGCGGGAAGAGCATTCCGCCCGCGACCAATATGCCGGCAACAAAAGGTAATATTATGCAAATGACCTTTTTCATTCTTTATTACTCCGAAAAACCATGGAAAAATAATTAAAGATTATATAACAGATATATTATATCAGAAATTTCCATAAAAATAAATACTTTTTCGTTTATTGTCGTAAATATTTAAGTTTTTAGCGGAAATTTATGCAAAAACGAGCGGGGAAAAGGTTCCTCGCTCGTTTAGCATGGCTTCTGTTTACCAATATTTTTTTGTCAGTATGTCAATAAACCGTACACCGTTGGGAGCCATGGAATTTCTCAACTCGGAAGATACGGTCGTCATCTTTACGGGCAAACCGCATTTTTCGGCGAATTCCTTTGCTTTCTGAATCGACGCATAAACATCGTCGGGCTTAGTGCCGGTGCCGAGATTTGAATTGTTTATCAACGCCGTCATTCGGAGCGTTGACGCACGTTCTATATCGTAAAGCAGAGACGTAGTCTCGTTAAGATCTTCCGTCAGCGGACGGTAAAAGTTGAGTACGTAAAACATCTCATATCCCTGCTCCGCAATATCCGCGGCATATCTGCCGAGCACTATCGCGCCGGCGTCGTCACCGCCGATATCCCATACTGCGACACAGTCCTTCTTGAATACCTGCTGAATCTCCGCAGGGAGCGCGGGAATATCAAGGTTCGTGTTTGCGTAGAGAGGGGCGATTAACCGTATGCCGTTTTTTTCGAGAATGTCTTTATTGTCCGCGGAACGAAAGTACGGGTTTACGATGTCTGCGTCTATGAGGTAAACAGGCTTTTCACTTTTGAGTGAAAGAGCCATGTTCACGGCTATATTGCTTTTGCCGCTGCCGTAATGTCCGGTTATAATAATATGCTTCATAGAATCTATCCAATCTTAAAAAAGACCTGTCGTTTTGCACCGTTGTTTGTCGGTGGGCGACAGGTCGGCTTTTATGCTGCTTTTCGTCTTTGCACTACGGGCACGTCGCTCGAAAGGGGGAGAATGGTGTAGCCTTTGGCTATAAGCCCTTCGATTATTTCTGGCAGAGCCTCAACGGTAGTGCTTTTATCCGCGGTGTCATGCATAAGTATTATCGCGGGGCTGCGTAGCTCTCCGTTGCTTTTTTTTACGCCGTTAAGCACGTTTTTGACGATTTTGTCTTTTTCAAGTGTTCTTACGGATGCGTCGCCGCTGTCCACGTTCCAGTCGCAATAAATAAGGCCTGCGGCGTTAATCTGAGGGATCGCTGCGGGGATTACGTCTTCCGCATTGCGGATCGTAGCATCAGAGCCGCCGGGAAAGCGGAAAAATGTCGGAAGATAACCCGTGGTTTCAACGATTTTTGCTTGTAGCTTTTCCATGTCCGCAAAGAAAAAATCTGCTTTGTCCGAGGCAGTCTGTCCTTCGTATATCTTATACAGAGTGTCCCAGTTGTGGGAATAGGTGTGGTTGCCGAGGGTGTGCCCCGAATTGACTATCCGCTGGTATTTTTCTATACCGCTGCCTTTCCAGTTGGGAAAAAAGGTCGCTTTCACGCCGTATTCGTCGAGGATGTCAAGGATCATGTTTGTATGCTTCGACACACCGTCGTCGAATGTCAGGAATGCGAATTTTCCTTCGTCGGTATACGCTGCGGTTTGTTCGGAATCTCCGCTGAGTTCTGAGATTTTCTTCTGAAGTTCGATGATTTGTTTCGTCAGAGAGGTGTTCGTTTCCTTCAGGGCTTCAAGCTGTTTTTCGAGGTTGTTCGATTTTATCGTCAAAGACTCGACCGAACCCTCCGCGCTTTCAAGCGCGAGGAGCTCGTTGTTTAATTCCTCGTTTTTCTTCACAAGTTCGTCATACAGCGCCTTAAGCGATTCGTAGTCGGATGATTTTTCGTCAAACTTTCCCTGCAGGACGACGGACTCTGATCTTAAAGCCGACATTTCATCGTTGATTTGCGATATCTTTGTGCTCATAGCATCGCTTTCTTTGCGCATGGAGTTTATCGTGCAGATCGCGTATATGCAAACAGCTATCGCGGCGATAAGAGCTATCGCGAGGAAGGCAACAAAAATGCTCAGAGTTCGGTTTTTCGCCTTAAGGGCTTTCTTGGTTGTACGCAGAGGAGTCTGTTCTTCCATAGCAATTCACCCCTTCTTCGGATAAATTAATATGCTTTGCCCCAAAGAACCATGTGTTTTGCAGGTTTTCCGCAGTAGGGGCATACGTCTCCGATATGTTCCTGCTTGAGCGGAATACAGCGTGTTCCTACGCCATATGTCTCTTTTACTCCTTTTTCGCAGGCCTCATCTCCGCACCACATCATCTTAATGAAGCCTGTTTTTGTCGATGTGACCTGTTTGAGTTCTTCAAGATCATGTACTTCGTAGGTCTTTGCGTCCCTGTCGGCAAGAGCTTTTTCATACATATCTTTCTGGATCTTTTCAAGAGTCCGGGCAACCGTGTTTTCAATGCCGTCAAGGGATACAACTGTCTTTTCGCCGTTGTTGCGGCAAACTATAACGCAGGAATTGTTTTCAATGTCTCTGGGGCCTATCTCGATTCTAAGCGGGACTCCGCGCATCTCGTATTCGGAGAATTTCCAGCCGGGTGACTGCTCTGAGTCATCAAGATCCGCGCGTATATCTGCCGCAACGAGCTGCTGTCTGAGAGCGTTTGCTCTTTCGAGAACGCCTTCCTTGTGCATCGCAATGGGGATTATAACCGCCTGTGTAGGAGCAATTTTCGGAGGAAGTTTGAGACCGCTGTCATCACCGTGAACCATGATTATTGCGCCGATAAGCCTTGTCGTTACACCCCATGAAGTCTGATAAACATATTGCAGCTGATTGTTTTTATCTGAATACTGGATGCCGAATGCTCTTGCAAATCCGTCGCCGAAATAGTGGGATGTTCCGGCCTGAAGCGCAACGCCGTCATGCATAAGCGCTTCTATCGCATATGTCGCTTCCGCACCTGCAAATTTGTCACTTTCGGTCTTTCTGCCTTTAATAACAGGCATTGCAAGATAGTTTTCGCAGAAATCAGCGTATACGCCAAGCATGCGTTCGGTTTCCTCGATTGCTTCCTGTGCCGTAGCGTGAGCCGTATGACCTTCCTGCCAAAGGAATTCTCTGGAACGGAGGAAGGGACGTGTGGTCTTTTCCCAGCGGACGACAGAGCACCACTGGT
Organism: uncultured Eubacteriales bacterium; assembly: GCA_959604355.1. GTDB lineage: Bacteria > Bacillota > Clostridia > Oscillospirales > UBA644 > HGM12619. Next base: position 150,556 of record CAUHAO010000002.1, read on the forward strand.
TGAGAAGCTTGGGGAGGTCTCTGTGAGAATGTACTATATGCGAATAATACTCGCAGAAAAGCGTTTCGGATGTCGGGCGCACGCAGAGTCTTTCCGCAAGAGGTTCGTTTCCTCCGTGAGTGACCCATGCGACTTCGGGTGCGAAGCCCTCAACGTGGTCTTTTTCTTTCTGCAGAAGACTTTCGGGAATGAACATGGGCATGTAAACATTTGAATGCCCTGTGGCCTTGAACATCGCGTCGAGGTTTTTCTGTATGTTTTCCCAGATCGCGTAACTGTAAGGCTGGAGAACCACGCATCCTTTTACGGAAGAGTAGTCCACAAGGTTTGCTTTCGTTACGATGTCAGTATACCATTTTGCGAAATCCTCACTCATCGGTGTGATTTCTTTTACCATTTTATCTGCCATATCGGACCTTCCTTAAATGTAATGACCTTTGAATATACAGATATATTGTAATACATAATCGGTGAATTGTCAATGACAAATAGAGTATTTTTCTCGTAAGTTTTATGACATTAACATTTTATATATTATATGTAGGGCGGTAAAAATGCAAAAATTTGTTAACTAAAATATTTAATAAATTGTTTGAATAATTGTTCTTATTTTTAGTTGCTTTTTTGTTGAAAATGTACGTTTTATTTGATATACTTGTAGAAACACAATCAATATTTATATATTGACGGAGGTCTCAGAATGAAAAAACTATTAAGGATCGGTCTGTGCGTATTCCTTGTTGCCTGCGTTTCTTTTATTTTGTTCGCATGCAACAAAGCAGCGGGACTTACCGAACTTAACACGGAATGGAAGACGGATACATATGCAAGAGGTAAGGAAGCCGTTCGTTCCTCGGATATGATATCCTATCCCGATTATAGCTCAGCTCTGACCGCGGATAAGACGGCTTCCCCGTATTATTTCAGCCTTAACGGTACATGGGATTTTGCATTCACGGCGAATCATAATTCCGTTCCCGATACATTTATGAAACCCAACTACGAGTTTCCGGATGAGAGCCAACAGTCTTTGTCTACATCAAAGACGGAAGTGCTTAAGTGGGGTACCGTTGAAGTCCCCGGGAACTGGGAATTGAGCGGATATGGCAAACCGTCCTATTCTAAATCCGCATACGCCTGGGAAACTTCAGTCAAGCCGATGACCGTTCCTGAGATAGATAATGAGATTGGTCTATACAGAAAAACGATACAGATCCCTTCCGACTGGAACGGCAGAGAAATATATATTTCTTTTGATGGCGTAGCTTCAGGCTGCTATGTCTATGTTAACGGCGCTTTTGTCGGTTACGGCGAAGACAGTTACACTACAAAAACTTTCAGAATAACCGATTACGTGCAGGCAGGAAAAGATGCTCTTATAGCCGTGAAGGTCTATAAATACACTTATTCTTCCTGGATCGAAGCGCAGGATGCCGTAAAACTCGGCGGTATATTCAAAGATGTTTACCTGACATCTTCTCCGAAGGTCCGAGTGAATGATATCTCCGTTGGCGTAACGTTTGACGATAAATTTGAGAATGTCTCTCTGAAGATTGATGTTGATGTGGCGTCTGTCAGAGACTCAAACAGCGGCTATACTCTCGAACTCGCAGTCGTCGATCAGAACGGACAGACTTGGATCAGCAACAGAAGATTCGGCAAAGATCTCAAGTTTACTACCAATAAAATAGATTCGGCATATTATAAATCCTCCGCAGGAGAACGCATTCCCGTTGAGAATCCCAGAAAGTGGTCCGCGGAAGATCCGTTCCTCTATACGGCGGTAGTTACTCTTAAAGACTCAGAAGGCAACGTCGTCGATGTCGCAAGCACGAATTTCGGCATGGTCTCTTCCGGCTTCTATGTCGATGATAAAGGCTCTCAGAAATTCAGGGTGAACGGCAAGGACGTTAAGATCAACGGCGTCATGTATTATGAGTTCAGCGCCGAGACAGGTCTTGCAGTATCCGAAGAAGAACTCCTTCAGGATGTTCTGGCGATGAAGGCACTCAATATTAATGCCGTTCGTTCTCCCGGTATCCCATTCAGCAATACTTTCCTTGATCTTTGCGATAAATACGGTCTTTATGTAGTTTCCGATATAAACCTCGAGTCTCAGCCTTACGCAAACAAGGATGAGGCTTCTCTCCCTGCGAGCCAGTCTATATGGCAGTCAACTCTTATCGACAGACTGCTTAATGTCGTTGACAGAGACGCGAACAGAGCAAGCGTCATTATGTGGGCTATCGGTCACGAATCCGGCACCGGTTCGAGTTTTAAGGACCTGCGTAATTACCTTATAAACAACCTTGATGACAGACTTATCATATATGATGATGACGAAGCTTATTCCGATATAATCGTAGGTGTTGACTGGAGCTTTGCGGAACTCAATGAACAGATCCGCAATGCGGGAAAGAAGCCCATACTTCTTGAAATGTCTCAGATATCTTACCTCAACTCGGCGGGTAATCTGTCCACATATATGGATATTATCAATTCCAACGACTGTCTCATCGGCGGCTTCTTCGGCTATTGGGCGGATAAAGCTCTCTATTGGCCGATTGAAGAGGCAAATGCTTCCAATATACTAAGAGAAACACCGTATGCCGAGGATCCTTCGCTCTATCAGCTCGCATATTCAGGATTTTGGGGCGAAAAGATTTCCGACTCCACAAAAGGTCTTACGGGTATCGTAACGGCAGACAAACTCCTTCAGTCTGAGTCCGGCGAGTATAAATCGGTATTTTCTCCTGTGACAGTGACCGCGACAGACCTTAAAAACGGCACATTCACCGTCACAAACAACAATAGCTTTATCAATTTTGAAGATAATTACGTTATCAGATACGAGATATACGAAAACACCGCTAAAATATCTGAAGGGACTGTCAACGGAATATCGCTCCTGCCGGGTCAGAGCGTTGAAGTGTCTGTTCCTTACGGCGAATTCGACACCGATAAAAACGAATATTTCGTTAATATATATGTCGATCAAAAGTCTGAAAAAGCGTGGAATACTGTGTCCGGCGGAAATGTAGCCGTATATCAGTTTGACATTACCGGAAAAGACGTTCTGCCAAACTCTAGAGGTGAAGACTCGTATAAAGGTGAGGAAATCGATGTTCGTATAGTCGAGAAACCCGAACTCTACGCAACGGCTCTCGATCTTTATCTCGGAAAATTCTATATCACAAACAATTCCGACGTAAACTTTAAGGAAATGTTTGACGCGTCTTATGAACTGTATGAGATCAACAATTTCTGGGCTATTCCGCGATCCGTTCTTATCGCAAGCGGCGATATAAACATCAATGCTCCCGCACATACAAAATACGCGGAACAGAAATTTACATATACCATGCCTCAGAAGGCTGTTGAAGGCGGCGATTATTTCTTTGTTATAAGAATGGTCCTCAAAACCGATATAAACGAAGAATACAAAGCCGGCTCTGAACTCAAATGGGTGTTTGACGAAAAGACTCTCGGCGCGGCTATTCCGTTTGAGACAGATCCCGAAAGAACACCGCATGAGCAGCTTGACGAGCAGGGAAAACCGGTTCTTGATGAAAACGGCACACCGATAATTGTAGGCGGCGACCCCGAGCCTGACGCTTCCATAGGCAATGCGTACGTTGAAGATCCCGATTACTCCGAATACACCCCCTTCACCACGTTCAGCAATGACACAATTACTGTCGAGATCAATAACGAAACAGGTCTTATCACAAAATACATTTACAACGGATATTCCATGATCTACGCGGCAGGTCCGCAGTTCTCAACTTACAGAACGCCCACCGGCGGTGATCAGCTTTCCGAAGTTGTTTCCGCGGCGAATACGAGAATTCTCAAAGCATCCGCGGCAGGCAAACTTGCAGAGCCTGTTTACGTAAAGAAGATATCCGGGAATCATTATCAGGTGAAGATTAAGTATGTCATTACCGATAATAACTATGAAAAACTTCTTCTCAAATCGCACGAGACGGATTATACTATCACTTATGACATATTCGGCGACGGTGAGATCGTTGTAAGCTACACTTATGACCCCTCGCTCTATGCCGGAATACCCATGCAGATAGCAAATGTCTTTACTTTCAACAGAGACTTCTCTACTGTCTCATGGTTCGGCAGAGGCCCCTCTGAAAATTATCCCGACAGAGTCGCGGGAAGCCTTGTAGGTCTGTATGAAAACGTTTCCGTTTATGATATGACAGAAGATTACCTCTATTATTCCGGAAACGGCGACAGATCCGATGTCAGATGGCTCGAACTTGCCAATACCAACGGCATCAAGCTCCTCATTTCCAGCGATACAAGCAATTTCGCGTTTAATGTTTCTAAAGTGGCTCCCGGAACGGCTTCTGCATACACCAGAAACGTCCTCAGAGAAATGAGCCTTACCTATCTTTCCGTAATAGCCGATAACAGAGGTGTTTCCTCCGGTAATATCAGCGATTCCGCCAATTATACGGAGAACTCTATAATTGAGCCCGGAAAGGAATACACCTTCTCTTACAGAATAACCCCGTTCACCGAAGGCAACGCAGATACCATCGCGAGAACATCCCTTACCGTAGACGCTCCCGAAATCGCTCCCGTTGAAATCAAAAACGGTACATATGCGATATCTTCCATCACGGCGACGGAAGTTTACGTATCTTCTTCTGAAGACGGTCTGACACTGATCTCCGGTCTCGGTACAGAAGATCAGATGTGGCAGAAACTCAAAGATCCCAAGATATTCCAGATCGACCTTTTCCAAGTATACAACGTCGGTCAGCAGAAATATCTTACTCCCGTCAGCACCAACGCGAAATTCAGAAGAGTTGCGGAAATCGGTCTTGGCTCATATTATTCCGGAAATGCCTGGCAGTGCTTCTTTATCGATCCCAGTTATAAAAATCTTATGGCGAATACTTTTTCGCTGTCCGTACAGACTGTTGACAATACTCTCGGCGGCAGAACCGTGCTTATGGCTATGACGAGCGACGCTTCCGGATGCTGGGAATTTGTTCCCGTAAGCGAAGGCTCTGATACTTATTGGCTGAGAAACAAGAAGTCGGGATATTATCTGACACCCGTTGATTCTCTCACATACAGAAACGAGATTCTTGAAGATCTCGCAGATAAGTACAGAAATTACCCCACGACAGACTGGAATGCGGTCTCTTCTCTCAAAGCAGTCCGCCCGAAGGCAGATATCCCGAATTCTTGGATAAAGACGACCAAATCCGTCACATCCTGGACACTGTTGCCTAACGATACCCAGCGCTGGACCTTGACTAAGGTGTCCGGGGATATGTATTCCATAGTGAATAACGATACCGGAAAAGCGCTTACACTTGATGACTCTATGAACGTTGTTGAGGCTGAGAATACCGGAGCGGATAATCAGGTGTGGACCGTGATTTCCGAAAACGGACTTACGAGCTTCATAAACAAAGCGAATGGTTACGCTCTCACCCAGGAAGTTGACCTTGTTCCCATGACTCAGGATGAAATTAATGAGCATAGAATAACGGATATGGCTGACGCTTTCTGGAAGATCAATAAGATCGTTGCAAGAGAGTGGTCCGGAGCGGCGTCCCAAAAATGGGCACTTCAATCCGAGGATGATCTTAAAGTAAAGATCGAAGCCGGCGACAATTGGTTCGTCAATCCCGTAGAGGAAGAATAAAAATTATGCCCCCGTCTAAAGACGGGGGCTTTTTTGAATAAAAAAAACTATTTTGCAGATAAAGTATATCGGAGGTGTCCGGTATGTTTTATTTGTTTGTGATAAGCCTTGCGCTTCTTGCAGTTTATGTAAAGGCGAATTTTTCCGTGCATTGATAATTATTTTAATATTTTTACGAACTAAAGCGACACATACTTGAAATTTTCCCTGAAGTATGATAATATAGCATAAGTGTATTTTCAGAGAGGGGAATTATATGTTCAAGATACTTGAGAAAAAAATATTGAACGCTCAGGTTACTCAGTATACAATATACGCGCCCAGAGTAGCGGCAAAAGCGTTGCCGGGACAATTCATTATATTCAGAATTGACGAGACGGGCGAGAGGATTCCGATAACCATATCCGATTACAGCAGAGAAAAAGGAACAGTCACGATAGTAGTTCAGCAGGTCGGCAAATCCACAATGAAGCTCTCGACATTGAACGAGGGTGATTTCATAGCGGATTTTGTCGGTCCTCTCGGAAGAGCGTCTGAACTCGACGGCTATAAAAAAGTAGCGGTCGTCGGCGGCGGTTTGGGCTGCGCGATAGCATATCCGCAGGCTAAATATCTCAACTCCGTCGGAACGGAAGTCGATATTATCGCAGGCTTCAGAAATAAGGATCTCGTTATCCTTGAAGATGAAATGAAAAATGCTTGCTCAAGACTTATACTTTGCACGGATGACGGCTCTTACGGTAAAGCCGGTTTTGTTACCAACGCGCTCGAGGACGAGATCCTTGCGGGCGAAAATTACGATCTTGTCGTCGCAATAGGCCCCGCTCCGATGATGAAATTCGTCTGTGCGGTAACAAAAAAATACAATATCAAAACTATTGTAAGCATGAACACCATCATGATTGACGGTACGGGAATGTGCGGCGGATGCCGTCTGACAGTAGGCGGACAAACAAAATTCGCATGCGTTGACGGCCCCGACTTTGACGGACATCTTGTAGATTTCGATGAGGTCATACGCCGTTCAGGTCAATATAAAGAATACGAGGGCGAAGCTTGCAATCTTTTTGCCAAAGAGAGAGAGATGAAAAACTGATGCCTAATATGTCGAATGAAAAAACTCCTGTCAGAGAGCAGCTCCCTGATGTGAGAAATAAGAATTTCAACGAGGTCTGTCTTGGATATGATCTTGAGCAGGCAAAACTTGAGGCTGACAGATGCCTTAACTGTAAAAATCACCCATGTATGGAAGGATGCCCTGTCAATGTCAAAATCCCGGAATTTATAACAAAGATCAAAGAGGGCGACATCGACGGCGCATACGGGAAAATACTTGAAACGAATTCTTTACCCGCGGTTTGCGGCCGTGTCTGCCCTCAGGAATCTCAATGTGAAAAGCATTGCGTAAGAGGGATAAAAGGTCAGCCCGTTGCAATAGGGCGTCTTGAACGTTTCACGGCAGATAACCGTACGGCTGTAAATGTCAAAAAGATGGATCGTTGCGGCAAGAAGGTCGCAGTGGTCGGTTCCGGTCCATCCGGACTTGCATGTGCCGGAGATTTAAATAAATACGGCTATGATGTTACCGTTTTCGAGGCTTTACATAAGGCAGGCGGCGTTCTCAGTTACGGTATTCCCGAATTCAGGCTTCCGAAAGCCATCGTTCAGCGTGAGGTAGATAATCTTGCGGCGGCGGGCGTTAATGTCGAGACGGACGTCGTTATCGGTAAGTCAATAACCGTAGACGAATTGCTTTCCGAAGAATACGGCTTTTCCGCGGTTTATATCGCTTCCGGTGCGGGACTGCCGATGTTTATGGGGATAGAAGGGGAAGGTCTTAACGGCGTTTTCTCCGCAAATGAGTATCTTACGCGGATAAATCTTATGAAGGCATACGAAGACGCCTACGACACACCGATATTCAAGGCAAAAACAGTCGTTGTCGTCGGTGGCGGAAACGTTGCCATGGACGCGGCGCGCTGTGCAAAGCGCATGGGCGCGGACGTCTATATCGTATACCGCAGAAGCGAGAAGGAAATGCCAGCCCGTGCGGAGGAAGTTCACCACGCAAAGGAAGAGGGCATCAACTTCAAAGTCCTTTGCAATCCGACAAAAATCGTCGGCAATGAGAAGGGCTGGGTAACAGGGATCGAATGCGTCGAAATGGCTCTCGGCGAACCCGATGTGTCAGGCAGACGTTCAGTAACGCCGATTGAAGGCTCGGATTTCAGTATTCAGGCAGATTGCGTTATAATGGCTCTTGGCACGTCCCCGAATCCGCTTATAAAGAATACTACAGCGGGTCTTGAAACGAATAAAAAGGGCTGTATAATCGCTGAGGAGAACGGGCAGACGTCAAAGGAGTTCGTTTACGCCGGCGGAGACGCTGTAAGCGGTGCGGCAACGGTCATTCTTGCAATGGGTGCGGGAAAACGTGCTGCAAAAGCTATACACGAGCAGCTTTCAGAATGAATGATATAAAAAGAAGACGTTCCGAATATCCGGGACGTCTTCTTTGTTGTTTTATTGCATAAGATCCGCGAAATAAAAGCTCATCTCCGAGTCTGAAAGTTTGAATAATTTCTTTGCATCTTCGAGCATCTGCGGAATGCGGTTTTGAGCGAACGTTCTCAGTGCCGGAACGCTCTTTTCTTTCCAGTTTGTGTATTTGTATCCCCAGCGTTCGCGGTCATATTTGATATCCGGTTCGAGCTCCGCCTCCATGCGGTCTATAACTTTTGTGACATTGTCGGGGTTAAATGTCGTTTTGAGCTGGACAGCGAGTTCTTTGAGAAATCTGTCTTTGATCGTGTCGTTTTGCACAAGCCTGTAAATCAGGGCGTTATTTTTGCCGACCTTGTAAGAATATTCTCCGAAATACGGCAGGAAGGGGTCATGCGCATTGACCTGTCTGAAGCCCCAGTCGAGGTCGTAGAATACGATTCGCCACTTGCCGTCGCCCTCTGTCGATTTAAAGAATCGGATATTTGGGAAATCCTTGTCGCCCGTGTACGCCCTTGCAATATAGTAATCAATAAATCCGTCTATGGATATTCTTTCGGACACATATGCGAGCGTTTCGGGATCGTTCATGTCATGAGAATTGCAATACTGTACGATTTTGTCGAGTTCGCCGTTTTTCTTGTCGATGCATTCTATTATCGAGACCGTTTCGGGGTTGACGCCAAGGTGAGCGGAAACATAGTCTTCGTCGATTCTTTCGCGGATAAAGTATATGCCGAAATACTCGTCGTTCAGATAGAGGTTTACAGGTCTGTAATTTTGCGCATACATATCTGTCATCGTTTCGGACGTTCTGACAAGTGTTGTCGCCAATTCGTCGCGGAAAAGTGACGTGGACATATCTTCGACACCCGAACGGATAACCAATGAATCAAATTCTGTTATTTCAAATCCGGGGAATACTTCGTATTTAAGAGAAGATGCTCCGTAAATGCCTCTGAATTTGACCCTGAAAGATTTCTTTTCTTCAACTCTCGTTCCGCTGCCGAATATTCGCAGACCGCAGTCGATGCTGAATTCCTCTTTCCCGTCAATATACATTGCGAGGTTGATCGGGCGCTCCCAATGTTTTAAGTAGTTTGTGTAGATTCCCGTTGCTTCGCTGTAAATATCATCGTAATACGCCGTTATTTTAAGAACGGGAAGGGTGTATTCGGGTAAATCTATAAAATAGTTGACAGTGACTGTGTTGCTGCTTATTTTGCCGCTTTCCGCGCTGTACATGCGTATTGCCATGGTTTTATTTATATTGATCATTTCGCCGCCGTAGAGCTTGCCGTATGCTTTCGGGTCTCTTCCGTCAACGGTGTAGTATATCTTGCCTTCTCCCAAAAGAGTAACTGTCTGCGCTTCGGTGAAAAATCCGCCGTTGACAGAGGCAGTCGGAGCTGTGGAAACGGCGAAAAGTCCGCCGACATTTTCTTTGCCGAACGTTGGCGTTTCAAAATACGCCAATGCACCCGATTCAGTCCTGCCGTAGCTTATATCGTGCTGCAGTCCGGGAACGGAAATCATATCGATTATCGAGCCGTCGGCACGTGAGATGCAGAGTTTTTCGCCGGTGCTGCTTATCTTGAAATTTGCCTGGTCGCCGCCGACACCTGACGCGACGAGAACATAGAATTCTCCTGGTGCAAGAACTTTTTCGGGTAATTGATATTTTTGCAGGTTTTTCTTGCTGTCGGAAATGAAATAGTCCGATAGAACAATGTAATCAGAGGAGACGTTCTTGATCTCTATAAGGTCATAATACTCTCCGTTGACCGGATTGTATTTCGTGTTCGTGGAAATAACTTCATTGATGACTATATCGGAGCCGTAAGCGGCGTTCCGGTACGCGAGATATCCCTCATATGAGTTTTCAAATCCCGGGGAAGGCGCATCACATATTCCTATACCGGGAATGAAGGATGTGTCATCCGGAATTTCGCCAAATTCAGCGGAATCTATCAATGTTCCGTGTTTATCGGAAAGAAAAACTTTTTCGCCTGTTTTTGCGAGATTGAACGTAATCTCTTTTCCGTCGCATTTAAGGACGGCGTATTTACCGGCGTCAAGGGTTACTGCAGGAAGAGGGCATTGACTGAGGTCGGACGCTTTTTTGGAAAGGCAGTAATCCGACAGAGTGACGGATTCTGTACCGTTATTGTAAATTTCTATCCAGTCGCAGAGCTTTCCGTTGATCGCAAACGTGTCATTGCTCGGCATGATTTCGCTTATAACGAGGTCTTTTGACACATACTCAGTCGGGTGCTCGGTGGGGTTCGGGTGGTCTTCCCCGAGAATTTTACTGAAGGTGATTGCTAAAACGACAGCAGCCGCGATAATCAAAAGTAAAAGAATAAGCCTTATTATTTTTTTTATCATGTTTTTTCTTTTTTTACGTTTTTTCAATGTTTCTTTTCTGCTCATTTTATAACCTCAATTTTTGAAACAAGAAAGCCGCTCAACAGAGCGGCTTTTGATGGAGCAGGTGACGGGAATCGAACCCGCGTATTCAGCTTGGGAAGCTGATGTTCTGCCATTGAACTACACCTGCGTTTATTCTGTGTGTTTCCGTCTGCTTCCATCTGATCGAATTGTATGGTGCGGGCGAAGGGACTTGAACCCCCACGTCGAAGACACCAGATCCTAAGTCTGGCGCGTCTGCCA
>CAUHAO010000003.1 GCA_959604355.1 uncultured Eubacteriales bacterium
CGCGGCGGACAGCGTCCGCGATTGCTGTGAAACAGGAATCTCTGCGTATATTATAACACATATTGCCTACCTTATCAATAGGTTTTATAAGATTTTTTTGAAAAAAATAAGAAGGCAGAAAAACCGCCTTCTTGTTTGGTTAAATATTGTAATCGTTACCGATACTTGACTTGCGATTGTCAAGGATATCCTGCAATGTAATACCGTTTAAATACTCATCCACGATCTTCTGAAGTCCAGCCCAGATAGGAAGTGTTGCACACTCTGCACGGCGCGGGCAGGTGTTGACGCTGCCTTCCAGACACGAAACCGGAGCCATGCTGCCTTCGGTGGCACGCAGAATTTCACCGACAGTGTATTCATCCGGCTTTTTTATCAGACGGTAGCCGCCGCCGGAACCGCGTGATGTTTGCAGAAATCCGGAACGGTTCAGCACAGGGATAATCTGCTCCAAATATTTCTTGGAAATATCCTGCCGTTCGGCAATATCTTTAAGAGCAACAAAATCCTCGTTTTTATGTTCGGCAAGATCTATCATCATTCGGAGTGCATAGCGTCCTCGTGTAGAAATCATCATATATACACCATCCTTTCAATAATACTATTATACCATAGGTTTTGTAAGTTTTCAAGGGGGGACACATTAGTTTAACATTTTTTTGTTGAGGCATTTTGAATGCGGGACAATCATTGTCTTCTCTTGATAGTATGATATATGTAATAATCCGTACTGCTTTCATTATATCAATAGATTGTTAATCCGTGCCGGTTTTACAGGGCAAAAATTGTGTTTTCTTATAGTCTTTTTTATAATGACAGAACATAAAAACGCAAAAAGCAGATAGCCGCCAAAATACATTGGTTTCTACCTGCTCTTTACTTGCTTCATACCTTAAAAAGGTTTTTCAAAATACCGTCTTATGCGGCTGTGTCATTGGGAAGTTGGTTATATATCTGGATATATCCGGTTTCAGTTTTCTTTTTTCTTTGAATACGATACGGCAAAAGCATATGATACTGCGAGCAAAGCAGCTGCCGATGCCGCAAGGAGAATGTTACCGTCGGAAGTTTCGGGGTTTTTAACCTCGGGTTCGCAAGAGACCCAATGCCACTCACCGTCGGCTCCTTTTTCGTACGTCTGGATATATACTGTGAACGCAGACGCGTATTTTTCGCCGAGAGTCCTGTCTGTCGAGGCAGAGAAATAATTGCGCTCGATGTAAAGCTCTCCGGCAAATCCGGCGCCCGGTTCTGTTTCGGCGGTTGTTTTGTAGTTGTATTCCGGAAGATTCAGTTCATCTGTTTTTTCAGCGATGCCTTCACGGACAGTCAGCGTGTTTCCTTTGAATTTATAATCAAACAAAAATCTGACGTCTGCTTTGCCTCCGGAAACAGGGTCGCATGAGAACGCCACACCGTCGGCGGAGAACACGAGTTTGTATTGCGGGTCGAAATCAAGCTCTTTGCCGTTGACATCGGGCATTTCTTTGTTGAACATTTTCTTGTATTGCGCTCGGAATTCTTCTGTTTTGACGCTTACCCCGTCAAAGACGGCGGTGTCGAGAATGGGGAGAAATTTTTTGGCGGTGTAGATGAGCTTTTCGTCGACGGAAAGCGATTCTGCGCAGACAAGTTTGTTTTCATGGACGTCCGGCGTCAAACTGTCATAAATTTTGCTTACAGAAAGCCCTTCATCGGCTGTGTCTGATTCTGCCTGCGCGTAAACAACGGCGCAGCAGGTGAACATTAACGAAATCGCCATAACAATCGCCGCGGTGCAAATAATGAATTTTTTCATGTGGTAAGTCTCCTTTAAAATATATAGTTTTATATGACTTCATTTACGAAAGGGTATAATAATTAAACAAAAGCTGTTCCCTCAAACATCTCTAATATATTTTTTCTCTCGAAATTAAACCTATATAGTTTGACGACTTTTTATTCTGTTATGCATGGTAAAAAGTCTTAGCCGGATTTTTGATTTTACACAGATTTTGATTCTGAATACCCGTAAAAGCTTCGCATTCTGTTCCCGTCCGTATCTCATATTCCTCTTTATTCGATAAGTACCAACGCTCTCTTTATCCCCAAATACTTGTAACATTTGTAAGTTGCCGTAAATTTGCTCTGCTATATTAACTTTATCATATAAAGCTCTGTTTGTCAAGAGATATCGAGAAAAAATGTAGAGCAGAAGATGTTTTTTAGTGTGGGTTTTCGCAAAAACACATTCTTCCACTTGAAATCTATTTCAAAATATGGTAATATATCCGCAGGAAATAAAACGAAAATCGCAAGGAGATGGCATAATGCATAAAGAATTTTACGAGTCGATGAGAAAGGCGAAGGCGCTTGTCGGACAAATGACGCTTACAGAGAAGGTTGCCCAGCTTTCTATGTACGCGCCCGGAACGGCGGGAAACAACACATATAACCCGAAAGTCAAGGACGACGGCTCGGACGCGGATTATTACGGCGGCGTCGGCGCGTTTCTTTGTTACAGCGGAAAAAAGCAGATAAAAGAGATACAGGACAAAGTTTTGCGCGACAATCCGAAGTGCGTCCCCGCGTTTTTCGCAAACGACGTCGTTCACGGTGACCTCACGACGATGCCAACTCCGTTGGCGCAGTCCTGCTCATGGGAGCCCGAAATAACACGTGAATGCTGTGAGGTTGCGGCGCGTGAGGCATATAACAACGGTACGCGCTGGACTTTCGCGCCGATGGTGGATATCGCGCGTGACCCGCGCTGGGGCAGAATAGTCGAGGGCTTCGGCGAAGATCCGTTGCTTTGTTCCGATTTCGCGGCGGCGTCGGTAAAAGGTTTTCAAGGTGACGAACTCGGAAAACCCGGTCATGTCATGGCGTGCATGAAGCACTTCGCGGGGTACGGCGCGTGCGAGGGCGGACGCGATTACGCAGCGGCGGAATTGTCGGAACAGGTGCTGCGCGACGTATATCTGCCGTCGTTCAAGGCAGGTCTCGACGCGGGTGCGGCAACTTTCATGGCGTCCTTCAATACGATAAACGGTGTGCCGTCGAGCGGCAATAAAAAACTGCTTTCCGATATTCTTCGTGACGAATGGGGCTTTGAGGGCTTCGTCGTCAGCGATTACAACGGCATAACGGAAATGATAAACCACGGCTTCGCGGAAGATGAGAAAGACGCTGTGTGCAAGGCGTTCAACGCGGGACTTGATATGGTAATGGTAGGCAACGCGTATAACAACTACTTGCCCGAACTCGTCGAAGAGGGCAAGGTCAGCGAGGAAAAGATAACTCACAGCGCGGAAATAGTCGTCGCGTTCAAATATTTGCTCGGACTCATGGACGATCCTGAAATAAATGAGGATATGTCGATGTATCTCTGTCCCGAACACAGGGCGGTCGCACTCAAGGCAGCGGAAAACTGTATCGTTTTGCTTGAAAATAACGGAATTCTGCCTCTTAAACCCGAAACCTGCAGCGGTAAGACTATTGCGGTTGTCGGGCCTATCGCGGACGACAGGGAAGAGGTACTCGGCTCATGGGCGGGCAGAGACGATGAACAGTACACGGTCTCCGTTCTCGACGCTATTAAAGAGGTTTACGGTGAATATGCGACGGTAAACTACAAGCGCGGCGTTGATTTTGTGAAGGATGAACCGTTTGATCAGAGCGCTGTTGACATGGCGGCGAAAGCGGATATCATCATCGCCGTAATGGGCGAACCCAGATGGATCACGGGCGAGGCGGCATCACAGAGCGTAATTGACGTGAAAGGACGACAGAACGATTTTATCAGGGCTCTGCGCGCTACCGGAAAACCCATCATCACGCTTTTCTCCGGCGGTAGACCGACGATACTTAATGATATGAAAGAATCATCCGACGCGCTCATGCTTATCTGGCAGGGCGGCACGGAGGCGGGACACGCGGCGGTCAATGTTCTCACGGGCAAGCATAATCCGTCGGGACGTCTTACGACATCCTTTCCCGCACACTGCGGACAGATACCTGTCAACTACAATCATCTGCGAACGGGAAGACCTGCACTCGGAGAGAATCATCAAGGCTATGTCAGCAGATACAGAGATATTCCTCTTTATCCGCTTTACACGTTCGGCTACGGACTGTCTTACACGGATTTTGAGTATTCCGACATGTGCCTTTCCGCTGACAGCATGAAAGCCAACGGCAGTATCAAGGTTTCAGTAAAGGTCAGAAACGCGGGCAAATACGCGGGACACGATGTCGTCCAGCTTTATATCCGCGATATCGCGGCGAGCATCTGCCAGCCTGTCAAGGAACTCAAGGGCTATAAGAAGATTTATCTCGAGGCGGGCGAAGTCCGCACCGTAACGTTCGATCTTTCGGCACAGAGCCTTGCGTTCACGAACGCGGAAATGAAAAAAGTCGTCGAGCCCGGTAAATTCTACGTCTGGGTTGCGCACAATTCTCTTGATGATGCGCTTCAGGCGGAATTTACCGTTGAAGAATAAACCAGATATGTGAAAAACATATAAAAATCGAGATGAATTCCGATTCATGGAGGTGAAATCACATGTGGTTTTGGTGGTTTATGTTTGTTTGCAATATGTTATATTCTGTTGCAATGATTGTTGGCGGCCGGTTTATGTGGAAGCACTGCTCGAAAAAAATCAATTATATAGCCGGCTACAGATCAAAGCGTTCTATGATAAATAAGGATACATGGAAATTTGCAAATGAGGATTGCGGGAAACGGTGGTGGAAAACAGGTTGGATCATGCTTGTTCCGACAGTTCTGATACAAATTCCGTTCTATGGAAAAAGCGACGATGCTATTGGATGGATTGGGTTGGCAATATGCATAGTGGAGAGTACTGTTTTGCTAGTGTCAATTATTCCAACCGAAAGGGCCTTAAAAGCATCATTTACGGATGAAGGGGTCAGAAAGCAGTGAACGAGACGTCTTTCGGTTTGTAGGACTGCCATTGTAAATACCTTTAGGAGCTGAATGGCGAACTTTTATACTCTCCTGTCGGGAGTATCTTGCGTTCTTCGGAGCTTCATTTTCTGTCAGCAGAATGAACTGACAGCCTTCGAATGTTTCGTCACTCAGTTTCGTCATGGTAACCGCCACTTGCGCCGCTGATACGGCTATCTACTGCGGATATGCCGTCTGCAAACGATTCTGACAAACAGGCCACCTCCGGCAGGTTTGAAATATTAAACATAAATACAAGCATCCGTATGACAATAATCATACGGATGCTCAGTTGCTTTTCGGACTCCGCCCGATAGCAGGGGGTATTCGTTTGCTCCTGTCCGCCGTTCATTATTCCGCACACGTTACACCGCAGAATACCGTCGCGGCAAACGCGGTGCGGTAGTCGGGCTGAGACAGCAGTGCGCAGTCGTCGGGGTTCGTCATGAAACCGAATTCGACGAGGACGGAGGTGTTGGGTATGGTTTTGAAAATATATACCGTGTCGGGCGACATCTTCACGTCGCGCAGACGTGTTGTTAGTCCCGATTTGCCGACTGCGGCAGATATTGAGTCTGCAAGCGCCTTGCTTCGTTCCGATTTTCTGCCGTAGAACGCGGTGAAGCCCTGGTCGCGCGCCGCGCCGGAGGCGTTCATATGTACGCCGAGAAATATTGCATCTGGATTTTGCTGGCCGACCGCCGCACGTGCGACGATATCGTCATGTTTGTGAAAGCCGTCCTGGCCGTCTGTATCCGTGTCTTCGGTTCGCGTCATTATCACGTCATAACCTCCGAAGAGGAAAATATCGCGCATGCAAAGTGCCATGGCGAGGTTGATGTCTTTCTCGTTTGAGCCGTTTACCCCCGTCGCGCCGCCGTCCTGCCCGCCGTGACCCGCGTCAATGATGACTGCCGGGCGCAGCGGTGTGATATTGTTGTTTATTACCTGCGCGGACTTTCCGCTTCTTATAAAAACCGCCCATATTCCCGTTAATAAGAGAGCGAACATCAGTGCATAAGCCGCGTAAAACCGTAAAATCTTCATAGGAGACACCCCTTATATAAAAAAATCGTACATAATATCAAAAAAATACGGAACACCCCTTGAAATTTGCGCGGAAATGTAGTATAATGACAAAGTAATTAAAATGTTACTTATTTTTGGAGGTACTACAATGTATTCCGCAGGCGATTTCAGAAACGGACTTACCTTCGATCTTGACGGAACAGTTTATTCCGTAGTCGAATTTCAGCACGTTAAACCCGGCAAAGGAGCTGCTTTTGTCAGAACAAAGCTCAAGAACGTTGTTACCGGCGGCGTAGTCGAAAAGACTTTCTCTCCCACAGAGAAATTCCCCGCTGCTTTTGTTGAAAGAAAAGATATGGAATATCTTTACAACGACGGCGATCTTTATTATTTCATGGATCAGGAGACCTACGAACAGGTTCCGCTTAACTCAGACGTTCTTCCCGACAACTTCAAGTTCGTCAAGGAAAACACCATCGTCAAGATCCTTTCCATAAAAGGCAAGGTGTTCAGCGTTGAGCCTCCGTTCTTTATGGATCTCGTTGTCACCGAGACCGAGCCTGCCGTCAGAGGCGATACTTCCACCAATGCGCTTAAGAGCGCTACTCTTGAAACCGGAGCGGAGATCAAAGTCCCCATGTTCATTCAGGAAGGCGAAAAGATCCGCATAGATACCAGAACCGGCGAATATATGGAACGTGCGTAAGCTTCGCGATTAATTGAATTAAAAAAGAAAATCCGGTTTTATGTTAAGAGTGAAAGCTTTTATGATGAAGCCGGATTTTTTGGTTGAAAAGAGGTTTTTTGTATGAGATATACCGATGAGGCGAGATTCCTTCTTGAACGTATCGAAGCAATCGACGCGGACAAGCCTGAAAAGGAACTGCTGGGTGTCCAGAAAAGTCTTGCACAGCTGGTTTGCAAACTTGCAGAGGAATTTGATCTGATTTGCGAGCGCATAGAAACATTAGACGAGGCTGCGGACACGATCAGCGAAGCGATACTCGATCTTCGCGATAAAGTTGATGTGAAACAGACTCAAAACAATGACAACGGAGCGGAAAAAGACGCGAAATCACTACTCGGTATCGACGATGATGACGACGATTTCGAGAATTATGTCCATTGCCCGCATTGCAATACTCTGATATTTGTTACCGATACCGATACTAAGGAACTTTCTTGCCCGTTCTGCAATGAAAAATTTACTAAAGAGGACGTAGGGCTGTGAAGGGCAATGCAGGCGGAAGAATTTCCGAAGTGAAATTACGGAAGCGTATGGCGGTCATGCTTTCGGGAATATTTATAATGGGTATAGCTGTCGCGCTGGCGCGCATTGCGGATTTCGGAACGGATCCGTGCACAACGATGAATCTCGGCGTTTCGGGGTTTATTTCGTCGCACGGCGTATACTGGCTGACATTCGGAACGTACCAGTTGTTTTTCAACATCGCTCTGCTTGCCGTGATATTCTTTTTTGACAGGACGCTCATAGGTGCGGCAACGCTTGTGAACATGGTCTGTGTAGGCTACCTCTCCGATTTCTTTGTATATCTTTATTCCATCTTTACGTCAGGTATTCCGACACCCTTATGGCTCAGGTCGATCTTCCTTATTGTATTTGTACCGTTGGGCAGCCTTGCCTGTTCAATGTATATGTCCGCGGATCTCGGAGCCGCGCCGTATGACGGTGTGGCGCCAATGCTTGTGAAACTTTTTCACGGAAGGCTTTCTTTTCGTGCCGCAAGACTTGCAACTGATATTTTTGCAGTCGCCGTCGGGTTCCTTTTCGGTGCGACCGTGGGGATAGGAACTCTGCTGATGGCGCTTACATCAGGACCTCTGATGCAGTTTTTTAACAAGAAGATCGAGAAGGTTTTCGTTTTAAAGTCCGATGAGAGGAGTTCGTGATGACTCAGAAGATGAATGTGTGTCTGCTCAATGATTCTTTTCCGCCTATGATAGACGGAGTCGTGAATACCGTTGTCAATTACGCGACGATAATACAGGAAAAGTACGGCGATGTCCTTGTTGCCACGCCCGATTTCCCCGATGCGGTGGATAATTATTCGTTTCAAGTCTGCCGTTACAGAAGTTTTGACACAATGAAAAAGATGGGATACCGTACAGGGTATCCGTTCAGTGCGCAGGCTGTGAAGTCTGTCAATGATTTCAAGCCGGAAATATTCCACAGCCATTGCCCGGTAATGTCAAACCTTTTTGTACGCACTTTGCGCGAAAGCATCGACGCACCGCTGGTAATGACTTATCATTCTAAATTTGATGTTGACATTAAACGGGTCATTGATTCAAAACTTCTCCAGGCAGCGGCGGTAAAAGCAATCGCCAATAATATATCCGCCAGCGATGAGGTCTGGGTGGTCAGCCGCGGGGCTGGCGAAAATCTTCGTCAGTTGGGCTATCAGGGGGATTATCGCGTGATGCACAACGGCGTCGATTTTCCGAAGGGGCGCGTGGGAGATGCTGAATGTGCCTCGCTGCGTAAAAAGCACGGAATTTCCGAGGATGAGACCGTTTTTCTTTTTGTCGGCAGAATGTACTGGTATAAAAACCAGAAAATATCGATCGACGGGCTTGCAAAGACGAAAGCCGACGGGGGAAAATTCAAGATGATATTTATCGGCGACGGCGGAGATTTCGAAGATATAAAGAAATACGCGCAGGATGCCGGAATAGGTGAAGACTGTATATTTACCGGGGCAATCCGTGACCGCGATCTTTTGCGTGCGTATTTCTGCATAAGCGATTTGTTCCTTTTCCCCTCGCTTTATGATACAAACGGTATCGTCGTGCGCGAAGCCGCGGCGTGCTCCGTTCCGAGCGTGACTATCAAAGGCTCATGCGCGGCGGAAGATATCGTTGATATGGAAACGGGCCTCGTAATAGACGAAAACGCCGACGCAATGGCTGCGGCGACGCTCTGGGCGTGTCGCAACCGTGAAGAGGTCAAGGCTCTCGGGGACAGAGCACTCAAAGGGCTGTATATGTCGTGGGATGACGCTGTCGGACTTGCGTATGAAAGATACGGTGAAATCCTCGATGATTATAAGAGCGGAAAGATAAAACGCCATTCCGTGCCTTTTGACGACGTGTTTGTGATTATGTCGGACGTTTGCTCTGCGATAACCAAAACGCGCGATTTCGGAAGCGGGTTCGTCGAAAAGACGAAAAAGATTATTACTTCTTCCGAAGAGAAGCTTTCCGTTCGCAAGGAACAGAAACTTGAAAGACGCGATGTGAAAAAGAAACGCCGTAAGTCTGTGACCAAAGAAGAAAAATAAGTTGACGAAAAATAAGTTGACGGGGGCCTTGTGTCCCCGTCTTTTAATAAGATCGCAGGAATAATTTCACAGTATTTTAATAAATAATTTGTGAACTTTTATGCTATTTAACAAAAAATACAGCAAATCGAAGTGATTACGATTTTTTTATTGACAAAAAACGTAAGATACTGTATAATATTATTAAAGATCAAAGCAAATAATAACTGAAAATACGGAGGAGTATTTTATGAAAAAAACATTGCTTGCGATTTTATTGACCGCAGCGATGGTCGTCGCGTTTGCTGCCGGCGCTTTCGCTGAGGTGGAGATCCCAGAGGATGATTTACCGTATATGCCGACTATTACCTGCGATAAGATTAACTACGGTACCCCGAAGGTCGACGGTAAGGTCGATGATCTGTACGCTACGACGTTCCAATCCAGGACTTCCACTCTCGCCAACGTTTATAACTATCAGGAGGCCGCAGAGGAATCCAACGCTCAGGGTGTTACATATATTCTTTGGGACGAGGATTTCATTTACATCTGCACTGAAGTTTCCGACAGCACGATCCTTTCTCAGGGCGAAGACTGGATATGGGAAAATGTTACTAAGTCCGGAGGACCCTGGTCTAATGACTGCGTTGAAATGCATATAGCATGGTACGGAGAAGACGATGACTCAACCACCGCTCAGAAGTGGGGTGTCGATGCTTACGGTTATCTTCTCTACACCAACTACGGTGACGTTTACTATGAAGGTTACGAAGATGCTTACGCAAAGACTTCCGTTGATAAGAAAAACGGCAAATATGTAGTTGAAGTTGCCATTCCTAATGCCGAAGGTCTCGGCGAAGGCGACCACCTCGGTTTCTGCCAGCAGCTCAACGATATCGTTGACTTCGGCGGTGATGAAGGTCAGGCCCGTTACGCATGCTATTTCGGTATGCAGGCTCCCTGGATGTTCGTGTATGAATTGGTAGACACCACCGGAGGATCCCACGGCGGAGAAGAGCAGACAGACGCTCCTACGGAAGAACCCACACAGGCTCCTACCGATGCGCCCACACAGGCTCCTACCGATGCACCCACCCAGGCTCCCACGGAAGAACCTACACAGGCTCCTACCGAGGCACCCACCCAGACCCCCACGGAAGGACCTACACAGGCTCCCACCGATGAACCCACCCAGACCCCCACGGTAGAACCCACGCAGGCTCCCACAGGTGAAGAACCCACAGCAGATCCTTCCGGAGAACCTACCGAAGAGCCTACGCAAGAGCCTACCAATGCTCCCACAGACGCACCCACCAATCCACCTACTGCTGCACCCACACAGGAGGCTACGGAATCCCCTGCTAAAAAAGGTTGCGGATCCGCAGTCATCAGCGGTGCGGCGGTTGTAATGCTCGCCTGCGCGGCAGCTGTCGTTCTTAAGAAAAAAGACTGATTGAAAGTTGAATGAAATGTGAAAGAGGACTTGTAAAAGCCCTCTTTCACGTTCAAAAAGTGTCAATTTCACCTAACGACCTATATAAACACGTAGACAAAATAAACACGCAGACAAATCAAACATTTACCGCAAGGAGGTCATCATGAAAAGGATAACCGCGGTCATAATTTTTGCGGCGATTCTCATTTCTTTGCTCGCCGTAAGCTCTTTTGCTTCTTTTGAAGTGCCCGAAGAAGAGCTCCCGTATATGCCGACTATTCCAAACGACAAGATCAATTACGGTACACCGAAAATCGACGGCGTCGTCGATGATATATATGCCAACACTTTTCAATGCACATCATCCACTGTTGCTAACTGGGATAACGGAAACGGCGTTGTGAGTGATTCCGATGCTCAGGGCACGACCTATATACTCTGGGATGAATATTGGGTCTATTTCTGCACGGAAGTATATGACAGTACAATCCTTTCTCAGGGCGAGGACTGGATATTCAACGGCACGCATTGGGGCGGCCCGTGGATGAATGACGCAGTCCAGATATTCCTTGCATGGCACGGCGAAGACGACGACGCGACAACATATCAGAAATGGGGTATGGACGCCTACGGAATACTCCTATATACCGTCAACGACTCTTTGTATTACGAGGGCTATGAAGAGGCCTACGCCGTAGCGAAGATGGATAAAAAGAACAGGAAATATGTTATTGAAATGGCTATTCCGAATGCGGAAGGGCTGACGGAGGGCGATTTCCTCGGTTTTTGTCAGCAGATCAACGATATTGTTGACTTTGCGGGAACCAACGAACAGGATGGCTGTGCCCGTTGTGCATGTTATTTCGGATATCAGCAGCCGTGGCTGTTCCCGTATGAGCTTGTAGACGACGGCTCAAATCCTCACGTGTACGAAACGGGCGACGCTCCTACGGAAGATCCTACACAGGCTCCTACCGATGCCCCCACACAGACCCCCACGGAAGAACCCACGCAGGCTCCCACGGAAGAACCCACACAGGCTCCCACAGATGCACCCACCCAGGCTCCCACGGAAGAACCTACACAGGCTCCTACCGATGCACCCACCCAGACCCCCACGGAAGGACCCACACAGGCTCCCACCGATGAACCCACCCAGACCCCCACGGTAGAACCCACGCAGGCTCCCACAGGTGAAGAACCCACAGCAGATCCTTCCGGAGAACCTACCGAAGAGCCTACGCAAGAGCCTACCAATGCTCCCACAGACGCACCCACCAATCCACCTACTGCTGCACCCACACAGCCTTCCACACAGGAGGCTACTGAATCCCCTGCTAAAAAAGGTTGCGGATCCGCAGTCATCAGCGGTGCGGCGGTCGTAATGCTCGCCTGCGCGGCAGCTGTCGTTCTTAAGAAAAAAGACTGATTGATAAAACGGGATTTATCCGAAAAAATTAAGTCATAAATCGAAAAAAGACGCCGATGGCTTGACTGTCGGCGTCTTTTGTTGTAAAATATACGCAGAAGGATCATGAAAAGAGGCAGCACGATGTATCCCTACAAAGTTTTCTTCGGAATGACGCTGTACGAATTGTTTATCGTCGTCGGTATCATTTGCGCGCTCATTATATTCAGGCTGTTGTCGGACCGCGAAGGCGTGCGGGCGAAGCTTTATAATTTTGTCGTTTTTGACGGCGTCGCCGGTGTCGCCGTAGGATTTTGCTGTGCAATTTTCGCGCAGGCTGTATATAATTATATAGAAAACGGCATCTTTACAATTGATAAGGGCACGGGAATGACGTTTTACGGCGGATTTATCGGCGGCGCGGCGATGTTTTTTGCGATATACTTTGCAGTCGGCGGAGTGATATTCCGTGATGGATATCATAAAGAAAAACTGCCGCGCATCCTCGATATGCTCGCGGCGGGCATCGTGGCGGCGCATGGGTTCGGGCGGATAGGCTGTCTTATGGCAGGATGCTGCTACGGCAGACCGACCGAGGCATGGTACGGTGTGTGGAATGAATATCTTGCATGCAGGACCGTGCCCGTTCAGCTTTTCGAGGCGCTGTTTTTGTTTGCCCTCAGCGCATTTCTTGTCCGTCGCTTCGTAAAAGGAAGAAGATGCGGTATCGCCGTCTACATGGTTCTCTACGGCGTATGGCGTTTCTTCATAGAATTTTTCCGCAGCGATGACCGCGGCGAGACTGTTCTGTCGGTCTTTTCACCATCCCAGCTTACCGCGATAATCCTTGTCGCCGTCGGCGCGGTGATACTCATATCATTCCGTATGAAGTCGCGAAAAAGAAGGTTGACTAATGATTAGAAATAAGAAGCGTACAATATATTATATTATAATGGCTGTATTCGCACTGCTTCTCATCGTTGTTGAGAGAATCGGCGGGCCATTTGCATCCGACGCAGGTCTCGACGCTATGATCCGAAAGGCTGTCAGCTGCGCCTGCGGAAGTGTCGTTTTTATTATCGCTGCGGCAATGTTCGGCTACCGTATTTTCGGCCGAGGAGCAGAGCCTCTCGGCAAAGCGCTGCTGTTTTCTCTGCCGTGTTTTTGCGCAGCCATAAACAATTTTCCGATAATCTCGGTGCTCAACGGCGACTGCAGGCTCGCCAAACCGTGGTATTTCGTCGCGGCGCTCGCAGCGGAGTGCCTTATGATAGGACTTTTTGAAGAGGTTACTTTCCGCGGCGTCATATTTCTCATGGTTCTTGAAAAACGGCGAAAAACCGTATGGGATATTTTCATTTCCGTCGTTATCACGTCCGCGGTGTTCGGAGTGATACATCTGACGAACATCCTCATGGGTGCGGGCGTCGGTGGAGTAATAATGCAGATAGGATATTCGTTCCTCATCGGCGGAATGTGCTCTGTCGTGCTTATAAAAACAAGAAACATATGGCTGTGCGCCCTTATTCACGGTATTTTCGATTTCGGAGGATATTTCCTTTCGTCTGTCGGAGAAGGAACGATGTGGGATACTGCGACAGTCGTTCTGACCGTTTTTTTGTCCGTTGCCGTAGCTGTTTATGTGGTATACGCGCTCATTCATACCGATCCTGCTGCGCTCGGCAAATTGTATGCTTCCGACGAAAACGACTGAAAATAGAAGGGAATTTTCGTTAAATCGTTGCAAATATGGAAATAGGACTTGACAAAACGGTAAAAAAATATTATAATACAGTCAGCAAGCTATAAGCTAGAAAGTTATTATTTCAGGAGGAAATTATGAAAAAGACTTTTCTTGCACTTGTCCTTGCGGTTGCTCTGATGGCGGCTCTCGCTGTCGGTTCTCTTGCAGGGTATGTGGCAGAGATTCCCGAGGAAGATCTTCCTTATGCGCCCACCGTTCTTTTCGATAAGATCAATTACGGTTCTCCGAAGGTTGACGGTGTTCTCGATGAGATCTACGCTACATCTTTCCAGGTAAGAACTTCTTCCCTTACTAATTACGGTGAAGAATCCGCTACCGCATCCGCTGTTACCTACATTCTTTGGGACGACGCTTACTTCTATTTCTGCACTGTCGTCAACGACAGCACCATCCTTTCTCAGGGTGAAGAATGGGTAGAAGAATGGCTCGGCAAAAACGGCGGTCCTTGGGCAAATGACTGCGTCGAACTTCACATTGCATGGAACGGTGAAGACGATGACTCTACCACATCTCAGAAGTGGGGTATGGACGCGTTTGGTCATGCTCTTTACACCAACTACGGTCTGACCTATTACGAAGGCTACGAAGATGCTTTCGGCGTTGCTGTTAAAGATACCGCTGCAAACACTTATACTGTCGAGATCGCTATCCCGAACGCTGAGGGCCTTACCGAAGGCGACGCTATAGGTTTTGAGATGCAGCTCAACGACCTCATTGACTTTGGCGGAAACGGCGGCTCTGCTCGTATAGGTTGCTTCTTCCTGTGGCAGCAGCCTTGGAACTTCGTTTATGACCTCATCGATGACGGAACCAATCCTCACGATGTGGTAGTCGTTCGTCCTACCGATGAACCCACCGAACCTGCTACGAATCCTCCCACAAGCGAACCCACGAGCGAACCCACAGATGCTCCTACAAACGAACCCACAGACGCTCCTACCAATGCACCCACTAATGAGCCCACACAGCCCTCCGAACCCAAATCCGGATGCGGTTCTGCGGTCATCAGCGGTGTAGCAGTAGTAATGCTCGCGTGTGCAGCAGTTGTTGTTCTTAAGAAGAAAGACTAATAACCGAATAAAATATCAGGCAGGCCTTTTTCGGGTCTGCCTGATATTTTTATTATGTCATGATAATCATTCTGTCTGTTCGTCACGGAACTGCAATTTATAAAGTTCTGAATACAGTCCTCCGCGTTCCATAAGAGCCTCATGTGTTCCCTGTTCAAGCACTTTACCGTCGGATATGACCGCTATTTCGTCTGCGTTCTTTATCGTAGAAAGCCGGTGTGCGACGACTAATGTTGTCCTGCCTTCACATAGCTCGTCAAGCGCCTGCTGAATGAGTATTTCGGTTGTGTTGTCGAGCGCGCTCGTCGCTTCGTCGAGAATTAGTATCGGCGGGTTTTTGAGGAACACTCTCGCTATGCTGAGTCTTTGCTTCTGTCCTCCTGAGAGACGAATACCGCGTTCGCCGATCTGCGTGTCGTAGCCGTGTTCGAGCGTCATTATATAGTCGTGGATGTTTGCGCGTTTTGCTGCTTCAATCACTTCTTCATCCGTTGCGTCAAGCCTTCCGTAGAGAATGTTGTCCTTTATGCTTGCATTAAAGAGATAAATGTCTTGCTGTACGATGCCGATATTCCTTCTCAGCGACTCCATCGTGACGGAATGGAGTTCCTTTCCGTCTATAAGAATCTCGCCCGATGTCACGTCATAGAAATGCGGAATGAGGTGGCATATCGTCGTCTTGCCTCCGCCGGATGGGCCGACAAGGGCAAACTTTTTGCCTTTTGCAATATCGAGATTTATGTGATCGAGTACCTCTTTTTCTCCGTCATAGGCGTACGTCACGTCTCTGAATTCTATATGACCTTCGACTTTACCGATATCCTGCGCGCCTTCCGCATCTTTTTCGGGTTCTGCGTCGATTATTTCAATAAATCTTTCAAAACCCGTGACGCCATTCTGGTATTGTTCCATAAAATTGATGAGCGTCATGACGGGGGAGATGAATATGTTGACAGAGACGATGAATGTCGAGTAGTCCGCGAAGGTTATTTTGCCGCTGTAAAGAAATAATCCTCCGGCTATAAGTATGACGACGTTGAATATGTCCGTGATGAAGGTCGTGCTGGAATGGAATTGTCCCATCGCCTGATACGCCTCAGACCGCGCTTTGATGAAGTCTGAGTTGCCGACTTCGAATTTTTCCCGCTCTTTTTCGGAATTGTTGAATGCTTTTGTCGTACGTATGCCCGAAATACTGCTTTCGAGCGAGGCATTTATCTGCGCTATCGACTGTCGGCTCTTTGCAAAGGCGTTTCTCATGCGTTTGCGCAAAGTCGCCGATATTATAATAAGGAAAGGAACACATGCGAAGATAATGAGCGTCAGCATTATGTTTATGCTGCCGAGATAGATGAATGATGCGGCGATTGAGATTACGGAGATTATCAGATTCTCGGGCCCATGGTGCGCAAGTTCACTTATATCCATAAGGTCATTTGTCATTCGCGACATTATTTTACCCGTCTCGTGGTCGTCATAAAAACTGTACGGCAGTTTTTCCAGATGATTGAACATATCACTGCGCATCTGTGCCTGCATTTTTACGCCCATTATGTGACCGTAATACTGTATGAAGTAATTCAGCATCATTTTCATAATGTAAAGCGCAAGTACGATGAGGCCTGCCGCGACTATCATTTTGTAATTGCGGTCGGGAATCAGCGTGTTCAGCATTTTCCGCGTTATGATCGGATAGACTATGCCTATAAGTGACACGAGCAGTGACGCGAGCATATCAAGTATGAAAATTTTCTGATGAGGCCTGTAATAGGCGATAAACCGTTTCAGCATTTTTCAACCTCCGAGCATTCTGTATCTATAATTATATCATATAATTATGACTTAAGAATTTCCGTTTTATTACAAATATTATTTATTATTGTTTATATAATTATGGACAAAAAAAGTATATCTGTTTCTGCCTCAGTGCACGTCGTAATTAAAGAAAAAAGCCCGGCGAGCGTAAAGCGTTTTGCCACAGTTTGGTAAATAAGTTCAAGAAAATTTACAAATTATATGATGTTTTAGTCGAATTACTCTTGACATGGTGACAAAATTATGCTATAATTTAATATAACTAAGGAAAGGTGCGCCCTTGTTCGCGAACCAAACTCCCGTCGCCGTATCGTCGTTTGCGGCTTCGGTTTTGCGCAACGGAGGGGAGGCCGCCTCCTTAAATATGATTTTAATTTTAATAGGGGAGAAGTAAAGATGAAAAAACTTCTTACTGCTTCCGTCGCCTTTGTACTTGTCGCAGCAATGGTGTTTGCTTTCGCGGCTTGCACGAAGACTCCGACGGTCGTAACGTTTACCGGAGACTATACCTTTGAAGATTCTGTCTCCACTCTGTCCGCTAACTGGAACAGACATACTTATCAGACTGAAGATGAATCCTATCCTTTGGACTTCATTATGAGTGGTCTTTACACCTTTGTGTTCAACGACGAACTCCACCCTGTTGAAGGTAAAGACGCTTATAAGGGCTACAAAATCATTCCCGACATGGCTGAAAGTGATCCTGTTGATGTCACCGAAGCTATCAAGGCTGCACATCCCGAATTCGGTATTCCCGAATCCGCAAAGAAGGGCTATGCTTACACCATCGATCTTAACAAAGAATGCGTATGGCAGGACGGCACTCCCATCAATGCTGAAACCTACGTTTACTCCATGCAGCAGATGCTCGACCCCGCTCTGAAGAACTACAGAGCTACCGACTATTTTGAAGGCGACTTCTGCATCGCTAATGCAAAGAACTACTACTATCAGGGCCAGACTGCTTACAATGTTATCGGCGTAACTACTTCCGATTATCTTAAATCCGGCAAACTTGAAGACCTCTATATTGATTGCTGGAACTTCTGGAATGCTGAAGGTTATGTTGATGCCCAAGGCAATACCTGCCCCCAGTGGGTTTCCGTTCTTGACGAAACCGTTTACGGCGAAAACGTTAACGACGCTTTCTCCGGTAAAGATCTCTATGATACTTATTTCGCTCCCGGCGCACCTTACGAAAGCTTTGCTGCCGAGTATGTAGCATATAAGGTATCTTATCCCGCTGACTATGCTTGGAGCAACGTCGGTATCTACGCTTCCGGCGACTATCAGATTACACTTGTTCTCGGTAAGTCTCTCGCAGGCTTCAACCTCCTTTACAACCTCTCCGGTAACTGGCTGGTTTACAAGGATCTTTATGAAGCATGCAAAAAGCAGATCGGTGATACCGATGCTTGGGCTAGCACCTACTGCACCAGCGTTGAGACCACAATGTCCTACGGTCCTTACAAGCTGGTTGAGTATCAGGCAGACAAATCCATGCGTTTCGAAAGAAATGAGAATTGGTTTGGTTATAAAGACGGCAAACATGTCTATGTAGACCCCGAAGACGGCAAGACCTATCCTATGTATCAGACCACTGCCATCAACTGCCAGGTTGTTGCAGATGCTGCTACAAGAAAGCTCATGTTCCTCAAAGGTCAGCTCATGTCTTACGGACTCCAGGCTGAAGACTTTGCTACATACAGAGATTCCGAATACTGCTATGTAACTCCCGATGAAACCATCTATTTCTTCATCTTCAACGGTTACATGGATGCTATCAAGAATCGTGAAGCAAATGAAGCTTTTGACCAGACAAAATACGATCTCGAGACCCTGACCCTCAAGACATTCAGAAAAGCAGTTGCTGTTACCTATGATAAGGAACTCCTCTGCGCTACGATTTCTCCCTCCAGATCCGGCGGCTACGGTCTTATCGGCTCCAGCTACATTTACGATCCCGAGACCGGCGCTAAATACCGTGATACCAAACAGGCTAAACAGGCTCTCTGTGACTTCTACAGCGTTGATGTAAGCAAGTTCGACAGCCTTGATGAAGCGGTTGCTTCCATCACCGGTTACGATCCGGAAGCTGCTAAGGCTCTCTATACTCAGGCATTCAACGAAGCTTTGGAACTCGGTTATATAACCGATGCCGATAACGACGGCAAGTCCGACCAGACCATCAGAATCGAATATGCATCCTCCGCTACAAGCGACTTCATCCAGAAGACTCTCGCTTACCTCAACGAGAAGATGCTCGAAGTTCTTGTCGGCACACCTTTCGAAGGCAAAGTCGAATTCTATGAATCCGCTCCTCTCGGAAACAACTGGTCCAACAACATCCGTAACGGTTTGTCCGATACCGTTCTCGGCGGTTGGGGCGGCTCTGCTCTTAACCCCTTCAGCGTCACCGACTGCTACACCAATCCCAACAGACAGTATGACGCTAAGTGGTTCGATGCTTCCAAGGTTTCCTTCACTCTCAACGTTGATGTTGCAGGTGTCGAAGCGGCTGCTCCTGTTAGAGAAGATGTCACCATGACTCTCGAACAGTGGTCTCTTGCCCTTAACGGCGAAACTGTTACTGTCGGCGATAAGAGCTATTGCTTCGGCGACGGCATCGCTGATGTCGAGACCAGACTTGATATCCTTGCAAAGATTGAAACAACCGTTCTCCAGACATACGACTACATCCCGATGCTCCAGAACGCCGGTATGTCTCTGCTTTCTCAGCAGGTATACTATATCGTCGAAGAGTACAATCCGATTATGGGTCGCGGCGGCATTCAGTACATGAAGTACAACTACAATGACGCTGATTGGGCAGCATATGTTGCAACCCAGCCCGACGGTCAGCTCAGCTACTAATATTTAGCTCGGCTAAATTGAAATTGTTTTTCCTGCGGGGCTATAAACCCCGCAGGAAAGCGCACATATACAGTATTTCTATTACTGTACAACGTTATAGAGCAACAGTAGAAAAGGAAATTTGACACCGGCGTATAATTTAGACTTTCAAGCACTGTAAGGTTATAAGCATTGCTGTGTTTCGGAGAGTTTGGAATCGGAGGATACATATGGCTAAATACATAACACAAAGAATTCTGCTTATGTTGATGACGCTGCTCATCATCACTTGCATGTGCTTTATTCTTATAAGGATGCTCCCCCCTGTGGAATTGCCGATAGGCGACCCGCACACAGAAGTCCTTCTTGCGCGCAGAGAACAGATGGGTTACAATAAACCTTATCTTGTCCAGTTCGGTATCTTTTTGAGGGATATCTTTACCAAATGGGACTGGGGTCTGAGCGACAAGCTCTATTTCGGTCAGCCTGTTATGGATATTTTCGTGTCCAAACTTCCCGCTACGATGCTCGTTAACCTTTATTCGATTCTCTTGAGTATACCGATAGGCATCATTCTCGGTATATGGGCGGCGCTCAAGAAAAACACATGGATCGACCACACGATATCAACCTTGACGATGGTGGTCATTTCTGTCCCGAGTTTCGTTTACGCGTTTTTGATACAATATTTCTTATCATACCGACTGGGTATTTTCCCGTTCCTCATGAAGGGCGGCACCGACTACTTCTCATGGAGTATGTTTGTCAGTATGCTGCCCGCAGTGCTGTCGCTTTCCTTCGGCGTTATAGCAGGTTTTACACGTGTTACCCGTGCGGAACTTACGGAAGTGCTTACGAGCGAATTCATGCTCCTTGCCCGTACAAAGGGACTTACCAGACGTCAGGCGACCGTCCGCCATGCCATGAAGAACTGCATGGTTGTCGTTCTCCCGTCTATTTTTGGTGAATTCATCGGTATAATGTCAGGTTCTCTTATAATCGAGCAGATATTCTCAGTTCCCGGCGTCGGCAGCCTTTATCTGAATTCGATAAACGGCCGGGATTACCCGATGTTTATGCTGCTTACTGTCTTCTATACGGTCGTCGGTCTTCTTGCGAGTATTGTTGTCGATATAAGCTATGGATTTATCGATCCCCGTATCAGAATGGGTTCAAGAAAATAATGCGGAAAGGATGCAATAAAGATGGATAATAATTATGAGCATATTCCGCAGGAAAAATTTGCTTTTGCGCAGCTTGATGCGGTAATTCACGATAAAAAATTCGACACAAAATCCCGCGGCTATTTTGCAGATGCGTTTATTCGCTTCAAGAAAAACAAATCCTCCGTTGTCGCCGCGTGCATCATCGCGTTTCTCATTCTTTTTGCTATCGTTTCGCCTATAATTTCTCCGTATACTATCAACGATAAGGACGATCGGTACGCAAACTTTGCACCTTACGTTGAGTCCGTTGCCAATAAAAAGCTCGGTATACTTGACGGTGGTCAGATTTTTGAAAGTCAGAGTGAACTTCAGCTTTCAAATCTCCATGCAATCGGAACCGAAACAGGTCTTGATCCTGTTATCGGAATAGTCGGTACTGTTGTAAAAACAATTATCCAGCGCGGTCAGGAAAAGACCACTACCTATTACAGAGTAAAAGTAAACAGATATTTTGAAACGGGCGTTATCTACCGTACATTCTCCATTGCAGATTTCAACAAAATCCAGGATTGGCAGAATGAAACAGGCATCCAGGTAATATTCCCGTATGTAGAAAAAGCCGATATTTATTCCCAAGTCGAAAACCTTTCCGCGGATGATATCAAAAATCTTCCGGACAACTCCAAAATCTGGTATAAATGCTCCGACTCGAAAAGCGCTCCCCTTCTTGATGCGGGCGGAAACAGAATTCCCGCTTATTCCACAAATTCAGCCAAAGAAGGCGCTCCGTATTACAGCCAGCGTATAGCAGGCGATAACGGCGACTATATATACAGCATCGGTAAGGCAAAGAACGCGGAGGGTGCTTTCACTTCCGTTACATGCCGTATCTGCTACTATAACTATTATAAATATGTAAACGGTCATGCTCCGATGTTCCTCTTCGGAACCAACAATATGGGACAGGACCTGTTTATGGCCATTGGTGTAGGCGCGAGATTTTCCATGATATTTGCTATCCTCGTCTCTGCCATCAACCTCACCATAGGCGCTATATACGGCGCTATCCAGGGTTATTACGGCGGCGTTGCGGATCTTGTTATGGACCGTGTTTCCGATATTCTTTCCGGTATCCCGACCATAGTTGTCGTCACGCTTTTCCAGTTGCATCTGGCGTCTAAGCTCGGTACAGTCCCGTCGTTTTTGTTTGCATTCGTACTGACGGGGTGGATCGGTATGGCGGCGCTTACCAGAAAACAGTTTTATCGTTTCAAGAGCCAGGAATATGTCTTCGCCGCAAGAACTCTCGGTGCTTCCGACTGGAGACTCATGTTCAAGCATATTTTCCCGAACTCTCTCGGCACTATAATCACGAGCTGCGCGCTGACTATTCCCAGCGTTATCAGCTCCGAGACGAGTCTTACATACCTCGGTATCATCAATCTTGCCGATTTCGCCGGTACGAGCATCGGTGTCCTTATGGCTCAGGGCCAGACCGCTATGACGACGTCGCCTCATGCGATGCTGTTCCCATCGCTGTTCGTTTCGCTTCTGCTTATTTCGTTCAACCTGTTCGGTAACGGTCTGAGAGACGCGTTCAACCCGTCAATGAGAGGAGTGGAGGACTGATCATGGAAAAGAAATTACAGGTAAAAGGTCTGACCATATCCTTCCGCACTTCCAACGGTAAGGTCCAGGCGGTCCGTGGAATAGATTTCGACCTTGCCAAGGGCGAAACTCTCGCGATTGTCGGTGAATCCGGCTCAGGCAAATCCGTTACTTCAAAAGCGATCCTCGGTATTCTTGCCGGCAACTCCATAATTGAAGGCGGCGAGATTATATACGACGGCAAAGACCTTCTTAAGATAACAGAGGATGATTTCCATAAGATCCGCGGTGATAAGATCGCGATGATTTTCCAGGATCCAATGTCCAGCCTTAACCCGATCGTTAAGATAGGACGTCAGCTGACGGAAGCAATGCTGCTCAAAGGCAAGGCGCGCCAGAGAGAATGCCGTGAGACGTTTAACACATACCTCAAGATCCTTAATGAGAGCATGGTCGAGGCGAGCGCAAAGGATGCTCCGTCAAAGGCTGCCGAATTGACTGCGAAATGCAAGAATTTTGATAAATTCGAATATAAGCATCTTGAACTTGAATCGGCGTACAATGTAGCGCACGAATCAGCCGTTGAGGCGTCCGACGATATCAAAAACCTTGTTTTCGAGATAGAAAAGAACGCGGCAAAAGATGTCCCGTATCGTGTCAAGCGCATAACGTCTCTTGCAAAGGCATCCTGTCATGCATATGTTGTTAAAGACAAGGCTGACAGGCTTATCGAACTTTCAAAAAAGGTCTCCAAAGAGGCTTCTAAAATCGCAAAAGGCGCGGATACTTCCGCGTTTATATCCGATATGAACGAAATGAGCACCATTCTCGATGAAGCGGCGGCTTTTACAGTGCCGAACTTCTTTGCTATGGGCTATTATATGACGTTCAGCAAGGATCCTCTGCCGGAATATACGGATGTCAACGAACTCAACGCGTTCCTGCGCAAGTACCTCGACGATAATTTTATGCTCGACTTTATCGACGATGCGAAAAAGGGCATTGCTTTCTCTGCCGAAAGATCGTACAAGGAGAAAACCGAAGTTCTCGAAGTACTTAAGAAATACAGACCCGTTTTTGAAAAAGAAGCTCTTGACAGAAAAGAGTGTGAAGAGGCTGTAAAGGTATTCGACAAAGAGGTCCTGGAGTCTGTCGATAAGCTTGAACTTGTCAAAGACAGCCTTGCATATACCTTTGCATCAGGTATAAAGACAGACGTTGATAAATACTTTGCCGCAATAGTCAAAAACGCAAAAGAAAAGAAACGTTACGGAAAGCAGCAGGCTAAGTATGAAAAGCTTGTTGCACGAAACAAGACTCCCGATTGGAAAGTCGTTCCCGCGTCTTATACAGACCTCGAAATGGTCAAAAAGGGCATTCTTAACCAGATTGATCGTCTTACGGAGCATTATACGGATCTTATTGCCCGTAAGGACACTCGTGATTATGGCGAAGAGACTGTCGCGGTCATTGACTTTCTGAAAACAAATGCTTCCGGTGTCGTAAACAAAGTCACAAAGCGTATCGCAAAAGACAAAGCCATAAAACTTATGGAAGAAGTCGGTATTCCCGAGCCCAGAAAGAGATACAATCAGTATCCTTTTGAATTTTCCGGCGGTATGCGTCAGCGTATAGTTATAGCTATCGCACTCGCGGCAAATCCCGATATCCTCATCTGCGACGAGCCTACCACAGCGCTCGACGTTACCATTCAGGCGCAGATACTGGAGCTTATCAACAAACTCAAAAAAGAAAGGCAGCTCTCGATCATTTTTATTACCCACGACCTCGGCGTTGTTGCAAACATGGCAGACCGTATCGCCGTTATGTACGCAGGTAAGATCGTTGAATACGGCACTGCGGACGACGTGTTCTATCATTCTGCACATCCGTACACCTGGGCACTGCTTTCGTCTATGCCCGACCTCGATACGAACGAGAAGCTCGAAGCCATCCCCGGTACTCCTCCGAATATGATCTATCCGCCTATCGGCGATGCTTTCGCAGCGAGAAACAAATACGCAATGCAGATAGATTTCGAGCGTCAGCCGCCGATGTTCAAGATAACCGATACTCACTATGCGGCTACATGGCTGCTCCATCCCGATGCGCCGAAGGTCGATCCTCCGAAGACCGTAACGGACCGCATCGCAAGAATGCAGAGCAAGAGAGGTGCAGAAGATGCAGAATAAAAACGAAGAAGTTTTGCTCCGCGTAGAGCACCTTTGTCAGTATTTTAAAGAAAACAAGGCTGTTGACGATGTAAGCTTTGAGGTCAAAAAAGGGGAAGTTTTCGGCCTTGTCGGCGAGTCCGGCTGCGGCAAGACCACGACCGGCAGATCCATAATTAAGCTTTATGATATTACTTCCGGTAATATATACTTTAAAGGTATAAGAATCGGCGCGGGTACACGTTCTTATTATAAAGCCATAGAAAAAGCGAAAGATGACTTTAAGAAGAAAGCTTCAGAAACCACAGACACAGCGGTTCTCAAAGCTCTTAAAGACGAACTTAAAGCCTTTGTCAGCGATCAGAAGAAGCAGATCAAGGCGGCAAAATACGACCAGAAGAACTGTGATAAGGAATATTCCGATGAGCAGGTTGCAAAAGTCAATGAAAAGTATAAGCCGCTTATAGCCGCCGCGACAGGCAGCGAGAAGAGTAAGCTTTCCGCTGAGTACAGAAATGAGCTCAGAAAAGCGAAAAAGACTAAGCTTGTCACACAGATCCAGATGATATTCCAGGATCCGATCGCCTCTCTCGACCCGCGTATGACTGTTCGTGAGATCATTTCCGAAGGCCTTATAATCCAGGGCGAGAAGGATAAGAAGGTTATTGACGAAAAAGTCTATGAAATGCTCGAAACCGTAGGACTTGTCCGCGAGCATGCGGGGAGATATCCCCATGAATTTTCCGGCGGTCAGCGTCAGCGTATAGGCGTCGCGCGTTCCATAATCATGCATCCCGACCTTATAATCGCCGATGAACCCGTTTCCGCGCTCGATGTCTCCATTCAGGCGCAGGTCATAAATCTTCTTAACGAACTTCGTGAGAGCCTCGGCCTGACGATAATATTTATCGCGCATGACCTTTCTGTTGTCAAGTATTTCTCTGACCGTATCGGCGTTATGTATTTCGGAAAAATGGTTGAGCTTGCTACTTCGGACGAACTGTTCGCGCATCCGCTTCATCCGTATACGCGTTCGCTCCTGTCCGCTATACCGCTGCCCGATCCCCATTCCGAAAAGACCCGTAAAAGAATCGTTTACAATCCTCTTTCGGACCATAACTATACCCCTGAGGATCAGCCGACGATGAGAGAAGTATCGCCCGGTCACTTCGTTTACTGCAACAACGAAGAAGAGGTTCGCTACAAGAAGGAATTGGGCTGTGAATAAAAGAGTTCGCTCCATATTACTCAAATACGGTATATCGCTTGCAGCAGGGGCGTTGCTGGTATTCTGGATGCTTTCGGATCACGGCTATGCTGCTGCGGAGACACCGGCGGATAAATACCGCTTGCTCTGCGATGCGTTTACAGTTCCAGGTCTTGCATTCCTGTTTGCGGCACTCCTTATATTTCTTTCCAACTGCGGCGCTTTTGTCGGAATACTTTCTTATTCGATAGAAAGAATCGTAAACTGGTTCAATCCAATGTCGGAACGTAAAAAAGAAACGTATTATCAATACCATGAGCGGAAAATGAGTAAAGAAAAGGTTAAAGGATATTATTTTCTTTATGTCATGGCGGGGATTTTTCTCGTGGTGGCGGCCGTTTTCCTCATTTTATTCTATCAAGTGTATTAAAGAAGTTCCGGCACGGAGGTGTGCCGGAACTTCTTCGCTGGTTATTGACAAATTTTGTGATATGATGTATAATATTCGCAGAGATTCTTGTTTCACAAGAATTGCGGGCGCTGCCCGCCGCGCGCTGCGCGTCTCTGCTCTATTGACGGCGTCGTAAAAATGCCCTTGCGAGCAAGCATTTTTACTCCTGGTATAATCTTCGAGAGATTCTTGTTTCACAAGAATTGCGGGCCTTGCCCGCCGCGCTGTGCGCGTCTCTGCTCTATTGACGGCGTCGTAAAAATGCCCTTGCGGGCAAGCACTTTTTTCGCATATTTTATAATAATATTGAGACAATGATCCCGAATTTCTTCCGTGACCGTGTTCAAAATAAAAAATGAGTCGGTTTTTTACGATTTATTTTGAACTTTTTGTGAAGCGAGGGTAGATTTGCCTTTCTGCTTTTATATTATATTCAGAAAGACAAAACGTAAGAAAAACGGTCAAAATGGACGAAGGCAGCGGGATCACGGTTTCTGTGTCCCGCTGTCTGTGGCAGCAATTTCGAAATCCGGATCGGATGACGGATATTCAGATCATAATTCAGTTGCTGTGACTGTCGGAACGGTACGGGTAAAACCGAACGATCAGACAATTGTAAATTACGTTTTGCCGGAGATATGTAATGCTTGATAAACAAGAAGAGGAATACATACGCATGATATATGCGGAGTATTCCGATTACATAAAAAAACTTTGTTACGTCTGTTGCCGCGGTGAAGATTTTTATCTTGACTGCTTTCAGAATGTTTTTTGCGTATGTATGACCAACGTCGGCAAACTCATGCCGATGGAGGATATTCGTCCATGGCTGTGCCGCGTGGTCAAATGGGTATGTTGCGCCTCATACCAAAAGAAGAGAGCGTGCAAAGAGAAAGAGTTTTTATACGGAGATATTGATTTGACAGTGGGATATGAACCTGAAATGTGTTCAGGACTTGATATTGAAAAAGATATAACTCCGTATCTTACAAAAAAGCAAAAGAAACTGTTCGACCTTTATTTTTTGGAAGACAAGAGTCCTGCGGAAATAGCCGAAAGACTCGGCCTGAGACCTGATACAGTACATTCGGGCATCGGGAAATTGAAAAAGAAATTGCGAACGATGCTTTCAAAGTACCGTTAAGAAAAGAGGCGCCGTAATGAAATACAATGAAGAATTCGAATCGCTTTTCAAAGAAATTGACAAAGAGCTTGAAAAAGCACCCGGAGATATGGATTGCGATAAGGTAGACAGTCTTCTGGAGACTGTTAATATCGACAATGAGGCTGTTGCTTCCGGAATGGAAGAGATAATACGCTTTTTCGGACAAAAACAACTCCAAAAAGCAAAGCGAAAAAGAAAAGCCGTGGGTTGGAGAAAGTTTATCGCCGTCACCGCGTGTGTTATCGCGATAGTTTTCGTTGGCACGATAGTTTCTTCTTATGCACTGGGAGTGAATATATTGGACGCTCCTCTCTTCGAATGGCCGAAAAGAACGATTTTGTTCTTGAAGGAGAAGGTGTTTTATAAAGAGGGAAACAGAGAAGTCTACAACGACGGAAAAAAGACACGGGAATACTCTTCTTATGATGAACTTTGTGAAAAAGAAAACATAAATATTCTTCGCCTTGAATGTTTACCAGACGGATATAAGCTGGATTCTATAAAAGTCTTTGGCTCGGAGTTTACATATGATATTTTTATAGAAATATCTAATGAAAACGGAGAATCTATATCTTATTCGATATGGAAAAAAAGCAATGCCGAAGCGCTGCCCGACATTGAAGTTTTTCAAGGTAGGGAGATTTTTAAAGCAGAGATGGAAGGCTTGTGTCAAGTGTCATGGATTTACAATGACTGGTACTCAACCATTTCCGGAAAAGTTCCTATGGATGTTTTGTTGCAAATACTTGCAGATGCCGATTAATATAACTGCAGTTTTACTTAAATAAATAAAGCCTGCGTTTCCGCAGGCTTTATTTATTTGTGAAAGACTGCTCAGAGTACAGATGTTTTTATGTGAAAGCCCTAAAAGTGTACCATGGTCAGCCTGACAAACCGGGATTTATTGAGTTTTTATTGAATCGGTAACTGAATCTCCGTAAGCCATTCATCGACGGAATCTTTATTCCAAATGCCATCGATATATCTTTCCCTTGCAATCCCGGCTATCTCATATCCGTTTTCCTCTGCGTACTCCATAATATAAGCATACGCCTCGCCAATTTCTTCATATGCACCTTTATGGTATATGCTCAGGACTTTTACAGCAGGGATTTTTCTGAATTTGATTCTGTCGCTTTCTTTTCCAATCCGATCTACAGCTTCATTATGGCGAATCAGAATATCGTTCTCCTTGTGTTCTTCATCAAGATACTCGCAAAATTCATATCCCGGTTCAACGCACTTAATCCCCGGATTGAGCTGCATACATTCTGCTCCAAGCTCCGGAATTATCTGCATCATATCAGAGAAAGAATGCACACGCATCTCCGTGTAATACACAATAGCCTCCGGAACTTCCTTAACGGTTACCTGATACTTCATTTCCTTGTCCTCCAAAATATGATTTATGATGGAAAGACGAACATCAATCTCCTGTTTCTTCGATTGCAAAGTCATGGCTTTTTCGGCAATTATGCTTTTGGCATCTGCGCCGCCGATTATGGCTTTAATCTCATCGATAGAAAAATCCAGTTGCCTGTAAGCCTTAATAGTTGCCGCAGTTATTAGTTGGCCGGTTTCATAAAAGCGATACCCCGTCCACTTGTCTGTGGAAGCAGGTATAAGAAGCCCTTCTTTTTCATAAAAACGAAGAGCCTTGACTGTTATATGTGATAACTTTGAAAAATCGCCGATTTTGAGCATTTGAAGTTCCTCCTGCCGTTCACAGTCACATTTTAAGTCATCCCTTAAGGGGAGAGTCAAGAGGGAAAATGAAAAACTTCTGTAAATTTTGATTTATTAATCTTTATTATAGCATATTTTCATGTTTTTTCAAGTATCTGTCACCGGTTCAATCTCAAAAGCCATCAATATTCGGTCTGATTAATATGCCGAAAAGAAGCTGCAAGAGTGGCTCAAATCCTGCCGCCATTAGAACTTACGACATTTTGCAGAGCAAAGAAACCTGAAGAGTACATCACCAGCCGTTTTGACTGTTTTTTGCTTTGCAAAGAAAAAACCGGACTTCGCAAATGCACCTGTCCGAATATCCGCGTTTCTGTTCGAAATCAATGTATTTTCGTCTAAAATGAAAGAAAAACCCGCTCTTGCCTCGGTAGACAGAAGGGTTCTATTTTATGTCGGAGGGTGTGGGGCTTTTGCCACGTGGGATTGCTCTCAAACGGTTCTTAAGATTTTTTGCCGCTTCGGATTTCGCCGCAGAATAACGGAGAATAAATGACGCTGAAATCTCGGGCGTGACAAGGCTTTTCGGCATTCTTTTGTTCGAGCCGCGAAAAAACCATTTCCGCATAATTCCGCAATAGGCACTTGAAACTTGTAAGATTTTATGATATACTGTATTTTGCAGAGTTATGACTATCGGAGAATCAAAAAATATAGGACAATATGGAAATTTCGGAGCGGTGATTCTCCGACAAGGAAATGTGCGTCTATACAAAACTGTCTGATAAGAATCCGAGGAGATGGAAAGAAATGAGCTTTTCTCCGTTCGAGGAAGAACTGAAAACAGAGCATCTAATGAGGATTTGATATATTGAATATTTAACAAACATTAAAAAGAAAGCCACAGTAGGGGAGGATTTTGAAATGGAAATCGATGCTAACACGATGTTGAATGCGGCAGTGGCAATCCGGTCGGAACTCATCGCGGACCGAAGAGAACTGCACCAAAACCCGGAAGTGGGCGCCTGTCTGCCGCAAACCAAAGAATATGTGAAAAAGCGTCTCACCGAAATGGGATACGAGCCGGTTGAAATCTGTGAAAGCGGCATTGTTGCAACCGTTACCGGCGAAGACACCGGCAGATGCATTCTGCTCCGTGCAGACATGGACGGACTTTCCTCAGAGGAGAAAACAGGGCTTTCCTTCAGGGCAAATAACGGGAAAATGCATGCCTGCGGTCATGATATGCATACGGCAATGCTGCTCGGTGCCGCCAGGCTTCTGAAAGAATACCAACACGAGTTGAAAGGTACCGTCAAGCTGATATTTCAGCCCGACGAGGAGGGGTTTACCGGTGCAAAGGCAATGCTCCGGGCGGGAGCTCTTAAAAATCCGGAGCCCCAAGCGGGACTTGCGCTCCATGTGCATTCCGGCACACCGTCGGGGCTGATTATGTGCGGAAGAGGAACCTTCATGGCAGGATGTACACTCTTCCGTGTCACGGTGAATGGTGTGGGATGCCACGGTGCGATGCCCGAAACCGGTATTGATCCCATTATGATTGCTGCGCATATTGCGCTTGCAATTGAGGAAATCAAAACAAGAGAAATACCGGCAAAAAGTCCCGCAGTTGTGACGATCGGCAAATTTGACGGCGGAACTGCACCGAATATTATTCCGCAGCAGGCCGTGATAGAAGGAACCATTCGCACGTTTGACCGCGCACTCTCGGAAACCATCTTTCAAAGAATTGCGGCAATCTCAAGGAGTATTGCTGAAGCATTCCGCGGCTCGGCATCGGTGGAGGAAATGTCATCTGCGCCTCCGCTCCTGAACGATCCCGACCTCGTCAACCGCATGGCAGGGTATGCGAAAAAACTATTTGGAGAAAATGCTGTTTATCTGACCGATGAAGGAGGTATGGGCTCGGAAGATTTTGCGTCCTATACCTATGAATTGCCCTCTGCATACCTTTTAATCGGCGCCGGGACAAAAGCTGAAAATCCGCTCTTCGGTGAACCGATGCACAATGAGCAGGTGGTGTTCAACGAAGAAATCCTGCATAAAGGTGCCGCACTTCACGCCTACTGCGCACTCCGCTGGCTGAACGACGGGGAGAATCCCGACGGCAGGTGAGTCTCGTACTCTTGCTTTTCCGGCAGTCGCGTTTGAAATTTTACAATCTTACGGGTATAATGCAAGACGCCTTATTAAATTATACCCAAAAGGAAGATTGAATTATTAACCTTTTCTGTTATACCCGGTAGGCTCTTATTTCTTTTTGCTTTTCCGCAAAGTTCCGCCGTAAACGTTTGAAATTTGTCAGATTTTATGATATGCTTTATAATGAAAAAGGTTTACCCGACCACAAGGTCGGCAGGGCCGGAGGAATATACCGATTGAAGCTTGCGAGTGGATTAAAAGCGGAAGGATAAATCTACACACCGTTCAAATTAGAATATAAAAACTAAAAATGTTAACATTGCTGTTGAGACAAACAAATTGCTGCTTTTAGGAGTGTATGCGCGTTATCCTCCAAAAGTATAATAGCTGCAAGGTTTTTTCTTGCGGCTGATAATGCGGTTATCAGATGCGATTTGGAGGAGCGTGTGGGGGGGCTTGCG
Organism: uncultured Eubacteriales bacterium; assembly: GCA_959604355.1. Classification (GTDB taxonomy): domain Bacteria; phylum Bacillota; class Clostridia; order Oscillospirales; family UBA644; genus HGM12619. The sequence continues at coordinate 31,683 of CAUHAO010000003.1, forward strand.
GCGCTCGACTCGCCTTGGTCGCTTGCGGTCACAACTCTCGTTTGCGGTGCAAAAAAATCCCGGTCACGGTGTGCCCTTATTTTTTGACCGCGGCATACTTACCGTCTCGCTTCATCCGCCCCGGCGGCGCTTTGCTGTTTCTGTCCAGATTGTTGCTCTGTACCGCGCGCCTTCTAATCCCATGCTAAACCTGTTTGTATGAAAAAATAAAGTCCACACAAAATGTGGACTTTATCCTTTTGGCGGAGAGGAAGGGATTCGAACCCTTGTGGGGTTGCCCCCAAACGGTTTTCAAGGCACAATAACCATGCGGAAATTAAGGGATTTTAGAAGACGATAACAGAAGATAAAAGAAGCTGAAAACCCAGTATTTACAAGGGTTTTCGGCTCTTTTTTGGTTCGAACCTAAAAATCCCTTACGCCATAAGGCATATCGATTTCTAAAAGAATTTCTAAAAAATTTTTAGAAATATTTTTAGAAATGCACCCCCGTTTGTGTGGTTCCTGTAGCCGTGTTTGTCGCGGTCGTTCCCTGTCACAGCACTTCACGGCGCAAATATTTCACCGCTGTAATCAAAGAGTGCCGCTCCGCCAAAGCCGGATTGATAACTTGGATTTATTATAACTCAAAACAACGGAGATTGCAAATGAAGAATATTTTATCATTCGTCCAATGTGTTTTTAATTATGTCTGACACGCGTCTTCTCGTGTTCACAAAACTCCCAGTGCAAAATCTTTTCAAAATCCTATTGACAAAATCAGGAAAATATGTTATCATATGATAAAAGGAGTCGAGACTCCATTTATTTTGGGCAAATATAATCACAAATTTACCAGGACAAATATTTTAGGAGAGCATATGACAATTGGTGAAGTTGCGGTTGTCCGAACAGGCCTTGTTACCGCAAGAAAAAAGAAAGATGCATCTTCCTTGCGATCATTTGATTATCGGCTTTTGAATCTAAAATGTATCGCAAATGAAGGTTATATTGAAAAAGCTTATATTGAACCATACGAATTATCGGAAGAGTTGAAAGAGGGCTACCTGACTCGGATGGGAGATATTCTTATCAGACTAAGCGCCCCCTATACAGTAGTCATGATTGATCAACCGGATTTGTGCGGAATTGTCATCCCCTCCCACTTCGCAATCATTCGTGTTGATAAACGTTACGCAGTGCCAGAATATGTGTTTTGGTCGTTGCGACGTGACAAGAACAGAATAACGATGATGCAAAACAGTAGCGGAAGTACTGCTTTTGGGACAATCAGTTCGGGGCTGATCGCCTCGCTGTCGATCACACTTTTACCCATACAAGAGCAGAAGATAGTTGGTGATCTGATGATTCTTTCGGAGCGCGAGCAAGAGTTAATGCAAATGCTTGCCACAGAAAAGAAAAAATATAACACCCTGCTTTTGAACCAAATCTACGATAATATGAAAAGAGGTAATATAAATGACAACCAAACAAAACATTGAAAAAGTACTTTGGAACGCATGCGACAGCTTCCGCGGAAAAATTGACAGCTCACGATATAAGGATTATATCCTTTCAATGCTTTTTGTGAAATATCTGAGCGATGTATACGCATACACTCGCAAGAAATACAGTGAACAGTATGACGGAAACGAGGAACGTATTGCCCGTGCGATGAGCCGTGAGCGTTTTGTCATGGACGAAACCTCAACCTTTGATTACCTCTACAAAAACAGAAACGATACGGCTATCGGTGAAAAAATCAATATCGCTCTTGCGAATATTGAAAAAAACAACAGCGCTAAGTTACATAACGTGTTCCGGGCCATTGATTTCAACTCTACCGTTGATTTCGGTGAGGTTAAAGAGAAGAATGCAATTCTCAAAAATCTTCTCGAGGATTTCAAGGACCTTGACCTCTCCCCGGATCAGCTCGACAATGCAGACATCATCGGAGATGCCTACGAATACATGATTGCTAACTTTGCATCCGATGCGGGAAAGAAGGGCGGCGAGTTCTACACCCCAAGTATGGTTTCTGAGCTGGTTGCAAGATTGATTGCACCTAAAGAAAATGATCGTATCTACGATGCAACCTGCGGAAGCGGCGGTCTTCTTCTCAAAGCGTACAAGCAGGTAAAGAGCCGGAAAGTGGCGCTTTACGGGCAGGAGCAGAATATGCAGACATGGGCGCTCTGCCGCATGAATATGTTTTTGCACAATGTAGACGACGCAACTATTTGGCAAGGCGATACGCTTTCCAACCCCGGAAACATCAAGGACGATAAGTTGATGAAATTCCAGTGTATTTGTGCGAACCCACCATTCTCGCTTGACAAATGGGACAGCGGATTTCTCTCGGGTGCGGTGGACGAAAAAGGCAAGCCCAAGGAAAAGATGTCTGCGGAACTTGATCCGTTCAGGCGCTTCGATTGGGGCATCCCGCCCACATCCAAAGGCGATTACGCATTCGTCATGCATATGCTGCACAGCCTGGACGATGCCACGGGACGCATGGGCATCATTCTCCCTCACGGTGTACTCTTCCGCGGTGCAGGCGAAGGAAAAATTCGCCGCACCATTATCGAGAGCTTTAACTTTCTTGATGCTGTCATCGGGCTTCCCGCAAACCTGTTCTACGGTGCAGGTATTCCCGCCTGTATTCTGATTTTCCGCAAGGATCGCGGAACGAATAACAAGGTTCTCTTTGTGGATGCAAGTGGCGAAGGACACTATGAAAAAGGCAAGAATCAGAACATTCTGCGTGAGTGCGATGTTAAGAAGATCGTTGACACCTATGTTCAGTATAAAACCGATATTCATTATGCGGACGAGCCCAAGTTCAGCCATGTGGCTACCCTTGAGGAGATCGCCGAAAACGATTACAATCTTAATATCCCACGCTATGTCGATACTTTTGAGGAAGAAGAATTGATCGACATCGACGAGGTGAAACAGAATATCGCCAACATCGAGGCAGAGCTTGCCGAGGTGCAGGCGCAGATGAAGAAGTATATGGAGGAGCTTGGGTTATGAGCGAAGGAAAAGATTTGACTATCCGAAACAGTACAGCTGAATTTTTGATTTTTGAAAAGCAGGCTCACGCCGATTCCATAGAAGTTCGTTACGAAGACGAAACATTGTGGCTTACACAAAAAATGATGTCGGATCTTTTTGATGTTGAATCCAACACGATAACTTATCATTTACAAGAGATTTTTAAGTCTGGGGAATTGGATAAAGAATCAACTGCTCGAAAATTTCGAGTAGTTCAAACCGAAGGCACTCGTCAAGTCAGTCGAGAAGTTGACCACTACAATCTTGATGCCGTAATTTCTGTTGGATATCGTGTAAATTCTATTCGCGCAACCCAGTTCAGACGCTGGGCGACACAGGTTTTGAAGCAGTATGCGATCACCGGTTACATAATTGACCGCAAACGTATGGAAAACGGCGCGTTCCTCGGTGAAGACTATTTTGAGCGTTTGCTGGAAGAAATCCGCGAGATTCGTTTGAGTGAGCGTAGATTTTATCAGAAGGTTACCGACATATATGCAACCAGTGTGGATTACGATAAAAATGCACCGACAACCAAGCTCTTCTTTGCTACCGTTCAGAACAAGATGCATTATGCCATCACGGGCAATACAGCTCCGGAATTGATTATGGGGCGTGCTGACAGCAGCAAAGAACATATGGGTCTTACTTCGTGGGAGCGTTCCCCCGACGGCAAGATTCTCAAATCCGACGTTTCGGTCGCCAAAAACTATCTTACCAAGGATGAACTTGATTCGCTTGGCAGAATCGTCAACTCCTTCCTCGATGCCGCAGAAGATTTCGCAAAGCGTAAGATCCCGATGACGATGGAAGACTGGGCAAAACGGCTTGATATGTTCTTGGCGTTTACCGGACGCGATATATTGACCGATGCGGGTACAGTTTCAAAAATCGCAGCTAAAGCTTACGCCGAAAGCGAATTTGAAAAATACCGTGTGACACAAGACAAGCTCTATCAGAGTGATTTTGACAAGCTGGTGGAGAAGACGAAAAAGGAGAAGTAAAATGAACGAAGTTATTTTAGTTATTGTTACAGCATTGATTTCTGGCTTACTTGCTACATTAGTAACAATTTGGTGGCAAAAACGCTCTGCCATACATAAAAGCAAAATGAAAATATTTGAAACACTAATGGCTTATAGATATCGAATTATTGCAGAGCCAAGTGTACATGCGTTGAACTCTATAGATGTTGTTTTCTATAAAGATGATAATGTTAGGCGTGCTTATACTGATTTTTTGAACGAAGCTGCGAAAAGGCCAGAAATGAATCCCAATACCGGTGACAAGCATTTGAAACTTCTTGAAGAAATGGCAAAAGCTTTGAACTTAAAGAACATCCATTGGGACGATATTAAGCAAGCTTATTGTCCTAACGGACTTCTGGAAAAAATCCAAGAAGAAGAGATGTTGAGAAAAATGCAACTGCAAACTACCGCAAACGCTATCGAAGCACAAAAGAATCAGCAGAATACTCCTACTCAAGATCAAATTAACCAACAACTAATGTTACAGCTTCTTCCTGAACTAATTAGAAATCCTGACGGATTTAAGAATCTTATGGAGTTAGGAGAGAGGTTTGGTACTAAAAAATGACCCTTCAAGTTAAACAACGAATTGAACAAATCCGGCGGGGCGAGGTGCCGGAGGGATATATCATAATAAAAGATGGAGTGTATCCTTCCGATTGGACAATCAAGACAATGAAGCAGTGGATTACACTTGAAGAACGTCCGGTCACATTACAAGATGATGAAGAATATGAATTGGTGACAGTTCGCCGTGCATATGGAGGAGTAGATTCAAGAGGCATCTACAAGGGAAAAGAAGTGTTAGTCAAAACATACTTCTCAGTAAAAAAGAACGACTTTATTATTTCCAAAAGACAGATCGCACATGGAGCATGTGGTCTTGTTCCTGATAGATTGAATGGAGCGGTTGTTTCTAATGAGTATAATGTATTCAAGGCAAAAGAAGGGACAAACATCCAATTTTTTAACCTTATGATGCAACTCCCTCATTATAAAAGGCTTTTTTATCTTATGAGTGATGGGGTACATATTGAAAAACTCTTATTCAAAACAAGCGATTGGATGAAACGAAGTTTGGCCATACCCCCTCTCGCCGAGCAAGAGAAGATTGCCGAGATTTTGCAGACGCAGGACAAGCTGATTGAGCTTCAACAGAAGAAAATTGAAGAGCTGAAACGGCTCAAAAAAGTGTATCTGTCGAAAATGTTCCCGAAAAAAGGCTGCAATGTCCCCGAAATCCGTTTCCCGGGTTTCACTGACCCTTGGGAACAGCGCAAGTTGGGGGAAGTTGTTAGTCAGATAACAACAGGACTTAATCCTCGTGATAATTTCAAACTTAACTCAGGTGGTAATAACTATTATGTTACTATTAAAAACTTTGAACACGGAGTCCTGCATTTAGATGACAAATGCGACTTTGTTGATGATGAGGCACTGACTCTAATTCAAGCTCGTAGCGACCTAAAAAAAGATGATATTTTATTTACAAGCATAGGGCGTGTGGGAGATTGCTATTTGATTGAAAATACGCCGAAAAATTGGAATATCAATGAGTCAGTATTCTCATTACGACCAAATAAAAATATTGTAGAACCTGTATACCTTTTCCATACCATTCACAGTGATATCGTGCTAAATCAAATCCTAAATAATATTACGGGAAGCACATTTAAAAGTATAAAAATTGGTGACTTAAAAAATGTGATTATTCCTATCCCACCAAAGCAAGAACAAGAGCAAATTGCTAAGCTAATTACTGCTTTGGAGAGCCTTATCACCCTTCATCAGCGTAAGTTGGATGAAGAACAAAAAAAGAAGAAAGCCCTGATGCAGATTCTGCTGACGGGAATTGTGAGAGTAAAATAAGGAGAAAAAATGAAACTAAGCCACGAATACAAAGCCATCGATTCCAAAGACTGTTTTGACCCCATACTCGTTGCAGATACGGAACTTTTTGTAGATCCGTTTTCCGTTTTTGATGAAAGCGACGGCGTATTTGCTAATTCTTTTGACAAAATAATTTCTTTCTTCAATGCTGCATTCAAATTAGCAGCTCAAACTCCGGAGCGACATGGTGTGTTATATCGAAAACTCGAATCTATGATGACCTTTCCGGAGGTTAACGAAATTGGTTTGGGATATTCTGGGTCAAACGATGGTGCAGGCGCATCCACGTGGTTTAGAGATCAAATTATTGAATCTCTATATAAATCCATCGAACGAGGAATGGATTGCTATCGTCATTTCGAGGAAATTGCCATTTTTGAAAAAGGAATTGGTTGCGACAGAATAAGCGATATAACCTGTAACATCCTCAAAGAAGAAATTATCTCCTACACTCAGTCAATCTGTGCTCAACTGGATATTCCCATGATCCCCGTACGAATGAGGCATATTCGTTTTGATTTCAAACATTTGCGTTGGGTAGATGGTGTAGTAGAACTTCCCTATAATAAACACAAAAAGAGAGGCATTTTGCTTATACCTGAACGTTTTCTTAATGACCTTCCAACAATTAACCCCGATGATTTCAAAGATTATATTTGGGATTGCAAAAACGAAACATTAAGAAACGATTTGAATTATAGCATAAAATCAGACATTGACAAAGACGCAATTATGGATATTGCTCGGAGATGTCCGGATTGGGTTAAAGAATATGAAGAATACAAGGAATCCCAAGGATTTCAACCCTATGATTTGAAGAAGGATAAGAAAGGGGTATATGCTTGGGCAGGAAAAGAACTAATTGAACATGTGCAGTCGCACCCTTTTTCCTTCTCGGACGCGGAGACGTTCTCTGAATGTGTGTTTAATATTTGCAAATCGTTTCAGAATTATATAGAAACGGAAAAAGGATATACCCTTCTTTGGAATGATGATAATGACAAACCCAAAGCGGAAGCTGCACTCCAAACACTTTTCTTTGGCTTCATAAAAGCGTATGGGGTGTTTCTTAACATTGATATCACTCGTGAAAGCAATGCTGGAAGCGGACCTGTAGATTTCAAGTGTTCCCAAGGTTATCATAAGCGCGTTCTAATAGAAACCAAGCTTGTTAGCAATTCACGATATTGGAATGGTTTGGAACGGCAATTGCCAAAATATATGCTGGCAGAAGAAATCGACAAAGGCATTTTCATGCTTGTTGCTTTTTCAGTAGATGAATATAACAAGGGCAACAAATACATATCACAAGTTGGCAACCTAAATTTGCCTTATGCTATTGATACGATGCTAATAGATGCATCTAAAGACAAGCCAAGTGCATCAAAGTTATAAATGGAGGTGAAATATTATGGCAACCAATCCCCCGAAGGGAGACGGTCACAGAAACGGCGCTGTAAAAGAGCGTTCACAGACCTACAATCCCAAGACGCAGACATGGACAAAGCGTGACACAAATACCGGCAGGTTCATGGATGGCAAGAAAGACGGGACACCGTTCAAAGGTGTCCGCAAGGAAAAATAAATCCGCAGACAGCGAGGCGTTTTTCGTCTCGCTATGTCTGCTTTAGATAGGAGGTGTCAATATGTCAAAAATGACAGTAAAAGAGCAAGAAGCATATTTGAAAAAGCTAATAGAATATGGCGATAAAATCAAATCTGATAAAAGCCTTGTAGACAGTATTTTAAAAGAACATTTATGTAATGTTCCTCACAAGAAGCTGTATAAATTCCGCACTTGCTCAAATCAGAACTTCAAAACATTAGAAGAAAATTGCATATGGATGCCTCCGGCTAATACTTTCAAGGACACATTCGATTGTATAATCAATATCGACTTCAAAAAGAATATGCCGCAAATCGGAACATGGTTGTACGATAATCTTTTGGACTTTTATTTTGTATTTGTCAAAGACTTTTTTGAAAGTCGTGGGATTCCTTTCCCGTATAATCCTGACGATCTACGGAACTATACTAAAGAATGTGTTAGTCCTTCAGGCAAAATCAAATCGACGTCAGAATATGAATTTTTAAAAAAATATGCGCCTGATATAGATTCGGAAGAATATGACAAACAGATTTCCGATATGAGAAAAAAACGCTCACAAGTTGAACCACTATTAACTGACCGGGTTAAATCCTTGGTGCCGAAGCTTGTAGATGAAATTCAAAAAGCGCAATCGCATTTGCGTGACACAATGTTGGTGTATTGTATGACAGAGCGCTTTGACAATCACAATCTTTGGGAAACATATGCAAACAACTATAGCGGTTTTTGCATTGAATACTGCTTTGATAATTTTGAAGAAAAAGATTTTGATATTTATAAAAATCTGATATATCTTCTTCCGATGATCTACAAGAAAAACATCCCTCATTTTGATGTGGTTCCTTTTATCGACATTGCTATGAGAAAGAGCATACTTCACGAAGACGGGTTAGAGCAAAATCCGGATTTGCTTGTGGCTCTCAATATGCAAGTGTTTTATAAAGACAAAGATTACGAGTCAGAACACGAGTGGAGATTTTCGATTGCAAACAAGAATAATTGCAAACAACCATTTCCGTTCGTAAGCGGAATATATGCAGGGAAAGATATCAAAACAAGAAATCTGCAACGATTAAAAAACATCGCTGGAAAACTTGGCGTTCCGATATACTGTCAAGTACAAAACAAGTCCAACAACGGATATAATTATATTCCGGTCCAGGAGGTAACTAAATGAGCTACAAATATCAATCAGATTTATATCTTGAAGATAACATCAGCAAATACCCTGCCATAGAGCTTTTATGCAAACTGGGCTATCAATATATTTCTCCCGAGGAGTGTATCAATCAGCGCGGCGGGTTTTATGATGTTATACTGAAAGACATTCTGCGAGCACAGCTTCATAAGTTGAACCAATTTTATTACAGCGGCATTACATATAAATTTACAGCAGAAAACGTAGAACGCGCCATTTCTGAGTTGGACGAGCCGCTTACCGACGGTCTTGTGCGTACCAGTGAAAAGATCTATGATGCTCTGATGCTTGGCAAGAGCTATCCTGAAAAGCTTGTGGACGGAACGACCAAGAGTTTTAACCTGAAATATATTGATTGGGAGCATCCCGAAAATAATGTATTTCATGTCACCGAGGAATTCTCATGTGACAGTTGGGACAAACAGAAAAATGCTCGTCCGGACATTGTTTTGTTTGTCAACGGTATTCCGTTTGCGGTAATCGAGTGCAAAGCACCTACTGTTGACGTGGATCAAGCTGTCGAGCAGATGATTCGTAATCAAGGTAAGCCGTATATTCCTCAGCTCTTCAAATTTGCCCAAGTTGTGGTTGCGACCAACAAAAATGCCGTCAAGTACGCAACCTGCGGCACAGGAAAGAACTTTTGGTGCATATGGCATGAGCAATCTACAGAGTGGCAGAACAAACTGCTTGATCAGTATGTTGTGGGGCGTGAAATAACCGAGCAGGACAGAAATATTGTTTCTCTGCTCGATCCGGATCGTTTATTGACTCTCACGAAATACTTTATCCTTTACGATGCCAATATCAAAAAGATCTGCCGTTATCAGCAGTTCTTTGCCGTTGAAGAAATCATCAAGACCATTCAACAGAACGATCCTGCGGGCAACCGTCAAGGCGGTGTTATCTGGCATACACAAGGGAGCGGCAAGTCCCTGACGATGGTTATGGTGGCAAAGTATATTCTTATGGAAATGAGCCGCTTTAATCCTCGTGTTGTCATTGTGACAGACCGAAAAGAGCTTGATAAACAGATCGCCAAGACCTTTGCTCATACAAGACTGTCTCCCGCAAGAGCCACCTCTGGAAAGCATTTGATTGAGCTTGTCAACAGCGGGTCGGTGGATGTGATTACATCGATCATCAACAAGTTCAATACGGTGGAGAGCAGCGGACTCAAAAACAATTCCAGGGATATCTTCGTTCTGGTTGACGAAAGCCACCGCTCCAATTACGGTTCCTTGTCAACCAAAATGCGCACTGTATTTCCAAATGCGTGCTACATCGGATTTACAGGAACACCTTTAATGAAGAGCGAAAAGAACACCATGGAGAAGTTCGGCAGGTTAATCCACAAGTACACAATCAAAGACGGTGTGGAAGATCATGCCATTGTCCCTTTGATCTACGAAGGAAAATTTGTGGAACAGAGTGTGGATGAAGCCAATATAGACCTTTGGTTCGATCAGGTTACAAAAAGGCTGAATGATGCACAGAAGGTCGACCTTAAAAACAAGTGGAGTACCATCAAACGTCTGACTTCCACAGATGCACGGATCAAGCGCATTGCGCTGGATGTGAATCTGCACTTTATTGAAGGCTACAAGAACACCGGATTCAAAGCAATGCTGGCGTGCAATTTCAAAAAGGATGCGGTTCGCTATCAAAAATGCTTTGAAGAGTTCGGAGATCTTACCACTGCGGTAGTTATTTCTGCTCCCGATATGCGTGAAGGTAGTGAAGAAGTAGACGAAAGCACTGACGATATGGTTGTCGCTTTCTGGAACAAAATGATGGCGCAATACGGCAATGCGGATGATTACGAGGATGCGATCAAAAATAAATTTATTGACGGTGAAATTGACATTTTGATTGTGTGTAGTAAACTCCTTACCGGATTTGATGCACCTCGCACACAAGTACTTTATATCGATAAAGAGCTCAAAGAGCACGGATTACTTCAGGCAATTGCGCGCACAAACCGCCTTTATGAGGGTAAAGATTACGGTTTGATTGTAGACTATCGAGGACTGATTCAAAAGCTTGATTCTGCTATGGAAATCTATAGTGGGGCGGGACTTGAAGAATTTGACAGCACCGATATTCAAGGTGTGATTGTCGATGTAATGGTATGCGTGAGCCGTTTGCGGGAAGCATATTCTCATCTGTGTGATATTTTTACCTCAATCAGGAACAAAGAGGATACGGAGGAAATCGAAGTTTTTCTTGCAGATACCGAAATCCGTGCGAAGTTCTATGATGCACTTTGTTCTTTCGGACGTGCTCTCAACATGGTGCTGAATTCCGAAAAGGCATATTCTGCATTTACAAAGCAGGAAATCGGCATGTATCAATCAGCATTTATCTTCTATTCAAAAGTGAGAAGAAGTGTAAAAAAACGTTATGCAGATGTGATCGATAATAAAGAGTATGAGAAGCAGATGCAAAATCTTCTTGATACGCATATGTCAGTCGCAGGTATTAAACAAATCACAAATCCGGTTGATATTCTTGACCGTGATGAACTTGAAAAAGAACTGCATGACCTGGGAACCATGCGTTCAAAAGCAGATGCGATTGTATCTCACATGACTAAGAGCATTAAAGCAAACAGAGATGAAAATCCGGCGTATTACGATAGCTTTTCCAAAAGAATAAAGGATGCTTTGGAGGAATATAAGAATCGGGTCATCACGGAAGCTGAATATCTTTCCAAGTTAAGATCCATTATGGAAGACTACCGTAAGGGTACTACCAACATTTCCTATCCGGAAAAAATCAAGGGAAATGTTCATGCACAGGCATTCTACGGTGTGATTACTGCGATTTTAGATGATGTAATGGATATAAGCGCCAATATTGATGTTATTTCGGATATCTCAATTCGCGTCACAGATATTATTGATGAACACAATATGGTTGATTGGCAGACAAACAAAGATATTCACAACAAGATTGCTCAAGACATTGACGATATGTTCTATGACATCGAAAAAGAAAAAGGTATTCATGTTGACTTCGATTCTGTTGATAAGATCATTGAGAATGTGATCACAGTTGCCCTTAGGAGATTCAAATGATCAAAGAAATAGTTTTGAACGGGAAACGAATTGAGTATGAGTTGCAAAGAAAAAACGTTAAGAATATCAATTTAAGAATTAAATCAGATAGAACGGTTTTTGTTTCTGCCAATCCTCGTGTTTCCGAAAAGGTAATCGAAGAGTTTATTGAATCCAAGTCGGAGTACATTCTCAAGGCTCTTGCACATTATGAAGAACTTGCCAAATATGCTCCTAAACCGAAACAATTTGTGGATGGAGAAACATTCAGAATACTTGGTCATGATAGAAGATTGAAGGTTGTTGAGGCAAAGAAAAACAAAGTGGAATGTGATGAATCGTACATTACATTGACCGTTAAAAACCCGGACGATTACGAACTGAAAAAGAAATTGATTGATAAATGGTTAATGTCGATCTGCAAGGATACAATTCAATCTTTGTGCGATGCTATTTACCCCAAATTTCAGAAATACGGAGTTGAATATCCGATTATTCGGTATAGGAATATGGTTTCTCGTTGGGGAAGTTGCCAGCCAAAACGTTGTGTTTTGACTTTCAATTTTGCTTTGGTTGAAGCACCGATATCGTGCATCGAATATGTTGTAGTGCATGAGTTTACCCACTTCTTGCAACCGAATCATTCAAAGAAGTTCTATCAGCAGCTTGCTATGTTTATGCCCGACTGGGAGGAGAGAAAGAAGATCCTTGAAAAAGGAAATGCTTTTGTTGAATGAGGTGCATCAATGATTGGTTGAAATACAAAAGAGTGGAGGTATTCCGCAAAACAGCACGGTGCTAACACCAAAGCTCATCTCAGTTATTTTGATACAGTGAGCATGCAGTGTATCGCACCGAGCGAGAGGAAACACACTACGAAGCCTTCTGTAAGGAGATATGTATGATGAAAATCATCAAAAACGCCATACAATGTAAACTCTGCGGCGAAATCATTGAATCTACCGACAGGCATCAATATGTCACCTGCAAATGCGGTGCATGTGCCGTGGATGGCGGTCATGATTATTTGCGCCGATGCTTCAAGGATAAGGGCTGCTATGTTGATCTATCAGAAACCATAGAGATATCGGCAGAAGAAGAGAAATAAGAATTAGGAGAGTAGCCGATGACAAAACAATCTTTCCTTTCCTACTGCCTCGATACATACGGCACAGCGCCGGACTATCCGTTTGAAGAAGATTTTGAAACGGCGGTGCTCCGGCACGCGGATAATCGCAAGTGGTATGCTCTCGTGATGCGGGTATCCCGTCGCAAGTTCGGATTTGACAGCGACGAGGTCATTGACGTTGTCAACCTCAAGCTCCCGACCGAGATGTTTGGTTCCTTCGGTGCAGCTGACGGTGTCTACCCGGCGTACCACATGAACAAGCTCCATTGGATTTCGGTGCTTCTTCCCGACGCGCCCGAGGATGTGGTGCAGTTCCTTGTGAACGTGAGCTTTGAGGCGACGAAGGACAAGCGGAAACGCAGAAAGATTGCAGAATAATGCAAAAGGGTGGTTCTCACGAGCCATCCTTTTTCTTCTGCCGATAAGTCCATCCGCTTTATTGCCGCAACGGTTAGAATAGATCAACTGAAGTAACGAGATAAACAACGATTATAGGGTGGGGTTTTTTCCCCCACCCTACTCCGACAAAAAGTAGGATGGGACAGTTCAAAACGCCCGGACCTCTTTTTATGCGCCGAAAGGCGCATTTTTTGTTTTACGGCCGATTTTGTAAATAAAAAGTAAACAATGCGGGGAGAGGGGTACATTTTGCCCATTTTTTGTCCTATTAGGTGAGGGGCAATTTTAAGTCAAGGGGCAAGACCTCATTTTGAGGTCTTGATAGTTATCCACTGAATTCCGGACAGACCCATGGCGCAAATTCCGTTAGAAGGTCAATTTCTGTAAATAAATTGTAAATATCGCGCCAAAGACCATCAAAATGGGTGCCTAAACCCCTGTATTTTTTCATATAGGTGAGGAATGTTTTTCAAAAGGGGGTGCGGTTTTCTTTTTCCTGTGACTATTAAGAGAGAGGACAATTGATGAGATAGGGCTTTTGTAAACAAACGGTAAACATTGTTTGCATCAGGGGGTACAGAACGTCATTTTTATGGGTATAGGTAGAGGATGTTTTTTCAACGGCACTGATTTGTAAATATGCTGTGAATCTTTTTCAAAACCGCCCCCACAAAACGCCGTTATTATGGATATAGGTGAGGAATGATTTTCAAAAAGGGGGGGATGCGGTTTTCAAATTCCTGTGGCTATTAGGTGAGAGAACTATTTGCAAAACCGTTCTTCTGTAAACAAGCAGAGCTACATATCGGGAAACGAGGTCACGGGCTCCTTTCCCCAATCAAATATTTTTTCAACGAAAGGAGATTACGAATGCAAAGTAATCCACACAAGCTCACCGTAATAGACGGTGAAACACTCATGGACAAAAGACTTCCGCCCACGAAGTTTTGCGTCGACACTCTACTGCCCCAAGGGCTCTGCATCCTTGGCGGTTCACCCAAGGTAGGCAAATCGTGGCTGGTGCTTGACCTATGCGTCCACGTCGCCCAAGGAACGCCTTTGTGGGGGCTTGACGTGACGAGGGGAGATGTGCTCTACCTCTGCCTTGAAGACAGCGAGAGGCGGATTCAGGAGCGCCTGAACACCATCACGGATAACGTTCCCGAAGGAATGTATTTCGCAACCGGATGCACCTCAATTGAGAGCGGAGTCTGCGATTGGCTCCGTCGGTTCAAAGGGCAACACCCGGCACTCTCTCTGGTCGCCATCGACACCTTCCAGCTCATCCGCACGCCCACTCCCGAGGTTTCCTACGGCGGTGACTACGCCGAACTTCGCGTCCTCAAAGAGCTGGCAGATGAGCTTGGCATCTGCCTTCTGCTCGTCCACCATCTGCGGAAGATGAACGATAAGGATCCCGTCAACAAGCTCTCGGGTAGCACAGGTATCTCGGGCGCGGTCGATGCCATTTTCGTTCTGGACAAGAACGAGAGGATAGAACGCCTCGCTACGTTCTACGCCTCGGGGCGTGATATCCGTGACCGAAAGATCCAGCTGGAGCATGACACGGACACCTGCGTCTGGACACTCATTGCAGACAGCCTGACCATGCCTGAAACATTGCTTCCCGATGAAATGGCATATATGCTCGGTTTCCTTGTGAGATCAACAACTCATGAATTCGTCGGTACGAACACCGAACTGGCTCAGCACGTTTCCATCGCGTTAGGGAAAGAGGTCAACCCCAAGGGACTCAAGCAAATGATGAACCGCTACCGTTATCGGCTGGAAGACCTCGGTGTCTTCTTTGAGAGCAAGCGGAGCAACGGACAGAAGTACGTTGTGGTCAAATACCGTCCTCCCTCTGACGGTGACTCAAGTGCCTCAAGTGACTCTGTTTCTTCTGCTCTCACAGATTCCGTCCCTTTCGTCCCTTGCGTTCCTGCGGAGGATTTGGGATGAAGACGCTTTATGACGAGTTTCGCCTTTGTATTACGACCGCCCATTTGGGCGGCCGCAAAGGCGTCGGGCTAAGCCCATACCCCTACGCCGTAGGCGTAACTTCTTTCGCTTTCGAAAGAAATATCACGACGGTGTTCTCACCGTCATATCACGTTGCCGCAGGGCAACATATCACATCTCGCTCGCGAGATATATCACTCTTATCAGAAAGGACTTTAGAATGAATAAACAAAACAAAGATTATTTCATTTCTTTTCGCGTGACTGCTGAAGAAAAGAAGTGGATCGAAGAACATTCCTACGGCAATTACCGCCTCATCAGCGACTTCGTTCGGGACTGTGTTTTCAAAAAAGAAATGATCATCATCACAGGTGCGGGCGATGTGGCAACCGAACTTCGCCGTATCGGAAATAACGTAAACCAGCTCACGCGAGCCGTCAACGCGGGATTTGTTTCGCAGATCAATCTGACAGAGACGAGAAAGGAGCTTGAAAATATATGGCAATCGTTAAATTCGTTGCTTCGAGTTGCCCGATGAACAATATTTTTCCCTACGTGATGAACCGGGAAAAGACCGATGAAAATCTGATTTCGGGCATCAACTGCTCCCCCGATACGGTGCTTCAGGAATTCACGTTTGTGAAAAAGCAATTCAAAAAAGAGGACGGAAGGACATACGTTCACATCGTACAAGCCTTCAGTCCCGACGATGATCTAACCCCCGAGGTTGCTCACGAGATCGGTCTGCGCTTTGCTGAATACTTCCCCGGCTATCAGATCCTGATCGCCACACACAGAGATCACGCCCACCTCCACAACCATCTCATACTCAACTCGGTGAACATGGAAACGGGAAAGAAATTTCATCAGAGTGCCGCCGAGATGCGGCAGGTCAAGGAGTATTCCAACAGGCTCTGCCGGGAGTACGGACTGTCCGAAACCGAAATGAAATCTGCCTTTGGGGCAATGCCGAAGTGGAAGGATCTGCTTCGCCGAAAGGCATATTCCGTCGCCAACAACACCTGCTGCAAGGAAGATTTTATCTACGAAATGGAGATGCACGGCTACAAGGTTGACTGGAAAGATAACCATAAGTATATCACCTTCACCACGCCCGACGGTCATAAATGCCGTGACAATAAGCTCTTTGCCGAGCAGCTTCTGCGAAAAAATCTGGAGATTTATTTCGCTCTCGGCGGTTGTGAATCGGGACTTGCGGATCAATACAAGTCGTATGTGAATGATCTCCGACCCGAACACGCCTACACAGTTGGCGACGGACTTTTCAATCTTTTGAAAAATCTGCTCGAAACCATGCCCTACGATGGACTCTTCACACCGCCTGTTGAAGAACATCAGCTCGACAAAATGACCGTGATGATGCTGGAAATGATGGGCATCAAGGTCGAACCCAAGGCGCTTTTACAGTACAGCGCAAACAACGAACGTGAAAACGAATACGGACTTTATATGTAACGAAAGGAAAAGGAATGCTCAATCACAATATCTTTTGTAATTACCCCGACGCCATGACACTCGCCCAGTTTGCAGAGTGCTTAAATATCAGCACCAAGCTCGCCTCACGACTCGTGCATGAGAAAAAGGTCTTCGCCAAAAAAGTAGGACGGGAATACCGTATCTCGAAAAGCTCTGTGGTGGAATTTGTCCGCGGAGAGAAAAAACACAAGAAAAAAAGTTGTGTTGTAAATGTAACTTCGAACCCACAGGACTGGATAATTGAAGATAAATGTGGTATCTTGTGTGCTGCCGCAAAGCGAAAGGAGGTATGCTGATATGGCAAATAAACTGAGTAAAGACATCTCGGGAAGCGTTCAGGAAAAGAGAGGTATGCTATATCTGGTGGTCAGCTACAAGGATACCGTAACGCAGAAAAACAAAACCAAATGGTTGGGGCTTGGACTGCCTGCAGGATCCACGAAATCGCTCATCAACAAGGCTGTAAGAGAGGCAAAGAACAAGTTTGAAAGCGAGTACAAGCGCTTCCTTGACGGCTACGACGATCCGACCAAATATCCTCTTCTGCAATTCATCAATGACTGGCTCGACAAGGTTCATAAGCATAAGATCCAAGAATCCACATACTACGGCTACAAGAGAAGAGTGAGCGGTAAGATGGCGAAATACTTTGACGAAAAGATCACGCTCGCCGACTGCAAGCCGAGGCTCATTCATGGCTTCTACGATTACCTGCGCGAGGACGGCGACAGCGAGCAGACGATCCTGCATTATCACAATCTGCTGCACACCGCCTTCGAATACGCCATCCGCCAGGAGATCCTCGAATACAATCCCATGGACAGAGTGGAGCGTCCGCAACCGAAGAAGTTCGTCGGCGACTTCTACTCGGTGGACGAAGTCAAGACACTGCTCGAACACGCGAGAGAGGACGTCATCTATATCCCCATCGTCCTTGCCGTCTACTGTGGACTGCGCCGGAGCGAGGCACTTGGGCTGTCGTGGAGCAACATCGACTTTGAGAATGACAAAATCTTTATCGGGCAGAAGGTGCTGGAGGTCGTCCGCAACGGCAAAATGGAACAGGTGGTCAGCGACGAAATGAAGACCGAAAGCTCACGCCGCAGCTTCCGCATGGTTCCCGAGGTGAGGGATATCCTGCTCGCCCACAAGGAACGCCAAGAATTATACCGCAAACAATTCCGCCGAGCCTACAGCAAAAAATACCTTGACATGGTCTGTGTCAACCCCTTGGGGGAGCTGATCAAGCCAAGTTATATCACCTCCCACTTCCCGAAGCTGTTGAAGCAATACGGGATGCGGGATATCCGCTTCCACGACCTTCGCCACACCTGCGCCTCGCTCCTCGTGTCGCTCGACGTGAATATGAAGGTCATTCAAAGGTATCTTGGGCACAGTAATATGAGCACCACCGCGGACATTTACTCGCACCTTGATGCCAATGCTACAGGCGAGGCGGGGATGAAACTGGGTAAGCTCCTTGCCGATGACGAAAGCGAGGTGAGCTGATATGCTGGGGGAGGGCGAAATATCCTTGGAACAGCTCTACAAGATGCTTCACGTCAGCAAGAGAAAGGCGGCGTGGATGCTGAACAATGGCATCATTCCGTGCCGCATCCGTCCGACCGCAACCCACCGATATATCATCCGCCTGGAGGACGTAGAAATTTACCTGCAGAAACAAAGAAAGGCAAGGCGAGAGGAGATCCCCGTGGGAATCTTCAACGCCAAGCCCCGGAAGCGGGAGGTGTTGCTGAACCGTCAGCCCGTGGACACTGTCACCATCGCAGAATGCTATATCACCCTTGCGGATGAATACAAGGAAGCGTTCCGAGCGCATGTGGAGAAGCGGCTCCAATACACAGCAGACGCCTTCGTCATTGATACCGCGGCAGAGATCATCGGTTACAGTCGTGGCATGGTGCTGTCCCACATTCAGCAAAAGCACATTGACGCCGTCCGCATCAGCGGCAAGTATATCATCTCCAAAGCCGCCATCGTTGACTTCCTCGTCAGTGACATTGCCTTCGGAATTGTCAATAAATCCGCGTGGCATATGAATACGATCCTGATGTTCTCAAATAAGGGATAAGAAAAGGCACAGCCTCACTATTGCGGTGGGGCTGTGCTTTTTGGCTGTAAATCACTCAAATTGAGTTGAATTATAAGAAAAAAACACAAACAAAGATATAAAGTTCTTATAACGTAATATTTAAGTAGAGTAATTGAGTTTATTGCTTACGCAAGTCGTTCAAAATGTCGTTGTATTTATTATCTATCCGCATTTCTGTCCCCAAAAGTTGGAAATCCCAAGAATAGTACATTAAAACATCTTTAGAAGGGCTGTTTATCAAATGTAGGCTACCAAAAATGACAAAATAGTTATCGTATGCTTTTATCACTCCAAAGTCACCTTGTTGAGGCTTTTCTTCAAAAATTGAGTCAAGTTCTTCTTTTACACTGTCCTTTAAATTCCCGTTTTCTAAATATGGAACGATTATGCCTTTGTGAACATAGTCTTCCAAGTATTTGTTGGATTGTGCCGTTTGTTCCGAAAACAACCTTCCGTCAGACCAATTATCTTTGATAAGAACATCAGTATCTACATAGTAAATCCAATATATTGTTCTTTGGGAATTATCTAATCCGTGAGAAACCAAATAAATATCTTTGCTATTTGGCGAAAGCATCATAAGCCATAAAACTTCGTTGTCTGTGTCCGTTGAGTTCAACCATTTTTTAACTGCCCTATATTTGTTTTCCGGCAAAATAGGGTCAGAACCACCAAAACCCGAAATTGAATCATTATCAACTTTAGTACTGAATACAGATGAAGGTTGTGTATTGATAATTGTATTACTTGTATCGCTTGCGTCAGGAGCAAGCGATGGATATTGGTTTTCATTTGTTGCTTGATTGGTTGAACAACTGGGCAAAAGAAAACACAATAAAACTACACATATTAGACCATTAATATGCTTTCTCATCTTTCGGTCCTCATTTCGATAAATCTTTTTTCTTCCTTTGAAAGCAAATAAGCGCGATAATCAAATTTGTCGTAAGTATTCTTTTTATTTTTGTGAGGCGCTCCATTACCTAATACAATAAGAAACTCTTCGTTGGCGTACAAATCAAATGCATTAATTTGTTTCAAACAATCGTATGCATATCTTAATTTTTCAGCTTCTATTTCATTTCTTTCATCACAATGAACATAACCGATCACAACTTTGAGAGGGCATCTTATGTGAGCGAGTTTTATAAGTTCATCCGTCCAATCGGATTTATCATTTTCATGCTCTACCGCAATTTTTAAGTCCCATAAATGCCTTATCATTCCGATACTCTTAGCACGATCTTCAGGAATCTTTTGGTACTTTGCTTTCCATCCAATAGTATCAATTCTGAAGTATTCATTTTGACACTCTAATCCGTCATTTTTTATAATTTTCGGAACAACGGTCTTGTTAATGATTTTTGTGAAAGTTGGCTCATCGTTTTTGTAGATTTCAAAATAACTTCTGCCATCATCGTGAATAACAGTTTCCTTTACTGCATCAACAAATTGAGCAAAAAAAGTGCTTGCGTTCATATAATATACCCCTCAAAAAATTGAAAAGCCGCAAGAAAACTCCTTGCGGCTTTTGCGGTTATTAGCCGCAGATTGGCGGAGAGGAAGGGATTCGAACCCTTGTGGGGTTGCCCCCAAACGGTTTTCAAGACCGCCTCGTTATGACCGCTTCGATACCTCTCCATATATGAAACTGTCTTTCGACAGGAATCATCGGATATTCAATTTTTTAGAAATGCGCTTTTGTACTGCTTGCGGAGTGCTGAAAAAGTCAGGTGTCGCAAGGCTTTTCACGATTTTTGCGTCCGCATGGATCGCAAATTTTCAAGCCCACCTCGCTATGATCGCGTTGATAATTCTGCATACACTTTGCTTTTGCTGTATTATTTGTTGCTTTTAGTTGGGTCTATTAAGCAACTTAATGTTGCTTGATGCTACTGAAATATTATATATCAAAAAAAATCATTTGTCAAGCCCGGCACGGGATATGTGGCGGGCTTTCACAAAAAATTCGGTTATTATGTCCATCTTAAAAAATAACAGGGGATCGGCGGTCATGTATTAGGAGGTGGGGTCTCTTTTTGCGGGGGTATTATCGCAAGATATTCTTCCCAGCGCTCCTGGCGGATCGGCATGACGGGGTGATGGTCGTCATCGAAAACGAGTACAAGCGCAGGACTGATGCCGTTATGATTTTCGACATAATAGTAGCTTTTCAGCTTTCCTTCCGCAATAAGCCTGTGTGCGAGAGCATGATAGCTGAAATAATTTTTCGGTAAGGAACTCATATTCTCCTCCTATTGCCCGATACGTTCGCGCAGCTGCTGCATTATCTTTTTCTCTTTGCGAGAGACCTGCACCTGTGTCATTCCCATTATATTTGCTGTTTCCTGCTGGGTTTTCGCGAGAAAATATCTCAAAGAAAGCAGTTTTCGGTCTTCCGTTCCGAGGTTTGATATGCCTTCTTTAAGCGCCAGAATGTCGATATACGCTATGGGATCATCTGCCGTGAGTCTGTCGGAAATGGAAATGTCTCCATCTTCCGTAAGTGTATCGTCGATCGACGCAGGTCTTCCTCCCGCGTCGGACGCAAAAACTATCTCTTCGCGGGTAAATCCTGTTGCTTCGGATATTTCGGAAAGCGTCGGTTCGCGCAGAAGCGTGTTCTGAAGGCGTTCTTTTTCACGTCGTATCACTGCATATTGTTCTTTTATGCTGCGGCTGACTTTAACCGGTCCGTCGTCACGTAGAAACCGCCGGATCTCTCCGATTATGACGGGGACGGCGTATGTTGAAAACATCAGCCCGCGTTCCACATCGAAATTCCTCAAAGCTTTGAGAAGTCCGATTGAACCTATTTGAACAAGATCCTCGTAATCCGCGCCGCAATACGAGGCGGCACCCGAGCGTGCGAAGCGGTGAGCTGTACTCCTTACAAGGCCCATATTAAGCTCTACGATCTGCTGTTCGAGTTCCTTTTCGCCTTGCGAATAGCGTTTTATAAGCAATTCATTGTCGGTATGTGTCATACTCTTCTGATGATAGTCTTCTCCATAATAACAGTCGTGCCTTTGCCGGGCTTGGAACGGACAGTGAGCTTGTCCGAGAAAGACTGCATTATCGTAAAGCCCATGCCGGCGCGATCTTCAGTTCCTGTTGTGAAGCAAGGTTCCATTGCTTTTTCGACGTCCTCCATGCCGACACCGCTGTCCTTTACGGTCAATCGGATCTTATTGCCGAAAAGCTGAACTTTAATATGTACCGTGCCTATCCTGTCGCCGTAACCGTGTACGATACAGTTCGTTACGGCTTCCGATACGGCGGTCTTTATTTCGGAGAGTTCTTCAAGCGTCGGGTCAAGCTGGGACACAAACGACGCAACGCTGACTCTTGCAAATCCCTCATTGATGCTTTTTCCGGGAAATTTAAGTTCTATTTCATTTGTTGGCTTCATTTTTATATTTCTCCTGTTTTTCGATTTTTACCATACTGTCAAGCTTTGCGAGTGTGAAAATTTTTTCGGTGGCCTTGTTCAGACCTGTGAGGGTCACGCTTCCGCCGAGTCTGTTCATCAGTTTGTACCGCCCGAGGACGATGGCGATACCGCTGCTGTCGCAGAATGTTATTTCTTGGAAATTCATTATGAGAGATGTCGGGCGGTATTTGTTTATCAGTTCGTCTATCTCGGTGCGGATGCCCGCCGTAGAGTGATGGTCGATCTCACCTTTGAGCATGACCGTCATTGTGTCTTCGTTTACAGTATATCCTATCATTTTTGTACCTCCGTTTGCATATATAATACACTAAAAGGCGGAAAAATCGGGTCGAAAGGTGTCGGCGGTGCAGGGGTTTGAAAAAAGTTCATAATTGTTTTGCGATGATGCTTGACATGTCATTTTATTTATGGTATACTGAATTCATACTGAACCAGTATGAATTGGCGGTGATGGGATGCAGCTTACAAAGGAGCAGGATTACGCGATCCGTATAATTTATGAACTCTGCCGGGCAGATGATGTAAGGCTCGATGTCGGCACATTGTCTGAATTGACGGGTGTTACGCCGCTTTTTACGCAAAAAATCATGCGTAAGCTTTCCGCGGCAAACATCGTTTCCTCTAAAAAAGGTGCCAACGGCGGATATATGCTTTCTGAGGGGCGTAATGCCGAAAACATATCACTTTATGAAGTGTTCAAGGCTATGAATGGAGACGAATTGTTTATCAATGCGTGTCTTTCCGGCGTATACGAGTGCAATCATCCCAACGTCATGCGCAAAAACGGCGAATGTTATATAAAGAAAGCCATGAGTATACTCAATGAGAATATCGTCAATTCGCTCAGGAGCGTAACATTCGATAAATTGATATAATGCTTAATAATGATTTTCAGCGCGGGTGATTTTTCATCCGCGTTATTTTACTGAAACGGCGCAGCCTTATTTTGGGCAATATTAACTTTTTTCTGACAAAGACATCAAATCCTTGACACTTCAGTATAAATCTGCTATAATGAAATGAATATACAGAGGCGCCCGAAAGGAGATTGGCCCGTTTTCAGACGGGGAGGAAAATATATGAAACATAATTTGGTTGTTATCGGTTACGGCGGAATGGGAGGTTGGCATACTCGCGCGGCACTTGCCAGTGATGTTGTCAATCTTGCCGGAATTTATGATATAAAACCCGAGCGTGCCGAGGCTGCACGTCATGCGGGCATCAAGGCGTATGACAGCTTTGAGGCTGTTCTTGCGGACAAGAGCGTAGATCTCGTTACAGTCGCTATTCCCAACGATGAACATGAAAGCGTTTGCGTCGCAGCTATGAACGCCGGCAAAAACGTAATTTGTGAGAAACCCGTTACTCTTTCTACCGAATCCTTGCAGAGAATGTTCGACGCAGCAGAAAAAAATCACGTCATATTCAGCGTTCATCAGAACAGACGCTGGGACGTTGACTTCCTGGCGATGAAACAGATATATCAGAGCGGCGAATTGGGCAAAGTGTTCAACGTCGAGTCCCGTATCCACGGCTCACGTGGTATTCCGAGCGACTGGCGCGGTATAAAACAGTACGGCGGCGGTATGCTCTATGACTGGGGCATCCACCTCATCGACCAGCTGATGAAGATATATGACGGTATAGCAGTCCGCTCCGTTTACTGCCGCTTTGACCACATAACGAACAAAGAAGTTGACGACGGTTTCAAGCTTGACATGATCTTTGAAAACGGCTCGAGAGGTTATGCTGAAGTCGGAACATATAATTTCATTGCGCTCCCGCGTTTTTATCTGCAGGCAGAACACGGCACGGCGCTCATTACCGACTGGCGCGAAAAAACGAAGGTCGTCAAATGCACGCATTGGCATGAAAGCGAAGTGCTTCCCGTGCAGACCGCGGCGGGTCTGACAAAGACCATGGCACCGCGTGATTCCGTAACGACCGACACTTACGAGCTTGATATTCCCGTGTCGGACGTTCACGATTATTACCGCAACTTCTGTGCGGCGATAGAGGGCAGGGAGACTCAGATCGTCACGCACCGGGAAATGATGCGTGTGCTCAAAGTCATTGAGGCTTGCTTTGCTTCAGTTGAAAAAGACCAGCGTATAGAAGTTAATATATAAAAAAACAGGCTGTAAAAATCGTGATAACGATGTTTCACAGCCTTTTTAGGAGAAATTCTATGAATTTCAGGCAAATGTTTTCGGCGGATATAGAAAAAGTCGTTCCGATCTATGTTGAATATTACAACGTCCACGAGGGACGCGAATGGACGCCGGAGAAAGCGTACAAGCGTATTCATCAGACTTTGTCGCGAGAGGATTCTTTCGCGCTTATGGTTGAAGACAAAGGGCAGACTTTAGGTTTCGCCATGGGCTTCAAGCGAATGTACGATGACATAGAGTCGTTCTATCTCGAAGAGATCGTCATAGCGTCTGAGTATCAGAATAAGGGTTACGGCTCGGCGTTGCTTCGCGAAATTGAACGCCGGGTGAAAGAAATGGGTGTGGCGATGGTCGAGTTAGACTCCGTAAATGACGAGATGCACCATCATTTTTACGGAAAAGCAGGCTACAAAAACACGACGACGCTGCAGGGTAAGTCAAAATGGTTCTAATAAGACCCCGTGTATGAAAAATACACGGGGTTTTTGTTACGCCTTGACAAATGATAATAAATGTGATATAATTTATACAACAAATCATACTTTTCATACCTTGGAGGCTTGTATGGAACTTCAGGACAAGTACGCGTGGACTGTGACGGTGGGCGAAAAAGGGCAATTTGTCATTCCGAAGCAGGCGCGCGAACTTTTCGACATTAAACCGGGCGATACGCTGCTTTTGCTTGCGGATAAGAAGAAAGGCATTGCGATACCGCCGAAAAGCATGTTTACGGATTTAGCTCAGCGTATATTTGAGGAGAATAAAGATGGAAAAAATTCTTGAGGTCAAGGGGCTTTCGAAGCATTACCCGAAATTCGATCTTTCCGACCTTACTTTCAGCGTTCCGAGCGGCTGTATAATGGGCTTTATCGGGCGAAACGGAGCGGGGAAAACAACGACGTTAAAGTCAATACTCAATCTCGTTCACATTGACGGCGGAGAAATAAAATATTTTGGGTTGTCGCTTGCGGAGCATGAGCAACAAATAAAGCAACGCATTGGCTTTGCGGGCGGCGCGGTGGATTATTATAAGAAAAAGAGGATCTCGCAGATCGTCGAGGTCACAAAATCGTTTTATGAAAAATGGGATAATGCGGCGTATGTGAAATACATGGATATGTTCGGCATAGACGACGAAAAAACACCGTCGGAGCTGTCGGAAGGTATGAAGGTCAAATTCAATCTTGCGCTTTCGCTGTCTCATCACGCAGAGTTACTTATACTTGACGAGCCTACGAGCGGACTTGACCCCGTGTCGCGCGAAGAACTGCTGGAAATATTCCGTTATCTGCGTGACGGCGGCGTGTCAATTCTTTTTTCCACGCATATCACGTCCGACCTCGACAAATGCGCCGACGGGATAACATATATTCGTGACGGGCACATTGTTGCGTCGAGAAAAATGAGCGATTACGTTGCCGAATGCTGTGAAAAGGGCTACGGCAATAACCTCGAAGAAATAATGATATATTTTGAGAAGGAGGCTCTCCGTGAAAAACTTGCTCAATAAGGAGCTTCGTCTTGCGACGTCTCCTTTGACTTTCATTTTTATCGCCTTTGCGGTGATGACGCTTATTCCGGGCTATCCTATACTCGTGGGCGCGTTTTTTGTGTGCATGGGAATATTTCAGTCATTTCAGCGTGCCCGCGAGGACAATGATATGCTTTATACGGTGCTTTTGCCGGTGAAAAAGAGCGATGCTGTAAAAGCGAAATATGTTTTGACATGCTTTATTCAGCTTGTCGCGTTTTTAATCATGGCGGCGCTTACCGTGCTTCGAATGGCGGCTCTTGCGGACGCCGAGCCCTATGTAAATAATGCGCTCATGAGTGCAAATCCCGTGTTTCTCGCGTTCGTATTGCTGATATTCGCGGCGTTCAATGTGATTTTTCTCGGGGGATTTTTCAGAACGGCGTATAAATACGGTAAACCTTTCGTTTGCTTCATAATTGCGGCGTTTGCCGTTATCGCAACAGGTGAGGCTCTGCATCATATTCCAGGGCTCGCGTTTCTCAATGTGTCATCGGGAGACGGCATGACAGTGCAATATATTATCTTGATCTGCGCGTCTGCCGTCTATTTCGGTCTTACGCTTTTGTCGTTCGAAATTTCAAAAAAGAATTTTGAAAAAATCGACATTTGATTATAAAAACCGCGGAGAGCATCGCTCTCCGCATATTTTATTGCACAAGATCGTAAAGCGAGCCGAACGTGTATCCCTGCGCGCGCCACTCGTCGATGAGGTCGCCGAGGATTTCGGCGTTTGTCGCAGACGTGCTGTGGAGAAGAATCACCGCGCCGTCATGGATGCGGCTGTTGAGTTTCGCTTTCGCGGACTCTGCCGATGGCTGGGAATTTACGTTCCAGTCGACATAGGCAAGGCTCCAGAATACCGTTTTATAGCCTAACTGCTTTGCCTGTTCCAGGTTCGAGGTACTGAACTGGCCGCGCGGTGGGCGATAGAATTTCGGCATTTCTTTGCCCGTACATTCAAAATAGAGCGATTCAACGGGCTCTATCTCCGCACGGAGAGCGTCGAGCGTCTTTAGTGAACTCATATCGGGGTGCGTATTCGTGTGATTTGCGACAATGTGGCCCTCATCCGCCATTCTGCGCACAAGATCGGGTTCTGTTTTGATATAATGTGACACAAGAAAGAATGCCGCGGGAACATTTTTTTCTTTGAGCGTATCGAGGATTTTCGGGGTGTATCCGTTTTCATAGCCTGCGTCAAATGTAAGATATATCATTTTTGTAGCGGGGCCTATGAAATACGCGTCGTTTTTCGCAAGTTCCTCCGCCGACACATTGCCTCTCGGTCGTGTGTTCGCCGTCCCGAAACCGAGCCCCCAATTGGATATTTTCGCGTTCGCCGTAACGGGAGCTCCGTATATTGCCGCGAGAACAAAAATTTGAATAACTATTATGGCGATGAGCGTCAGTGCGACGACCAATCTGCCGTATTTTGAGAAAAACTGTTTCATTCCGAACCTCCGAAATATTTGCTGAGTTTGATGCGCTGCCCGAAATATGTTTTACTGTCGACCCCCGCACCTCTCAGCCAACGGTTGAGCGAGTACAGACTGTCGGGGTCTGACGATACGACGCTTATTCTTCCTTCGCATGAGAATGACGCGATAAAGCCCATATCTTTGACGAGCTGTTCCGCTTCCTTGCACATGGCGCCGAAAGGATATGTGAATGCGGTGGGCGTGTAACCTGTTTCAGCAATGACACGCTGTTGCATTTTCATCACGTCGTCTGTGAAAAAATGCGCGTACGTTTCAACGCTTTCGCCCTGGTTTATCTGGCTGCCGTGCCTGTCGCTGCCGAATCTGTGCATATCATAGGAATGATTTTGTATTTCGACAAGACCGGAGTCTATCATCTCGTTTATTTCATCCCATGTACAATGCGAATAATACGCGTTTTCGTCGGGCGTTTTCGTGAATTTATCCGAATATGCCCCGACAACGGAAAGGACCATCTTGCAGTTGTATTTTTTCATAAGGGGAAATGCATAAAGATAGTTATTGTAGTAGCCGTCGTCGAACGTCAGCATAACGGGCTTTTCCGGCAGCGGTGTTCCGTTGTTGACATACGCCTGCAGATCCGCGACCGTTACAGTCGTATAGCCGTTTTCCGTGAGATATTTCAGATCTTCTTCGAGAAGGTCGGGAGAAATGACATATTTGCCCTGTTTGGAAGAATCTTTGAGGATGCTGTGATACATTATTATTGCGACATACCGCTCCCCTTCTTCAAGAGATACCGGCCTGATCTTTACGGCGCCTGTGCTTGCCGCAAAAAATACCGCTATCGCCGCAATCACCGGAAAAACGAAGAATCGGATTATTTTTTTGATTTCAAGCGTTACATACATATTCCTGCCCCCTTATATGAGAATTATATTTGCCGTAAAAAATAATATTCCATCCCGGAACATTTTTCGCGGGACGGAATATCATAATAGTGAGGCTGAGGCTTCGGAAGTTAAAAAAATGCCGTAAAAGTTTCCCTCTTTTAATATAGATGGGAGCCGTCATTATGACGGCTCCCGGTTTTTATTTTTCAAATGCTTTTTGAGTTATTTCCTCGGGAAGCTTTTTAGTGAACAAGCTTACGATCGGAACGACGGCAAACGAGACTGCCATTGCAACGGTTCCGAACAGCGGAGAATTTGCGCTCGCGGCAGAGAATGCCGGCATAAATCCGTCTGCAAGGGCGGGGGACGTGAAAATCGAGTATACAGTCATCGCCGCAACAACTACGATACCGCTGAGCAACCCTGCCCATGCGCCCGCTTTGGTCGTTTTTTTGGAATATAGACCCCAGAAGTAAGGCCCTATGAAGCAGCCCGAGACGACGCCCCATGAGAACGACATTATCGAAACAATTATTGAGAATTTGAAAGTCGCAAAGATAAACGATGCTGCAATGAATAGGAAACAAACGATACGTGTGTAGATCATCTGGCGGCGCTGGTTCCATTTAGCCTTGAATACAGACGCGAGGTCTACGGTTATGGATGAGCTGGATGTGAGAACTACCGAGGTAAGGGTCGATATTGACGCCGAAAGCACGCACAGAAGAATGAGGCTGAGCAGTATGTTGCCCCAGAAGGACGAGCCGAAGACTTTTATCAGCATCGTCGGCACGACGTTGTCGTATCCCACAACAGGAGCGCCTGATGCATCCGCGTCGATGAAGAATCTTCCGAGAGAGCCTGCGAAATATGCGCCGGAGCCGATGACAGCGGCGAAAACGGTTGCGATGATCGCACCTATTTTAATGGATTTTTCATCCTTGATCGCGTAGAATTTATGTATCATCTGCGGCAATCCCCATGTACCGAAGCTTGTCAGAGCGATATTCATCAGCAGGAACGAAATATTTGAGCCTCCGAATACGTTTACAAGAGAGGGATCTGTCTGTTTTAGACCTTCAAACGCTGCGGATATACCGCCGACCTGCGGATTATTGACAAGCGCAACACACATTATTGTTACACCGCCGAGCATTATGATGCCCTGGATGAGATTGTTTATTGCTGTTGCGAAGTATCCTCCGAGAATGAGGTATATCGCCGCAAGAAGCGCGACGATGAACATGCATACCGTTTCGGGGGAGAAGCCGAGAATGTTGTTGGGGAATATCGAGCCGAAGAGTGAGCCGAGGCCCTTGTAGACCGATGCGGCATAAGGCACGAGGAATATGAAAATCACGAGAGCGGAGTACGCCTTCATCTTCTTGTCGCCGTAACGTTCGGAGAAGAACTCGGGCATCGTGCGTGCGTTTATGCGGCGTGTCATGGTGCGTGTGCGGCGTGCGAGCAAAGCCCAAGCAAGAGCACTTCCGAGCAGTGCGTTGCCGATACCTATCCATAGTGACGCAAGACCTATATCCCAGCCGTTCTTACCGGCGTATCCGATAAATATAACAGCTGAAAAATACGTTGTGCCGTAAGACAGAGCTGACAGCCAGGGGCCGATATTACGTCCGCCTAATAAAAAACCGTCCAAGGTTTTGGCTTTCTTGGACGTGAGTACGCCGATCGCAATGAGAATGAATGCGAATATTGCCAATGCGATGAGGGCGATTGTTTGAGTCATGTTGATCCCTACTTTCCTACAAATACTACAAAAAGCTTTTGCTTTTCCGGCAAACCGCCGCCCACTTCCTTGAAGCAGCAGTCACGGTTCATGCCTTTGAAAAGTCTCTACTATTGTATCATAAAATATAATGTTTGTAAAGAGGTCTATTTGTACTTTTTGTGAAATCACAAAGAAAAACGCCCCGTGCTTCAGCACGGGGCGAGTGTTTGATCAATTATTGAGCAGCGGGAGTATAAGTCAGAGTTATCTGTTTGGATACACCGTTTATGGTTATCGTTGCTCTGACGGATGTTGCCGTTGCGTCGGGCTTCGCGGATACCGTTATAACAAATGAATCAGTACCTGCGCTTACACCGTAGTTTGTGATGTCTGCGGTGAAGTCGGAGTTGGACAGAGTTATTGTTGCACTGCCCGCGTTACCCGAGGTCTTATTAACGGTGATCTCGCAGCTGCCGTTTGTTGGAATAACACCGTTGTTTGCCGCCGAAACGGTAAATGCCGTTGCTACCACAGAGGATTTCGTTACCGTGACATTGATTTTCTGGGTCGCCGTGCCTGATTTAACGGTTATAACCGCTGTACCTTCGGAAACGGGGGTTATCTGGCAATCCATACCTGTTGCGGTGACTTTGACGACGTTTGCGTTGCTGGTCTGGAACTCTCTGTTTTCGATGGGCAGATCGAGAACTACCTTGCTGGACAGATATATAGCCCCTTCGGAGATATCCATCGTCATGGATTTTGTGGGGTATGTTGTATTCTTTTCTTTAATGGTTACCGAAAGTCTGAGGTATTCCGAGCCGTCATAAGATACCGTGACGGAAACTGCGCCTTTTGTGATAGCCTCAAAACGTCCGTCAGGTGTGACACTGAGCACTTCGGGTCTGCTGGACTTGTAGTCAACGATGCTGTCGAATTGATATCCGAACGCACCTTCTATCGTGCCCTTGTCGCCAACATAGAGGACGAGATTCTGGACTCTTGTGGGAGGCACCTGAGAGGAGGTCGCTCTTGTGACGACTATGGTGTTCGTGTATGACTGAGGCAGGTTGTTCTTGTCGAGATATGTGATGGTGAGGTATGCCATAGAAGATCCTGCGACAGCTTCGGAAGATACGGTTATTCTGCCTGTGGATTTGTTGAGGCTGATATAGCCGTCAGTAGATGCAAGATTCCAATCCTTGAATGTACCGAGGTTCTTATCGAAGACGATATTGTATGAGCCGCCGACGGGAATTGAAATTCTGCCGTCTTCAACTTTTACGGGGTCGTTGACTCTGATCGTGCAGGATGCTTCCACCGTTCTCGCAGAGGAGTTGCCGACTGCTATAACTTTTATCGTCGCGGTACCTGCACCTACGGCTTCAATCTTACCGGTGGGGGAGACTGTGACAATATTCGCGTTCGAGGTGGAGAATATGAATTCATCGTTGTTGTTTTCGGGGAGCGCTTTGAAGCCGAGATATTTTACTTCGCCTACATTGATCGTCATCGAGGACGGAACTATCGTTATAGAGGTCGCGGGTCTTGTTATGGATGAGTCCGCAGTAAGAACATTGATGGCCTTGCTCTCGTATATGAAGTTGATGTTGTCAAGGCCTGTGATCTTCGGAGTGATTGTCGCGGAGCCTATTTCGGATACGATGTAAAGATCAAATGTGTAGTCGCCTTTTCTGGGATAAGAAGCGTAGATTACGTCTTCGTTGGACGAAACAATTTCGAAAGTAAGTTTATTGATTTCTTCCTCGGTAAGAGTGGGGTAGAATTTCAGCGTAGCTGTCAGATTGGCGTCTTTGTAATAGTCGAGTCTGGAGGATGTGTTGCTCAGGGAGATTGTGACCTTTACGTCTTTCTGCTTTGCGGTCTTGAGAACCGTGACGGTGCAGGTCGCGGAGCAAACGACCTCGTTTGTTTCGGTGTTCGCGCCTACGAGAGTTATTGTCGCGGTGCCTTCGCTGAGAGCTGTGACTGCGCCGGAGGAAGCAGCGACAACCGCTACGTTGGGATTGCTGGAGGAGTATTTCCACACAAGTCCGCTTTCCGCGTCGGCGGGATCTACCGTTTTGTTAAGTGTTACGGTATCGCCGATAACGAGTTCAAGCGCTGTCTTGTCGAGTTTTACCGTAGCTTTTTTCTCTTCGGTGACTTCGACTACGCACATAGCGATTTTTCCGGATTCGGTCTCTGCTGTGATAATAGCAGTACCTTTTGCCTTACCTGTGACAATGCCGGTCGCGGAAACTGCCGCAACATCGGGGTTGTTGGTCGACCAGGTAATGGTGTCTGTGGAATCAGCGGGAGTAAGAGTTGCTTTGATCGTCGCGGTGGAGTTTACGGTTATTACAACCTTGCTTTTGTCGAGGGTTATGCCCGTAGAGGGAACGGATCCGGATGTTACTGTGACGACAACGATCGCGGATTTCGAGCCTGCGGTGCAGGTGATGGTTGCGGAACCTGCCGCAACGGCGGTGATCTTACCGTTGGAATCTACGGTAGCAACTTTCGTATTGGAAGATTTCCAAGAGGCCTTTTCGGTCGCGTTGGAGGGCTTGAGTGTCGCTTTAACGGTGTAAGACTCTTTGATTGCGAGAGTCAGAGACGTTTTATCAAGCGAGATGTCCGTTACCTTGACTGTCGGAGGCTCGGTAGCCTGTTCTTCTTCTTTTACGGTGATTTTGCAGGTCGCAGTCTTGTCGGTTACATTGTCTTTTATTGTAGCGGTGATTGTCGCGGTACCTTTGGATATCGCGGTCACTACGCCGTTGGAGTTGACAACTGCGACGTCTTCGTCGGAGCTTGTCCAGATTATTGTATAAGAAGCGCCGTCGGGTTTGACGGTCCCCTTGAGAGTGTAAGTCTTACCGACATAAATGGTTTTGCTCGTATAGTTGAGCTTGAGAGAGGATATTTCATCTTCAAGCTTTTCGACGGTAACGACGCACTGAGCGGAGACAGTACCGTCAGGAGTTCTTGCGGTGATTATCGCCGTGCCGTTTGCAACTGCGGTTATCTGGCCCGCAATAACGGTAGCGACGTTGGGATCGGAGCTTTCCCAGATGACGGTTTTATTTGTTGCGTTGGAGGGCGATACGATTGCCTGAATGACCTCGGTCGCTCCTGCTTCGAGAGATGTTTCTTTCTTGGTGAGGGTTATTCTTTCGACCGCGATCTCTGTGTTTTCGACGGTGACCTTGCAGGTCAGATCGAAGGGATCGTAGCCTTCTACTGTCAATGTTACAGTTATGACCGTTTCGCCTACGCCGGTAGCCGTAACGACGCCGTTGGAGACAGTGGCTACGGACGGGTCAGCTGTTTTCCAGGACTGCGTATAGCTCTTGTCGCTGTACGAATCGTCCACGATTGTCAGAGAGCCTATCTTCTCATCGGAAAGGTTGAGAGTCATGGACTTCTGAGAGAGCCTGTAGTTGTCCGCAATGGGCTTTTTCTCATTTTTGCATGCAGCAAAAACGGAAACACACATTATCACAGCCAGTACAAGCGCTGTAATTTTGCCGAATTTTTTCATTTTCAGACCGCCTTTCAAGTGTTTACGGTACAATAGAATTTGGATGCCGCCGATGCGGCTGGTTGCTTATATTATATATTATCTCGAACATAAAGTCAATAGGTTGAGGGGAATTCTTATTTTTTCTCCGTAAAAAGTTAAAAAATAAATGATATTTGAATTCCGTTTCTTGACAAAGATGGAATAGTATTGTATAATTAAAAAATAAAGAGAGAAAGCTCGGAGGAGAACTATGAACATTACACAAAAACTTATCAAAGCACATCTTGTTTCCGGCGAAATGATCGCGGGCGAGGAGATATCGATCCACATCGACCAGACGCTCACGCAGGACGCGACGGGTACCATGGCGTACCTTCAGTTTGAGGCTATGGGGATAGACCGCGTGAAAACGGAGCGCAGCGTCGCGTACATAGACCATAATACGCTGCAGTCGGGTTTTGAAAACGCGGATGACCACAGATACATCCAGACATGCTGTGCAAAACACGGCATATACTTTTCACGTCCCGGCAACGGTATCTGCCACCAGGTGCATCTGGAGCGTTTCGGCAAACCCGGAAAGACGCTGCTCGGCTCTGACTCGCATACTCCCACCGGCGGCGGTATAGGTATGCTGGCGATCGGTGCGGGTGGACTTGACGTTGCGGTCGCGATGGGTGGCGGCGCGTTCTATCTGGTCATGCCTAAAGTCGTAAAAGTAAACCTTACGGGCAAACTGCGTGCGTTTGTTTCGGCAAAGGATGTTATACTCAAACTTCTTTCGATGCTTTCCGTCAAGGGCGGTGTCGGAAAAGTCATAGAGTATTCCGGCGAAGGCGTTGCGACGCTTTCCGTTCCCGAACGCGCGACGATAACGAATATGGGCGCGGAACTCGGTGCGACGACGAGCGTGTTCCCGTCGGACGACGTGACCCGTGCTTTCCTCAAGGCTCAGGGAAGGGAAGAGGATTTCACGCCTCTTATGCCCGACGCGGATGCAACGTACGACGAGGAGGTAACGATAGACCTTTCGACACTCGAACCTCTTGCCGCTTGTCCGCACAGCCCCGATAATGTCAAACCCGTTTCCGAGATCGGAAAAATAAAGATAGACCAGGTCTGCATCGGCTCCTGCACGAACTCTTCTTACGCCGATATGATGAAAGTTGCCGCTATTCTCCGCGGAAAGACCGTAGCTCCCACCGTCAGTCTTTCCATTGCTCCCGGCAGCAAGCAGGTATTTAATATGTTAGCCGCAAACGGCGCGCTTGCGGATATGATAGACGCGGGCGCAAGAGTTCTCGAATGCGCTTGCGGTCCGTGTATCGGTATGGGTCAGTCGCCCAACAGCGCAGGTATCAGCCTTCGTACGTTTAACCGTAATTTCGAAGGCAGAAGCGGTACTGCGGATGCGAAGATATATCTTGTCAGCCCCGAAACCGCGGCTTTCAGCGCGATAAACGGCTATTTCACGGACCCGACGACCGAGAACGCTTCAGAGATAAAAGTCGAAATGCCCGAAAAGTTCACCGTAAACGACAATATGATAATCGTTCCGCCGGAAAACGGTGACGGAATAGAAGTCCTCCGCGGTCCCAACATCAAGCCTTTCCCCGTAAACAGCGCTCTTGCCGAAGACATCGAGGCTGAGGTGACGCTCAAAGTCGGCGATAACATCACTACGGATCACATAATGCCCGCCGGCTCCAAAATTCTGCCTTACCGCTCGAACATCCCGTATCTTTCGCAGTTCTGCTTTGCGGTATGCGACAAAACTTTTGCCGAAAGGGCGAAAGCGGCGCAGAAATCTTTTATCGTCGGCGGTCAGAACTACGGTCAAGGCTCGTCGCGTGAGCACGCGGCTCTCGTTCCGCTGTATCTCGGCGTAAAAGCCGTTATCGCAAAGAGTTTTGCAAGAATACACCGTGCAAACCTCATAAACTCGGGAATACTTCCGCTGACTTTCAAGAACGAAGCGGATTACGAAAAGATTTCGCAGGGCGACACACTCGTTCTCGCGGATATACGCAAATGCGTGCTTGAAAATAAGCCGATATATCTGCTCGATAAGACTAACGGTGAAAAATTCGAGCTTGACCTGCCTCTTTCGGAGCGCCAGGCGCAGATAGTCGCCGCGGGCGGTCTGCTCAACTACACAAGAGGCTGAAAGGATAGAAATGAAGATCATCGCTCAGAACAGAAAAGCGTATCACGACTATTTCGTTGAAGAAAAGTACGAGGCAGGCATTTCGCTCGCAGGTACGGAGGTCAAAAGCCTCCGCTTGGGGCAGGTTAACCTAAAAGATGCATACTGCCGTACCGACGGACATGAGATATTTGTCATCGGCATGCATATAAGTCCTTATGAGAAGGGAAATATTTTCAACAAGGATCCGATGCGTGAACGCAAGCTGCTGATGCACAAGCGCGAGATACTCAAGCTTTTCATGGAAGTGAAAAAAGACGGATATTCGCTCATTCCGCTGTCGCTTTATTTCAAAGACGCGCGCGTGAAAGTCGAAGTCGGTCTTTGCAAAGGTAAAAAACTTTATGACAAGCGTGAGGCATTGGCACAGAAGGATATGCAGCGCGATATGGAACGTCGTGCCGGTTCCAAATACGAGGACTGAGCGATGATAATCATAGGAATCGATCCGGGTGTGGCGACCGTCGGCTACGGAATAGTCGAGTACAGTGGGAATAAGTTCGTTTCGAGCGACTACGGCGCGATAATCACGCCGCCGAAAACGTTGCTTGAAGAACGCCTTGAACAGATATTCGACGAGATGCAGCAGCTTCTGAAGTATTATAAAGTCGAAGTCGCCGCAATGGAAAAGCTGTATTTCAACACTAATATCACTACGGGTATCGCCGTTGCGGAGGCCCGCGGTGTGCTCATGCTCGCGACCGTCAAACAGCACGTGCCTTGCTACGAATACACACCCCTGCAGGTAAAGCAGGCAGTGACGGGTTACGGCAGAGCGGATAAGCATCAGGTTATGTCGATGGTGAAAATGCTTCTCAATCTTGACAAACTTCCGCGTCCCGACGACGCGGCGGACGGACTTGCGCTTGCGATATGTCAGGCGCATTGCATGAGAGGTTTATAAAGTGATTTTTGACTCCGTATTTTTTATTAACAGTGTCCTTCTCGGCGTAGGGCTCGCGATGGACGCGTTTTCCGTATCTCTTGCCAACGGACTTGGCGAACCTGATATGAAGAAAGGCAAAATGACCCTTATCGCAGGCACTTTTGCATTCTTCCAGGCACTCATGCCGATGCTCGGATGGGTGTGCGTACATACGGTCGTGCAGTATTTTGAGGCGTTTGAGAAATTTGTGCCGTGGATAGCGCTTATCCTGCTCGGATATATCGGCGGCAAAATGCTTATCGGGGGTCTGCGCGTAAAGGGCGGAGAGGTCGAAAAGCCCGCCGTCGGATTCGGCGCACTTATGCTTCAGGGCATTGCGACATCCATTGACGCGCTTTCAGTCGGGTTCACGATATCCGAATATGATTGGCTCATGGCGCTTATCTGCGCGCTCATAATCGCCGCGGTGACTTTCGTCATATGTATGGCGGGAATTGTCATCGGAAAGAAATTCGGCACAAAGCTTTCAAACAAAGCCGATATCCTCGGAGGCGCGATACTCATTGTCATAGGACTTGAAATTTTTATTAAAGGATTGCTATAACAAAAAATTATGCTTGTACCGGTTTTACTTTTTGCACTCGGGCTCGTACTGCTTATTAAGGGCGGCGACTGGTTCGTTGACGGCGCCACGGGGATCGCACACAGATTTCACATTCCCGAGATACTCATCGGTGCAACTGTTGTGTCCATAGGCACGACGCTGCCCGAAGTCATGGTTTCCGCTACGTCCGCTTTAAGCGGGCACGGCGAGATAGCATATGGCAACGCGATAGGCTCGGTAATATGCAACACGGCGCTCATTGCTGCGATTACCGTTGCCATCCGCCCGTCATCAGTCGATAAAAAGACGCTTCGTACACCTGTTATATTTTTCTTTATCGCCGCGGCTTTCTATGCCGTTGTTGCGTACTTCTTCGGAGAATTCACCCGGATAGTCGGTATAATTCTTCTTCTGATGTTCGTCGTTTATATGTTCGTTACCGTAAGACAAGCCCTCTCGGAAACCTCGGAGCAAAATTCCGAGCCGGTGAAAGGGAATACGGTAAAAGATGTGATATTTCTTATTATAGGTGCGGCGTTTATTGCCGTCGGAGCAAAACTCCTTGTTGATAACGGCACCGTTATCGCAGAGAAATTGGGGGTTCCGGAATCCGTCATTGCGCTTACGTTCGTCGCTCTCGGTACTTCTCTTCCCGAACTCGTCACCGCCATAACCGCTCTCATCAAAGGCCACAGCGCTCTGTCTCTCGGAAACATCGTCGGCGCGAACCTGTTCAATCTCGTTCTCGTCAGCGGACTCTCGACGGCGCTCTGCCCGTTTTCCCTTCCGCAGGAAAAACTGCTTGCGGGCGTAAACGCATCTCTCGCCCTTGATATTCCCGTGATGTTTTTCGTCATGGCATTCTTGACATTGCCGGCGCTTGCAAGAGGCAAGCTTTCACGGTTGCAGGGCGTGATCCTGCTTGCGGTCTACACCGCGTTCTGTGTGTTCCAGTTTGCGTTCTGATATAAAAAAACAAGACCGACGGATGTTTTCCGTCGATCTTTTTGTTTATTGGGATCATTCTCTGTCGAAGATCGTTTTCTTCTCTATAAGTTCGCCGTAAACGGTCTTCCATTGTTTATGCCAAACCGACGCGTCATACGCTTCCAGCGCCGACCGCTCCATGTCGATCTCGATCATCAAGTCAAAACGGTTTTCGCGTGCGACACAGTTTGGGTATACCGATATGCCGTAAACGCCTTCGATCTCGGTTATATGCCTGAAAAGTTCGCTTATTTCAGGTATTAGTGTCTCTTTGCGCGCAGACGGGACTTCGGGTTTGTATTTCACGATTATATAGTGCTTCATACGGGCTTGCTCACATCTTGCGCAGATTTTCGAGGCTCACCTTTATGCTTTCGAACGGGTCTGTGTACGCCTGCATATTATCCTGTTCGACGATACCCCATTCCACGTCCATTTCGCGGGCGGTGGTGACGACTTTTTTGATGTCAACTTCTCCCGTGCCGATCTCGACGGGTGTATGATCGCCGACAATGTCCTTGAGGTGGACAAGGTGGAGTCTGTCTGCGAGATGCTGCATATAGGAGCGGTTTTCGATTCCCGCGACTGACGACCAGCCCGTGTCGAGTTCAAATCCGAGAGGTGCGCCGTACTCAAAAAGTATGTCGTGGACTGTTTTGTCTTTATATTTGGTCGTGAACTCGTGCTTGTGGTTGTGGAAAGACAGCTTCAAGCCGAGTTTTTCGCATTTTTCGGCGAGCATTCCGAGAGTTTGTGCGGTTTCAACGGTCTTTTCGAAAGAATCGTGGAACTCAGGCGGAATCCCCGGTACGGACGCATATTTAAGGCCTATTTCGAGACAATAATTTACGGTGTTGTCAAAGTCATCCGTGAGGTCATCGAACCAGACGTGTGAGCCTGCCGCCTGTAAACCGTTCGCGTCGAGGATACGTTTCATTTCTTTGGCGGGGACGTCCCAATAACCTGCGAATTCAACGCCGTCATAACCGATTTTTGCGATTTTTTCAAGTGCCGCTTCCATGCCGCCTACCGCGTTGACCGCGTCG
Organism: uncultured Eubacteriales bacterium; assembly: GCA_959604355.1. Classification (GTDB taxonomy): domain Bacteria; phylum Bacillota; class Clostridia; order Oscillospirales; family UBA644; genus HGM12619. The sequence continues at coordinate 71,081 of CAUHAO010000003.1, forward strand.
CGCACCGTGTATATTTGTACTGCTGTTTTCATATTAATTCTCCTCCTCGGGATAAAGATCGTATTGTTTCATAGCGTTTATAACTTTTTCATATCTTTGAAGAGCCTTCTCTTCATCGACGGAATATATGCTCGGGGCCTGGAGCAGACCCGCGAGATATGCGGATTGTCCGAGCGTCAGCTCCGAGGGCTCCGTCTCAAAGAATGTTTCCGCGGCATCTCCGACGCCGTAGCAGCCTCTGCCGAAAAAAGATATATTGATATACAGCTCAAGGATTTTGTCCTTACCGAGTTCTTTTTCCATATCCACGGCGGTGAATACTTCCGCGACCTTACGTTCGAGGAATTTTTCCTGGGTGAACCAGAGATTTTTCGCCGTTTGCTGAGTTATTGTACTGCCGCCCGAGGCGTAGCCTCCGCTTATTATATTATCGATTATCGCGCGGCCGATGGATACGAGGTCGTAGCCTGAATGTTCGTAAAAACGGTGATCCTCAATGGCGATTATCGCGTCGAGAAAAACGGGAGACACGGTATCGATACGGACATAGCCTTCACGGGACGATATTTCGTCGTACATTTGCTGTACGGAAGTTCGCTTTATCGCGTCCTTGTACATTTTTCTGCCGTTTATCACCGTCACCGTGCAGAACGCGAGTCCTACGCAGAAAACGGCAATGACGAGCCAGAGAATTATCTTCGGTAAGATTTTTTTCTTAGCCATTCATTATTCCTCATCGGACATCGCGGCGAGCATTTTCTCCGCCACGGCAATGTCCTCGCGGGTCGTTATTTTTATGTTCGTGTATCCGCATTCGACGAATGCGACTTTCTTGCCGTCAGCTTCGAACATGCTTGCGTCATCTGTGAAATCGTTAAGCCTGTTCGCGTATTTCTGCGCCACTTCACGGTATGTTTTCGCATCGAACACCTGCGGTGTGGCTGCCGCGGCAAGCGTTGAGCGGTCGGGCGTGGAAACGACGAAACCGTCGGCAGAGATCTGCTTTACAGTGTCTTTCACTTTTGTGCCGCAAAAAGCAGCGCCGACCTCAAAAGCCTTCCTGTTTGAAGCGTCTATCTCCGACGGTCTGACGAACGGACGCGCACCGTCGTGAACGCAGACAAAGCCCGTGTTTTCCGGAGCGGCAAGGAGTCCGTTGTACGCGGAACGCTGCCTGCATGAGCCGCCTTCGGCAAAGGCAAACAATTTCGTTATTCCGTATTCGTCGCAGATTGTTCGGATTTGTTCGGTAAGGTCAGGTCTTGTAACGACAACTATATCCGTAACGGTATCTGCTTTCTGGAAAGCCGTCAAAGTATGGGCAATGCACGGTTTGCCCGCTATATCGATCAAAATCTTGTCGCATCCCATTCGTTCGGCTCTTCCCGCCGCTACGATGACTGCGCAGACGCTGTGGTTTTTCATGCTATTTTCCTCTGGATCTTTATTCATAGACATTGTATCAAAAAAACGGCAAAAAGTCAAGAGAAAACGTTTGCGCTCTATTGACAATTTATGCAAATTGGTATATAATTTAATTTATATGGAGGTGACATTGCGCGTGAAGTTGCTTTTTATCGCAGATATCGTCGGACATACGGGCCTTGAAACGGTTTCGAAACATCTTCCGTCGCTTGTTTCCGAATACGGTGCGGATATCGTCGTCGCGAACGGCGAAAATATCAGCCGCGGAAACGGCATATTGCCCGATGAGGCGCAGAGCCTGCATTTTTGCGGTGTTGATGTCATCACTCTCGGAAACCACGCTTTCAAACAGACGCGTTGCTACGATTTTCTCGACGATTGTGACTATATCATCCGCCCCGCGAATTATCCTTCGGCGGCGCACGGTCGCGGCATGAAGCTCCTGCGAACGGATAAGGGTACAGCGTGCGTGATGAATCTTGCCGGACAAATAGGTCTTGAGCCTGTGGACAATCCGTTCTACTGCGCAGACAGAATACTTGCGTCTCTCGACACACGTCCCGACCTTATTTTCATCGATTTTCACGCCGAGGCTACGAGCGAAAAAAAGGCTTTCGCATATTATGTCGACGGGCGTGTTGACGCGGTTTTCGGCACTCATACGCATGTGCAGACCGCCGACGAGCAGATACTCGATAAGGGTACGGCGTTCATCACGGATGCGGGCATGACGGGGGCTGACGACTCCGTACTGGGCGTGAAAAAGGAATGCTCCGTCAACCTCTTTCTTACAAGAGAATACACGCCTCTTGTCCAGGCGGACGGGCGGCCGATGATAAACGGCGTTTTCTTCGACTCCGAGAAGCGTGCCATAAAAAGAATAAATATTAAAGTCTGAGGATTAAAAAATGCTTATTTCTCCTTCTTTGCTTTCATGTGATTTCGGCGACCTCAAGAACGAGGTGCAGACCGTTTCCGCGGCGGATATGCTGCATGTTGATGTTATGGACGGTCATTTTGTGCCGAATATAAGTATAGGAATCCCCGTTGTCGAGGCTCTCCGCCGTACGACGGACATGACGCTCGATGTGCATCTCATGATCTCAGATCCGGAAAAATACGCGGAACGTTTTGCCAAGGCGGGCTCGGATATAATCACCGTGCATTACGAGGCCATAGACGATATTCCGGCTTTTGCCGCACAGATGAAAGCCCTCGGCGTCAAACCGTCCGTCTCGATAAAACCCGCGACACCCGCAAACGTGCTCTTTCCGTATCTCGATATGCTGGATATGGTACTCGTTATGACGGTCGAGCCCGGATTTGGCGGTCAGGCGATGATAGAGAGCTGCCTGCCTAAGATAACCGCGCTTAAAACGGAAATCGCCCGCCGCGGACTGAAAACGCTTGTCGAGGCAGACGGCGGAATAAACGAAAAAACTCTTGACGCGGCCGTTGCTGCCGGTACGGATGTTTTCGTAATGGGTTCGGCGGTATTCGCAAAGCAGGACAGAAACGAATTCATGCGGCGGCTGAAAAACAAATACAAAGAGGCTTAAATGGGACTTTTTTCGAACAATACGGACCGTATCGTGCGCGAGTGTGTGAGAGATCTCCGCGATATAGCGGTCAACCCCGCGAGAACGGTCGTCGTGAATATGAATACGGTAAACGGATACATGCGTTCGGGAAATATGGCGTCGCCCCAGCTTAGTCATGTTACGGGCGAAATATTTCACGTCAATGAGTACTTCATGAGTTCACGCAAGCTTTTCGCCATTGACGCTCACAGCAAAGAAAGCCCCGAGCTGAAGCATCTGCCGAGTCATTGCGTGTATGAGGAAGAGCGTCAGATTATTGACGAGCTTTCTCCTTTTGCGGCACAGGGCGATATAATGTATAAGAATTCCGCGAATCTTTTCGTCGCGTTCGATTATATTCGCTGGCTGGCGGAAAACAAGCGCACGGCGGACAATTTTGTCATCGTCGGCGGCATGACCGATATCGACGTGATGCAGTTCGCGCTTGCTCAGAAGTCGTATTTCAATGAAAACAACCGTCACGCGAAAGTCATTGTCATTGAAAACGCGACCCGCTCTTTCACATCCGACTCTCATGACGGCTCACAGGCGCATAATTTCGCACTGTATAACATGATGATAAACGGTGTATTGCTCGCGAGAATATAAAGCCGCACAAAAACAGCAGAAAAAAACCGACAGGGAGTATCTGTCGGTTTTATTTTTACATTCTGTTATAGTCCGAGTATTGATGACGCTATAAAGAAATACATAAGCAGAGCGAGCGCGTCGACGATTGTCGTTATGAACGGGCTTGCCATGACCGCGGGGTCGAAACCTACGGCTTTAGCGGCTATGGGAAGAGTGCATCCGATGATCTTTGCAAGTATCACGACAAATACAAGCGTCAGGCATACCGCTATTGCCACTGGGATCGTCGTTCTGTCGATTACCATGAGCTTTACGAATCCTGCAGCCGCGAGCACGGTGCCGCACAGAAACGCGACGCGGACTTCTTTCCAGATTATGCGGAGTATGTCGCGAAGCTCTATTTCACCCAGCGATAAACCGCGGATTATCGTGACGGAAGCCTGCCCGCCCGCGTTGCCGCCCGTGTCCATAAGCATTGGGATGAACGCGGTGAGTATCGGGAGTGCCGCAAGAGCGGATTCAAACGAGGTGATTATTTTCCCCGTAAATGTTGCCGACACCATCAGCAGAAGCAGCCAGGGGATACGCTTGCGCCATGTTTCAAAAACGCCTGTTTTGAGATACGGCTTATCGGTAGGAAGAATAGCCGCCATTTTTTCAATATCCTCGGTAGTCTCTTCCTGGATGACGTCGATAGCGTCGTCGAATGTAACGATACCGACGAGGCGGTTTTCTGAATCGACAACGGGAATAGCCATAAGTCCGTATTTGTTGAGTATCTGCGCAACAGTTTCCTGGTCATCCGTCGTCTGCACGGAGATGACGTTTGTTTCCATTATGTCGCCGATGATCTTTTCGGGTGCGGAAAGAAGAAGCGTTTTGACGGATACGATGCCTTCGAGATGTCGGGACGAATCCACGACGTAGCAGGTGTAGATTGTTTCCTTGTCAACACCAGTGCGTCTTATTTTTGCAAACGCTTCGGTGACGGTCATTGCCTTATTCAGGTCAACGAACTCGACCGTCATGACACTTCCGGCGCTGTCGTCGGGGTATCGCAGAAGTTCGTTTATGGTTTTGCGTGTCTGCGCGTCTGTATTCGCCAGAATACGGCGCACGACGTTTGCAGGCATCTCGTCAACGATGTCCGCCGCGTCATCGGCGTAAAGTTCGTCCATGACGTCATGTATCTCTTTGTCGCTGAAGCTCTTGATGAGCAGTGTCTGCGCATCATTTTCCATTTCGACAAATGTTTCCGCCGCCAGCTCTTTCGGCAGCAGACGGAATACGACAGGGAGCATCTCCGATGGAACCTCATCGAGATAGATCGCGATGTCGGCAGGGTTCATTTCCACGAGGATCTTTTTGAGCTCGGGAAAATTTCTTGTTGCGATGAAATCCGTGAATTGTTCAGTCATTTGTCTTGTCCTCCTAAATTTTGCCGGGGTTTTAGAAGGAAGGTAATGACACGGTCCCTATCCGGGCCGGTATATCAGAGTGACAACAAAGGCTCACCGTCAGCGGTGTCCGAAATATTGTCTGCTACGACACGCCGCCGTCGCGGAACAGTGCCGTTACTACTTCCGGTGTCCATTTGTTTCACCTCACGTTTGTCGTTGGAATTTCCTGAAAAGGTAATCCCATTATATACTCCCGGTCAAAATTTGTCAAGCGTTTTCACAAAAAATTATCTCCTGTTTTTTTGAAAAAAACAAGTCTTTTTTCTCGTTTTCAAAAGGGGTTGCAAAATGCGCGAATTTGTGGTAAAATATGGCTCAAAGAGGTGAAAACATGAGCGACGAACGTATTTTTTCGGGCAGGATAAACGACCTTGCGCAGCGTGCGCAGGCTCGGGGTTGCCATACATATTCCGAATTTCTCACTCTTTCCGAACAGGACGACGTTTCAAAAATGAAATTCGACGCGGAACTCTCTTTTTTCGGCGGTTTTGACGGCGCGGAGCGGCGCATAGCGTGTTTCCGCGGCGAAGGATGCGTGTATGATGAAACACCGCCTGTCGTATGTGTCAAAGTCGCGCCCGTTGCGCAGAAATTCGCGGACGACCTTACGCACAGGGATTTTCTCGGGTCATTGATGGGACTGGGAATACGGCGCGAGGTGCTGGGCGATATAATTTTGCACGAGAACCGCGGGTACGTTTTCTGCCTTGACTCGGTGGCGGAGCATATCTGCGCGGAGATGAAAAAAGTGCGTCATACGGACGTGAAATGCGCCGTTGTGGATGAACCTCCGACGGATGCGGTCGCTTTGCCAGAAATAACGCGCACGGTCGTGCAGTCGGAACGTCTTGACGCGATAGTCGCGGCGGTGTTCAAGCTTTCGCGCGGCGCGTCACAGGAGCTTATAGAGCTTGAACGTGTTTTCGTCAACGGCAAGCCCGTAACGAGTGCCACATACACGCCGAAACAGGGTCAGATAATCTCCGTGCGCGGCTCGGGACGCTTCATCTACGAAGGCGTCGGCGGCGAAACGCGTAAAGGCAGGCTCGGCATTCAGGTGCGAGTGTATCGGTGACACATTTATATGTCTGAATATGAAAAAGCCCCGAAAGTTCGGGGCTTTCTTTGTTTTCTGCAGACCGTTTGAGCGCGTGTTTACGCCTCTTTTTTCTTCAGCGCGAGCGCGGCTATGCCGACTGTCGCCGAGGTGACGCCGAGCGCCGCCCATGTCCACGGGGAAGCATCTGACGTGTCGGGGTTTTCGCCGAGGATGTACTTCTTTGTTGCGTATACGGCGAAGGCAGAGCAGTTTTCCTGAGACCTATGCGCCCAGCCGGCAGACGCCATTTTGTTTTCCTCTGACAAGTATACGCCCTCTTCAAAATTATTTATATCGTAGAAATAACGGTATTCGTCGATAGTGTCAACAGATTCCTCAGTTCTGGGAAAAAATCCATGTCCAGCCCAATTGCCCGAATATGGATGAATTTTCATCATATAGAGGATACCGTCGAAACCTTTTATACGTGGGAATACGAAGTCGCCTAGATCTGTAACGAAATTGATATCTCGGAAAGCATTAGGTTCAACAGCGTGTCCGTCTTCGGTGATTACTAAAGACGACCTGATTGTGAAGGTTTCATTTTCTTCATATGGAAATCCGTCCGGAGCATAGTGCACTTCAAGGACTTTTATACGAACGCTTTTGACAAGCTGCCCTTCGATACGGTCTCCACCCAACCAGCTGTATTCTGCCTCCTCTTCTTCTGTGGCAAATATATAATCCTCTATATAGACATGCATAACGGCGAAGTCCTGCGGCCAATCGTAAACCTCACGGTCCCACCAACCGTTAGGCTCTACCTCTGATGCTCGAGTTACGGGGACAATATTCGCAAATATAACTATAATTAAAAAGGCAACAAACAAGCTTTTTTTACTCTGATTCATACTCATTCACCCAATTCTTGTTTTAATATCATTGCCGTCACGTCTTTTTTTTTCTTCAGCGCGAGCGCGGCTATACCGACTGTCGCCGAGGTGACGCCGAGCGCCGCCCATGTCCACGGGAACGCATCTGACGTGTCGGGGTTCCTCGGATTGTCTATAGCTCTCGTTTTGTAGATTCGGATTTTTTCAGGGTCATTCTCTTTAAAATAAAAAACATATTGCGGTGTTAAATAGTCATCACAAACATATTTTATCTCATAATACAACAGGTTTTCTTCCGAAAGTTCGGGATGATGGGGTTTAATGGACTTTTTAAGAACATCCTCCGGGTTAAGCAGTTTTGCGTAACCGACAAAATCCTTTGTGAGCCATTCTTTCATTGGATATGAAAGACCTGTAAAGGTGTGGTCATAGATTGTATAGAATACGGATTCGTGTAAGATCTCGGCATTTGAAAAAAAACGATCTTCATACGATTCAAAATTGTTATTGAAAAACGCCGGATAGTCCGCCTTTATCTGATCAATCGCAGAAAGAATGCCTTTGCCTATAATATTGAAACCTTCATCTTCGGGAAATTTATACATTTTGTTTTCCGGGAAATAAACCTTCACGTATCCATAACCGGTAATGAATATTTTGTACCCGTCTTCTAATTCTGCATACCATCCGTCTTCTTGAAATTGAGTTATTGCGTCTTTTCTTCGTGAAAGTTTAACAGATGTGGATTTACCTAACATGGAAAGAATCTTTCTATACCATTTTTGAGCGGTTTCTTTATCCACTAATTTTTCAGGATCGTACTTGGGGCCAAGAGTTGACAATGACGGATTCCGATACATAGCCGGATGCCGATATATAGGAAGATATGTTTCCTGTGTTTCTGTCAAGCGAAGTTTATCTTCTGAATCGCCGCGATTTTCGTGCTCTGCCAAGCCCGAAAATGTAAAAAAAGCGAACTCGAAAAATATAATCAATATTATAAGAACACGTTTACTCATGATATATGAGACCTCCTGAATGATTCTGCACCGTCACGTCTTTTTTTCTTCAGCGCGAGCGCGGCTATACCGACTGTCGCCGCGGAGACACCGAGCGCCGCCCATGTCCACGGGGAAGTGTCTGACGTGTCGGGGTTTTCGTCGAGGATGTACTTCTTTGTTGCGTATACGGCGAAGGAAGAGCAGTTTTTCTGAGACATACGTGCAGAGGCTGCAGGGCTCTCTTTGTTTTTCTCTGACAAGTATACGCCCTCTTCGAAATTATCTATATCGTAGAAATAGCGGTATTCGTCGATTGTTTCAACAGATTCTTCAGTTCTGGGGAAAAATCCATAATCAAACCAATTGTTCGGGTCTTTAAATGATCTTGCCATATAGAGGATACCGTCGAAGCCTTTTAAAACGGGGAACACACAATCGTTAATCTCTGTATTGTAATTGGCAGCTCGGAAAGCATCTGCTTTAACAGCGTGTCCGTCTTCAGTGATTACTAAAGACGTCCACGACCTGATTGTGAAGGTTTCATTTTCTTCATATGGAAATCCGTCCGGAGCATAGTGCACTTCAAGGACTTTTATACGAACGCTTTTGACAAGCTGCCCTTCGATACGGTCTCCACCCAACCAGCTGTATTCTGCCTCCTCTTCTTCTGTGGCAAATATATAATCCTCTATATAGACATGCATAACGGCGAAGTCCTGCGGCCAATCGTAAACCTCACGGTCCCACCAACCGTTAGGCTCTACCTCTGATGCTCGAGTTACGGGGACAATATTCGCAAATATAACTATAATTAAAAAGGCAACAAACAAGCTTTTTTTACTCTGATTCATACTCATTCACCCAATTCTTGTTTTAATATCATTGCCGTCACGTCTTTTTTTTCTTCAGCGCGAGCGCGGCTATACCGACTGTCGCCGCGGAGACACCGAGCGCCGCCCATGTCCACGGGGAAGTGTCTGACGTGTCGGGGTTTTCGCCGAGGATGTATTTTCGATATGCGTAGTCCGTGTGCCCTTCGGCTATTTTTTTAATGTTGATACATAATAATCATAATGATAACTCGAGCCATCGTTCGGGATTATGTAATAGTGATTCAATTCTTCTATTTCAGAAAAAGGTTTATCCGTAACGGATAAAAGGTCTGCGATACCTATAGTGCCCGCTTCTTTATTTAAAGTTATATATGCAAAAGATTCTGATACTATGCTACTGGGAACGGATTCACTCGGCTTATAGATTTCAATATTATTTGAAAACTGTTACCATAAATCACAATAGAGTGCCGTCGGCGTTTTTAAATATAACCGAGGAAAGATCCTCAGGCGATTCTTGCTCTTACAGTCTGGAGACATATCCTGCCTTACGCGCTTCTTCAAGCGTCATGTTTGCTGGGATGTCATCAGCCTGCAAAATCTTTGAAGTTTGCGTCTCTTTTGTTGCTGCTGACGTTTCAGTCGCTGCGGTTGTCGATATAAAACCACCGAAAGCAGAAAACAGCATACATACGGTAATTACAAGTGTCAGGACTCTTTTCATTTTCGTTGTCATTTTCTTTTTCCTTTTCCTTTCGTTAGTTATACGTTCTATTTCTATAGTATTCTGCGAGAGCGATTTCCTCCTTTCTGATTTTATTATTTTTACTGTTTTGCTCTCGCATACTATATATAGCCAAAATGCCAAATCTACCCTTTGATCGGAAAAAAGTCGAAAAAAGTTTGTTTTTATGGAGCGTGAGGACGTTTAACGCGGAATTTTGAGCTGTAAAAGCAGGATTTTTTCATTTGTCAAGAGAGCATCAGCCGCGGCGTGCTTTTCCGCAGGAAAAGCGCGCCCGCCGCCTCGAAAGCGGCGACGGGCGCAGCAAAGCCCCACGGGCTTTGCGCGCCGCGGGGCTGGACTATACATTTTAGTGGAATTCTTTTACTTTTTCAAATACTTCGTTTATGTTTACACGGTCAATAATCTTTTCGGGAATGAAAATGCGATAAAGAGAATCTGTTCCGAGCGTCGAAGAGTATTTCCAGTATGCCGAATAGCCTCGAAAATATTCCAAACTGCCGTCCGGCGTACGACGAAAATCACTGCCGTCCGGAGTGCGACGGTAACCTGAAAAGCTTACCGACGGGTCGTAACTGCTTATAATTCCGTTCTTATATTCGGGGGCTAATTCAATACTCCCCGGTAAACCGTAGTGATGCACTAAGATCCAAACGTTTTCCCCGTTGCATCCATTTCCTCCGTGATGATCTGCATCGCAGCCTATAGGATGCAAAAATGCAATAAAATAGGAATGTAGATATGAATAATCTTTTTTCCATTGACTTACACAATCTTCCTCAAGCCTGAAATGTGCCAGCTCGTAGCCTTCGATTTCCGGAACGAGTTCTATCCACTTTTTAACACGCTCGTATGATTCCGGATACACGGCGTCTTGCTTTACCGAATCAAGAAATTCCGATTTAGAGTATCCGTATATTTCCGAAAATATAGGAAATTCCAACAAAGCCTCATCGTCAGTGGGATTTTCTGTTTCGGAAGTCGAGGGCTCTGTCCGGGTCACTGTTTCGGAGGTCGGATTTTCGCCCTGATCAATACTGTTATTAAGTTTACATCCTGCAAGGGGAATTAAAAGAGCAATAACCAATAAAATTAGACTTTTTTTCATAACAAACTCCTTCAATATCTGTCAAAATTGTTACCTATAATTCCGGCACATGTTGGACAAAACCAGTTATTGGTATTATTCTCAATAAAGCGATCGTATGTTGAATTCATTACGCAAAGTTCTCCAGCGGAGCTGTGTTGATGGCTTGTTATACCGTATAAATGTCCGATTTCATGAGCTAAAACATAAACTCCGCGTAAATTATCGGCAGTTTCGTTATTCAGAGTTTCGACTGATCCTATTATAGGATGCGTATATGATGAAAGCGCTGATGCAGCGTCATATGAATGTGTGGATCCATAAAAACACATTTTATGACCGGAATAATATACTCCGATAGTGTTATTTGGTAAATCATTAAGATTTTGATTACGCAATAAAACTATGCTTTTATGGTGACATATTCCGGCTACGGAAGGCCATGTGTGATATTGGGAAGGGTTATTCCAACCGGAATCCCAATTTAAAGTGCAGGACGAATCAGGTATACAGAGGCAACGTTCATCTATTCCGCTATTCGGACAGCCATCTGCATATGATGCAGCATTTATTATCCCGGAGGTAGAGGGGACAATATTTATACCGAAATTATCTAAAAAGACTTCTTTTATTCTCTGTAAATATTCATTAAATTTATCTTCAATCCTAGTTATAGCCCCCGAGGTTGTTTCGTAGCTTTTTTTATTTCTTATTATATACGCATTGTCATATTTAACCCTAATATATACAGTTCTGATCGGTTCATAATTTATAATAATCTTCGGAGAATAAGATGAATTTTCCGATGTCGCAAAAGTTTTCGCTCCTACATCTTCCGAAGAAGCTTTTAACATTATTCCATAGTGACTACTTTCCCCACCCAATTCCCCGTTTTTCCATTTCTTTGTAGCATCTGTGATGTCAAAGGAATACCAGTTGCCGGTTCCTGTTCCAGAAGAACCAGTTCCGCCCTGATAATGAATATTTTTGCTGTCTAAAAAAATATTTTCCGCAGAACCCCAAATTGAAGTATTATAAACAACCGTGTTCTCATTCCATGGTTCTGAAACCATATATGCTGAAATTGTCGAGGAATCACCTTCACACATTGTGTCTCTTAGCATGTATTTTACAGAATTAAGCCTAAACCATTGGATGGAATTGAATTGAGAATTGGAGAAAAGGCCAGGAAATCTTACCAGCACCCTGGCTATGCCCCGAGTGCTGTTGTAGCGGCCAGAATAATTACCAACAAACATATTAGAGGAATTTCCGTCATTTGACAGATAGTTGGTATAAATTGTAGCATCTTCAAATCCGCTGCTGGTTGAATATGAAAAACTGGGATCAACCGTGACAGGATATACGGTATTTTTATTTTCCAGATAATCTTTATCGACGACAAGAGTAATCAGATATTCCTGATTTTCCTTGATGACTTCCACTCTGGTCTCGCCAAAGGACGTATTTGTCTTTGTCGCGTCAAAAATGTAAAGACTGCTGAAATATGCTATTTCTACTGCTTTTTCAGAATCTGCCGTTATGGGAGTATAGATAGCAACTCTTCCGCTTATTCTGTCTTTAATAACAGCAAGCCCGTTTGTTTTAACGACAAAAGCAAACTCGTTTTGACCGTTGTAACTGTTTAGAATTATTTCTTCTTTAACACCGTTAAGTTGCGGCGTATAGCGAAGGATCGTGTTGTTTCCGAAAACTTTTGCGTACGAAATCTCGTTTTCGGAATTCATTTTTGCATCAGCAACAGCCGCTTTAACGATTTTACCGTTTTTTTCGTACTCATCGGACGACTGGGCCTTTTCCGGGACCATAATGATAGTATATCCGTCGAAATCTACGGCAACACCGCCCGAGGACCTCTCGGAAAATTTAGTTATAACGTCGTTATCCGTTCCGACGTATTTGTAATCTCCTCTTGAGGAAATGAGCGCCGTTTTTTTATCCTTCACCGTCCCGTCGGGCGCTATGTATTTCACGGGCTCGGAAAAAATATACATTGTGTTTGTGCCGTCGGCGTTTTTAAATATAACCGAGGAAAGATCCTCAGGCGATTCTTGCTCTTACAGTCTGGAGACATATCCTGCCTTACGCGCTTCTTCAAGCGTCATGTTTGCTGGGATGTCATCAGCCTGCAAAATCTTTGAAGTTTGCGTCTCTTTTGTTGCTGCTGACGTTTCAGTCGCTGCGGTTGTCGATATAAAACCACCGAAAGCAGAAAACAGCATACATACGGTAATTACAAGTGTCAGGACTCTTTTCATTTTCGTTGTCATTTTCTTTTTCCTTTTCCTTTCGTTAGTTATACGTTCTATTTCTATAGTATTCTGCGAGAGCGATTTCCTCCTTTCTGATTTTATTATTTTTACTGTTTTGCTCTCGCATACTATATATAGCCAAAATGCCAAATCTACCCTTTGATCGGAAAAAAGTCGAAAAAAGTTTGTTTTTATGGAGCGTGAGGACGTTTAACGCGGAATTTTGAGCTGTAAAAGCAGGATTTTTTCATTTGTCAAGAGAGCATCAGCCGCGGCGTGCTTTTCCGCAGGAAAAGCGCGCCCGCCGCCGCTTTCGCGGCGACGGGCGCAGCAAAGCCCCACGGGCTTTGCGCGCCGCGGGGCTGGATGTATAGATATTTCAGTCTTTGAAAAGGACCTTTTCTATTTTTCCGACGTACAGACGGTGGAAGTCGGAAGCGGGGTAGAAGTCCTCAACGACGGATCTGTTGGTGAAATTTTCGGGACGGACGTCGGACGTGTAGATCTTTTTACAGAAAAGCACGAGGTCTGCCTGCTCGAAGTATGTGCATTCGTCGTCCGACACAGGTATAAGTCCCGTTTCTGAGGCTTTGTCGCAATTTCTTCCCGAATGCGAGCCGCAGAACGAGAGTGCGGGGCGGTAAAGCTCGTCGAAAAACGAGAGCGTGAACGTGTCATTGGCTTCCATAAACGAAAATGTGTGTCTTTGCGGACGTACCGTGACGGCGGCGCAGTCCGCGTTCCATATCCGCACGAATCCTCCCCAAGACGCGGTCATGGTGTTATAGGTCTCTGCTCCCGCGGTGAGCAAGAACCATTTTTTTCCTATCAGGTCGAACACGTTCTGGGGTATTTGGGACGGGGTTATCTGTCTGAACATATGGCTTACCTCTTTTTATGAAATTTTTAATTATAAGTATGATAAAAGGTGCGGCTATCACGCCTGCGGCACCGAAAAAACGTGAGCCGACATACGCGGCGGCGAGTGATGCAAAAGCGGGAATACCAAGCTGTGCGCCGACGATTTTCGGCTCGACAGTCTGGCGTACTCCTTCCGTGACGGCGACGAGAATGAGCATCCCGACTCCTTGAGCCGTGTTCCCGCCGAGCAGCAGAAAAACGCTCCATGGCACGAGTATCATCGCGCTTCCGAGGATCGGCATGAAATCGAATAATGCGACGAGCAGAGCTGCGGCTATCGCGTAATCGACCCGCAGCAGTGAAAGTCCGATGGAGAGCTCCGTGAAATTAAGCAGAAACATTATTCCGTAGGCTTTGAGTAGCTTTGCGAAATGAGAAAGCATTGAGCGAAGCTTCCCGAAAACGCCTGTCGGTACGGCTTTCACGGCGAATGCTTTTACCCTGTCCGCGTCTGACGCGAAGAGTATTCCCGACATTACCGCCGCCGCGACGGAGGAGAGTGTCGCGGGAAGCTTCATTGACGCTCCGAGCGCTGCCGAAAGCAGGTTTTTCAGCATGGAGGCCAAGGCAGAGGTCATTTCCGACGCTACGTATGTCGCGCGTCCGCCGAGGCTGTCGGAAAGCGAAAAAAGCAGTTTGTCAAGCTGAAGAAGCATATCCGTGTCGAGCAATTTGACGAGAAGTCCGACGCATTGGGAGTAGACGAGTTTTCCTGCAGTGAGCGCCGCGGCGGTCAGGGCGAGCCATATCAGGACCGTGCAGATTACACGTAGTGTTTTTCGTTTCCGAGGTACCGTGCGGCATATACGGGCGGCAAGAGCGTCACCGGCCAGCGCCGTAACAACGCCGACTATGATCGGAACACATACCGGAAGAAAATATTTAAGCGTCACATATACAGCCGCCGCTATTGCCGACGCGTAAAGCGCCGATATCAGGAATCTCAGCCTGTTTTCAGTTTTCGCGTCGTCCACGGAACGCCTCCGAGATGTTGTTGATACGCAAATTCTATGACATTTTTTGGGAGAATATCACGCGACACTTGACTATTTCTTTCCAATAAGCTATAATAGTTATAAAATAAAGCGATATAAAGGAGATATTTATCATGCCCGTAGTAAACTATGAGACCTACTGCAAAATGATGGAAACCGCGTACAAGGAACATTACGCGTTTCCCGCAATAAATGTTTTTGACATCGAATCCATCAACGGTGTCCTCGCCGGACTCGCGGAAGCGAAATCCGACGGTATAATCCAGATATCCACCGGCGGCGGCGCTCATGCTTCCGGCGCGACAGTAAAGGATTCCGTTCTCGGTGCCATCACTCTTGCAAACCACGTTCATCTCGTTGCAAGCAGATACAACATCAACGTTGCTCTCCATACCGACCACTGTCAGGCCGACAAAGTTGATACGTTCCTTATGCCTCTTATCGAGGAGACAGAGCGCCGCAGAGCGGCAGGTCTGCCCAATCTCTTCAACAGCCATATGTTCGACGGCTCCGCACTTCCTCATGCCGAGAACATCAAGCTTGCCGCTAAAATCCTCGAGCGTTGCGCAAAGAACGATATCGTTCTCGAAGTCGAAGCAGGCGTTGTCGGCGGTGAAGAAGACGGCGTAAATACCGAAAATGTTCACAGAGAAAAGCTCTATACCACTCCCGAAGATATGTACATGGTCGAGCAGACGCTCGGCAAAGTCGGCGGCAAATATACTCTCGCCGCTACATTCGGCAACGTCCACGGTGTTTACAAACCCGGTAATGTACAGCTCAATCCGAAGATCCTCAAGGCAGGTCAGGAATACCTGCAGCAGAAAGACGGCGCGGATGCTCACTATCTGCTCGTATTCCACGGCGGCTCCGGCTCTCCGAAGGAAGACATCGAAGAAACGCTCCAGTACGGTGTTGTCAAGATGAATATCGATACAGATACTCAGTACGCGTTCACCCGTCCCGTTGCGGCTCATATGTTCACAAACTATGACGGCGTGCTCAAGGTTGACGGCGAAGTCGGCGTTAAGAAGGTATATGACCCCCGTTCTTACCTCAAGAAGGGCGAAGCGGGCATTACCGCAAGAGTTGTCGAAGCGTGCAACGACCTTCATTCCGCAGGCAAGACCCTCTGCAAATAAAAGAATTTTCAGGAGCGGCGTCGCATACTACGGCGCTGCTCTTTTTTTATCGGAGGCATTATGACGAGGCGTATATATTACGAGTCTGCGTATATAAAGGAATTTGACGCGACGGTCACGGGGTGCACGGAATGTGAAAACGGCTGGAATGTGACTCTCGACGCGACCGCGTTTTACCCCGAAGGCGGCGGACAGCCTGCCGACACGGGAACGCTCGGCGGCGCGGATGTTACAGACGTGCAAGAAAAAGGCGAAGACGTCGTTCACACCGTGAATGCGCCGTTAGCTGTCGGCAAAAATATTCACGGGCGTGTGGATTTCGGGCGTAGACTCGGATTCATGCAGTCACATTCGGGTGAGCATATTTTTTCGGGCATCGTCTGCGCGCGCTTCGGGTGCTCTAATACGGGCTTTCACATGGGGTCGGATTTCATGACCGTCGATTTTAACTATGAATTTTCCGCCGACGATATCGCGAAAGCGGAAGCCGAGGCAAATGCCGCGGTGCGCTCGGATGCGGGGACCGAAATATTCTATACAGACGGCTCGGACGGCATCGTGTATCGCTCCAAGAAAGAGATAGAGGGCAACGTTCGTATTGTCCGTGCAGGCGGTGTCGATACATGCGCGTGCTGCGGTCTGCACGTCTCGTCTGCGGGACAGATAGGCGTGATAAAAATTCTTTCGTGGCAGCGTTTCCGCGGCGGCACAAGGCTTTTTATGGTCTGCGGAGAACGTGCGTACGAGGATTATGCGGCGAAAAACGCGGAGCTTTACGCATGCGGCGACCTGCTTTCCGCAAAACCTCTTGAAATAGCGGAAAACGTGAAAAAACTGCTTGAAGACAAGGCGGCGCTGAAGCGCGAGCTTGACTCGGAACGCATGAAGACTTTTTCGATGACTCTCCGGCTCGTTAATAAAGATACGATCGCTCCGATAATTTTTACAGACGCGTTTGACGGTGAACTTGTCGGAAAATTCGGTGTCGAAGCGGCGAAAGATCGCTCAAAAGCCGTGATTTTCGGCGGCAGTGGCGGAGAATACAAATATGCCTTCGCAACGCAGACGGGAGATGTGCGCGGTGACTGTAAAGCGTTAAATGAAGCGTTTTCGGGCAGAGGAGGCGGACGGGCGGAACTGTGCCGCGGCTCTGTCTGCGCAAATAAGGACGAGATAGTGAGATTTCTTGTGAAATACGGCTATATTTCGGAGGAAACTTTATGAAAGCTCTTGTTACGGGCGCAAGCTCGGGAATAGGCGCGGATATAGCGCGAAGTCTTGCAAAAACAGGGTGCGACCTCGTTATAGTAGCGCGTCGTGGGCAGGCGCTTGACGCTCTGGCGGCAGAGCTCGGAAACAATATCTGCGTGCGCGTTATCGCTCTCGATCTGTCGGTGCGCGAAAACTGTGTACTACTGCACGAAATGACGAAAAATGAAGGCGTTGATATTCTTGTGAATAACGCTGGATTCGGCGTTTTCGGTGAATTTTCGTCGACACCGCTCGAAAGCGAGCTTGCCATGATAGACACGAACGTGACGGCGGTGCATATACTCACAAAACTGTTTTTACAGGACTTTGCCGCGCGTGACAGCGGCTATATACTTAATGTCGCATCATCCGCAGCGTTCACAGTGGGCCCGCTCATGGCCGCGTATTATGCGTCGAAATCGTATGTCTTCCGCATGACTCAGGCAATTTGTGAGGAAGTTCGGCGTACGGGTAAAAATGTCGGCATAAGCGTACTTTGCCCAGGGCCTGTCGACACGGAATTCAATTCCGTAGCCGGGGTGAAATTCGGTGTGAAAGCGCTTACGAGTGCCGACGTCGCGGAATACGCCGTGAAATGTATGTTTAAGCGTGAAAAAGTGATAGTTCCCGGTGCGACGATAAAGCTTGCGCGTGTAGCCGGAAAATTATTACCCGACTCGATGCTTGCGCGTGTCGGATACAATATCCAGAAGAAAAAAGGTGATTGAATATGCAGATACGGGAATACAGCGTCTTGCCTGATGAGGCAGCGCAGATACGCGAAGAGGTTTTTGTGAAAGAGCAGGGCTTCCGTGATGAATTTGACGATATAGATAAAATCGCGACGCACATTGTCATTTTTGACGGTGACACGGCGGCGGCAACATGCCGTGTGTTTGCCCAAGGAGACACCGGGCATTGGCTTGTCGGACGTGTTGCGGTGAGAAAGGCGTATCGCGGCACAGGACTCGGGCGGGTGCTGATGCAGGCGGCAGAAAAAACTGCAAAACGCGGCGGAGCGACGGTGCTTGATGTTTCGGCGCAGGTGCGTGCGCGCGGTTTTTACGAAGCTGTGGGGTTTACCGCGAGCGGAGAAGAATATCTTGATGAATACTGTCCGCATATACACATGGAAAAAGAGCTTTAATCACAAACTTGGCATCGTATAGGATCTTATATATCAACAGCTGTGTTTGTAATGAGCCTCGTACTGACAGAATAGCAAGTTCTGCCGGAAAAATCGGCGGCGAATATTCGGATTTAGCTCTTGAGAATGAGGGGTTGTGTCCGTTGACAGAAAACGCTCCTTCAAAACGCGCGTCACTCATACGCTCAGGGGATTGTTTCACGCCTGTGTTCAGCTATGCCAAACAATTCGCGAGTGTTGACGTTATCGTTATTTTCGCACCTTATTGGAATCTCTCTTTCCCGGCGAGCCTCAAGACGTATATAGAAAATATTTAAGTGACTGGTATTGTTTTGAAGTATACCCCGGAAGGTGTCCCGGAGGGGGTATGCAAGGCTGAAAAAAGCACGGCGCTGACACAAGTCGGTACCGTGCTTTTGAGTTTTTTATTGTTTAGTATGCGATACCCTGGGCTTTCATCGCTTCTGCTACCTTAAGGAAGCCTGCAATGTTTGCACCTGCAACGAGATTGCCTTCGCAGCCGTATTCCTTAGCTGCCGCAGCCGCGTTGCGATAGATGTTTATCATGATATTGTGCAGACGCTCATCAACTTCTTCCGCGGACCAGGACAGACGCAGCGAGTTCTGGCTCATTTCGAGGCCTGAAGTCGCAACACCGCCTGCGTTTGCCGCTTTTGCGGGTCCGAAGAGAACCTTGTTCTGCTGGAAGTATTCGATAGCGTCGGGAGTGGAGGGCATGTTTGCACCTTCAGCGACAGCGATGACACCGTTTGCAACGAGTACTTTCGCGTCGTCAATAGTGAGTTCGTTCTGCGTTGCGCAGGGAAGAGCTATGTCGCATTTTATCGTCCATACGCCGTGGCCTTCGTGATATTCCGCACCGTCTACACGCTTTGTATATTCGGAAATTCTTGCACGCTCAACTTCTTTGATCTGTTTGATAACTTCGAGATTGATGCCGTTGGGGTCATATATCCAACCGTTAGAGTCGGACATACCGAGAACTTTCGCACCGAGCTCGGTCGCCTTCTGTGCTGCGTAGATCGCAACGTTGCCGGAACCGGAAATAACGACTTTCTTTCCGTTGAAGGAAGAGCCGTTATGCTCGAGCATTTCTTTTGTGAAGTAACACAGACCGTAACCGGTAGCTTCGGGTCTTATCAGAGAGCCGCCGTAAGTCAGGCCTTTGCCCGTAAGAACACCGGTAAATTCATTGCGCAGACGTTTGTACTGACCGAACATATAGCCTATTTCACGTGCACCTACGCCGATATCGCCGGCGGGAACGTCCGTGTCAGCGCCGATATGCTTTGAGAGTTCCGTCATGAAGCTCTGGCAGAAACGCATGATTTCACCGTCGCTCTTGCCTTTGGGATCAAAGTCGGAGCCGCCTTTGCCGCCGCCCATGGGAAGGCTGGTGAGGCTGTTTTTGAATATCTGCTCAAATCCAAGGAATTTGATGACGGAGAGGTTTACTGAGGGGTGCAGACGCAGACCGCCTTTGTAGGGACCTATCGCGGAGTTGAACTGAACGCGGTAGCCTCTGTTTACCTGTACTTTTCCGTTGTCGTCTACCCAGGAAACTCTGAAAACTATCGCTCTCTCGGGTTCTACGATGCGATCAAATACGCCTGCGGCGACGAGGTCGGGGCGCTTATCAGCAACGGGCTCGATCGTTTCGAGAACCTCTTTTACAGCCTGAAGAAATTCGGGCTGGTCGGGGTCTCTTTTGCAGACTTTTTCATAAAGATCTGCTAAGTATTGATTTTTGAATGCCATGATTTCTATCCTCCCTTGGATATAAAGTAATCTTATATCCTACTATGCGCAATTATACTCTAAAAATCAGAAAAATGCAATATTATATGCAAAAAAAACCATTTTTTTTTGCACTCTTGCCAAATTCAAGTTTTTAATGTTTTCACACAGAATTTTTATTTTTAGAACAAATAAGGTATTGATTTTTTCGTAATTATATTGTATAATATAAAATAACGGATAAATAACGCGAAAGGAAAAGTCTGCCGCATTGCGGCAGGCGGGAAAAGAATATGCAGGAAGCAAAACAGAAAGCCCTCGAAGCGGCGATGTCCCAGATTGAACGTCAGTTCGGCAAAGGCTCGGTGATGCTGCTCGGCAAAAACGCGGCAATGAGCGTTGACCATATTTCCACGGGTTCTTTCTCTTTGGATATGGCGCTCGGCATAGGCGGCGTGCCGAAGGGGAGAATAATCGAGATATACGGTCCCGAAAGCTCAGGTAAAACGACTGTTGCTCTGCATATGGTCGCGGAAACACAGAAGGTCGGCGGCACGGCTGCGTTTATCGACGCGGAGCATGCTCTTGATCCCGTTTACGCGAAAAACCTCGGCGTTGATATAGATTCTTTGCTCGTTTCTCAGCCCGACAGCGGTGAACAGGCGCTTGAAATCACAGAAACGCTCGTTCGTTCGGGAGCCGTCGATATCGTTGTTGTGGACTCCGTTGCGGCACTCGTTCCCCGCCAGGAGATCGAAGGAGAGATGGGTGACTCTCATGTCGGATTGCAGGCGCGTCTCATGAGCCAGGCGCTGCGTAAACTCGCGGGTGCTATCTCCAAGACGAGCTGTATAGTCGTATTCATCAACCAACTGCGTGAAAAAGTCGGCGTCATGTACGGCAATCCCGAAGTTACCACGGGCGGACGTGCGCTTAAATTCTACGCGTCTGTGCGTCTTGATGTCCGCAGAGTTGAAACTATCAAGGTCGGCAGTGAATCCGTAGGTTCGAGAACGCGAATAAAGGTAGTCAAGAATAAAGTTGCGCCTCCGTTCAAGGAAGCCGAATTCGATATTCTCTACGGAAAGGGCATTTCCAAAGAGGGCGAGATCCTCGATGCGGCAATAAAACTCGGTATAATCGCGAAATCCGGCTCATGGTTCTCCTATAACGGCGAACGGCTCGGACAGGGACGCGACAATATCCGCGAAATAATAAAATCCAACCCCGCGCTCCAGAAGGAAATCGAGGAAAAGGTCATTGCCGCTATAAACGGCGGTGCGGCAGATGATATTACGAAGCCGGAAGCGAAGGCCGAAAAAGTGGGGACAAAAGCACCCGTATCGGTGGATATAGGAGCGGACGACTTTGACGCGTAAGCCTCCTGTCCCTAAGGGTACGGCGTATGACAAACTGCTGGATATACTTTCGTACAAGGATTATTCGTCGCAGGAAGTCTACGACAAATTGACAGCGAAAGGTTTTCCGGAGCATGACGCGGCGGACGCGGTGGCTCGTGCTGTCGGCAACGGTCTGATAGATGATTCCAAATATGCCGAAAGCGTTGCTGCGAGGAAAATGCACTCCTGCGGAAAACGCGCGGTGTTGTTTGAACTTAAAAAACGCGGCATTCCTTTGGAGCTTGCCGAAAAGACCGTTGACGGACTTTTCGAAGACTTTGACGTGGCGGCGGACATACTGCCGGAAATGCGAAGACGTCTCAAAGGGCAGGACATCGGCGACCCGAAGGTGCGCAACCGTGTGTTCGGTGCGTTCTCGAGACATGGGTATGATTTTGAAGATATAAACAAAGCGTTTATGCTCTGTAAGGAAGAATATGAAGACTGAAAAACCTCTTAAAATAGGCATGATAAGCCTTGGCTGCGAGAAAAACAGAATCGACGGCGAGGTCATGCTTGCGCAACTTACCGACGCGGGTTATGAAATCTGTGCGGACGAGGAAGATTGCGATGTGATAATTGTACATACTTGCACTTTCATAGACAAAGCAAACGAAGAAAGCATCGAAAACATCCTTCATGCGGCGCAACTCAAGCAGACAGGAAAATTAAAAAAACTCATCGTCACGGGCTGTATGGCGGAGAGATTTAAGGATGAGATCTTCGAGTCTATCCCCGAGGTTGACGCGGTGTTGGGAAGCAAAGGCTTCGGAAATATTGTTGACGCCGTCGAATCAGAGAATGGAAAATTCCGTCAATACGTACCCTTGACCGCGTCTACTCCGGAGGGCGCGAGAATGCTTACGTCGAGCGAATATTCGGTATATCTCAAACTTGCGGACGGATGTTCGAACCATTGTTCGTATTGCATTATTCCGTCTGTAAGGGGTGAATTCCAGCCGCGCAAAAGAGAGAATATCCTTGCGGAGGCGCGTGACCTTGCGGCAAACGGAGCTAAGGAGATAAACCTTATAGCGCAGGATACAACGGCGTACCCCGAACTTTGTTCGCTTATTGATGAAATTTCCGGGATTGACGACATAAAATGGATAAGGATACTTTATTGCAGACCCGAGGAGATATCGGATGAACTCCTCGAAAAAATAGCGCAGAACGACAAGGTCTGCAAATATATAGACGTGCCGCTTCAGCACGCGAGCGGACGCATACTCAAACTCATGAACCGCTCTATGGACGACAAGAGCCTTGAAGCGTTGATGGCGAAGATACGCCGCATCGTTCCGGGCGTGTCGCTGAGAACGACGTTCATCACGGGATTTCCAAAAGAAACCGAAGAGGATTTTGAAATACTCTGCGAATTTGTCAAGCGCGTCGGATTCAATAATCTCGGCGTTTTCACGTATTCCAAGGAGGCCGGTACTCCCGCGTCGCGTATGCACGGACAGATACCGCAGGACGTCAAGCAGAAACGCGCGGACATCGTGATGAATCTGCAGATGACGTGTCTTGAGAAGATTAACGCGGAATTTATCGGAAAGACGTTCGATGTGCTCTGTGAAGGTTATGACGAACAAAAAGATCTGTACTGCGGCAGAGCGTATTTTCAGGCTCCCGACATCGACGGACGCACATATTTCAAAGCGCCCGACGGGGCGTGCGAGGGAGAATTTGTACGCGTTAAATTCGATAAAGCAGATATCTATGACTTCTACGGACATACCGTGGAATGAGTCCGAAAGGAAAAATTGTTTTGAGAAACATAGAGAAAAAACCGTTTATCAAGCGTCTGCCTAATATACTCTGTATCGTCCGCATGGCGCTCATACCGTTCATACTTTTGTTTTTGCTGGATAATCCGCTGTCGTCGTTGTTTACGTCTCTGCGTGTCAGATATGTCATTGCAGGCCTGATATTTGCCGTCGCTATGCTTACTGACGCTTTCGACGGAAGGATCGCGCGTAAATATGATGCTGTGACCGATTTCGGAAAATTTATCGACCCCATCGCAGACAAAATGATAGTGCTGAGCATGCTCGTATCATTCGTGGACGCGGGAATAATGACGACTTTTCCCGTGCTGCTGATACTTGCAAGAGAATTTTTCATCACAGGTCTGCGCCTTGCCGCGGCGGGCAAAGGTGAGGTCGTTGCCGCGAATATGTGGGGGAAAATCAAGACATGTCTGCAGAGCGTCACAATAGTTGTCGCGTTCGTCTGCGTTATCATCCAGGCGGGCGGTGCCCCGACTCTTACTCCCGAAATCTGCGCAACGATAAGAATACCTGAAATAATGCTGTGGGGCACGGCGGTATATACTATTATTTCCTGCATACCATATTATAAGGCAAACAGGCAATATCTCAAAAATTGAAAGGAAACACATCTATGCGTCTTTACGACAGTATGACAAACTCCAAGCGAGAACTTGAAGTAAAGGACAATACAATAAAAATTTACGCGTGCGGCCCTACCGTCTATAATTTCTTCCATATCGGCAACGGCAGAGCTTTCACTGTCTACGACACACTGCGCCGTTACCTGGAATACAAAGGCTATAACGTCATTTTTGCGCAAAATTTCACCGACGTTGACGATAAAATCATTAAACGCGCCAACACCGAAGGCATCTCTACGACGGAAGTCGCTGAAAAGTACATAAAAGAGTATTTTACCGACGCGGACGGACTCGGCATCAAGCGCGCAACGGTACACCCCCGTGCGACCGAAAATATCCAATATATAATAGACATGGTTCAGACTCTCATTGACAATGGGCATGCTTACGAAGTCGGAGGCGACGTGTATTTCCGCGTGCGCAGTTTCAAGGAATACGGAAAACTCTTCAAGCAGTCCATTGACGACCTTGAAGCAGGTGCGCGTATCGATGTGAGCGAGCAGAAAGAGGACAAGCTGGATTTTGCGCTCTGGAAAGCGGCAAAACCCGGAGAGCCTTCATGGACGTCTCCGTGGGGAGAGGGCAGACCCGGCTGGCATATAGAATGCAGCGTTATGGCAAAGCATTATCTCGGCGACACGATTGATATCCATTGCGGCGGCAATGACCTCAAATTTCCGCACCATGAGAATGAGATCGCGCAGTCCGAATGTGCAAACGGCTGTGAATTTTCACGTATGTGGTTCCATGTCGGATTTGTCAATGTCAACAACGAGAAGATGAGTAAATCCAAGAATAATTTCTTTACGGTACGTGACCTCGCGGGGATATACGGCTATGAGCCGCTGCGTTATTTCGCGATATCTGCGCACTACCGCAACCCGATAAACTATGAGCCCGAACTCATCGAGCAGGCTAAAGCGTCCCTTGACAGACTTCGCATCTGCAAGAAAAATCTCGAATTCATCATTTCAAGTGCGGACGACACCGCAGCGGCGGATGAAGCAGATATAATCCGGCGCTTTGACGGCTACCGTGCGCAGTTTGAAGAGGCGATGGATGACGACCTCAATACTGCGAACGCTCTTTCGGCGATATTCGACTTTGCACGCGACATCAATTCAGTTACAATGCAGGGCAAATATTCCAAATCGTTCCTCACTCAGACAAAAGAGCTGTTTGTGCGTCTTGCAAACGTTCTCGGTCTGCTGCTCCGGGACGATGACTGCGATGATGAACTCGCGGCTCATGTTGAGGCTCTCATAGCGGAACGCAAACAGGCGAAAAAGGATAAAAATTACGCAAGAGCCGACGAGATAAGAGATCAGCTCAAGGCTGAAAACATAATAATTGAAGACACACCAAACGGAACAAAATGGAGAAAAGCCTGACTTCTTACGATATTACGGATAGCGGCGCGGCTCTGTCGCGTCCTATTACCGTTTTGTCCGGAGTCGGGGATAAGCGCGCGCAGCTGCTTTCCAAACTCGGAATAAAAACCGTGCGCGATCTTCTCAATTATTTTCCGTCAAATTATATTGATATGAAAACCGTGACTCCGCTTTCGGAAGTGTCCGACGGCGGGGTATATACGGTCAAAGCAAAGCTCATTTCGGACGTTTCGTCGCGCCGTACAGGAAAAAAGGGCGCGATGACGGTATACAGATTTCTTGTATCCGACGGAACGTTTGAGATGAGCGTTACGCTTTTTAATCAGAAATTTCTTGCGGCAAAACTTAAACAAGGACAAACATGGCTTTTCCGCGGAAAGATCTCTCTCATCGGTTTTTTCCGGGAAATGAATTCTCCGCGTATAGAGCCTGTCGACTGTCCGGCGTTGTTGCCCGTATATCCGTTAACGAACGGCGTGTCTCAGAATATGATAAGGACGCTCGTTTCCGCGGCGCTCGAAAAGTTTTCGTTCGCGCTTATACCTGCGATACGCACGGATATCGCGGAAAAATACGGACTTACAGATATTGTAACAGCGTACAAGCTTATTCATTCTCCGAAAAGTGAAGAAGATATTCTCGCGGCGCGCAAAAGGCTGATGTCGGAAGAGCTTGTCTGCTTCCGCGCGGGCATTGCGCTCAGCCGCGGCAAAAATCTGAAAAAAACGTCAGTACGTATCCGCTGTTACGACGAAGATCTTCGGCAGATAATTTCGACGCTGCCGTTTGCTCTCACGGGCGCTCAAGAGCGTGTTATAGCAGAGTGCTGTGCGGATATGGAGCGCAGTATAGCCATGGCAAGGCTCGTGCAGGGCGACGTCGGCAGCGGCAAGACCTCTGTTGCGGCAGTTTTGATGTGCGTCGCGGCGAAATCCGGATGTCAGAGTGCCCTTATGGCTCCGACGGAGATACTCGCGGCGCAGCATTATGAGTCGCTCAAGCCGATTCTTGAAAAGAACGGCGTCACGTCGGCACTTCTTACCGGTTCGACAAAAGCCGCACAGCGCCGTGAAATACTTAAAGGTATTGCTGACGGAACGATAGACGTATGTATCGGCACGCACGCGCTCATACAGAAAACCGTTACATTCTCGTGCCTCGCGCTTGCGGTCACGGACGAGCAGCACCGTTTCGGCGTCGGGCAGCGTACAGCGCTTTCCGAAAAGGGCAAAAATCCGCATGTGCTTGTAATGTCCGCCACGCCGATACCGCGTTCGATGGCGCTTATCCTTTACGGAGACCTCGATATTTCGGTTATTGACGAGCTTCCCGCAGGGCGGCAGAAAATATCGTCGTTTCTTGTGGATTCATCGTATCACGCGCGTATGTACAATTATGTTCGCGAAGAGGTTTCCAGAGGCTCTCAGGTCTATGTCGTATGTCCTCTTGCGGAAGAGAGTGAAGAGGGATGCGACATGCCGTCTGCGGAGGCGTATTCGCGGGAGCTTCACGAAAAGTATTTCCCCGATATTTCGGTGGGGTATCTGCACGGTAAGATGTCGGGCGCAGAAAAAGACCGCATAATGAAAGAATTTGCGAAAAACCGCATATCCGTCCTTGTTGCGACGACAGTTATAGAGGTCGGAGTAAATGTTCCCAACGCGACGGTGATGATAGTGGAGAACGCCGAGAGGTTCGGGCTTTCGCAGCTGCATCAGCTGCGCGGACGTGTCGGTCGCGGGACGAAAAAAAGCTACTGTTTCCTTGTTTCGGACAGCGACGGAGCTAAAGAGCGGCTTAAAGACTTTTGCGCGACGACAGACGGGTTTGAAATAAGCCGCAAAGACCTCGAACTGCGCGGTCCGGGAGATTTTTTCGGCAACCGTCAGCACGGCTTGCCCGATTTCCGCATGGCGAGTCTCACCGATATGCCGTCTCTGTCCCTCTCGGGACATATCGCAGATGATATTTTCGCGGACGCGGAGTGGATGCTGCGTGCCGAAAACCGAGCGCTCGTGCAGCAGAGCCGAGATCTTTTTGCGCCGCTGAATTAGTGCTATAAATGCCGCTTCGTGCCTGCTTTATTCTGAAAATTACGATATATGATACATAAAATTGCGGGATGTGCCGAAAAATCTTGCTTGACTTATAAATGCAAATGATATATAATATACATTAAATACTATGCAACTATCTCCCGAAGGAGTGCGGAAAATGAAAAAGATATCCGCGACGGTAATCAAAGAGACAGCTTTCATCGCCGTATGGACGCTTATATTCAGCGTCATCATACAGGCGGTATTTCTCATTATCGGTAAATGGGACATATCGGTACTGCTCGGTAATATACTGAGCTATATCGCAGCTGTCGGGAATTTTTTTCTCATGGCGCTTACCGTGCAATCCGCTGTGGAGCAGGACGAGAAGGATGCTTCCGCCAGAATGCGTCTTTCGCAGCTTCTGCGGACGCTTGCATTATTCGGTATCCTTATTGTCGGCGTGCTTGTGCCATGCTTCAATGTGTGGTCCGTGATGATCCCGATATTTTTTCCGCGTATTGCGGTGTCGCTGCGACCCTTCTTCCTAAAAAAAGACGGCACGTCCGAAAATACAGATAAATGAATATGAAAAAATCAAAAAGAGAGGAGGATATGCTCGGAATGGAAAAAAGAAGTCTGCGATTCAAAATCACAGACGTGCTGCTGCTCATACTTGCGGCACTGCCGATAATATTCGGAATCGTACTTAAAATACTTACGAATCAGCCGTCGGAAGGAATAGAGATAAACGGCGCAAGGATATTCTTTACGGTACCCATGCCGCTGCAGGATCTTCCGATAACCGAGGCGCAAGTCAACTCGTGGCTTGTGATAATTTCTGTGTTCTGGCTATGTCTGTGGCTCACTCACGGCATAGCGCAAAGACCGGGTACACGACGCCAGCATTTCGCGGAATGGGCCGTCGAGCAGACGGAAAAGCTCGTTAGTGTGAACATGGACAAGCATTTCGACCCGGGGTTTGCTCCGTTTGTCGGCGCAGTGCTCGTAATATCTGCGTTTTCGAGTCTGTTGACGCTTGTCGGGCTCTATCCGCCTACGTCCGATATTAACATAGTCGGCGGCTGGTCGATACTTGTGTTTATCCTGATTACATATTATCGCTTCAAGTGCGGTCCGATAAGGTATCTCAAAAGTTTTTGCGAACCTGTCGCTCCCCTTGCGTTCCTTAATGTGATAAGCGAGGTTGCGACTCCCGTGGCAATGACGTTCCGTCACTACGGCAATATACTTTCGGGGTCGGTCGTATCGGTGCTTATAGCGGCTCTGTTGCAAACGGTGTCGGATATGATTTTCGGGAATTTGCCCGGTATTCTCGGTAGCATACCGTGGCTGCAGATAGGTCTTCCTGCGGTGCTGTCGATATATTTCGACGTTTTCAGCGGATGTTTGCAGGCGTTTATCTTCGCCATGCTGACGATGCTTTATGTATCCGGGGCGTTTCCCGCGGAGGACTATGAAAAACGTCTTGAACGTAGAAAGCAAAAAAAATCAAATATATAGAACCTTAAAACGGAGGAATTTGAAATGGAACTTGCAATAGGAATCATGCTCGGATGCTGTGCACTCGGCGCGGGAATAGCGATGATAGCGGGTATCGGCCCCGGTATCGGTGAAGGTAACGCGGTTGCGAAAGCGTGCGAAGCGATAGGACGTCAGCCCGAAGCAAAAGGTGCCGTAACGACAACAATGATAATGGGTTGTGCGATAGCGGAGACTACGGGTCTGTATGCGCTCGTTATAGCGATTCTTCTTATATTTGTTGCTCCCGGCAGGTTTGCGGAAGTGTTGATGAAAGTTATAGGTTAAACGCAATATGAATCTTGATATAATCTCGATCAATATCTGGCAGATACTTATATCATTGTGTAATCTGGCGATATTGTTCCTGATACTCAAAAAATTTCTCTATAAGCCTGTAAAAAACGTGCTTGCACAGCGGCAGGCGGCAATAGATGAGCGTTATTCTTCCGCTGCGGAAGCGGAAAAGGACGCGTTCGCGGCAAAAGAGGAATACAGGCACAGGCTTGAGAACGCCAGACAGGAAGCGGACGGCATAATAGACTCCGCCAAGGCGGTAGCGTCAAAACGCGGCGACGAAATAGTGGCGCAGGCGCAAAACGAGGCGGACAGCATCGTGCGTCAGGCGCAGAACGACGCGGTACTTGAACGCAAAAAGGCGGAAGAAGATATCCGCAGACAAATAGTGGACGTTTCGTCGGCTATTGCGGAAAAAATGCTTGAGCGTGAGATAAACGAAGACGACCACAAAGAACTTATAGATTCGTTCATTGATTCGATAGGTGACGGCGATGGCTCAGATAAGTAAGGAATACGCGTCGGCACTGTTTGCCGTGGCAACGGAAAACGGAATCGAAAAAGACGTTCTCGAAGCGCTCAAAGATGTTTCGGAGGCGTTTGAGACAAATGAGGGATATATTGACTTTTTAGCCTCGGCCGCTATACCCAAAAAAGAGAGAACAGCGGCGCTGCAGCAAGCGCTTGACGGGAAAGTTCCGGACTGTGTTGTCGTGTTCGTGAAGATGCTTTGCGAGCGCGGGCGTATAAGGGAGCTCGGCGCGTGTGCCGGGGAATACGCGGTTCTTTACAGAGCATCGAGAAATATTTCAACAGCAAAAGTTACAAGCGCAGTTGCTCTTACTCAGGAGCAGCGGGACGCGCTCAAATCAAATCTTGAAAAACAGGTCGGACATACCGTCGAGCTTGACTGCGCCGTTGA
The DNA here is from genome assembly GCA_959604355.1 of uncultured Eubacteriales bacterium. Classification (GTDB taxonomy): domain Bacteria; phylum Bacillota; class Clostridia; order Oscillospirales; family UBA644; genus HGM12619. The sequence continues at coordinate 101,226 of CAUHAO010000003.1, forward strand.
CGCGTCACTTATCGGCGGAATAAAAATCATGGTGGACGGAAAGGTCATCGACGGAAGTGTCAGACACCGTCTGCGTGAGGTTAAGGAAGTGATCGACAAATGAGCAGACCCGAAGAGATCGGAAATATAATCAAAGAACAGATAAAGAATTACAGATCGAGCGTCGAAATGACGGAAACAGGTTCCGTAATTCTCGTCGGTGACGGTATTGCGCGCGTATACGGTTTGCGCGGATGTATGGCCAGCGAGCTCGTCGAGTTTGAAGACGGAAGTTTCGGTATGGCGCAGAACCTTGAGGAAGACACGGTCTCGGTAGCGGTTCTTTCCGACAGAAACGATATCCGTGAAGGCTCTTCAGTACGCCGCACCGGAAAAGTCGTTTCGGTTCCCGTCGGTGAGGAACTTTTGGGCCGTGTCGTCAATGCACTCGGTGAACCGATAGACGGAAAAGGCCCCACCGGATGCACTAAAACGCGCCCGATAGAATCCGAGGCGCCCGGAATAATCGAAAGAAAAAGCGTTTCCGTACCGCTTCAGACGGGAATCAAAGCCATTGACAGCATGATCCCGATAGGCAGAGGACAGCGTGAACTTCTTATAGGAGATCGTCAGACCGGTAAATCGGAGATTGCCATTGATACGATAATAAACCAAAAGGGGCAGGATGTGATCTGCATCTATGTCGCAATAGGGCAGAAGAGCACATCTGTCGTGCAGCTGGCAAATGAATTTGAGCGCAACGGCGCTATGGAATATACGATAATAGTTTCCGCGTCGGCATCGGAAAGCGCGCCATTGCAGTACATTGCACCGTATTCGGGCTGTGCGATGGCGGAGTACTTCCGCGAGCAGGGCAAAGACGTGCTGATAGTTTATGATGACCTGTCAAAGCATGCTGTCGCTTACAGAGCGCTTTCGCTGCTTATCAGACGTCCGCCGGGCAGAGAAGCATATCCCGGTGACGTGTTCTATCTTCATTCAAGACTTCTCGAGCGTGCGGCGTGTGTCGCGCCCGAATACGGCGGCGGCTCGATAACTGCACTTCCTATAATAGAAACACAGGCGGGTGACGTGTCGGCGTATATCCCGACAAACGTTATTTCCATAACAGACGGACAGGTGTTCCTTGAAACGGAACTATTCCATTCGGGTGTCATGCCCGCGATAAACCCCGGTATATCCGTCAGCCGTGTCGGCGGTTCGGCACAGCTCAAGGCGATGAAAAAGGTTTCGAGCAAGCTCAAGCTTCTTTATTCGCAGTACCGTGAGCTGCAAGCGTTTGCGCAGTTCGGCAGCGACCTCGACGCGGATACGAAAGCGCGTCTCGCGCTCGGTGAACGTATCGTTGAAGTTCTCAAACAAAAGAGAAACAGCCCCGTTACCGTCGGCTGTCAGGTCGCGATAATATATGCCGTCACTCACGGGTATCTTGACGACGTCGCTGTCGCGGACGTTTCAAAGTATGAGAAGCGTCTTTATGATAAGCTTATGACGGAAAACAAGGAGTTGCTCGACCGTTTCGACCACGGATATTACGAAGACAATGACGTACGGGAGCTTGAAAGCGTCCTGAACTCTTTACGGGGTGAATGACTGTGGGAACCGATACCAAAGCTTTACGCACCCGTATAAAGAGTGTTGACTCGACGCTGCATTTGACAAAGGCGATGGGGCTTGTCGCGTCGTCTAAAATAAGACGTGCAACGGATATGATGAATAAGGGCAGGGAATATTCCCAAGGTGTAAGCGACGTGATAAACGTCCTGACTGTATGCCCGGAGTGCGCCAAAAGCACGTATATGCAAGTCCGTGAAGGAAAAACACGGATAATAGTCATAGCAGGCGACAGAGGACTTGCGGGTGGATATAACGCAAATGTTTTCCGTCTCGCGGACGCGCTGCGTGAAAGCGCCGAAATGATCCCCATTGGGAAGCGCGCATGTGAACGCTACGGTAAAGACTCTGTTTCTTCGGAAAAATTCGGATATGATGACGCGAAACATCTTGCAGAAACTCTGTGTGCGGATTTTCGCGACGGTAAATTTTCACGTCTCGGTATAATCAGCACGAAATACTTGTCAATGATGATGCAGACTGCGCAGACTGAATATATCCTTCCGCTCGAAAAAAGTCAGAGCGCAAAAACGGCACAGGTGATCTTCGAGCCCGATGAGGCGGAAGTTTTCGACAAAGCCGTGCCCGAATATGTCGCAGGAAAGATACTTGCGGCTGTGCGTGAAAGCTTTAACAGTGAAGTCACCGCGAGACATATGGCGATGGATTCTGCAGGCAAGAATGCACAGCAGATGATAGACGATCTGCAGCTTGAATACAACCGTGCGCGCCAGAGCGCTATAACTCAGGAAATTACTGAGATAGTCGCCGGCAGCGGCACATGAAAGGAGTGAACGGCTTTGGCAGAAACGAATAAAGGTTTTGTTGTGCAGGTAATGGGTCCTGTCGTTGACGTGCGTTTTGACGAGGGCTCCTTGCCTTCGATATCCAATGCTCTGACTATGCCCATCGGAGACAGAACTCTTACCGTTGAGGTCGCTCAGCATATAGGAGACAATACGGCCAGATGTATCGCTATGGCGTCTACGGACGGACTTGTCCGCGGCACGGAAGTCACAGATACGGGCAGAGGTATAAGCGTGCCCGTCGGACGCGAAACGCTCGGCAGAATATTCAACGTTCTCGGAGATGCGGTGGACAATAAACCCGCTCCCGAAAATTGCGAACATTGGACGATCCACCGTCCTGCACCTGATTATAAGGACCTTGCTACTTCGACCGAGATACTTGAAACTGGTGTAAAGGTAATAGACCTTATATGCCCGTATGCAAAGGGCGGTAAGATAGGCCTTTTCGGCGGTGCCGGAGTGGGCAAAACCGTCATAATTATGGAGCTTATCAACAATATCGCCAAACAGCATGGCGGTCTTTCGGTCTTTACAGGTGTTGGTGAACGAACCCGTGAAGGCAACGACCTTTACAATGAAATGATACAGTCCGGCGTCATAAATAACACAGCGCTTGTTTACGGACAGATGAATGAGCCGCCCGGGGCGAGAATGAGAGTTGCTCTTTCGGGTCTTACGATGGCGGAATATTTCCGTGATGAAGAGGGACAGGACGTCCTGCTGTTCATAGATAATATTTTCCGTTTCACACAGGCGGGCAGTGAGGTTTCCGCGCTTCTCGGAAGAATGCCTTCCGCAGTCGGATACCAGCCAACGCTTGCGACTGAAATGGGTGCTCTGCAAGAGCGTATAACATCTACCAAGCGTGGCTCGATAACGTCCATTCAGGCTGTATATGTACCTGCGGATGACCTAACGGACCCTGCACCTGCGACAACTTTTGCACATCTTGACGCGACCACGGTTCTTTCGAGAAGTATTGCCTCTCAGGGTATATATCCTGCGGTAGACCCGCTTGAATCGACGAGCCGCGTGCTGTCGCCCGACATTGTCGGAAAAGAGCATTATCGTGTCGCGCGTGAAGTTCAGAGAATATTGCAGAGATATAAAGAACTGATGGATATAATCGCCATAATGGGTATGGATGAGCTTTCCGATGAGGATAAGTTACTCGTTTCTCGCGCGAGAAAGATTCAGAGATTTCTTTCTCAGCCGTTTTTCGTTTCCGAAAAATTCAACGGATTTCCTGGTCAGTATGTACCGCTTGAAGAGACCGTGCGCGGGTTTGCAGAGATAATCGACGGTAAACACGATGACTTGCCCGAATCCGCTTTCCTCTTTGTAGGTACTATCGATGAGGCTGTGGAAAAGGCGAGAAAGGGCGAAGTATGAAGCGCTTCAAACTGACGGTATCCACACCTGACGGAAACATCTATGACGGTGAGGTTGCGAAGATATCATTGATGGGCACGGAAGGAAGCCTTTCTGTCCTTGCGGGACATATACCCTTTATTACGACTGTCGCCGCGGGTGAATGTCAGATCTGGACGGACGACGAGTCGGGTATAATCGCGCATATCGACGGCGGACTTCTTACTGTATCTGCGCAAGGTACGACGCTTCTGTGCGGAAAGTTTGAAAAAGAAGAATAAAACGGTGTAAAGAATACAGCATACGATTCCGATTTCAGGGAATGGATATGCTGTATTTTTTAGGCCATTTTTGCGGAAAGCTTTGATTTATCGGTCTTGTAGATTATTATTCCGTAAGCTTTAGGTTCGATCTGATACTTGTCGAAGAAAAGATATGCGACATTTGTGTTTTTATTGCATTGCTTAAGTTTTTGGAATCGGGAGAAGTCCGCCGAGGGAAATATCATTGCCGCAGTCTCTATGTGTTTTCTGTGATTTTATATCTTTTAATCCCGACAACACATATAAGTGATACCTTTTTGCGTCACGGTATCGCAGGCTTTAAAATCATAATTTAAAGCATTTATACCGTCTCGGAAATAGTATTATTTTTCAAAAACTCTTGCAAAAATCCGCGCGATGTGGTATACTTATTATGCAATACAGCAGTACTGAAAAAGGGGAAACATGAACAAGGACCTTACATCGGGAAAACCGAGCAGCGTGCTGTGGAAATTTTGCCTGCCGCTTTTCGGAAGTATAGTTTTCCAGCAAATGTATAACATCGCAGACAGCTTCGTCGCCGGCAGATTCATAGGTAACGACGCTCTTGCCTCCGTGGGCAACGCTTACGAGATAACGCTGCTGTTTATTGCGTTCGCGTTCGGCTGCAATATCGGAGTTTCGGTCATTGTCGCGCGTTTTTTCGGCGCAAAAGAATACGAAAATGTAAAAACAACCGTTTACACGACTTTTATCGCAAGCGGAGTGCTGTGTGTTGCGCTTATGGCCGTCGGGGTGATATTCTGCGACGGTTTGCTCGATATTATAAATACTCCGGCTGCGCTCAAAGCGGATTCAAAGCTCTATCTTGACATCTATATCCTCGGTTTGCCGTTTGTGTTCTATTATAATATTTCAACGGGGATTTTTTCCGCGCTTGGGGATTCGAGAACTCCGTTCGTTTTTCTTGCATGCTCATCCGTGGCAAATATCGGGGCGGATATATTGCTTGTCACCGCGTTTAATATGGGAGTGGCAGGGGTTGCTTGGGCAACGTTTATCTGCCAGGGAGTGAGCTGCGTGCTTGCTGTCTTATTCGTGTTTTCGCATATGCGAAAGATCGAAACATCGGGAGAAGTCAAGAGGTTTTCATGGCCGATCCTAAAGCAAATAGCAGTTGTTGCAATTCCGAGCATACTGCAGCAAAGCTTTGTTTCCGTCGGAAATATTGTCATTCAGAGCGCGATAAACTCTTTTGGATCTGCTGTAATGGCTGGATATTCGGCAGCGGTTAAGTTGAATAATCTCGTAACTACGTCGATAATAACCGTTTGCAACGGCATTTCAAATTTCACATCGCAGAATTTGGGCGCGAAAAAGCTCGACAGAATAAAGGCGGGCTTCTCTGCGGGCCTGAATATAGTTTGGGCGATAGCTCTGCCGATAATGCTGCTTTATCTCTTCTTCGGTAGGTATCTTGTAATGGCATTTCTTACCGACTATTCCGACAGCGCGCTGCAGACGGGTATTGATTTTCTGAGAGTTGTCTCTCCGTTTTATCCGGTGGTGTGCCTGAAGATCGTTTCGGATGCGATTCTCCGCGGCACGGGCAAAATGCAGTACTTTATGATAACGACATTCACAGACCTGCTCATACGGGTTATCCTTGCGTTCGTACTTTCGTCCGCTATGGCTTCCGTGTTCGGGATATGGATATCGTGGCCCGTCGGATGGTGCGTTTCGGCGGCAATGTCCGTGGGATTTTATCTTGCGGGTGTGTGGAAAAAGAGATAAAAAACAAACCCAAATCAAAGGAGATATAATTATGGAATTGACATCTGCCGAAGCGGCAAAGTTACTGCGTAAGCTTAATGACGAACACGACTCTTTGCTTTCCAACGAGGTGCAGAGCAGGGAATTTCTCGCCGCGGTGGGGGAGGATATGGAATCCGTAAGACCCGAGTACGATTACACGGCGGTGCAGGCTCAGCTTGACGCGCTTGAAGAAAAAATACGCCGCCTCAAACATGCGATAAATGTATTCAATATCGGTCATGTCGTTCCCGGTTTTGACATGACCGTCGATCAACTGCTTGTTTATATTCCGCAGCTGACAGCAAAGAAAAACAAGCTTTATTCGATGAAAAACAGGCTCGCGAAAACGCGAGACAATTCCTCTTACGGCAGGACAGGTAATATAATCGACTACCGTTACGCGAACTATGATATTGCAGCGGCTGCTGCGGATTATGACGCCACGGCAGATCTTCTCGCAAAAGCTCAGACGGCGCTTGACCTTATAAACAGCACGGAAATGATAGAAATAGATCTGTAATCGCTTTCCGTCGGCCTCGGGCAATTTTTCAAAATTATCAGAATACCGATTCTGTTTAATGTACGGGTTTTCCGTTATTTTTTATTGCTCTGAATATGTTTACGTTTAACGGTTATGCATAGGTCTCGGCGACGCTGAAGAAAACAGATTTGCCCGAAGCCGAAAAAACTTTATTTTGCGGCGGAAGTTCGGTTATATGCCGCAAAACCCCAAAAATAAAAATCGAAGCCGGCAGAGGATATCTCGGTCGGCTTGTTTTTTTCTTCCTTACAATAATTCGGCAATACGCTGTGCGAGAATGTGTTTTGTGACAGGGTGTATCCAGTCCGTTTCACAGACGTCACGGCTCACGGCAAGAAAAATATTGTTTTCGGGGTTCGCGGCGTTCGCCTGAGCCTGCTGTACGGCGTGCCACGCCGAGTCATCACGGTCTTCGTAATCTGCAAGTTGAACTATGACGAACGGAAGCGCGTTATCCGAAAAAGCGTTTCTCCATGAGCATATCAGCGCTTTGAGTTCGTCTTCGTATATCCGCGCCTCAGCGTCGGACGTGTCGCTTTCGCCCTGATACCATACAACGCTGTTGACAGCGTAAGGAAGTATCGACTCAAGCGCATAATGATAAAGCGCGCCCGCACGGTTCCATATCCGATAGCCTTCATGACGGTGGTCATAATGCTTTTCGCTTTCGGGAATGTCGAACTGCGGCAATGAGGCTACATCTTCGGGAAGCCAGCTTTCGATGACCGACGCGCCCTGATAGCAAGTGACGATACCTACGGCAACGTTTTTTTTCGCTCTCAGGAGCTTGCCGGTGACAGCTCCGATAGCGGGAAAATTCCCTACGGTATCTTTCTTCGCCGTGACCCAGCCGTCTTCGGGGGCGTAAGGCTCGTCATTTTCGAGCCTGCGGGTGGAGTACAGACGCAAAAGAGAGTCTTCAAAATATTCTTCTTTCGGGTATGATGACTCGAAAAGCTTAAACTGCATATTCGATTGTCCCGCGGCGAGAAAAACGTATCCTACATAGATGTCGCGTCTTTCGACGGTCTCTTTGTCCGCGGTGACGGTCAAAGTATACGGCCCGCCGCACGGCATAGGCTCAAGAGTGCAAAGAAAACGACCGTTGTGCGCATCTGTTTCCGCATTGCGCCCCGCAAATGTTACCGTGACGTGGCCTTTTGCGGTGCCGAAAATATGTATCGGTTTGTCGGCGGCGAAAACTGCACCGTCGGCAAAAATCGGATGAAGAAGCATTTTCCATAGTGCCTTTCGTCAATATTTGCGTCTTCTGATGAAGCTGTATTCGCTTACGTTTATCGGAAAGTCTATTTCCGCATACTGCTCGGCGTGCGGCGCGGAGAAAATCATCTCTCCGTTTTCGTCGTACATGCGCTCGATAGTGAATTCCATCGGGGCTTTACCGGGCTGTAGTATTTCACAGGTGTCTCCGACGGAGAATTTATTACGTTCGTGTACGCAAAGACGCTTTTTTACGGGATCCCAGCGTTCCACTGCAGCAACAAGCTCGTAATCGCGGATATACGACGACTCCTTGAAGTTCTGTCCCTGCTGCGGATACCCGAAATAGAAGCCCGTGTAATATTCGCGGTGGCTGACCTTACATGCTTCGGCATAGTAATCGTCGATGTTTGACATGTATTTATCAATGTCAGTGAAGCAGTCGTCTATCGCACGGCGATATGCCTGGACGATGCTTGCGACGTAAAATTCCGTCTTGACTCGTCCTTCGATCTTGAAGCTGTTTATCCCGGCGTTCACGAGTTCGGGAATATGATCTATCATGCACAGGTCTTTGGAGTTCATTATAAACGTGCCCGTATCGGTTTCTTCTATCGGAAAATACTGTCCTTCGCGTTTTTCTTCGCAAAGCGCGTATTTCCAACGGCACGGCTGAGCGCAGGCTCCTCGGTTGGCGCTGCGGCCCGTGAGAAAGTCCGAAAGCAGACATCTGCCGGAATACGATACGCACATAGCTCCATGGACGAAGGCCTCAAGCTCGAGGTCTTCGGGAATGCGTGAATGTATTTCGGATATTTCGTCGAGCGAAAGCTCTCTGCCGAGAACGACACGTTTCGCGCCCATGTCATGCCAAACGCGGCACGCCTGATAGTTGACGGTGCTTGCCTGCGTCGAGACGTGTATTTCCATGTCGGGCGCGTATTGTTTTACAAGACTGAACATACCGAGATCCGTAACTATCACCGCGTCAACACGCATCGACGCGAGCTTGCGGATATAATCGGGGAAGAGGTCGATCTCATCATCGTGGGGCAGGGCGTTGCACGCAACGTAAACTTTTACGCCCTTGGAATGTGCGAACATGATACCTTTCATCATCTCGCTGTCGGTGAAATTCGCGGATGCGGTACGCAGGGAGAATTCTTCTCCGCCGATGTATACTGCGTCAGCTCCGTATAATACCGCATACACAAGACGCGTGTAATTGCCCGCGGGAGCGAGGAGCTCTGGTTTCTTTATCATGTTTCGGTCGCCCTTTCATTTTTTCTCAATATAATAATATAATAAAAAAGCCCCTTTGTCAAGAGACAGGGGGCTTTTTAACTAAAAGTTAATTTTATTCAGCGTCTTTTTCTTTGGAAAGAAGAACGTTTGTCAGAATACCGAGGATGAGCGCAACGGCGATGGTTGTGATCGTTATTGCAAGACTTCCCACGGTGAATGAAATGCTCAGACCTCCAACACCTGTAATAAAGATGACAGAAGCGGTGAAGAGATTTCTGTTTTTGTTGAGGTCAACGGGCTGTAGCATTTTCAGACCGGAGATTGAAATAAAACCGTAAAGCGCAATACATACGCCGCCCATTACACAGTTCGGGATTGTCTCGAGGAATGCTACAAAGGGGGAGAGGAAGGAGATAATTATTGCGGCAACAGCAGCACCGATGATGCTGACAACGGAAGCGTTGCCTGTGATTGCGACGCAACCTACGGATTCACCGTATGTGGTGTTGGGGCATCCGCCGAAGACTGCACCTACCATCGAGCCTACGCCGTCGCCGAGAAGCGTTCTATGAAGGCCGGGTTCTTCAAGAAGATCTTTTTCGATGATGGAGCTGAGGTTTTTATGGTCTGCAATGTGCTCGGCAAATACAACGAACGCGACGGGAACATATGCTGCCGCAACAGTTACTATGTAGCCTGTATCGATTTCCTTCAGACCTTCGAGAGCCGTGAGGAATGTGAATTTGGGAAGGGCTATGAAGGAGCTGACGGAGATCGTTTCAAAGCATTCGGTAAGTGCAGAGAAATTGATGATGCAGAGGTCTGCGTTGCCGGTAGCATTTCCGATAAACGTAAATACAGCAGCAACTATGTAACCTGCGATGATACCGAGGATGAAGGGGATGAGTTTGCTGAATTTTTTGCCGTAGGTGGAGAAAAGCATCGTTACCGCGAGAGTTATGAGGCCGCAGAGGATCGCGATATAGGGGCTGCCGCCTGCGGGAGCGGTCTTGAGATCGCCTACAGCATTTCCTGCCAGGGAAAGACCGATGATTGCCACAGTGGGGCCTATAACGACGGCGGGCATAATCTTGTTAATCCATTTTACGCCGACGAGTTTGACGACTATCGCGATGATGACATATACGAGGCCTGCGAATGCTGCACCGATAATGAGGCCGACATATCCTGCTTTCATGGACACCGCGCCTGCGAAAGCCGCGAACATGGAATTTATGAATGCGAATGAGGAGCCGAGGAAAACGGGACTCTTGAACTTTGTGAACAGCAGATACACGAGCGTGCCTACGCCTGCGCCGAAGAGCGCCGCAGAAGCGGTCATACCGTTACCGACTATTGCGGGTACGGCGATGGTCGCCGCCATGATCGCCAGCAGCTGCTGAATAGCGAACAAAACGGTCTGACCGAACTTGGGTCTGTCGTTTACATTGTAAACCAGTTTCATTTTTCAGAAAACCTCCATAAAATATTATTTATAATGCGCAATGGATCATTTTTGTTTTTCGGCCGAAAAAATACTGCTTCTCGAAAGAAAAGCAGTAAGTCAATTATTCGGTTGATGAAAAATTCCGGTAAAAAGAAAAAATGAAAACAATTCCGCCGTCGTACAGATTTCAATTTTGAAAATCGGCGAAAAAGACATTTTTTCTTCTCCTTATCGTGATCCTTTTGAACGGCATTATACCACAACTGTCGAATATTGTCAATGGGGTTACGATAAGTTTTACAATTTTTTAATCTTCCCAAGAGTCAGGTCTTGATATATCACAGAACGCCGATGCTGTCTGAGAGAACATTTGCCCCGAACGTGAAATGTCTCCGAGTGAGATCATCCCGACAAGTCGCCCGTTTTCGCAGACAGGCAGGCGTCGTACCTTGTTGCGTGCCATGAGTCTTGACGCTTCCGTTAAAGAGTGTTCCGGCGTGACGCAGACGACGCCGCGTGTCATTATTTTTTCGGCGTACGTGTCGACGGGCGGAGTTTTTCCGCTTGCACATCTCACGGCGATATCTCTGTCGGTTATTATTCCGGCGATGCCGCCGTCGGTTTCCGTAACAGCGACAGAGCCGACACCTGTTTCATTCATAAGTCGTGCCGCTGTGCGCACGTCATCTTTTCTGCCCACGGTGACGAGACTCGTATTCATTATATCTTTGACTTTCATATATAAAAACCCCCTTCGCGGTGCTTTTATTTTTTCGCTGAAACGAAAAAATATACGTGTCCGCAAAGGGGGTAAAAATTTCAAATTATACTATAAGTAAAAATATTTGCTTGCAAGTGTGTTTTTCGCAACCGTCAACAGAGCGGAGGGCGTATGGCGCGGCAGACTCGGTTCGCGATTCTTGTGAAACAAGAATTTCTGCAAATATTACACCCCGGTTGCCGTTACTGTTATTACGACGGTGCATTCGCCGGTCGAGCCGCTGCTGCGGCTGTCAAGGATGTAGACAATAACGTTGAGACTTTCGGACGCCGGCGCTGAAAACCCCGTTGCCAGACCGTAATTGCTGCGATATGCTGTGGGCAGAAGCTCTTCGTAGTATGTGACCGTTTCCGTATATGTTGAAGAGGAGTTATATGTTATTTTATATTGCATGTTGTTGCCGAGTTTTGCGGATTCCGCAACGACAAGTTCGACAGGACTGCAGAGAGGAACGCTGGAGTAAGGATAGCCCGACGGGAGTTTCGCGACAATCTCTTCTTCTGTTCCGGTATATGTTCCGACGGTGCATCCCGCCAGCGAGAGAATACAAACAAGCGCAATAAGCGCTGCCGTTATTTTCTTAAACAATATCTTATACCTCAAAATTTGGTCTCTGACATATATTATATAACAAAATAGAAAATAAGTCAAGCGCAAAATTATGAATATTTATGGTTAAAACAGGAAAGTTCGTCAATTATGCGGCTTATCGCGTCCTCGTCATTGGAAACGGTGACTTTTGTTGCGGCAGCTTTCGTAATGTCAAGTGCGTTGGACGGTGCATACGAAATATCCGCCGCTTTGAACAGGTCGATGTCATTTTCATAGTCTCCGACAGCGACAACTGTATGTATATTACGCTTTTCAAGGCGTATGACGTCGCGTAAAGCGTTGCCTTTGCCGCCTTCTTTGGCAAGCATTTCAAGACCTCGGTCGAAACTGCGCACGAAACTGTATCTGTTCCCGAACTTTTCACGCAATTCCTTCTGTCTTTCCGGAACGAACTGCTCAGGCTGGCAAAAGACTGCTTTGACATAGTGTTTTTCATCAGGTGTCGTGTGTAAGCGGATATCGGTGTCCGGATGGTTTTGTCTGAGATAATCTATGACTTCGGTGCATTCGTCGTCGAGCAGATGCCACAGCACTTCCGTTGATGTCGCAAGGTCGTAAACGAGCCCGCCGTTCTGACAGACTATATATGTGTTCGGGACAAAGCGCGGCGCGAAATCTCTTATATAAAACGGATGGCGGCCTGTCGCGACGGTAAATAAGCCTCCTTCACGCTGGAAAAACCTTATCGTGGCGGCATTCTTTTCGGAAAGCGTGCTCGTGCTGTCGGTGAGCGTGCCGTCCATGTCGGTACACAGCAGGATCCCGTCGAAAATTCCCATTTTACACCTCTTTTATCATTTCAAACGCAGTTTCAAAAGCCTTTTGCACCGTTTGACTGCGTACAGCTGCTCTTGTGCCGTTCAGCCTCAGTTCAGTAACTTTCAGAGCATCCGTAGGCTTGACATAAACCGCCATGTAGACGAGCCCTACGGGTTTTGTGGGAGTACCGCCTCCGGGGCCTGCAATCCCCGTCGTCGCGATACATACGTCCGCGTCTGTAAGTCTGCAAAGCCCTTTTGCCATGCTTTGCGCCGTTTCCGCGCAGACTGCACCCTTTGAAGCGAGGATGCCGTCGTCAACCCCGAGAAGGAGCGTCTTTATTCTGTTTGAATAAGTGACGACGCTTGCCTCGTACACATCTGACGCACCGGGAACATCGGTGATGCGTTTTGCGATGAGACCTCCGGTGCAGGATTCCGCCGAGGATATTTTCAATCCTTTAAGGCGGAGCGCATCGATGAGTTTTTTTGCGGTTATCTGCATACTTTTATCAACTCCGTGCGTTCTACTATCCCGTCGAGCAGCGCATCGATGTCAAGACGCTTTTCCTCGCGTTCGACAGAAGCGAGAGCAGGGTTCACGCGGGGATGCTTCGGCGTGAAAACCGTGCAGCAGTCCTCATAAGGAAGGATAGATGTTTCATAAGCACCGATTGCGCGCGAAACGGCGACGATGTCCATTTTGTCTGTGCCGATAAGAGGTCTGAAAACAGGTATTGTCGATACGGCATCGGTACATGTGAGCGCCGCGAGGGTCTGGCTTGCGACCTGGCCGAGGCTTTCGCCCGTGATTATTGCGCCCGCACCGTATTTTTCGGCAACACCGCATGCGATACGGAGCATGAAGCGGCGCATGATGACGGTGAAAAGCTCCTCATTGCATTTTGTGCGTATTTTTTCCTGAATCTGCGTAAACGGCACAACATAAAGATCTATCGGGCCCGTGTAATCGGAAAGAATACGTGCAAGATCGATGACTTTTTCTTTCGCGCGCTCGCTTGTGTACGGAGGACTTTCAAAGTGCACTGCGGAGATCTTCATGCCGCGTCTTGCCATCATGTATCCCGCCACGGGGCTGTCGATACCGCCCGAAAGCATGAGCAGACCATGTCCGCTGATTCCGCCCGGAAGTCCGCCCGCACCGCGTATCGGATCCGCATGAACGTAAAAGCCGCCTTCGCGCAGTTCCGCATACACCGTCAGTTCCGGGTGTTCGAGGTCTACCGAAAGACGCGGTTGGTTCGCCTCGTAAATGTATTCTCCGAGTTTCGCCGCTATCTGGGGCGATGAGAGTTTATACGATTTTTCCGCACGTTTTGCGATGACTTTGAAAGTCTTTGCATGTGCGATTTCGTCTGCGAGATATTCCATTGCCTGATGTGCCATGGTGTCGAAATCCGTCGGGCAGCGTTTTGCGCGCGCGATGGAGACGATGCCGAATATCTTTGCGCAGGCTTTGACCGCACCGTCGATATCCGCGTCGTTTTCCGCGAAGGAGATGAATACGGTGGATTGACGCATTGCGATATCCGCCGTGCCGAAGCGTTTCATCGTTCTGCGGACGTTTGCCAACAACATATCTTCGAATTTGTAGCGATTGAGGCCTTTGAGTATCAATTCGCCTACTTTGAGAAGAATAACTTCGTTCATAGATTTTACCTTTATTTTGATTTTATGGGTTATTTCAGTTTTATCAGCGCATCGAGCGCGTCTTTCACTGCACTTACGGCTGTGTCAACGTCCTGCTCGGTGTTGAGATGCGAAAAGCTTATTCTGAGAGCCGATTTTCCGTAATTTTCAAGTCCGAGAGCGCGGAAAACGGCACTTGATTTTTTTGACGAGCATGCCGAGCCGGTCGAAACGTATATTTCGCGGGAGGAAAGATAGTGCAGAATATTTTCCGAGAGATACCCTTCAAAAACCGTATTGAGGATAAAAGGCGTCGCACCTGCGGGCGAGATCTCTTTAGCTCCGAGAGCTTCAAGTCCGTTTTTCATTCTTTCGCGCAATGCGGCAACTCTTTTGCGATCTTCGGCAAGAGTCGGACGCAGCTGCGCTACCGCCGCCGCCCATGCCGCCGCGCCCGCGACGTTTTCCGTGCCGCAGCACAGTCCTTTTTCCTGACCTCCGCCGTAAATGAGAGGTTTAAGCTTCACGCCCTTCTTGACGTAAAGGCCTCCTATTCCGCGCGGCGCGTGAGTTTTGTGCGCTGAAAAACTTGCCATATCCACGCAGGAATAATTGAAATCTTCTTTGAGAAAGCCCTGCACCGAATCCGTATGGAATACGGCATCCGGCACGCGGCGCTTAAGCGTTTTTGCAAGGTCGCGTATCGGGTTTACCGCACCCGTCTCGTTGTTGACGTGCATTATGCTTACAAAGACCGTGTCGTCGGTAAGCTCGCGTGCAAGGATGTCGGGGGTTATTATTCCGTTTTCGGGACGCAGATACACCACGTCAAAGGACGTTTCAAGAGCCTTGAAGCATTCGAGAACCGCGGGGTGTTCATAAGCGGATGTTATGAATCTGCCGCGTTTTTTGCCCGCTGCAAAACCTCGTATCGCCAGATTGTCCGACGCGGAGCCTCCGGGAGTGAAAAGCAGTTCGTCCGCGCTTATACCCATAGCCGAGGCAACGGTTTCGCGCGCGGCTTTGAGACGCTGCTCTGCGTCGAACCCCGATTTATGAAGGGAAGAGGGGTTTCCGGCGCAGTTTTTCAGCACGTCCGTCATCGCGTCCACGGAGCAAGGCAGACAAAACGTCGTCGCGGCGTTATCAAGATATATCATAGTCTGAGTCGCCTTCTTCCGGGTATTCTTCCGTTCCGAGCAGTTCCGCGGCAGTCTCGTCGGGCAGCTGCTCTACCTTTTTGAGTTTTGACATCATAACTCTCGTGCGTGTGCCGACGAGGTCTTCAAGACCTTTCTGAGCATTTCCGAAATAGCCCTGGACTTTTTCGAGCTTACTTTCAAATTTTCCGAATTCCGTTTTTACCGCTCCCAGAACATTCCAGACTTCGGAGGAGCGTTTTTCTATCGCGAGGGTGCGGAAGCCCATCTGAAGGCTGTTGAGGAACGCGGATATAGTGGAGGGGCCGGCGACCGTGACCTTGTATTCCGTACGCAGATACTCTATAAGATCCGTACGTCGTACGATTTCTGCGAAAAGGCCTTCCGTCGGAAGGAACATTATCGCAAAATCCGTCGTATGAGGCGGGTCGATGTACTTGTCGTGGATATCTTTCGCATTTTTCTTAGTTGCCTGCTCCAGCGCTTTGCCCGCGGCTTCTGCGTCGTCTTTATCGCCCCTGTCAAGAGCGTCAAGCAGATTTGCATATTCGGTGTTCGGGAATTTCGAGTCTATCGGAAGAAGAACTTTTTCTTCGTCCTTTTTGCCGGGCAGACGCACCGCGAATTCTACGGGATCGCGGCTGCCTTTGCGAGTGATGACGTTTTCTTCATACTGATCGCGGGTGAGAATGTCTTCAAGAATGCGCGAGAGCTGTGTTTCACCGAAAATACCTTTTGTCTTGACGTTTTCGAGCGTTTTTTTAAGCCCTCCCACATCTGACGCGAGTGTCTGCATCTCGCCGAGACCGCGCTGTACGTTTTCAAGCTGCGTCTGAACGAGCTTAAACGACTCGGAGACGTTCTTTGCAAGCCCTTCCTGCAATTTCTGATCGACTGTCTCTCGCATCTGATCAAGTCTTTTTTCGTTTGAAAGTTGCATCTTTTCGAGCTTCTCATCGTTTGAACGCTGCATTTTTTCGAGTTTTTCATCGTTCGAGCGTTGCATTTCATTCATGCGTTCGATAATGGTGCGGTTCATTTCGGAGAGTTTCGCATCCTGCGTTTCGCGGAGCTTGAGAAGCTGTTTGTCGGTGCGGTCCATCATTTCAGCGACCGTTTTTCCGTATCCGTCAAGCGACTGCTGCTGCAAATGCGAGGAGCTGCGGATCGTTTCGCCGAGTGCAGTAAGGGTGTTCCGCTGCATGGAGTCTATCCGATTGCTGAGGTCTCTTGTCGTCTCCTTTACGATACTGCCGCGTGAAACGAGCACGATTATCAGTGCCGCGAGTGATGCCGTGAGTGCGAGCGATGAGATGATAAGCAATGCTGTTTGCATATTCTTTCTCCCGATTATTTGATGATAGTCATTTTGACGTAGTTCGTCATAAGCTTCTTGATGCCGACCTTTGCGAAATCTATTTCTATCATATTATCACCGGACATTGGGGTTATCTTGAGAACCTTGCCGTCCCCGAATATTTTATGGTTTACGGTCTGACCTACCTTGTATGGGCAGGCGTCATTCTTTTTCGTCACAACGACCTGGGATCTCGCAAAAAGCGGTTTGTCCATTATGTTGCGCTTCGGACGCTGTACGGCATCCGAATTGCGGGAGGGCTGCTGGACAACTCTCTGAATAAGTTCTTCCGGTATTTCAGAGAGAAAACGTGACGGGGTTGCGGGTCTGGGAGAGCCGTACATCATCCTTGTGCATACGGAAAGTATATACAGGCTGCTTTTTGCTCTCGTGAGGGCAACGTAACACAGGCGGCGCTCCTCTTCTATGCCTCCCGGTTCCGTTTCCGACATGGGGGAGGGAAAGAGCCCTTCTTCGAAGCCTGCGAGGAAAACTATCGGAAATTCAAGGCCTTTTGCGCAGTGCATCGTCATGAGCGTGACGGCTTTTTCGTTTTCGTCGAGGTCGTCAACGGCGCTTATGAGAGCTGTCTGTTCGAGGTAGTCGGAGAGATTGTTCCTCCCATGCTCCGCCGCCTGTTCGAACTGTACGATATTATTGTAAAGTTCGTCGAGGTTTTCTTCTCTGGAGCGTGCGTCCTGAAAATCGTATGTTTCGCGGAGCATCGCACGGTATCCGATAGCGGAGAGCAATTCGTGGTATAACTGAGACACCGGGAGAGTCTGCGACATTTGCGCGATGTCTTCGATGAGTTTAGCGAAAGACGTGAGTTTTGAGGCTGCGCGCTGAAGTTCGGGAAATTCCGCAGCACGGCTTAGGACTTCAAATATCGGGATATTCTGCTGCTCGGCTATCTGTGAGACTTTTTCGAGAGTCGTGTCGCCAATGCCTCTTTTGGGCTCGTTTATTATTCTCATCAGACGCGTCTTGTCATTGGGGTTGACTATGACGTTCATATATGCGAGGATATCCTGTATTTCTTTGCGTCTGAAGAACGGCTGCCCTCCGAAAACACGGTATGGAATGCCGTTACCGCGCAGAGCCATTTCTATGGAGTTTGACTGTGCATTGGTACGGTAAAGGACACAGTAATCATTGTAAGACGCATGATCGGTACCGATGCCCGTAAGAATGGTGCGGGCAATGAATTCACCTTCATCGTGCTGTGTGAAGAGCCTGTTGACGGTGATTTTTTTGCCCGGACCGTTTTCGGTCCACATGTGTTTGCCCTTACGGTCCACGTTATGGGCGATGACGGCGTTCGCAGCGTCGAGGATCGTTTGTGTGGAGCGGTAGTTTTGCTCAAGACGGATGACTTTCGCGTTCGGGAAGGATTTTTCAAAACTCAATATGTTTTCTATCGACGCGCCCATAAAGCGGTATATGCTCTGGTCATCGTCGCCGACGACGCAAATCTTGCCGTTGTTTGTAAGCAGGGATACGAGCCTGTACTGTACGGGGTTCGTGTCCTGATATTCGTCAACGAGAAGATACGAGAAGCGGTTATGTACCGAGCGAAGGACCGCGGGAAATTCCGACAGCAGACGCACCGTAAGACATATAAGGTCGTCAAAGTCGAGCGCGTTTGCTTTGCGCAGTTCCGCCTGATATGCCTTGTATACGTCGGGCACGCGCGGAGTCATTTTGTCTCGATAAGATTTTGCGAATTCTTCCGCGTCAATGTAGTTGTCTTTTGCGGCGGAAACGGCGTGACGGATGGACTTCGCTTTATAAATTTCGGCAGGCAGGCCGAGATTTTTTATACATGTCTCCGTGAGCTTGACCGAATCGTGGTCGTCGTAGATGGTGAAATTCGTATCGTATCCGAGTTTTGTGATAAAACGGCGCAGGATACGCACGCAAAGGGAATGGAATGTCAGCGCCCAGAGCTGGGTGGTATCGATCCCGAATTTGTTTTCGAGTCTTTCGCGCATTTCGCCTGCGGCTTTGTTTGTGAATGTTATAGCGAGAATATTTCTCTGCGGCAGGGGGTCTACGCTCATAAGGCGCATATAACGCTTGTCCGAGATATTGCGCAGGGATTTGTCGTTAAGACATTGTTCGAGAAACTCAGCATCGGAGTCTTCCGCCATGCTCTCGGTGTTGTAGGCGTTGCCGTATTTTATAAGATAGCTTATTTTATTAACGACTGCGGTGGTTTTTCCGCTTCCCGCGCCCGCGAGTATGAGCAGCGGGCCGTCATTGGAATATACCGCCTGACGCTGCTGGGGATTGAGCGAGGAGTATTCGTCGTCAAGTATTTTTCTTCGTATGGATGTGATATCTTTCATTTTGCTTTTCCTTCCGTTTCCGCCGGCCGCGGTTCTGTTTTGCCGCTGTTGCACGCCACGGAATGTTTATATAATATCTTTACAAAATATATTATACATTATTCCGCTGCAAAAATCAAGAGCGCATGTTTGAATTTTTGTATAAAAACGGACAGTCGGGAAAAAATACCGTTAAAGGTAAAAGAAAGGTGTGCGGAAAATGACAAAAAAAAGAAAGTTTATTTTAAGGTTTGTTTCGGTTTTCGTCTTTGCTGCGATACTTGCGACCGTAGCGGTTATCGGTATCGCGCGCCGTGAGGAGCAAACTGTACCAGCACTGTCTCAGTACGGCTCGAGAGGCGAGGAAGTTAAAAACATTCAGCGCAAGCTCAAGAACAAAGGTTACTATACCGGGGAGATCGACGGTATATACGGAAGCAAGACAACCGCGGCGGTAAAGCATTTTCAGTCCGACAGCGGTCTGACGGTAGACGGTATCGCAGGCCCGAAAACGCTCAAAGCGCTAGGAATATCGTCTTCATCGTCACAGTCGAGCAATGATGACAACGATTTGTACCTGCTCGCGCGAATAATTTCGGCTGAGGCGCGCGGTGAACCTTATACCGGTCAGGTCGCTGTCGGAGCGGTCGTGCTCAACAGGGTCAAGCATCCGTCATTCCCCAATTCCATAGCGGGAGTAATCTATCAGTCCTCTGCTTTTACGGCGGTGGTTGACGGACAGTTCGATCAGCCCATTGCAGACAGCGCGTGGAACGCGGCTCGTGATGCTTTGGGAGGCTGGGACCCGACGGGCGGATGTATTTATTACTACAATCCCAAGACGGCTACGAATAAATGGATACGCCAGCTCCCCATTGATCTCACTATCGGCAACCACGTCTTTTCTCACGGCATAAACGGCCAGTAAAAACGAACAAATTATGTAAAATCCGGTTTTCGCTTGACAAAAACGGTATGTTCCGTTATCATTTAAGCGTGGCCGGATTTTTTTCGGCTCAATAATGTCAGAGCGGAGAAATGAGAAATGACATACCCGATAATCCTGAAAAGAAAGCCCCGTACGGGCGCGATAACAGCCACGGCGGTATTCACCGTGCTGACGGTCGCGCTTTCCGTGTATTTTGCGGCGGAAGGAAAAGAGCTTTGGTTTTACATAGTCGCTGCGGTGCTTTTTGCGCTGAGTCTCGCGTTCAATATTTTTCTTTCGGTCGAAAATGTTTATATCGTGGAAAAAGATCGTTTCCGCAGTCTTTCAAGGCTCACGCCGAAAATTGATATTGGCGCGAAAAATTTCACTTCCGTCAGGTTTACCGAAGACGGCGTGCTTCGCCTGGCGTATAATACCGACGAGGTGATCGTACCGAATTCTCCGGAAGCGAAAAAGTTCTACGATGAAGGACTCTACGTTTGCTTTATAAATAAAAGTGATGTTTCGCTGCCGCTTGACGTGCTGCAGAATATTCTGATAAATATGGCAGGGGAGAACGGCAATGACCTTACCTGCAAAATGTGATGCATGCCCGCGTATGTGCGGCGTCGACAGACGCACGGACGCGGGTTTTTGCGGTGTTAAAGGCGAAAAGATAAAGATTGCAAAAGTGATGATCCATAAGTGGGAAGAGCCATGTATAAGCGGCGGAAACGGCGCGGGAACAGTGTTTTTCTCAGGTTGCAGCCTGCGGTGCGTATTCTGTCAGAATTATGCTGTGAGCCATGACTGCATCGGAGACGAATACTCTGTTGATGAGCTGTGCGATATATTCAAACGCCTTGAGACCGACGGGGCTGACAATATAGATCTTGTCACACCCACACATTACGCGTATCATATAATGGCGGCGCTGGATAAATACCGTCCGTCGGTGCCGGTGATATGGAACAGCGGCGGCTATGAGAGGGTTGAAATGATACGTAGGCTGAAAGATTACGTTGACGTGTATATGCCGGACTTGAAATATATCAGCAACGAGAAAGCGAAGGCATATTCCGCGGCGGAGGATTATTTTGCATTTGCGTCAGAAGCGATAAAAGAAATGTGCACACAGACGGGCCCGGCGGTCTTCGATGAAAAAGGGCTGATAAAGCGCGGCACGATAGTGAGGCATCTCGTTCTTCCTGCTTCTTCCGTGCAGTCGGTACGCCTGCTGCGCTGGATAAGCGAAAATCTGCCGGGGGACGTTTATGTAAGTCTTATGGGGCAGTATATTCCGCAGGGTGAGGCGCTCAACGGTTCTTTTCCCGAACTGAAAAGACGGCTCACATACAGCGAATACCGTCGCGCGCAGGACGCGCTCCGGAAATTCGGCATCGAAAACGGATATTCGCAGGAGCTGTCGTCATCTTCAACGGAATTTATTCCCGATTTTATGAAAAAAAACTGAAAAAATTCGGTTTTACTTATTGCAATTCACCTCTGTATATGATATAATACATATTATAATGAAATACCATTGCAACCAGCAAGATTTTATACGAAAGGACTTGGTCAGAAATGGAAACAAAAGAATTTGCCAAGAATATGCGCAAACTGATCCTCGAGGCGATCTATAACTCCAAGAGCGGTCATCCGGGCGGATCGCTTTCATGTGCCGACATCGTCGCCGTACTTTTTAATGAAGAGATGAATATCTCTTCCGATGATCCGAAGAATCCCGACAGAGACAGATTCGTTCTTTCCAAGGGACATGCCTGCATGACTCTTTACTCTGCGCTTGCACTCAAAGGGTTTTTCCCCGTTGAAACAACTAAAACTTTCAGAAAAATAGACAGTATACTCCAGGGACATCCCGATATGAAGAATATCCCCGGTGTAGATATGTCTACCGGCTCGCTCGGCCAGGGAATCTCCGCCGCATGCGGTATGGCGATTGCCGCTAAGAGAACAGGTAAGGATTACCGTGTATATTCCGTCATGGGTGACGGCGAAATAGAAGAAGGGCAGTGCTGGGAAGCGTTTATGTTCGCGGCTCATTACAAACTGGACAATCTTTGTTTCTTCATCGACTTCAACGGTCTTCAGATCGACGGTGATATCACGAAAGTCATGTCTCCTCTTCCGATTCCCGAAAAACTTGCCGCTTTCGGAATGAATGTCATAGAGATCGACGGGCATGATCTCAACCAGATCCGTGCGGCTCTCAAAGCGGCTAAGGAATGCAAGGGCAAACCTACCGCTGTCGTTGCAAAAACCGTAAAAGGAAAAGGCGTGTCCTTCATGGAAAACGTTGCATCCTGGCACGGCACCGCACCTAATGAAGAGCAGTACAAACAGGGTATTCAGGAGGTAGAAGCAAATGGCTGAATTTGAAATGAAGGCGCAGAGAGACGCTTACGGAGAAGTACTTGTTGAACTCGGTGCAAAATACGATAATATGTTCGTTCTCGACGCCGATCTTACCAAATCCACGAAAACAGCTTCCTTTGCAAAGGCTTATCCCGAAAGATTCATAAACTGCGGTATTGCGGAAGGCAATATGATGGCTGTCGCTGCGGGTCTTTCCACCTGCGGAAACATCGTCTTCGCATCTTCTTTCGCAATGTTCGCGGCAGGCCGTGCATACGAGCAGGTTCGCAACAGCATAGGATATCCTCATAATAATGTCAAGATCGTAGCTACTCATGCCGGTCTTACAGTCGGCGAAGACGGTGCTACGCATCAGTGTCTTGAAGACCTTGCGCTTATGAGAGCCATTCCCGGAATGGTGGTTCTTTCTCCATCTGATGCGGTTCAGACGAAAGCCTGCATCCGTTTCGCTGCAGAATATGAAGGCCCAGTATATGTACGTCTCGGAAGACTTCCTCTCCCGATAACCTACAAAGAGGGCGAATATGTTTACACTCTCGGTAAGAGTGAACGCCTGGCGGACGGCGATTTCGCGACCGTAATGTTTACGGGTCCGTTCTATACGCTTGCAATGCAGGTAAAAGATCTCTTTGCAAAGAACGGGCTGAAAGTCCGTGTCGTAGATATGCCTTCCATTAAACCTATTGATGAAAATGAAGTCATAGCAGACGCGAAAGATACGGGACTTATCGTTACAATTGAAGACCATAACATCATCGGCGGCCTTGGCGGCGCTGTGGCTGAGACCATTGCGTGCGGCGGCGCTTGTGCGAAACTCGTAAGAATCGGCTCTCAGGACAAGTTCGGTAAATCCGGTACTCCCGCAGCTATCCTTAAAGAATACGGCTTTGATGCCGCGGTCATCGCAAAACAGGTACTTGAGGCTAAAAAGCCCGAGCTTATTGAAAAATTCGATTTCACTCTGTAATTGAAACACGGGGCGCGCGGAACTCCGTGCGCCCCGCTTGAATAAAGTTGAAAATTCCGATATGCGAGAGCATATTGTAAAAATAAATTAAACGAATTACCACTTTATACGGGTTGATTTGTCAATTTGTATATGTTAAAATGGAATTGTTAAAAGTGTAAATTAAAGTTCGTACGGAGGCTAATATGAAAACTAAAGCCATTAAAGCTCTTTCCTTTATTATGGCGATGCTGATGTGTCTTGCCGTTTTCGCAGGATGCAAAGATACCGTCGATGACGGAAAGATCAAATCTGTGAAACTCAATCTTTCAGAATATAAATTTTCCGATTATGATTCAAAAATCCAGCTCGTTGCGATCGTTAGTCCGGAAGGCGCGTCTGAGGACAGTCTCGTCTGGACGAGCGAGGACGACTCTGTTGCCGCGGTCGACTCCAATCATAAGGTCTATCCTGTCGGAAACGGTTCAACTTTCATAACCGTCGCGACGGAAGACGGGATGCATGTCGCAAGATGCAAAATAACCGTAAGTGTTGAGGAATCGACCGCAGATATCACGACCCCCGTGAGCGGCGTCATCCTTGATATCACCGAATTTACATTCAAAGGTACCGGTGACAGCGTACAAATTGAAGCGTCAGTTACTCCTTTCGGGGCTACCAATAAGACCATTCTGTGGTCAACGTCCGACCCCTCGGTCGCTACCGTTGACGCCGGTGGTAAAGTGACTGCAGTCAAAAAGGGCACTGCAACTATAACCGCAACTACTGCCGACGGTGGCTTTACCGCATCCTGTGTCATCACTATTTCTTCTTCTGCGGAAGCGACTGTTCCTACTGAAAAGCCGATTGTTATTAAAGACGTCGAGATAGACAAAGACGGATATCTCATCAGCGATAAGCTTCAGTCGTATAAGGCAAAGAATCCCGATTGCGTTGCATGGATCGTCATTCCCGGCACGAACATAAATTTCGCCGTCGCTCAACCCTCTGCAAATAAGGATGAAGACTATTATCTGACTCATGATATTAACGGCAAGTCATATCAGTGGGGCGCGGCATATACGAAAAACAGCACCCTGCGCGACCTCGGCTACATTTACGAGCAAAACACCGTCATATACGGTCATGCCGGCGGCACTAAGGTTTTCGACCAGCTTGAGGACGTTACGAGAACACAGTCCTGGTTCAATAAAGAAAGCAACCGATACGTCTACCTGAATACCATGAAAGAAGAAACCGTATGGCAGGTATTTGCTTGCTATTACACCGACAGCGATAAAAACTACTACATTCAGTCCGACTGGTACATAAGTGAAGCGGAAGAAGCGGCGAAACGTTCGAAACTGACACTTTCGGAGCAGATGCAGCTCATAAGTGACAAAGGCAAATACAAGGAATTCCGTCATGACGGAGTGGCGTTTGCGGAATACATGAATAACTGGAGAAGCAGGATGCTTTCTTCCTATACTGATTCCAATACGGGATTTTCCGCTGCCGCGGCAGCAGCTCTTAAAAGCAGAAGTTACGGCGTGAGCATTTCCTCCGACGATAAAGTTCTTACACTTTCGACCTGTGCCGACAGCAGCGGTCCCGTACGCTACGTTCTTTGTGCGAAGCTTATACAGAGCAGACCGCGCACTTCAAGACCCCAGTAAAAGATCCGGAACAATATATGCGGTCTGCATGGCGGACCGCATAATGTTTAAAGAAGGGATTAGATTTTGAGCCGAAGAGGAAAGCATTTTAAGAAGTCGAAATTCGAAAAAGCATATACGCTGAAATCCCGAAACTGCCTTTTGAGATATATCATTCTTGCTTTAAGCATTACGGTTTTTGTCGCCGCGACATACAAAGTGTCCGAGCATTTTATAAACAATGCGAAAACCGAAAAGGAGCTCGAGAGACTCCGGGAACTCCGCGGTACTGAAGAAGATCCCACACAGACGCCCACGGACCTTCCGACAGAGCCTGTTATCATCATAAATCCCACGGAGCCTCCGACTCGGGAATCCACGGACGATCCGACAGAACCTCATACACAGTCGTCGACAGAAAAACCGACGCAGGTCCCGACGGAAAATCCTACCCAGGGATCGACAGAAAAGCCTACGTCGTATAAAGACCTGCTTAACTGGAAAACTCATCCTGACAATATCAACCTTGATGAAATACCTTATCTGAACGTGAGTAGCAAAACGCTTGCTGATCTTAAGCAGCAGAATGACGATACCGTTGCGTGGATATATGTGCCCGGTCCGTCGAAAAAGACCGTAAGAGGTCTGCCGATAGATTCTCCCGTCGTTCAGAGCGATGATAATAATTATTATCTTTCGCATGACTTCAATAAAAAGTCCAACGAAAACGGCTGGGTATATATGGATTATCGCTGCAGCACCGATATAATGAAGAATTATAACACGATTTTTTATGCTCATGCGCGCAGTTATAAGATGTTCGGAGGCTTGAAATATCTTAATGAGCAGTCTCAGTGGTATAATTACGGCTACAACCATTTTATCCGTATCTCTACCCCCGAATATGACACCGTTTGGCAGATATTCTCATGGTACGAAACCACGACGGATTTCAATTATATCAAGACCTATTTTGCTTCCGGCAGCGAATTTGTGACCTTCTGCAACACCGTCCAGAACAAGAATCAGCTTAAAGGCTACCTTACGGAATTTGAATTCAAGCCCGATGACTCTATAATAACCCTATCCACCTGTAAGGGCTCCGATAAAAACGTTCGCGTCGCTGTCCACGCAAAACTTGTAAAGTATATCAAACGCTGAATCAATGTCAAATATGCCACTCTTCATGCCCCCGATGGTTCAGGTATTGATTTCAGAATTGACCATGTTGATATTCATGAAGATCACAGAAAAATGCTTGAGTTTTTTCTTGGTTTTGGCGCGGAAACAGAGAAGTTCTGCTTGAAGGCGAGAATTTACCGGCGAAACCCCATAGCTATTATATAGCGTTGTCAACGTCGAAAAAGGCAGAGACATTGTTTCTGCACATTTTCTAAACTTGTGCTTACACTTCCCGAAAGGGTGTCTCATATTGATTTCGTGAATTCAACTTCAACTTGTTTTCTTTGCTTGAGTATTTCTGAAGGCAAAAAATCAAGGATTTTGAAATTTGAGACTGTATGAGAAATATGATTGAAAACGGAAATGCGGGGCGCGCGCAGACAGTAAATTTTGAAGTTTCTGTCAGCGGCATAATTCCTGCTGGTATTGAGTAAAGATGAAATTTTTATTATTGTTTCTTGCCTGCCTCTTTTTCTCTGTGCAGTTCGTTTTTTCAAAGTCTTATGAACGAAAAACGGCAGATTCAACAGCGGCAAGCCTTTGGTTTATAATCATCGCCGCAGCATCAGGCTGCATTATTTTTTGGACGGCAAACGGATTCAAACTTGAACTAACTGTCCACGCTTTGATTTGGGCGGCGGTGTATGCTGCGGCAAATGTCGGTTGCAGTATAGGAAATATCGCTGCGCTTCGCCGCGGAGATCTTGCAACCGTAACTGTATGGGTATTGCTCGGCGGAACGTTGATTCCAACTCTTTACGGTACGATTATTCTCGGGGAACATCTAAGTCTGCTGCATCTGATATCGTTGATTATAATGGTTATTTCTCTTTTCACCGACTTCTTTTTTAAAAGAGAAAAACAAACAGTAAAGGCCCCGATCTCTTTTTTCGTATTCTGTTTGATTGCCTTTGCCGGTAACGGATTAGTCAGTGTTGCTACAAAAGCTCATGAAGCCTCTGTTTATGCCATAGACTCGAACAGTTTCATAGTTTGGTCTAATATTTTCACTCTCTTATTTTCCATCATATGGCTTATTGCTATACCTCAGAAAAATCGGTTTTCCGGCATGCCCGAAAAAAAATACCTGCTTAAACCTGTTCTGTTTGCCTGTGCATACACAGTCGCAAACGGAATCGCAAATCTGTTTTCTCTTTCCTGCGCGAAGCAAATGGATTCAAGCTTACAGTTTCCCGTAATCAGTGCTTCGGTAATTGTGCTCAATACGCTTTCAGGAAGGATCTTCTTTAAAGAAAAACCAAACAGAAGCACGGTTTTGAGAGTTATACTTTCAGTTATCGGTGTTATATTGTGTGTGTTTGCAAACTCATAACTTACCCATTCCTATTGATTTATTTTAGAATTAGATTTTGTAAGGAGAGATTAATGTATGGCAAAGATTAAAATCGGTGTATTCGGTGCGGCAAGAGGTAAAACTATGATTACCCAGTTGTTTAATGATCCGGACGCCGTTCTTGTTGCGGTCTGTGATAAATATGAGCCCTCACTGCAGAGCGTAAAAGAAGACGCTGAAAAAGTCGGGCTTAAAATTCAGCTTTTTACGGATTTTGATGAATTTATTCAATGCGATATGGACGCCGTTGTCCTCGCAAACTATGCAAACGAGCATGCTCCGTTTGCGATTCGTTGTCTTGAGAGCGGACGTCATGTTATGAGTGAAGTGTTGGCTGTGGCTTCGCTTGCAGAAGCGGCACAGTTAGCTGATGCCGTCGAGAAAAGCGGTAAAATATACACGTTTGCAGAAAACTACTGTTATTTTACAACCACCCAGGAAATGCGCAGGCTGTATCAGATGGGGCATCTGGGCGAACTGTATCATGCGGAGGGTGAATATATTCACGATTGCTCCCGTATCTGGCCGCTTATTACATACGGTCAGCGGAATCATTGGAGAAACAGGTATTACATGTCGTTCTATTGCAGCCACTCTCTTGGTCCGATTCTTTTCGCAACAGGTCTTCGCCCCGTAAAATGCACAGGGTTCTTCTCCCCGAATGCTCCCGTGCTGAGTTCTATGGGCTATCCGAGTGCTACACATGCAATAATCATTGCAGAGCTTGAAAACGGTGCGCTTGTTAAGAGCATTAACGGTTATCTGAGACGCAGCCATGAAAGTGTTAACTACCAAATGTACTGTGAAAACGGCTCAATGGAAACAAACCGCTGGGATCTTGACGATTTGTATTATTACTACGAGAAAAACGATAATTGCCACGGAAAACTTGAGCATTATAAGCCTATTAACGAGAAGTTTGATGAGATTTCGAAAGGCAGAGGACACGGCGGAAGCGACTACTACACTCTTCATTACTTTATCCGGACAATTCTCGGTGATGAAGAAGCAAAAAGAGAAACAGTGGACGTTTATACAGCTATAGATATGTGCACCCCCGGTATTCTCGCGTATCGCTCCGTTCTCAACGGAAATGAATCTCAGATCGTTCCCGATTTCCGTGATAAAGCTGTCAGAGCTCAGTATGCTGACGATCATTTCGGAATGGAAATGAACTGCACCGATCCTAAGTACTCCGCTTATGTGGATAACTCATTTATTCCGGATTCGGTCTATGAACATCAGAAGGAACTTTGGCTTGCAGGTCAGCATTATTCTGAATGGGAGCAGTATAGAATAGATAAAAAATAATATATCCTGATTAAAAGAACAGACATTTCAATTCATGAAATGTCTGTTCTTTCACATACGATGTTTTTTGTGATCGGCAGTATTTTGGTATCACCTTTGACCTTCCGTATTCTCAGCGTATGGTGTCGATGATTGAAACGGCATGTCGGTACTGTCATTGTGAAAAGGATATTTAAGCTTCACACAGCCTGCGGAGAAAGAATTACAGAGTTTGACGGCAGATCAATAAGAAAGTGCAGAGCAATAACCTTGGGAACAGAAAAGGAGCAGCCTCTTTCGGGACTGCTCCAAGTTTCAAAATAAAAGACTTTCTTATTCACCCGTGTGGGAAATTTCGGGGGTATACTTAAGTTCGGCTTTCTTTCTTCTTGATGAATATTACGGCTATTCCCGCAAGCATTGCAATCGCCGCGCTGCTTATGACAGAAGATTTGCATCCGTTCTTATTTCCTCCATCCGTTGTCTGTGTGGGAGGAACTGTAGGTGCGTCAGTGGGCGCAAGCGAGGGGCCTTCCGTGGGAGCATTTGTCGGCTCTTCGGAAGCCTCGTCTGACGGTTCCTGAGAGGGTTCAGTCGTGGACTCCTCGGAGGGAACCTGCGTCGGTTCTGCAGTCGGCTCTTCAGTGGTAACTTGGGTCGGCTCTTCGGTAGGCGCCTGTGTGGGTGTCTCTGTAGGCGCCTGGGTCGGAGCTTCGGTAGGCGCCTGGGTCGGAGCTTCGGTAGGCGCTTGGGTCGGTGCTTCGGTAGGCGCTTGGGTCGGTGCTTCGGTAGGTGGCTCTGTGGGGGCTTCGGTAGGTGGCTCTGTGGGGGCTTCGG
>CAUHAO010000004.1 GCA_959604355.1 uncultured Eubacteriales bacterium
TGACGGCTGCGCAAAAATGCCCTTGCAAGCAAGCATTTTTGCTTATGGTATAATACATATAATGAAAAGTTTTTCCTGCCGAAACCCTTTGTTAATACCGCAAATTTGTTGTTTTTTAATATTAAATCCATACATACGAAAGAAACTGCCGTGAAAAACATTGTTGCCGAAATCATCTGTATCATAATATGTCTGCTGACACTCAATTCCTGTGTGTCGTCAGGCACATTTATTGTAGACCAATCGTGGGACAATTATATGCCCGAGCCGGCGAAAGAATACTCCGGGCCGGCGCTTCAAGGGGACACGGAAACGAATTTTACGCTTTGGAGCTGGCAGGTAACATCGGCAGACCTCGCGCAGCAATATGCTGATGAAATCAAAAAATACGGATTCGACGGTATCGAATTATGTGTTCGTTGGAGTGATTTTGAACCCCGGCAAGGCGTTTTTGATTGGCGATATCTCGACTCTGTTCTCGATGTGTTTATCAAAAACGGCTTCAATCTCAGTCTGAGCATCCTTTTCTGGAGCGAAGACCTTGAATGGAAAGACGCGCTCGAATACCAGGAAACATCCGACGGACAGATTTACAAATACGACGACATAAGAGGATCCTTCCTCTGTCTGAACAGCGAAACAAACATTGAAATCGTTAAAAACACAGTCAAATACTTTGCTATCCACTGTGCTTCGAAATACGGCAACAATATTACGCGCTGGCATATCCGTACCAACTGTTTTGCCAATATGGAATATGCGCCGCTCACAGACCTTGACTATTCCGCACCGTCCATGAGGGCTTTCGTTGATTTTCTCTCGGAAAAATATTCGCTTGAACAGTTCAACATCAAGTATAAGACGAAATACACGGCATGGGAAGAATTGCTTTCGGTCAAAAAAGAAACACTGCCACAACTATGTACTTACGACTGGAAGCTTTTCAAGCAGGATACGATAATCAATTTTGCAAACATCTGCAATGACGTGCTCAAAATCGCAAGCGAAAATATCCCCACAGTCCTGCAATTAGGCAGTTTCTGGGATACACCCGCGTCATATTATCGCGGCGTTTTTGATATTTACACGATTTCAAAAAAATGCAATGCAGATATAATACAGACAAGCGATTCTCCCGCATGGCCGCACGATTTTTCGGCAGACCTCATGACTTCCATGTCGGACAAGCTTTTTGCAATGGAAATTGACGGAGCTTGGCGCGATGAATCGGATTTTTCAGGATACGTAGATCAGGCGGCAACAATAGGGGCCTCGAAAATACACTATCTCAACACCGTAAACTGGGAACTTGAAGATATACAGGCATACGGCGAAAAATATATTTCAAAGTTCACCTCGGGATTTAATTCCGCCGAAGAGCGTGCCGATGCAGACGAAACGGATGTCATACTCGTAAACACGCTCGATTTCTTACTCCGTCAGCCGCCTCAGGATCTTTACGACCTGTATTATTACGCATATAAGAATATGAGCGGTAAAAACGCGAGAAAAGTCAGGTTTATCTCAGACACACAGATCATTGAGAATCCCGACATTCTCAACGGAATTAAAAAAATACATCTCGGACAGCTTGACGAAGTAATATATATACAAGACGAAGTAGGGGAGATTTTAGCGAATTCGAATGTCCGGCTAATTGACGACCGCAACGATCAACCGAGTTTTGTCGACCAATACGGAGAGCCCCTGAAAGAAAACATACAAGTAAAACTCAGACAAAAGATAAAAAACAGCTAATCAATATATTTTTCTATTTCATTTTTGGGGATGACTTTCAAAGCCCCGTCATTTCGCACGTAAATATTGCATATTCTGACATTTTCTTCCGTCAATCCGTCAGATATAATCAGAACCTTCTCACAGTTTTCTAGTCTCTGCATTCCGCTGTCAAACAAATCCCGCAGTTGATGCTCGACATTTTCTTCTTTATTCAACGTAATAACGGAGTAAATCTTTCCGTGAAAGCGTTTTACGGCAAAAAATCTCATTATTTCGATTCCTATAGCGCTTATTCCGACAACGGCAAGAAAGCAGAGAACTATTTCCGCGACTATTCTAATAATGTTCATGATTAATAACCCAACCTTTCATTATATGTTATGCGTAAAGGATGTTTCACGTGAAACATCCTTTTTTGTTGTCGTGAAAATGTTTCACGTGAAACATCTTTGAACTTTTACGATTATTCGCGGTTTTTCACCGTATCTACTTGATTTTTACATAAATTAGTGATATAATGTAGATATTAAAATTACAGATCGGATGAATATCATGCACAAGATAATCGCCGTAGCGAATCAAAAGGGTGGCGTCGGTAAAACCACCACTGCCGTAAATCTCGCCTCATGTCTTGCGTCAACGATATCGGGACGAGTATTGCTTGTCGACCTTGACCCGCAGGGTAACGCGACGAGCGGATGCGGAATAAGCAAAAAGCAAATTAAACATTCATCTTATAAACTTCTTACAGAGGACTCGGGCAGGGAAGCCTTTGACGCCGCGGTTCTTTCAACCGGTTTCAAAAACCTCGACATTTTACCCTCCGACATAAATCTCGTCGGTGCTGAAATAAGCCTTGTTGATGCCGAACACAGAGAAATGCGCCTTAAAAAAATCCTTGAATTCTCTGATAAATATGATTTCGTCATCATAGACTGCCCTCCGTCGCTCGGTCTGCTGACTCTTAACGCATTTACTTCAGCGGATTCGGTTCTGATACCGATTCAATGCGAATTCTATGCCCTTGAGGGTCTTTCCCAGTTGATGAACACCGTAAAACAGGTAAAGCGCCTATACAACCCCGCCTTGGATATCGAGGGCGTCGTCGTGACAATGTATGACGGAAGACTTAACCTAACGATACAAGTTCTTGCGGAAGTTAAAAAATTCTTTGCAAACAAACTTTATAAAACCGTTATTCCGCGCAATGTAAGAATCTCTGAGGCACCCAGCCACGGAAAACCCATAAATTATTACGACAAAAACGCAAAAGGTTCGACAGCATATATGGAACTTGCCGCCGAATTTTTGCGTAGGAACGGGAAGGGAGATGCAAAATGAAGAAAACCGGACTTGGCAGAGGTCTCGACGAGCTTTTTGCAGAAAACAACATTGACATTTCGGATGAAAAGCAGATAACTAAGGTCCGTATTTCGGAGGTTGAACCGAATAAGGAACAGCCCCGCAAAACTTTTGAAAAAGAAAAACTTGAAGAATTGGCCTCCTCAATCGCCGAACACGGACTCTTACAACCCGTGATTGTCCGAAAAATCGGGGACAGATACCAGATAATCTCAGGCGAGCGTCGTTGGCGCGCGTCGAGAATGGCAGGTTTGATAGAAATCCCGGTTATCGTCAAAGATATTGACGATAAAACGGCGCTTGAAATAGGCCTTATAGAGAATTTACAGCGTGAAGACCTGAACGCGGTCGAAGAAGCGCAAGGATATAAAGCGCTTACAGATGAATACGGTCTTACTCAGGAAGAAATTTCCAGACGTATCGGAAAATCACGCCCGGCAATAGCAAACTCCATGAGAATACTTTCTCTGCCGAAAAGTGTGCTCGACTGTGTGCTTGACGGCTCACTCACCTCGGGGCACTGCAGAGCTCTGCTGACTTTGCGTGAAAAGATAGGGGACGAGGAGAAATTTCTCGAGGCCGTCAAACAGGTAATTGCAAAAGAAATGACCGTGAGAGATGTCGAAAATCTCGCAAAGCATTACGGCGAAGCGCCTAAAACTCCGAAAATGGGTAATATATACTATCAGGAGATAGAAGAAGATATTTCCCGCAGTTGGGGAAGAAAAATCAAGATAAAATCAAGCGGAAAAGGCGAAAAAGTACACGGCAGGATCGAACTTGAATACTATAACCGAGACGATCTCGAAAATCTTATAGAATTATTAAAAAACAGAGGTAACTGAAATGTTAGACATTAAAAATATCCGCACTGACATTGAAAAAATACAGGCAGGATTAAAAAAGAGAAACAAGGAAATGGACTTGCAGCCGCTTCTCGACCTTGACGCGAAACGCAGAACCGTGCTCGTCGAAACAGAGAAAATGAAAGCGGAACAGAACAGAGTTTCCAAAATGATTCCTCAGTATAAAAAAGAGGGGAAAGACACCTCCGCGATTTTTGCGGAAATGAAAGAGCTTTCCGATAAAATCAAAGATAACGATGCGGCAATAAAGGAATATGACGACGCAATCCAGAAATTTCTCCTTTCGATCCCAAACATTCCGCTCGATATCGTTCCCGACGGCAAAGACAGCGACGATAATCTTGAAGTAAGAAGAATCGGCACTCCGACCCAGTTTGATTTTGAGCCGCTTCCGCATTGGGATCTCGGAGAATCTCTCGGCATCCTCGACCCCGAAAGAGCAGCAAAAGTCACCGGCGCACGTTTCCACTTCTATAAGGGCGATGGTGCAAAACTTGAACGCTCCGTAATCAATTTCTTCCTAAACACCCATACTGAAGCGGGCTACACCGAAGTTTTCCCGCCTTACATGGTCAACAGAAAGTCCATGACAGGTACCGGTCAGCTGCCGAAGTTTGAAGAAGACGCGTTTAAGCTTTCCACAAACGACTATTTTCTCATTCCCACCGCAGAAGTTCCGGTAACGAACTATCACGCGGACGAAATTCTTGATGCCGCACAGCTTCCGATAAAATATTGCGCATATTCCGCATGTTTCAGAGCTGAGGCGGGCAGCGCAGGCAGAGACACTCGCGGACTTATCCGCCAGCATCAGTTCAACAAAGTGGAACTCGTTAAATTCTGCACACCCGAAACAGCTATAGACGAGCTCGACGAACTAACACACGAAGCGGAAAAAACTCTACAGATCCTTGGCCTTCCTTACAGAGTCGTAAGACTTTGCGGCGGAG
The DNA here is from genome assembly GCA_959604355.1 of uncultured Eubacteriales bacterium. Classification (GTDB taxonomy): domain Bacteria; phylum Bacillota; class Clostridia; order Oscillospirales; family UBA644; genus HGM12619. The sequence goes on from CAUHAO010000004.1 coordinate 4,919, forward strand.
ACCTTGGCTTCAGCTCAGCTATAACATATGATATTGAAGTATGGATGCCGTCATACAATAGATATGTAGAGATTTCTTCCTGCTCTTGCTTTACAGACTTCCAGGCGCGCCGCGCAAACATCAAATACCGCGCATCTGCCAAAGATAAGCCGCAGTATGTCTATACTCTCAACGGCTCCGGACTTGCAGTCGGCCGTACCGTCGCGGCAATTCTCGAGAACTGCCAGAACAAGGACGGTTCTGTCACAATTCCTGAAGCTCTCCGTCCGTACATGGGCAAAGACCTCATCAAAAAGAACTGAAAACCATAAAAACAGAATCCCTTGCGGCAATTCCGCAAGGGATTCTGTTTGTCTTAAAGTTTTTTCCTTATTTCAGATGCAGTTCTCGCTTTTCAGCCGTTATAGCATCCGCAAGGTGAGCGAAATCTTCAAGAGAGAGGGTTTCACCGCGAACAGCGGCCTCAAGTCCCGCTCTTTGCAATATTTCTGCGGTTTTTTCGCTTGAAAATCCGTACGAAGCTCGCAGATTGTTCGCAAGAGTCTTTCTGCGCATCGCAAACGCGGCGCGAATGACATGGAAAAGCTCGTCCGTCGAATTTACAGCAACACGCTCTTTCTTGATATCGAACCGTAGCACCGCAGAATCGACTTTCGGCGCAGGCATGAACGATCCGGCGGACACTCCGAAAAGCGTCCTGACATTCGCGTAATATGCGACCGACGCGGTAACTGAGCCATAGTCTTTACCGCCGGGGCCGGCACAAAAGCGCTGGGCAAGTTCTTTCTGTACCATGACTATAATACTCTTTATCGGCGCACCGCTTTCCAGAAGCGCCATTATTATCGGCGTTGTTATGTAATACGGCAGATTTGCGCAGACAGTAAGAGGCTTTCCTCCTCGTTCGGCGCAAAGAGCGGAAATGTCGAAGTTAAGGATGTCATCATTTATTACGTCAACATTATCAAATTCCGCCAACGTCTCCGAGAGTATAGGAAGCAGACGATTATCTATCTCGACTGCCGTGACATGCTTCGCGCGTAAAGCGAGTTCTTTCGTCAGACATCCTATCCCGGGGCCGATTTCGAGCACTTCGGAGCTTTCATCAATGTCGGAAGATTCCGCTATCCTTTTCGGGACAGCGGAATTGATAAGAAAATTCTGACCAAGGGACTTTGAAAACGTGAATCCGTATCTTTCGAGGATATTCTTAATCACGCTCGGCGTTGTAAGTTCCATTATTTGATATATTTGAGATAGGCATTGATAAATCCGTCAAGATCTCCGTCCATAACGGCGTTTATATTGCCCATTTCATAGTTTGTACGGTGATCTTTCACGAGCGTATAAGGCATAAAGACGTATGAACGAATCTGTGAGCCCCATGCAATCTGCATCTGATCGCCTTTGATATCTTCTATTTTATCAAGATGTTCGCGCTCTTTGATTTCGAGAAGCTTGCTTTTTAGCATGCGCAGAGCCTGCTCTTTGTTCTGCTTCTGGCTGCGCTCGTTTTGGCATCCGACAACTATACCCGTAGGCTTATGAATGATACGGATGGCTGAGTCGGTCTTGTTGACATGCTGTCCGCCGGCGCCGCTTGCACGGTGTGCTTCAATGATAAGGTCTTCGTCGCGGATATCTATGGTCTTGTCATCAGCGATTTCGGGGACGACTTCGACCGACGCAAAAGAAGTATGTCTTCTGCCGGAAGCGTCGAACGGAGAAACGCGTACAAGGCGATGAACGCCCGACTCGGATTTGAGATATCCGTAGGCATTCAAGCCTTCAATAACTATTGTTGCGCTCTTTATTCCGGCTTCATCGCCGTCAAGCAAGTCTGTCACTTTGACTTTATAGCCGTGCTGCTCTCCGAAACGGGTATACATACGGTAAAGCATGAGCGCCCAGTCCTGCGCCTCAGTACCGCCTGCGCCGGGGTGGAGGGTGAGAATTGCATTGCACTTATCGTATTCACCGCTCAACAGCGTCTCCAAAGTCTGCTTTTCGAGCTCCTTTTCGATATCATCAACAGCCTTGATTATATCTTCTTCAAGCCCTTCGACACCCTCTTCAATGGCTATTTCAACGAGAGTCTGCCCGTCCTCGTACATCGCAACGAGCGCATTGTACTTCACGATTTGCTCTTTAATGCCCTTCTGTTCGGTGAGGATGCGCTGAGACGCGTCCATATCGTTCCAGAAGTCCGGTGCGGAGCTTTTTTCTTCAAGTTCCGCAAGACGAGTCTTGAGCTGATCAAGTTTCAGCGCCGACGCGAGCTCTTTTATCTGTTTGCCGAGGTCTTCAAGTTTCAGTCTGTATTCATCTATAAGTATCATAGGTGTTCAGGTCAAACCTTTCAAAAAACGAGTTTATCTTCAATGAACTTAACAATGTCATCGATTTTTATACGCTGCTGCTGCATAGTGTCTCTGTCACGGACGGTCACACAGCCGTCGTTCTCGCTGTCAAAGTCGTATGTGATGCAGAAAGGCGTGCCGATTTCGTCCTGGCGTCTGTAACGCTTGCCGATAGAGCCCGCGTCATCAAAATCAACATTGAAATGCTTACGCAGCTCTTCGAAAACTTTGTCTGCTCCTTCGTTGAGTTTCTTTGAAAGGGGCAGAACTGCCGCCTTGACGGGAGCAAGAACAGGATGCAAATGCATTACAACACGCGTGTCGTTCTTTTCTGCGTCAACGACTTCTTCATCGTATGCGTCGCAAAGCACCGCGAGAACGCTGCGCTCAACACCGAGGCTCGGCTCGATGACATAAGGTATATATCTTTCGTTGGTCTCGGGATCAAAATACGAGAGATCTTTGCCGGAAGTATTCTGATGCTGTGTCAGATCGTAGTCGGTGCGGTCCGCAACGCCCCAAAGTTCGCCCCATCCGAACGGGAAAAGGAATTCAAAGTCGGTCGTTGCTTTGGAATAGAAGCATAGCTCCTCGGGATCGTGGTCACGCAGACGGATATTTTCATCTCTCAGACCAATGGAAAGCAGCCATTCATGGCAGAAATTACGCCAATAGTTGAACCATTCGAGGTCTGTGCCGGGTTTGCAGAAAAATTCAAGTTCCATCTGCTCAAACTCGCGTACACGGAAGATGAAGTTTCCCGGAGTTATCTCGTTGCGGAAAGATTTGCCTATCTGACCGATACCGAAAGGAAGCTTTTTGCGCGCTGTACGCTGTACGTTTGCGAAGTTGACAAATATGCCCTGCGCAGTTTCGGGACGCAGATAAACGGTGTTTTTCGCATCTTCGGTAACGCCCTGGAACGTTTTGAACATAAGGTTGAACTGGCGTATATCGGTAAAGTTATGCTTTTTGCAGGTGGGGCATGGAATATTATGCTCTTCGATGAAATCCTTCATCTCCGCCTGAGAAAAAGCATCTATCGGCTTAGGAAGAGTGTAATTTTCCGCCGCCGTCCAATCCTCTATGAGCTTATCCGCACGGAAACGCTCGTGGCACTCACGGCAGTCGAGAAGCGGGTCGGAAAATCCCGCAAGATGTCCGCTCGCGACCCATGTCTGGGGATTCATAAGAATAGCAGCGTCGAGACCGACGTTATATCTGTTGCCCTGTATAAATTTCTGCCACCATGCCTTTTTGACGTTGTTTTTCAGCTCAACGCCGAGCGGGCCGTAGTCCCATGTGTTTGCAAGTCCGCCGTATATTTCGGAGCCGGCGTAGATAAAACCTCTTGTTTTGCAGAGATTAACTATCTTCTCCATCGTTTTTTCGGTATTATTCATCTGCTGTTTCCTTTTCTGCAATATTCTCTTCTGAAATTTCTTCTGTATCCTTATCGGAGGCGTCTTCCTCGACGACATCACTCGTGTCTATTTCCGCCGTCGGGACTTCCTCGTCGCTGTCTCCGTCAAGAATCGCTATGTTAATAACTTTCACATCATCTGCGAAGCGCATTATGCGTACACCGCCGGACTGTCTGCTGTATTCGGGTATATCCTTGACTTTTACGCGGATTATTATACCGTCGGAAGACATCACTATGATATCCTCGTCTTCATTGACTGCACGGATTCCCGCGAGAAGGCCTGTCTTCTCGTTTATCTTATGCGCCCTCATTCCCTTGCCGCCGCGCCGATGCGCTGTGAATTTATCGAACGACGTACGCTTGCCGTAGCCGTTCTCGGTAACGGTGAGAACTTTCTGCGAGTCATCTACGACTACCATACCCACAACATAATCGTCTTCCGCCAGACGTATCGTACGGACACCGCGGGCCTGACGTCCCATTACACGGACCTCGTTTTCGTCATATCGCACCGCAAGACCGCTGTGAGACGCAACTATCATCTGTTTTGTGCCGTCAGTAAGATGGACGGAAACAAGCTCGTCGCCCTCGTCGAGATCAACAGCGTTCAGACCGTTCTTCCTGATATTTACGTAATCCTTCATACGGCTTCTCTTGGAAATACCGCGGCGAGTCACCATATTGAAATAATATCCGTCCATAAACTCGTTTATCGGTATCATGGAAGTTATTTTTTCGTCTTCCGCGAGTTGTAACAGGTTAACGACGTTCATGCCTTTTGCCTGGCGTGAGGATTCAGGTATCATATAGCCCTTGAGCTTATGCACGCGGCCCTTTGTCGTGAAGAAAAGCAGCGTGTCGTGCGTTGAGCCTATGAACAACTGCTCGGGGTAATCCTCTTCGCGCGTCCTGAGCGCGGAAACACCTTTACCGCCTCTGTTCTGAACCTTATATACATCCTGCGGGATACGTTTGATATAACCGAAATGCGTGAGCGTGTAAACGCACGTTTTTTCCTCGATAAGGTCTTCGATATCTATCTCGTCCTCGACGTCCTGTATCTCGGTAACACGTTCGTCGCTGTATTTTTCTTTTATCGCGGTCAATTCGTCGCGCAGTACCTTAACAAGAAGTGCTTCGGAACTGAGAAGCTCGTTGTAGTAGTCGATTTTCTTCTTGATCTCGTCGTATTCCGCCTGCAGCTTCTCTTTTTCAAGACCCTGGAGCGCTTTAAGACGCATTTCAAGTATCGCCGTCGCCTGCACGTCGGAAAGTCCGAAACGCTGCATCAGATTTTCCTTCGCATCATCATAAGAATTACGGATTATTCTTATAACCTCGTCAATATTTGCCTGAGCAATGAGAAGGCCTTCGATCAGATGAGCCCTTTCCTGAGCTTTGCGCAGATTGTAAGCCGTTCTTCTTGTAATGATTTCTTTCTGGAACGCGATATATTCGTCGATTATGTGGCGCAGCGAAAGTATCTTCGGCTGCGACTGATTGTTGACAAGCGCGAGCATATTGACGGCAAACGTCGTCTGCATCTGCGTCTGATCAAAGAGTCTGTTGAGCACTACTTGAGGATTTGCGTCCTTTTTAAGCTCTATTACTATTCGCATTCCGTGCTTGCCCGATTCTTCACGCAAGTCGGAAATGCCTTCAAGACGTTTTTCGTGAACCTGATCGGCTATATTTTTTACAAGCTGACGTTTATTTACCTGATACGGCAGCTCGGTAACTATTATTCTCGTTCTGTCGTGCGCTTTGCCGAATTCTTCAAACTCGGTACGCGCTCTTACGATTATATGACCGCGGCCCGTCGCATATGCGGCACGGATACCGCGTCTGCCCATGATTATACCTCTTGTCGGGAAGTCCGGGCCTTTGACGCATTGCAGCAAATCATCAAGCGTCGCGTCCGGATTGTCAAGCACAAGCAGTGTCGCGGCGATGACTTCTCCCAGGTTGTGCGGAGGAATATTCGTCGCCATACCTACAGCGATACCAGAGGAACCGTTTACCAGCAAATTCGGGAAGCGGCTCGGCAGAACACGAGGTTCTTTGCGTGTCTCGTCAAAGTTTGGGTCCCAATCGACGGTTTCTTTGTCTATATCGCGGAGCATTTCGTCCGCCATACGGCTCATTCTCGCTTCTGTGTAACGGTAAGCAGCCGGAGGATCCCCGTCTATTGAACCGAAGTTTCCGTGACCGTCAACGAGAGGATAACGCAGCGAAAAGTCCTGCGCCAAACGTACGAGCGCATCGTAAACGGATGCGTCGCCGTGAGGATGATATCTACCGAGGACGTCACCGACTGCGGTAGCACATTTTTTGTAAGGCTTATCACGTGTCAGCCCGTCTTCGTACATCGCATAAAGAATACGTCTATGAACAGGCTTAAGGCCATCACGAACATCCGGCAGCGCACGGCTGACGATGACCGACATCGCGTATTCAATATAGCTTGTTTTCATCTCATGGACAAGCTCGGATGAGGTTATGACCTGATCCGGGAACATTATGTCCTCGGGGTTATAATCAACATTTTTTCTCTTCTTACTGTCTGCCATAACTCATCACCTCTTAATAGTCCAGATTGACCGCGTATTTTGCGTTTTCTTCGATATATTCACGGCGCGGCTCGACGTCTTCACCCATAAGGACAGTAAAAATTCTGTCTGCAGCGACAGCGTCTTCGAGTTCTATACGTCGCAATGTGCGTTTTTCAGGATCCATGGTCGTTTCCCAAAGTTCCTCCGGGTTCATTTCACCGAGACCTTTGAATCGTGAGATGTCTATCTTCACGTTCGGGTTGTCGCCGCGCATTTCCGCGCTTATGGCATCACGTTCTTCATCGCTGTATGCCACGCGTACGGTCTTGCCGCGTGTGAGCTTATAAAGCGGTGGAACTGCTGAGTAAACATATCCCTGCTCTATGAGCGGACGCATGAAACGGAAGAAAAATGTAAGCAGAAGCGTTCTTATGTGCGCACCGTCAACATCGGCATCGGCCATAATTATTATCTTATGATAACGGAGTTTTTCAATATTGAAATCTTCGCCCAGACCGGAACCGAGAGCGGTTATGACAGGGGAGAGCTTATCGTTTCCGTAGATTTTATCAGCTCTTGCTTTTTCGACGTTGAGCATTTTTCCCCAAAGAGGAAGAATGGCCTGGAAGCGCGAGTCACGTCCCTGTGTTGCGGAGCCGCCTGCCGAGTCACCCTCGACGATATATAATTCTGTCAGCGCCGGGTCACGTTCGTTGCAATCGCGCAGTTTATCGGGCATCTGACCTGAGTCAAGCGCAGATTTTTTGCGTGTCTCCTCGCGGGCTTTACGCGCCGCTTCGCGGGCTCGCTGTGCCATCGTGGCTTTATTTACTATCGATTTTGCTATTGCGGGATTTTCTTCCAAGAAAGCCGAGAGTTTTTCGGACACAAGATTGCTCACAACACCGCGCATGACGGAGTTTCCGAGCTTCGTCTTTGTCTGCCCCTCGAATTCAGCCTCTGTCAGTTTGACTGAAATAACTGCGGTGAGACCTTCGCGGACATCTTCGCCCGAAAGATTTTCATCTTTTTCCTTAAGAAACTTGTATCTTCTTGCGTAATCGTTTATAACTGCCGTAAGTGCGGCTTTGAATCCTGCTTCATGCGTACCGCCTTCGGTAGTGCGTATATCATTTGCAAAAGAATAAAGTCTTTCGCTGTAAGACTCCGTATACTGGAGCGCTATTTCCGCGGAATTATTCTCGTTTTCCTGAGAAACGTAAATTATGTCGTGCAATCCCGTGCAATGAGCGTTCTCATTGATATATTCGACGTAAGTCCTAATACCGCCTTCGTAGCGCAAATCGTTAACAACCGGCTCTTCGCCGCGATTATCGGTGAAGATTATATGTACGCCCGCATTGAGGAATGCCTGTTCACGCATTCTGTTAAGCAATACGTCATATTCAAATTCGAGTGTTTCAAATATCTGCGCATCAGGCATGAAAGTACATTTTGTGCCTGTTTTTGAAGTTTTTCCGATAGTCTTTACACGTTCTTTGGCAATACCGCGGTCATAATGCTGAAAATATATATCCGAACCGTTGTACACTTCGACTTCAAGCCACTCTGAAAGCGCGTTTACAACTGACGCACCGACACCGTGCAGACCACCCGAGACTTTATAGCCTGCTCCGCCGAATTTGCCTCCGGCATGAAGAATTGTATAAACGACCTCTATTGTTGAAATACCCATTTTCGGATGTATACCGACAGGAATACCTCGGCCGTCGTCCTCTACGGTCACTATGTTGCCTTTGTTTATAGTAACATATATGTTCTTACAGTATCCGGCAAGCGCTTCGTCGATAGAGTTATCAACAATTTCATATACCAAATGGTTAAGACCCTTTACCGACGTCGAGCCGATATACATACCGGGCCTTTTTCTGACAGCCTCAAGTCCTTCGAGAACCTGAATTTGAGTCTCGTCATATTTGTCCGTTGTTTTGATGTCTGCCATTACTTATATGTCCTTTCTGTTTTTCTCTTCATAAGTACGGACGCGGAATATTGCGACAGATATACAGTCGTTTCACCGCCGTCTCGGTAAATAATGAACGTCTTCGGCAGGTCGTATGCCACATTAACGACTCGCAGTTTTTTTTGAGCCGCCGTAAGATAATCTCGTGTGGACTCCGCCTGAGTTGAAGTTTCTATATCAAATATGCCGATGATGTTTTTTTCATACAGCATACAGTTCATTCCGGCATTTATAAACATACGTTTTCCTCCGCGTAACCGTTTATTACGCGAAAAACCTTTGCTCTTTCAAAATCGAACCGTTCATCGCATGTTGTTACTATTACCTGTTTGCCGCGTATTTTTTCGGTTATGTAATTCTTACGGTACATATCAAGCTCCGAAAATACGTCGTCAAACAGTATAAGCGGATATTCACCGTAAAGTTCATAGAGCATTTCCGCTTCCGCAAGCTTCATACTCATGACACATGATCTTTGCTGCCCTTGGGACGCGAAATTCTTCGCTTCCATATCATTTATATATATACGCAGATCGTCTTTATGGGCTCCGACCGAAGTATATCCCACGCGTAAGTCTGTTTCGCGGTTCTTTCTTAATATCTCAAGCATTTCCGCTTCAGAAAATGACGTGGCTTCCGTTTCGTATCCAAGTGAAAGAATTTCTTTTCCGCCCGATATTTCAGCCATTACATCTTTTGCTTTTTGTTCAAGTTTTGCGGTATAAGTAGAACGCGTCTTTGATATAATGCATGATAATTTTGCGGCTTTCATATCGTAAACGTCAAGCACGCCTATGTCCGGATATTCATCCTTGAGCAATCTGTTTCTCTGTGCAATTACTTTGTTGTATTCCGCAAGAATATCATAATACCTCGGTTTTATCTGAGATATCGAAAAATCGAGAAATTTACGCCTTTCTTCGGGACCGTCTTTTATAAGGGAAAGATGTTCCGGAAAAAACAACACCGACGCAAACTGTCCGAGTAACTCTTTCGGTCGCACCTTTATGCCGTTGAGAGTTATTTCACGTCTTTTTTGCCTCGAAAGCCTTATTTCAGCTTTATAATCACGCCCGTTTTTTTCGAATGTTCCGGTTACGACGGAATTTTCTTTATCCGACATTATCATATCGCGTTCATTCGTCGTTCTGAAACTCTTGCATGCGGAAAAAAGCCATATGCTTTCTATTATATTTGTTTTTCCCTGAGCATTATCGCCTACAAATACATTTACTCCGGGACTAAGATCAAGAGACAAAGAGAAAATGTTTCTGTAATTTTCAAGCTCTATTTTTTTAATATACATTATTCGTTCTTGAGTTTCATAGGTGAAACGAGGAATATAAATTTATCACTGTCGGCAGGAGACATGCTCATCGACGAAAGCGAAGAATTGAGATGAATGACTATGTCTTCACAGTCACACGCATTTAGCACGTCGAGCAGATATTTGTGATTGAATCCTATATCTATATTTGCACCTTCTATTTTCGCAGATACCTCGTCTGTGAAAGTATCGCCGGAAGAACTTCTGCATGTAACTATTACAGAATCAAACGCAAAACTGCATTTTACCGGTATTTTTACTTTTTCATCCGTAAGCAATATCGACGCACGTTCAATCGGCTTTTTTATTTCCTTTGCTTTTACGAAAACATTTGTTTTGTAAGACGAAGGAATGAGGCCTTTATAGTTAAGATAATTGCCGTCTATAAGACGTGAGATTATTTTTACGTTATCGTATTCAAATATAATATGTTTATCCGAAATGCCAAGACGTATATCTTCGTCACAGTCGGATATCATACGCAGTATTTCTGAAAGAATTTTCCCTGGAACTATTATCTTGAAATCTTTTCCGGTATTGTTTTCAATGGTTTCTTTTCTTATGGCAAGTTTAAATGTGTTTGTACAGACCACTGTAAATTCATTTCCGTTGATTTCAAACAGAGCGCCCGTCAGAGCAACGCGTGAATCCGCAATAGCCATCGCAAAGACAGATTGTTTAAGCATGCTCTGGAATACGCTTTGTTTAAGTACCAACGTATCTGTATTTGCTATATACGGCATTTCTGGATATGTTTCACTGTCAAAATACTGTATTCTGAAATTTGTCACTCCGCATACTATATTCATGGAGTTGTTTTGCTCTGTGGAAATAAAGACTTCGCCTTCCTCTACACTTTTAAGTATATCGGAAAATATTTTTGCAGGAACGACTGCATTTCCAGCCTCTGTGACATTAACATCGAGATATGTTTCTATACCTATTTCAAGATCAAAGCCGGAAACCGTAAGTTTTCCGTCATCAGACGCGTTGAGAAGAAGTCCTTCGAGAACCGGAAGAGAACTTTTTTGAGCAACTGCTTTTGAAGAAGTCATGCAGGCTTCAAACAGCGCATTTTTATCGCACGAAAATTTCATATAACGCATCTCCTTTATGTAAAAAAGATAAAAATAATAATTTTTAGTAGTAGTAGGGGGTGTCGATACTGTGCAAAATTGCTTTTAGCGCGATTATACAGGGAAAAAACGGCAGTTGACGCGATGTGGAAAAAATATACATTTTACACAGACTTTCATTTTCCGATATTAAGTTTGTGGAAACGGTTGTAAAAGTTTAATTAAAGTTGATAACTGTGTGCAAAAAACGGAGATAAAAAAGAAGAAAAATTTAAAACTGTATATTGATGTCGATAATTGTGTTGAAAAGTTATTTTTCCTTGATTCTTTTTATAATATCTTCTATTCTTGATTTAAGGATCGGATTTTCTTCAACACGGACTTCGATTTTTCTTATTGCATGATGAACCGTTGAATGATCTCTGCCGCCGAACTGTGCGCCTATTTCAGGCAGAGACATATCTGTTATTTCGCGCATTATATACATCGATATCTGACGTGCGAAAGTAATACTCTCGATACGCTTTTTACTTTTGATATCTTCTTCGCTTGTATCAAATTCTTTACTTACTTCGGAAATTATTTTATCAACGATCACCGGAAGAGGTTCGTTTTCATTATTTATATCCCTTATTGCGCTCTGCGCTATTGCTATTGTAGGCTGAGAATTTGAAATGAGTTTGAAAGAAAGTATCTTTTTCAGAACGCCTTCGAGCTGACGGATATTGTTTTTGACGTGCATTGCGACAAAATCAATTACTTCTTCAGGTAATTCGACTCCGTATTCTTTTTCTTTCATTTTTATAATAGCGACTTTCAGCTCATATTCGGGCTGATAAATGTCTGTTATTATACCGGATTCAAATCTCGAACGCAGACGGCTTTCAAGAAGCTGTATATCTCTCGGCGGGCGGTCTGACGCAAGAACTATTTGTTTGTTTTTTTCATAAAGAGCGTCGAATGTATAATAGAACTCGTCCTGCATCTGGTTTTTACCGGCGATAAGCTGTATATCGTCCACGAGCAGCACATCAACGGTGCGGTATTTTGCTTTAAATTGCTGCATGGTCTGATTTGTCATTGATTGAATGAGCTCGTTAATGAAGTCTTCACTTTTTATGTAAAGGATCTTGTATGTCGGAAATTTCTTTGCTATCTCATTTGCTATTGCTTTAAGCAGGTGGGTTTTGCCCAAGCCGGTATTTCCGTAAAGGAAAAGTGGATTGTACGCTTTTGCGGGGTTGTTTGCGACAGCGAGACAAGCAGCGTGAGCGTGTTTGTTTGAATCTCCGACTATAAAATTATCAAACGTATATTCGGAGAATGTTGTATTCTGTGGGAGTTCTGTCGGATCTTCTATTTCCGCCGCGGGAATGAGTTTTTGTTTTGAAGCATATCGTTTATCTTCCGAAGTAACGACGTTTATATCCATATCGAAACCCACGACGTCAGAAAGTGTTTCTTTTATAACGTCGCAGTATTTTGTCATTATTATAGAACGCTGGAAATTTGTCTCAACCAGCAGTACTGCACAGTCGTCCTCATATCCTACAGGCAAAATGGTTTTTATCCAAAGATCCATCGTTGTGGGAGAAAGGTTCTTTGAGAGCCTTTCAAGTGCTTTTTCCCATACATTTTTGAATGTCTGCATCTTTTTTCTCCGTAAAAAATCGGTATAATTAAAAATATATTTTATAAATAACTATAATTATTAATTATATAATATTATACCATATATATATTCTTTTTGCAAGGTCTTTTTTATTTCAAAATGAAAAAAATTCTTGAAAAAATTTAACGATATTTCGGAAAAAATTCTAAATATGGACTTGACAAACACATAAAAAATGCTGTATAATATTCGAAGAGCACCATTTCATAAGGAGGTATTGTGTCATTATGGTAAGAACATATCAGCCCAAAAAGAGACAGAGAAGCAAAGTACACGGCTTCCGCAAGAGAATGAAGACTGCTAACGGAAGAAAAGTACTGTCAAGAAGACGTGCCAGAGGCAGAAAGCAGCTCTCTCTGTAATCAGGATGAAATAAACGGAACCGGTTTCCGATTCGAAGTCGCTAATCGGTTCTTTTTTTCTCTGAAAGGAGAGCTTTTGTCCGGACTCAATCCGTGACGGCAAAATTATGAAAAAGACTTTAGCCATAAAGGATAATCGTGTCTACAGGCAACTGTATTCCAAAGCACGTTCACAGGCTTTGCCGTGCGTTGTGGTCTATTGGCGTAAAAATAAACTTGACGTCAACAGACTCGGGCTCACCTCGGCCAAAAAAATAGGTACCGCGGTTCAGCGCAACAGAGCAAGACGTGTTATGAGAGAAGCGTACAGGCTCATCGAGCCGGATCTTGAAACGGGATTCGATATAATACTTGTTGCAAGGACAAAAACTCCTCATGTTCCTATGGCGGCAGTTATGAGAGATCTTAAGATCGCACTTTCAAAAGCAGAGATATACCACTCCTCACACCCTTCTCTGTCGACAAGTGAAAAGACGGATAAACAAGGGAATTAAAAATGCGCAGGATCGCCATTTTTTTCATCACATTTTACCGTAAACACATATCGCCGTATAAGGCTCCATGCTGTAGGTTCGTACCTACCTGTTCGCAGTATGCGATTGAAGCATACGAGAAGTTCGGGTTCGTCAAAGGTACAGGGCTTACCGTATGGAGAATTTTGCGTTGCAATCCTTTATGTAAAGGCGGGTATGATCCCGTTCCTCCCAAAAAAATAAGGAGATACCTCAGGAATGAACATTTTTGAAAACATCTTAGAGCTCGTCTATTATCCGATAGCAATGCTTCTTAAGTTATGCTACATGCTTGTAGGCAACTATGGCTGGGCAATAATAATTTTCGCGATAATAGCAAAAGTTCTTCTCTTTCCTCTTTCCATCAAAACCGAAAAAAGCAGACTTCAACAGCAAAAATTACAGCCGAAGCTCGAAGAACTTAAAAGAAGATACAAAAACGATCCCAGAAATCCGAAATACAACGAGCAACTGCAAGAGCTGTATCATAAGGAAGGCGTGAGCCAGAGCGCGGGATGTCTGCCGACTCTTATTCAGTTTCCGATAATTTTCGGTCTTTGGAACGCCATCCGCAGACCTTTGTGGTATATCAGCGGCCTTGGCATACAGACAATAACTGCCATTACTACGGTCTTTTACAACAGCGGCATTGAGAGCATAGTTAAAGCTCTTTCTGACAAAATAGAAAATCTTACCGAATCTTGGATAAAAATAAATGAAATCGTCATCGCACAGACGATGCACGACAAAGCAAATTTTGATCTGGTTAAAGATCTTCTTCCCGAAAATTTCGAACCCGTAAACATGAACTTTCTCGGACTTGAACTCGGTGCGAAGCCTTCCGATTACGGTCTGTGGTCCTGGTTCATAATTCTTCCCATTATCTGCGGTATAACTTCTTTTCTTGCAAGCTGGATAACCACAAAAATCAATACACCTAAGAATCAGAAGCAGCCCGCGGTTCCTGGAATGAACGCGATGCTCTACACCATGCCCATAATCTCGATGATCTTCGCGTATTCATTCAATGTCGGTGTCTGCATTTATCTTATCGTTTCCAACCTTCTTTCCATTGCCCAGGTATTCATTCTCAAGCTTGTCGTCAAACCCGAAAAGGAAGAGAAAAAGCAGGTCAAGGAAAAGAAACTCAACTACAATCAGATAGACAAAATAAAGCGTGAACAAGCCGCGAAACCTTCTGAAGTGATCGTTGTGGATGAGAACGCGGATTCCGATAACAAATAAGGAGGAGAAAAACAATGGAACAGAATTTTTCCGGAAAAACCGTAGAAGCGGCGGTAGAGGCCGCTTGTGCCGAACTAAACCTCGATCAGACGCAGTTTTCTTACGAAATAGTGGAATATCCCAATAAAGGGTTTCTCGGAATAGGAAATAAGAACGCGGTAATTAAAGTCACCGTCAAACAGGCAGATGCAAAAAGTATGGTCGAAGATTACCTTACCGGAATGTTCGACATCATGGGCATGACCGATTATACCATTGATATCGAAGTTGACGGTGAAAATATGAATATTCAGGTCAACGGCGACGATGCGTCCGTGTTCCAGCGTAAGCAGGGAGGTGCAGTCGAAGCGCTCCAGTTCCTTCTTGCTCTTTATGTAAACAAGGACAAAGAACATCATTTCAAAGTGGCGCTCAATATCAATAATTTCAGAGAAAAATCCCAGTCCAAGCTTGCAAAGGTCGCTGAAAAGGCGGCAAAACAGGTATTGAAAAACCGCAGAAAGATGACTCTTCATCCGATGAGTGCGTATCAGAGACGTATGATACATTCCGCTCTTCAGGATATGGAAAACATAACCACATATTCCATTGGCGAAGAACCCAACAGACGTGTCGTCATATCTTATACCGGACCCGACGCGGCAGAGTACAAGCCCAGACAGTCTTACGGCAAAAAGCCCTACAACGGCAGCCGCAACAACTATAACGCCAATAAATACAGCCGCCCCGCGACAACACCCAAGCCATTCAATACGTCCGATAACGGCGACGAAGAAGACCGATAATATGAAAGATGGATGATACGGGTGAAAACCGTATTCGTCCATCTTTGTTTTTTGATATGAAAAATTATAACGAAGATACGATTTGTGCCCTTTCCACGGCGCCTTACCGCGCGGCGATAGGGGTGATCCGTGTTTCGGGACGTGATGCGCTCAGCACGGCAAATAAAATATTTTCAAAGGACATCTGCTCGGCTCCGCAGGCGTCCGCGGTTCACGGTTTTATACTCGACGGCGGCGCTGCGATAGACGATGTTCTTGTGACGGTGTTTCACGCTCCGCACAGCTATACGGGTGAGGATATCGCGGAAATTTCGTGCCACGGCGGCATGACCGTTATACGGCGCGTGCTTGAGTTGCTTATTGCAAACGGTGCGCGGCAGGCTGATGGCGGCGAGTTCACAAAACGCGCATTTCTCAACGGGAAACTCGACCTTGCACAGGCGGAAGCGGTAATCGACCTTATAGACAGCGAATCCGAAAACGAGGCGAAAGCCGCGGCGTCGCAGTTGTCGGGTCACCTCTCAAGGAGTATCGACGCGATGCGTGAGCAGCTTGTAAATGTTTCCGCGCAGATACTTGCATTCATTGACTACCCGGACGATGAAATAGCGGATGTTTCGCCCGAAACTCTCGGCTCTGAGATACGCGATGTTTATGATAAAGTCTGCGCCGCCAGAAACACTTTTTCCACAGGTAAAATGATAAAAGACGGTATAAAAACCGTCATTGCGGGCAAACCGAACGTAGGAAAAAGCTGTCTTATGAATCGTATCCTCGGCTATGACCGCAGTATCGTCACGGATGTTGCAGGTACGACGCGTGATATAGTGGAAGAAAAAACAGAATTTGCGGGGCTCAAACTCGTTGTTTCGGATACTGCGGGTATACATGCCACGGATGACACGGTGGAAAAAATAGGCGTGCGCCTTGCGCGAGAAAAGCTTGACAGCGCGGATCTTATTCTTGCGGTTTTTGATATGTCGCGTGATGAAAATGACGATGACGCGCAGATAATCTCCGATATCAGAGGCGTTGAAGCGAAAAAAATAGCCGTATTTAATAAGAGCGATCTTTCGGACGCAAAAAGTTTTGCCGCCGACGGGTTCGACAGAACCGTTTTCGTTAGCGCGAAAACAGGCGACGGAATCAGCGCGCTTGAAACCGCGGTTAGGGAGCTTTTTGCGGACGGAGGAGAGCTGAAAACGGACGGCACGGTGACGAATCTGCGCCAATATGAGTGTTTGTGCCGTGCGCAGGAGGAATTACGTCACGCTTTGGATAACATAACCATGACTGCGGACGCGATACTTTCGGATGTTGAGCGTGCGATAGAAGCGCTTGGATCAGTAACGGGCAAGACAGTGTCGGAGCAGATAACCGAAAATATTTTTTCACGCTTTTGTGTAGGGAAATAGGGGATTTCAGATGGGACTTTATGACGCGGGCACGTTTGATGTTGCCGTTATCGGCGCAGGACACGCAGGGGTCGAAGCGGCTCTTGCATGCGCGAGACTCGGTCTTCAGACGTTGCTTTTTACGATAAATCTTGACGCGATAGCAAATATGCCGTGCAACCCTTCAATAGGCGGCACGGCCAAAGGGCATCTCGTGCGAGAGCTTGACGCGCTCGGCGGCGAAATGGGCAAAGCGGCGGACAAAGTGTTTCTGCAAAGCCGCATGCTCAACCGCGGCAAAGGTCCTGCGGTACATTCGCTGCGCATTCAGGCGGACAGACGCGAATATCAGAAGCTGATGAAGCAGACCGTCGAAGCGCAGGAGAATCTTTTTGTCAAGCAAGCGGAGATCGTCGATATCGGTGTGGAAAACGGCGCTGTTACGTCCGTGACCACCGCGATGGGGGCGGAATACGCGGTAAAAGCAGCGATAATTTGCAGCGGTACATATCTCAACGGCAGAATAATCGTAGGACAGGTCTCATACGAAGGTGGTCCCGACGGTATGTTCGCCGCTACGCATCTTACGGACAAGCTTACCGCGCTCGGGATACGTTTACAGCGTTTTAAAACAGGCACACCGTCGAGAATAAATCGTCGCAGTGTTGACCTTTCTCAGCTCGAACGTCAGGACGGCGACGAAAAAATAACCCCGTTTTCATTTGAAAACGAGGATATTTATATAGGCGAAAACACCGAGCCTTGTTGGCTTGTTTACACAAATGAGGAAACACACCGCATAATCCGCGAGAACCTTGACCGTTCGCCGATTTTTACGGGAGAGATAACGGGAATAGGCCCTCGTTATTGCCCGAGCATTGAATCGAAAATCGTTCGTTTCGCGGACAAGGAGCGTCATCAGCTTTTTCTTGAGCCTCTCGGCAAAGATACGGACGAAATGTATTTACAGGGCATGTCGTCGTCTTTGCCCGAAGATGTGCAGATAAAAATGATACACTCTCTCAAAGGCTTTGAGCATGCGCAGATAATGCGTATAGGTTATGCCATTGAATACGATTGCGTAGATCCGCTTGAACTGCGTGCAACGCTCGAATTCAAAAAAATAAGCGGCCTTTACGGTGCGGGGCAGTTTAACGGCACTTCCGGATACGAGGAAGCCGCCGCTCAGGGCATAGTCGCGGGAATTAACGCCGCCCTTAAGCTCAAAGGCAGAGAGCCTATGATACTCGACAGGAGCACGAGCTATATCGGCACGCTCATCGATGATTTGATCACGAAAGGCGCGCAGGAGCCTTACAGAATAATGACTTCCCGTTCAGAATACCGTCTCGTGCTTCGTCAGGATAACGCTGATGCGCGCCTGACCCCGATAGGCCACGATATAGGCCTCATTTCGGACGCGAGATACAGTAAATTCCTTGAAAAATGGGAAAAAATACGAGCAGAGCAGGCACGTATGGAGAGAACGCATATCGGCCCCGATAAAACGCTGTGCGATTTGCTTGAGCAAAAGAATTCCGCGCCCGTTATAAGCGGAGTGTCTCTTGCTGACCTCATGCGCCGTCCAGAGCTGGATTACGAAGCTCTTGCCGCAGTTGACAAAGACCGTCAGCCGCTGCCGGATTCTGTCTGCGAGCAGGTCGAAATATCTCTGAAATACGAAGGATATATCAAGCGTCAGACTCAGCAGATAGAACAATTCCGCAAACTTGAAGAGAAGAAGCTTCCGGAAGATTTCGATTATGAAAAAATCGCGGGACTTCGCCTCGAAGCGCGCCAGAAACTCAATGAGGTCAAACCGTCGTCCATCGGACAGGCGGGGCGTATTTCGGGAGTCAATCCCGCTGATATTTCCGTTTTATTGATTTATTTCAGATACGTCTGATTTGTCCGTTTCCGACGATTTTATTACACGCGCTTTGACGTGGTATATCGGCTGGCCGAGATCTGAAAATCTTGTCTCGTATTCAGTACAGACCGGGTTTGGGATATCCGACGAGTGAAGGTCTTCCGTATAATCGAAAAGTTCAAAACCGTTCTGCTTCATTTCCTCAACCGAAAACTCGAAAAGCTTTTGATTATCGGTCTTAAAAAATATGATTCCGTTGTCTTTGAGGACGCGTTTGTATTTTTCGAGGAATGCGCGGTATGTAAGACGGCGTTTCGTGTCTCGCTTTTTCGGCCACGGATCGCAGAATGTAAGATAAAGTATATCAACGCAATGCTCGGGGCATATCGTTTCCAGGTCGTTTGCGTCGCCGATTATGAATTTAAGATTCGGCAGAGCGGCCTGCACTCCTTTTTCCGCCGCCATGACCATTACGTCGGGGACTTTTTCCATCGCGTAATATTTGCAGTCGAAAAGCTGTGCCATTCCTACGGCGAAACGACCCTTGCCGCAGCCGATTTCGAGCCATACGGGTTTTTCCGCATCAGGCTCGACACGGTCTGTAAGATATTCCGCGCAGCGTTCAAGGCGCGGTACGAGATTTTTCTTTTTTCTTGCTCGCATCTTTTTCTCCGAAATACAATTTTTCTACATTTTATCATCAAAAACGCAAAAAATCAATACGTATAAAGGAAATTTCCCAAAAATGGAACAAACGCTCAATGAAATTCTGCAAATTTTGGCGTCACAGAATCTGTTCGCGGTTTGCGCGATCATTTTTGTCTGCGCCGTGCTCCAATTTGTTTTTCCGCCCATGCCGTCCGACATGCTGCTTGTCGCTCTCGGGATTCTTGCCGCGACGGGAACTTTCAGCGGCTGGCTGACATGTCCGATGTACGCATTGGGCGCCGTCGCGGGTTCCTTCGCGCTTTATGCAGTATGTTTCCATTTCGGCGACAAAGTCCTCAGCTGGAGAATAATCAAAAGCATGACGACCGACGAAGGGCTTGCGAAAGCAAAAGAAAAAATATGCCGTTTCGGCGGCCCTGCGATGATGCTCATGCGTTTTATTCCGTCACTTCAGGTCATTGCGGTCATCTCTTTCGGGCTTACACACTATCCGCGCAGAAAAATGCTTTTATGGCTGTCTCTGTCGAGTGCCTTTTCAAGCGCTGTATTCTTTTTAATCGGCTATTTGCTCGGCGGAAACATCCCCGAACTGCTGAAACTCCTTTCGGCTCTCGGCGAGGCGGGATGGGTCTTGCTTGGCGCCGTTATCGTCGTTGCCGTCATATGTATCGTGATTTTTGCGGTGCGCAGAAAGCGCCGCGGTAAACAGGAGTAGGGATATGGGAAGAACGTTTGTTTCGGGAAACGCGCTCATAGCTCAGTCCGGCGGCCCGACGGTTGCAATAAACGCAACGCTTTCGGGCGTCGTAAAAGGGTTGCGTGAAGACACGCGCATCGGGAAGATCTTCGGCGCGAAAAACGGTGTTGAAGGCATCCTTGCGGGGCGCATTGAAGAAATCGGTTCACGACTTTCGACAGAGGACACGCTTTACGCGCTTGAACGGACCCCCGCGGCAGTACTCGGTTCATGCAGAATAAAAATGCCACCTCCGGAAGAAAACAAAGATATCTACGATAAAATCATCACGCTTTTCCGCGAGTACGATATAAGATACTTTTTTCTCATTGGCGGTAACGATTCAATGGATACGGCGTCAAAGATCTACGACTATTCAAAGTCATGTGATTGGGATATACGTATTATCGGTGTGCCGAAAACCATTGACAATGACCTTGCTTTTACCGACCATACACCCGGTTTCGGTTCTGCGGCGAAATATATTGCTACTACCGTGCAGGAGATCGCGCTCGACTGTGCCGTTTATACCGTCAAAGCCGTGACGGTCATCGAGACAATGGGGCGTGACGCGGGCTGGCTCACCGCAGCGGCAGGCGTTCCGTCGCTTTACGGGCATCCCGGAGCGGATCTGATTTATATGCCTGAAGTTCCGTTCGATTATGATAAATTTGAGAACGACGTGCGCAGGATTTTCAAAACAAAGCCCAATGTTGTTGTCGTTGTCCCGGAAGCGCTGCAAGATGAAAACGGAGAATATGTCAGCGCATCCACGCAAAGCGGCGCGGTCGACATTTTCGGGCATAAATACCTTGCGGGCACGGGCAGGGCTCTTGAGCATTTCATCCGCGAACGCATAGGCTGCAAAGTCCGCGCGGTGGAATTGAGCCTCCCGCAGCGCTGCGCGGGACATTGCGCATCCAAAACGGATATAGACGAGAGTGTCCTCATCGGCAGAAAGTCCGCGCAGGCGGCGCTTAACGGAAAAACGGGTGTCATGACAGCGTTCGTGCGAGACCCCGGGTCGACATACTCCGTACATATTGAGACTGTTCCGCTGTCACAGGTCGCAAACGTCATAAAACAGGTGCCGAAGAACTTTTTAACGTCTGACGGCGGCGTGAAAAGAGAAATCCTCGAATACATTGCCCCGCTCATTGAGGGAGAACTTGATATCCCGACGGAACACGGGTTGCCGAAATATATAACATTATAACGAAATGCCTCTGCATATGCAGAGGCATTTTTGATGTTTCATCAGATTTTTATTGATTCGCGGAAAATTTTCAAAGACACTACACGGTATGCGGGATGGTAGCAAATGCGGTATGTTTCGCTGTGTGACACCGCGGGGCAGCCTGCCTCACGGTATTTTTCAAGATATTCGTCAAATGCGGCAGGTGAAAACGCGAAACCGAATTCCGCAAAACTTTTTTCTGCCGTATGCAGTTTTTCGGCGAAGCTTTTCGCAGAGCCGTTATGTGTTTCGGCAGAACGGACAAAAACATCATTAAGCTGCCGCAGAGAATATTCGTTCGTGTTTATTGCCGCAAGATTTACGCGCACGAGCCCGTTTCCGATATCTTCATACAACGGCGCGGTCGGATCATGTGCCACCGTCCTGTATTCATCTTCAAGTCGTCGGAGGCTTATTTTATCATCTTTTATCAGATGTCCGCCGCCGAATTCATTCTGATATATCAGTTTTACCGCATCACATGGCTGCATGAGCGGATATCGTCTGACATGATCTGTCAGAATTTCCGTCAGGTTCATTTCGTTGCCTTTTATTTATTAAGAATGAGTTTTGCTTTCCGAAGTGCCATAACGAGAATCGGTATGAGCACGATATGAAGGATTATCCCGGGGATTGCGTTGGTTACCGCTCCTGCGATGAATGCTGAGAACGGAAATTCGGACTCCGTCAAACCCGCGATTAGCCAGCGAACAAGACCCCAGACGACTCTGCCGCCGATCATCGACGTAAGGAGTGTGACATATATGTATGGGATTTTTTTCGGCAGAAGTTTATACATCAATCCACAAAGCAAGCCGTATGTAGCAAGTTCAAGAGCCATCGCTACTCCTGTCGGGAAAGGCTGAGGCATGCCGAACATCAGAAATCGCAGAAGGGGAGCGATAAATCCAATTGCGGCTCCCCATGGCCAGCCGCAGATGAAACCGCAGAGCAACACGGGAATATGCATCGGGCAAAGCGCGCGGCCTATCTGAGGAATTTGTCCTGTCAGGAACGGCAAAACTATTGCAAGCGCAAGGCAAAGTGCCGCGTAGAGCAATTTTCTGAGATGCAGAGAGAGATCTTTTTTAAATGCGGAATAACTGTTTTCCATTTGTAATTCTCCTTAAAAATAAAAAAATATGCCGCACTTCTTATGAAGTACCGCATACCTTTTGGTATACATGTTCGTTTCAATGGTTCGGAATGTGTTTTCGCAGCGCTTCTGCGCTTTTCGCGGACTTTTGTCCGTCTTTGAAAATTATTATATACTGAAAAACGCTGCTTGTCAATACCCGACAAAAAAATGTGCGAAAAAGTATGCGGAATGAAAGTTTCATTCCGCATATTTTTATTCCGATCGATTTTCCGGCTCGTCCTCTTCAGGCGGGTCTATGTTGAGGTCTGCTGCAAGAAGTTCCGCTTCGTGCTTTTTTCTGCGTCTTAGTTTTCTGCGTCGGCGCAATTCTTTTTCCGCATAATAGCGGCATGCGATTATAACAATGATCGTTATAGCCGCGACTGCGATGATTGCTATCACAATCGCTTTTTCATTGATTTCGTCCTTTATCGGGACGATCTCGGTCGCGTCTTCTTTCAGAATAAGCGTGACTATGCGAAGGTCGTCCAGGGCTATGGAGGCTGAAAGGTCCGATTTTTCGATCTGCATGCCGAAGCGCGCGTATTCCGGCGCGATGTAAACCGTCTGCGTCGTCGTGTTGCCTTCCGTGTCCGTTGCCTGCACCGTCTGCTCTTCCGTCGGAAATTCCGTATGCTTCTCTATTACGTCCGCGGTTCGCAGATTAAGTGTCACGAGCGTCCATCCGCTTTCAGGAGAAAGCTGTGAGAAATCCCAACTGTATGTCGTGTCTGCAACTGAGAGAAAAAAGGCTCCGGATGAGTTTTTACCGGTTTTGAACGAATCCGCATTGCTTATATACAGATAAAACATTAACGCGAGGTTTGAAGAGTTTTTGTTTATCGGAAAGCTTTCGGCGATAAAATCGTATGAAAACGAGATCTTGTTTGAATCCGACGTAAACATGATCGAAGGGTGTTTTTCATGTTTTATCGCACCTGCTTGCGCCGTTGTCGCGGCTGAAAGCGCCCATCCCTGAGCGGATGCCGTCGGGAGTTTGTATCTTATGACATATTCCGTGGTGATAGCACAGGTCGGGACGGCAGCGCAGACCAACATGACAAATATGGCTGCAATACACAGCAGAGAAATGAGTTTTTTCATATCAATATCCGTTTTTAAGCGCCAGCGAGTCGTCGACTTCGACCCAGTCTCGTACGACGTCGAATACATTATATTCAATCGCATTTTCTCTGACGATTACCGTTTTTATTCCGGCGTTTATTATGAGTCTGCGGCACATAGAGCACGGACTTGTTCCGCCCAGCACTTCCTTTGAATCGGGGCTTATGCACGCGAGATAGAGGGTTGAGTCAAGCATTTCATCACGGGATGCCGCAATTATCGCGTTTGCTTCCGCGTGTACGGAACGGCATAGCTCATACCGTTCACCTGCGGGAACGTTGTATTTCTGACGCAGGCAGAAACCGGTATCACAGCAATTCCGGCGGCCTCTGGGTGCACCGGCGTAACCTGTACTGATGATAGTATCGTTTTTTACGATCACGGCACCGAAACGTCTGCGCAGACAAGTGCCCCTTTCAGCCACCGTCTGTGCGATGTCGAGATAGTAGTTGGTTTTGTCTATTCGTGCCATACTGATACCCCTCGCGTAAATTGTTATCGGTATAATTATAATTGTTTTCTTCCGTTTTGTCAATAGGCGCCGTGGATTTTCACGCCTTATTCCGAATTTAATTTGAACTTTCATGTTTTTATATTGACAAAATAAGGTATATCATATAAAATATATTTTACGGGACAGAGATCCCGCGAAGTGTTTTGAAAAACTCAAAACTTTCCTTGGGAGATTTTCTCCCCTTATGTCCGGAAGGAGGTGTATTTCGTATGATTACCAACAAGTACGAAACCATTTTCGTTATGAGCACTAAGACTCTTGACGATGCCGCTATTGAGGCAACGACCGAGAAGTTCAAGAAGCTTATCACCGATAATGGCGGAACTATCGACAGTGTTGATGTATGGGGCAAGAGACGTCTTGCTTACGCTATCAATTATGAGACCGAAGGTTACTATGTTCTCATTAACTTTGAAAGCGAATCGACTCTGCCTGTAGAACTTGACCGTGTATATCACATCACGGACGGCGTGTTGCGTTCAATTATCATCAAGAAGTAATTGAAACAAACCGAAAGGAACGGATTTTATGAACATTAATAAAGTTTTTCTTATGGGCAGACTGACTGCGGATCCTGAGTTAAAGTATTCCGCAAACAATGTTCCGAATCTCAGATTTACCATCGCGGTCAATCGCAGATTCCAGAGCAAGTCCGGTGAGGGCGAAAATCAGCAGACCACAGACTTTATAGATTGCATCGCTTTCAGGCAGCAAGCGGAATTCGTTTCCAAATACTTCAAAAAAGGCTCTCTTATAATCGCTTTCGGCAGCCTCCACATTGAGCAGTGGAAGGACAAGAACGGAAATAACCAGCGTACCGCGCGCGTATATGTAGACGAGGTACAGTTCGGTGAATCCAAGCAGTCCGGCGCATCTTCAAGAAGCTTCGCTTCCGAAGCGCCCGCTGAAACGAAGAGAGAACCCGAAGCGTTTTCCAACACATCGGATAATAATGAATTTTTCTCCGATGTCAAAGGAATAGACGACGAAGAGCTGCCGTTCTAAAATACGAAAGGAGTTTTTGCTATGGAAGAAACTGCTAACCAGGCCGTCGAAACCAAAGAGGTTCGTGCTGAGCGTCCCGAGCGTGCTGAACGTCCCGAGCGCAACGACTACAACAGAGACGGCTTTAAGAGAAGACAGAGAAAGAAGGTCTGCCAGTTCTGCGCTGACAAGGTCTCTTCGATCGATTATAAAGACACTCTTAAACTTCGCAAGTTCATCAGCGAGAGAGGAAAGATCCTTCCCCGCCGTGTAACCAGCACATGTGCTATGCATCAGCGTGAACTTACCGAAGCTATAAAGAGAGCAAGACAGATCGCTCTTCTGCCTTATATCAGCGACTAAGTTTACAAATCAGAGGGACGGTTTTTTGCCGTCCCTTTTGTGTTTTTTGAGAGGCTATTCATGAATATAAGAATAGGTATGGGCTATGACGCACATCGGCTCGTCGAAGGTCGCCGTCTTATAATAGGCGGAGTCGATATTCCTTATGAAAAAGGTCTGCTGGGACATTCCGATGCGGACGTCCTTTCGCATGCTGTCGTCGACGCGCTGCTCGGTGCTGCTGCGCTCGGAGATATAGGCGGGCATTTCCCCGATAACGACCCTCGATATGAAGGAGTTTCGGGTGACTTTCTTTTGCGCGAGACTGTAAAACTGCTTAAACAAAACGGGTTTGATATCGTCAATGTTGACGCCACCGTCATTGCTCAAGCGCCTAAACTTGCGCCGCACATCAAGAAAATGCGGGAGAATATCGCCGTGTCACTCGGAATCGATGATGCCGCAGTAAATGTAAAGGCCAAAACCGAAGAAGGCATGGGGTTTACGGGTTCAGGAGAAGGAATATCCTCGCAGGCGGTATGCCTGCTGTGCAAGCAGAAATAAACGCAGACGAAAAACATAGAGAAAAACAGGAAAATAAACAATGAAGAAGAAAGGGTTACCGGGAGAGATTTTTTCGGCGGCAGCCGTCATTTTGCTTTTTGTCGCGGTAATAATTTTCGGGGTCAATGACGCGGCCGAAGAGAAGGTCTTTGCTCAATACGACATAGAAGATAAAAATGAAAACACAACGGCTGAAAAAGACATCTTGTCGGTAATTCCGCCTTCCCCGGATATCGCAGAACTCCAGACGCGAACCTATTCGGCAAATTTTTACGGCAAAGAGCTCGTCCGGATATGCATAGAGGCTCCGGAGGAATCGTCGGCGGAAGCAAATTCCGTAAGTGATACATCCACAGAGAATCCTACGGAACGCGAAAATGCCGAAAAGGTCTGTTATTGTACCTCTAAGGGAAAGAAATATCATCTTTCCGCGACCTGCCGATATCTCAAAAACAGGGATTATACTCAAATTACATACGAGGAAGCGGTTAAACGAGGCCTTGGGCCATGTTCGGCGTGCGCCGCGGAGGAAAAAAATGACGAATAATGAATTTACGCTGAAAGTTTCCGAGGCTCTCGCCCTGAACGGTTTTGAGAACACCGTACTGACTGCCGAAAAATTCGCGATATACTATGAAATGCTTGTCGACTTCAACCGCCGTGTCAATCTCACCGCGATAACGGAGCCCGACGAGGTGATAAACAAGCATTTTATCGACAGCCTTCTGCCGCTTAAACTTGCGCCGAAAGAGCTCGTCGGATGCGGGGCAGATGTCGGCACGGGGGCGGGTTTTCCCGGTGTTCCGCTCGCGATAATGTGTCCGAATACGGAATTCGTGCTTATGGATTCGCTGAAAAAGCGCCTGGACTTTCTCGATGCGCTCATTGAAAAAACGGGGCTGCGAAACTGCCGCACGGTTCATATCCGAGCAGAGGATGCGGCAAAAACCGTCGGAGGAATGCGCGAAACGTTTGATTTCACGCTTTCCCGTGCTGTCGCACGCCTCGCGAGTCTTTCGGAGCTTTGCCTGCCGCTCGTTAAAGTCGGCGGCTCGATGCTCGCGCTCAAATCGCGTTCCGCAAAGGAAGAACTTGGCGAGGCAGGCTATGCGATAAGCCTGCTGGGCGGCAAAACGCGCGGAGTTTTCGGGACAGAGGAACGCAATGTCATAATAATAGATAAAAATGCACCCACTCCCGCGATTTATCCGCGGAAAGCGGGCACACCCGAAAAAAATCCACTTAAACGGGACGTACTCTAAAGGACAGTTTCGAGTATGCGTTACCTACCGACAGGAAAGAAACATAAATTGTCTATTGTTCCTAACAAAAAATGAAAACATAGAAACTGCAGGTTGATTTTCTGCAGTTTTTATGCTATAATAGGATGTGTGATTAACACTATGAATAAAGAAATTTTGCTGCGATAAATCCGAATGATAAATAAGAATTTACAGAGTTGATGAAACACAAAGGGAGACGGAAAAAATATGATTGAACAAATTTTTAAATTAACACAAGGAAATGAAAAAACAGTTGAAAAGGTAATTATTGATGAAAATATACACTATATGCATATGATCTTGAATAAGGGTGAATGTCTGCCAGAGCATTTTTCAAATGCAAAAAATGTGTATATTACAGTTGTTCGCGGAACATTATCAGCGACTTTGAATGAACAGGAAACACATGAATATCAGGCAGGAACAGTATTAAAAGTTCCATTCCATACAAAAATGAACTTAAAAAATGTTTCTGAAGAAACGCTGGAGTTTATTGTTGTTAAAGCACCGGCGCCAAACTGCTAAATTCCAATTTGTCGAGAAATATTGAGGCGTTAATCAGCAAAAGGCTCCCTTTACACAAGGGAGCCTTTTTACGTTCATCTATGCCTTGTCATTTTTCCTGACAAGCACTGCATTTGTGTCCACAAATGCAAAATACGGCATACCTCTTTCGAGATACACCGTATTTTTAAAAACTGTCCGTTAGGGTACGACCCTAAGGTTGATCATTTTTTTATTTCAAGATATACGAACGGTTCTCCGACGGGTTCAAAGCCTGCCGCGAGAGCCGTTTTAGCCGATATGTCATTGACGGCGGAACCGTAAAGCGGTACACAGCCGTAAATCAGCGATTTTTGCGCGAATTTCCGTGCAAGGAGTGTCGCAAAGCCTCTTCCGCGGAAATGCGGATGCGTGAAAACGTGGATGATGCCCAGCGCGTTTATATCCTTTGCGCCGTAAGCGAGCCATCCTGCGAGTAGACCTTTTTCAAAAATGTAAAGGAATTCGGCACCGCTGCCGTCAAGCATGGGCAGGATGTCCCAGTCTTCTGCCGAAAGTTCGGAAAGATCCGCGTATTCGGTCACATTTACGTCCGCCGGAAGCGTGATTTTAGGCAAATCTTTTTTGAGGTACGCGTATATTTGCGCATTCTGTGTCGCCGTGCCGAGGAAGTCGAATGCGTCGACGGATTCTTCCGCGCAGAATGTCGTTTTTATATATTCCGCGGCTTTTGTGAGGCGTTCCGGTACACGGAAATATGTTTTTCCGTCCGACACTTCGATTTTTCCGAGGAGTTCCTCCCTTGAGGTATTTACAAAGATGTTCCTTTCGTCTGATCCGCCGTATTCGACGAACGACGCGACAAAATCTTCTGTCGGGTGTGTGTTGTCGCAGTAAACGTCGCCTTCGGAGCATATTTCAAGCGCGCCGCACAGGTAGAGCATATCCGCGCTGCAGGTTTTTCTCAGCTGTGACGCGAATTCTTTCGGTGCAAAATGTTTCATATCCGTTCCTTTTTGGAGCCTCCGCGCAAAAGCGCGGAGGCTCATAGTTTTATCTTTATCTTGCGTCTCGGCCGCAGCATTTCTTGTATTTTTTGCCGCTGCCGCACGGACACGGGTCGTTCGGGCCTATTTTCTGCTTCGCGGTCTTTACGACGGGTTTTTTCTTGCCGTCGCCGCCGACGGAATTGAGTTCTTCGGGCTTTGCTACCTGGACACGCTTGATCTCTTGTCGTACGACTCGGAGTATGAGACATCCTTTGACAGTCTCGTACTTGATGGTATTTATCATCTCATCGAACATGTCAAAGCTTTCGACCTTGTATTCTATGAGCGGATCGTGGCTGCCGTATGCCCGCAGGGAAATACCCTGACGCAGATCGTCCATAGCGTCGAGGTGGTCCATCCAGTATTTATCTACCGTTTTAAGCAGAACGACACGTTCTATCTCGCGCATCCGTTCGGGCGTGTTCTCGCGTTCACTCAGAGCGTACGCCTCGTGCGCTTTTTCGGAAAGAATTTCGTGGATATCTTTTTTCTTGAGCTTTGCGCGTTCATCGGCAGTATAAACCAGGTCTGTGGGCTTGAGGAACATACCTTCAAAACGCTCTCTCAGTCCGTTGAGATCCCATGTTTCGGGGTTGTCATCGGCGATGAACTGCGCTTCCGCGTTGATTATAACATCGTCAAGCATTTTAAGGATATACGAACGCAGGTCTTCGCCGTCAAGAACCTTCCGGCGCTGGTCGTAGATGACTTTTCTCTGCTCATTGATAACGTTGTCGTATTCAAGGACGCGTTTGCGGCGCTGGAAGTTGCTGCCTTCCACACGTTTCTGTGCGTTTTCGATGGAGTTTGAAAGTATTTTCGCGTCTATCGGCTGATCTTCGGGCAAATTCATCATTTCGGCTATCGAGTTAATTCTGTCCCCGCCGAAAAGACGCATCAGCTCATCCTGCAGCGACAGATAGAACACACTTTCGCCAACGTCGCCCTGTCGGCCGGAACGTCCGCGCAGCTGGTTGTCGATACGGCGGGACTCGTGTCTTTCTGTGCCGATTATGCACAAACCGCCTGCCGCCTTAACTTCCTGCGCTTCCGCCTCCACCTGAGGCTTATATGTGTCGTAAAGCTCCTTGTATCGTGCCCTCGCGGCAAGGACTTTTTCGTCCGTTGTTTCCGCAAAGCCCGTAGACGCGGCGATATATTCATGTTCAAAGCCCTCTTTTTCCATCTGTGTCTTTGCCATGTATTCCGCGTTGCCGCCGAGCATTATATCTGTGCCTCGACCTGCCATATTCGTTGCTATCGTGACTGCACCTTTTTTACCGGCCTGAGCGACGATATGAGCCTCTTTGTCGTGGTACTTGGCGTTGAGGACGTTATGCGGGATCCCTTCACGCTTGAGTATAGAACTCAAAAGTTCCGATTTTTCGATCGTTATCGTGCCGACAAGAACAGGCTGACCTTTTGCGTGACATTCTTTGATTTTTTCCACTATTGCCGCAAACTTGCCGCGTTCGGTCTTATAGATGCGGTCGTTGAGATCCTTGCGGATCATGGGCTTGTTCGTGGGTATTTCGATAACATCGAGAGCATATATTTCGCGGAATTCGTCCTCTTCGGTTAACGCGGTGCCTGTCATGCCTGCGAGTTTGGAGTAGATGCGGAAGTAATTCTGGAAAGTGATGGTCGCAAGAGTTTTCGACTCGTTTTCAATCTTTACGCCTTCTTTTGCTTCAATCGATTGATGGAGTCCGTCGGAATAGCGTCTGCCGTACATAAGGCGGCCTGTGAATTCATCGACGATTATTATCTGCCCGTCCTTGATGACGTAGTCGACATCAAGGTGCATTGTGCCGTAAGCCTTAAGGGCTTGATTGATATAATGCTGCAGCGATACATTTTCCGGGTCCGCGAGGTTTTCTACATTGAAATACTGCTGCGCGCGTTCGATACCTCGGCGGGTCAGGGTCGCTGTCTTATTTTTTTCGTCAATGAGGTAATCTTCTTCAAGATCGTCGTATGTTTCTTTTGTGTCCGCTTCTGTGACCTTATAAGGCTTGAGACGGCGTACAAATTGGCTCGCCTTGACATACATTTCGTCGCTTTCTTCGCCGCGTCCCGAGATTATAAGAGGCGTTCTCGCCTCGTCGATGAGGATCGAGTCGACCTCGTCCACGATGGCATAAGCATGACCGCGCTGCACCATCTGCTCTTTGTAAATTACCATGTTGTCGCGCAGATAGTCGAAGCCGAACTCGTTATTTGTTCCGTATGTAATATCTGCAGCGTAGGCTTCCTTGCGTTGTTGGCTGTCAAGGCCGTTTACGATTAGCCCGACGCTCAGACCGAGGAAGCGGTGTATCTTGCCCATCCACTCGCTGTCGCGGCGTGCAAGATAATCGTTTACGGTGACGACATGTACACCCTTGCCCGTGAGTGCGTTGAGGTAGCAGGGGAGAGTTGCAACGAGTGTTTTACCTTCACCTGTTTTCATTTCGGCAATTCTGCCCTGATGCAGTATTATACCGCCGATAAGCTGACAGTCGTAATGACGCTGCCCTATGACTCTGTCCGCCGCCTCACGGACGGTCGCAAAAGCCTCGGGAAGAATGTCTTCGAGAGTCTCTCCGTTTGCAAGACGCTGTTTGAAATGCGGAGTCTTCGCTTTGAGCTCCTCGTCGGAAAGCGCTTTGTATTCGTCTGCGAGCGCGTTGATCTTTTCAACGGTCGGCATGATTTTTTTCAATTCACGCTTGCTGTAGCTTGCGAAAAGATTAAATATTCCCATTTTTCCGGTCTGCCGTGCGGCAGTCCTTTCTTTATTTTTACGGTTCTGTGCGCAATTTTCGAGATAAAAATCACGTCTATATACATTATATGCATCTATTATAGCATAAATTACCTAAAAAATCTACTATTTTGCGAAAAAAGTCTTGAAATATATTAAATTTTAGTGTAAAATATATGTAAGACTTTGAAAGGTAAAGAGAGTCATGGTAACAAAAACAAACAGTGTAGGCCTCAACGGACTTGAAGGTTTTGCGGTTCAGGCGGAGACGGATTGCAGTTATTCAGACGACACACAGCTGGATATCGTCGGCTTGCCCGACACCACGGTCAAAGAAGCGCGAGACAGAATCGTTTCCGCGATAAACAATTCGGGATTTCGTCTGCCGCATCAACGCATAATAGTAAATCTCGCGCCCGCTAATATAAAAAAAGAGGGCTCTCTGTACGACTTGCCGATGCTTCTCGGCATATTGTCGAGCACGGGGCAGATCCGACCGCTTCCGGAGGATAGCGCGTTCATAGGCGAGCTTTCGCTTTCAGGCGAAATAAGACCTTGCTTCGGCGTGCTTGCAAGTGTCATCGCCGCAAAGGAAAACGGCTTCAGAAAAGTGTTTGTTCCGGCTGAAAACGCCGCGGAGGGCGCGTATATAGAAGGAATAGAGGTTTATCCCGTTACGAACGTCCGCGCGCTTGCGGAGCATTTTGCAGGCAGAGCGCCCATAGCTCCGGAGAAAGCGGATGCAGAAGCATTAAAAAAGAACGAGAATAGAGCGATTTTCGATTTTTGCGATATCGTCGGACAGCCTTCGGCGCGCAGAGCGTGTGAGATCGCCGCGGCGGGCGGACACAATCTTCTTTTTATCGGCCCTCCCGGAACGGGAAAAAGCATGCTTGCCAAAAGCTTACCGTCTATCCTTCCCGACATGACATTCGATGAAATGATCGAGAGCAGCAAGATATATTCGATCGCGGGAAAACTCACGCGGGAGCATCCTCTTGTCGTAGCGCGTCCGTTTGTCAAGACGAATCAGAACGTCTCGGTCGCCGGACTCACGGGCGGCGGAGCAAACCCACGTCCCGGACTTGTTTCGCTTGCTCATAACGGGGTGCTGTTCCTTGATGAAACGGCCGAATTTCCGCAGAAAACGCTTGAAACTCTGCGGCAGCCGCTGGAAGACGGAAATATAACCGTTAACCGTGTAAGCCGCAATGTCACTTTCCCGTCGTCGTTCATGCTCGTGTGCGCGATGAATCCGTGCCCGTGCGGCAATTACGGCCATCCCACCGCGCGCTGTACATGCTCTCCCGCTCAGGTGGATAAATATATACATAGAATCTCAGGCCCTCTGCTCGACAGAATAGACTTGCAGGTCGAGCTTCCTCCGGTGCCCGTTACGCAGATAAAATCGGCAAAACCCGCCGAGAGCAGCGCTGAGATAAAAAAACGTGTCAACGCGGCCCGCAGAATACAGCAGCAACGCTTTTCGGGGGAGGATTTTTCGTGCAACGCCCGGATGACTCCCGCGGCACTGAAAAAGTATTGCCGCATGTCGGAAGACGCCGTGACACTTCTCAACAACATCTTTGAAAAGATGACACTTTCCATGCGGGCATACGATAAAATCATAAAAATATCACAGACTATCACAGACCTCGCAGGCGGTGAAGTCATCGGCTCGGACGCCGTCGCGGAGGCGGTCTACTTCCGAAGCCTCGATAAGAAGTATTGGAACAGAATTGTATGATTTACCTGTGGAAAACTTGATTTTTTCAACAAAAACGGTGGAAAACCCTGTGTATATCGTTGAAAAACCGCGATTTCACGCCGTTTTTTCCACGTTAATAACTTTTTTGCTGTTTTTTACGGGTTTGTGCAAAACCTATAAAATGTACTCGAAATACATCCCTATACTTGGAGTTGTAATGCAATGAAACTTAGAATTTTTGTCGAAGAACTACGTTTGAACAAACTTCTTCTTTCCGACAGTATCAGCCCGGATGTTCTTGACCTCGACATTGAGACCGTCAGTTGCGATTCAAGAAAAATCACCGGACGCGCTCTTTTTTTCACAAAAGGTGTTTCGTTCAAGAAAGAGTACCTTCTTTCTGCGATAGAACAGGGGGCTGCGGCATACGTTTCGGAAGTGGATTTCGGCGTGAACATACCGCTGATACAAGTTTCGGACTTGCGTAAGGCGATGCCCGTGTGTGCAGACGTATTTTATTCCGCGCCGTATTCTGCATATCCTCTTATCGGCATAACGGGAACAAAAGGCAAGACAAGTACCGCATATATGCTGAGAAACATTTTCAACGAGGCGTTTTCGGAGAACAAAAACGGTATAATTTCCACAAATGAAGCTCTTTGCGGTACGCGCAAGCTCGAAAAGACGGGAACGACACCCGAAGCACTTGAACTTTTCGGCATCCTCAATGAATTTGCGCGTGACGGGGTCAAAGCCGCGGTCATGGAGGTCTCCTCTCAGGCGCTGCAATACGATCGTGTGGACCGTGTCGGATTTGATGTGGGTATATTCCTAAATCTTTCAAATGACCATATCAGCCCGACGGAGCATCACAGCTTTGAAGAGTATAAGGCGGCGAAATTGCGTATGATGACGCTGTGCCGCCGCGGAATAGTAAACATAGACGACCCCTATGCGGACGAGGTCATTGCTGAAGCAACATGCGAAAAACTCTTTACGGTTTCCGCAAACCCCGGCAAGGAAGCGGATTTCACCGCCAAAGACGTTATTCTTTCCCGTTTCGGTTCGTCGTTCCGTGTTAAAAGCAAATTGCTCGGCGACACTGTCTTTGAACTGCGCCTTCCGGGAGCCTTTAACGTCAACAACGCTCTTACTGCCATAGCCGCGGCGACGCTTATCGGCATCGACGAAGAGACGATAGCAAAAGGCCTTGAAAAGACCGTCATCCGCGGACGTATGGAAATATTCGAGAAAAACGGGATAACAGTCCTTGTAGATTACGCTCATAACAAGGTGAGTTTCGAGGCACTCTTTGACTACGTCGATACTTTTTATCCCGAGAGCCGGAAGATATGTTTGTTCGGCTGCACGGGTAACAAGGCGCTTGACCGCCGTCGCGAACTTCCCGATGTTGCGGGCAAGCACGCCGATTTCATCGTCCTCACATCCGACGATCCCGCAAACGAAGAGCCGCGCGCGATAATGGACGAGGTCGAGCTCGAGTTAAAGAAAAACCCCGTACCGTATGTGATGATAGAAGACCGAGAGACCGCCGTAGGGTACGCTGTGCGCAACGCGAAAAAAGGTGATGTTATAATCCTCGCCGGCAAAGGACATGAAACTACTCAGCAGGTGAGAGGACACGCGGAGTTTTACCGCGGCGACATGCCCACCGCGATGGCGATCCTTGACGAAAAATAAGATCGGAGACGATACTATGACCGACGGTTTTTATGACAGAATAAACGAGTTCGTAACAAGACAGCTTTCCGGATATAAACCGCAAAAAAGCTCCGACAAGGTGATTCATGACCCGATATGGGGCTCTGTGCTGTATTACGGATGGGAAATACAGGTCATCGACTCACCGCTGCTGCAGCGTCTGCGCGACATAAGCCAACTCGGATCCGCGGATCTTACATATACTGCGGCGCGTCACTCACGTTTTGAACATTCGCTCGGGACTGCGGCGGTCGCGGGGCGCATGATATCAAAACTGCGCGATATATACCGCGACAGTGTCGATGTCCGTATTACGAACGCTGACATTTATAAGATACGCCTGACAGCGATACTTCATGACGTCGGACACTGTTTTTATTCGCATCTTTCAGAGGGCGTTTATTCTTCCATGCCCGTTTTCCGAGAGGCATACGACGAGGTTGTTTCCGCTCTTCCCGTGAAAGTCAAGCCCAAGGGCCACGAATTTTTTTCCTACATGATAATCACGAGTCCTGCCTTCGTCGACTTTTTCCTGGAATATGTTGATTTTCCTGAAAAAGGCGGCAGGGAAGACGTCGAAAGACTCCTGCACGAGGCGGCAAACATGGTTATCGGCGTGCCGAACACCGCGTCCGACGGCACCGTGCTTTCGTTCATGACGGCGATAATCAACGGGGAATTTGATGCCGACAAACTCGACTACACACAGCGAGACAGCTATACCGCGGGTATCGCGATGACCTGCGGAGTCGAGCGCTTTCTGATGAAGCTTGTCGTTCACAAAAATACCGAAAACGGAGTGACGGACTTGCAGCTCGCGGTCGATGCGGACTCTCTTACTACGGTCGAGGAGCTTATATTTAACCGCAATATTTTGTACGTGTATATGTACCGTCACCAGAAAGTTCTGGCGGCGGAAGCGTGTATCCGTGATATAATTTACGGCATGCAGAAGATAGATATGCTTTCGCATCCGTGTGATTTTTTGGAATATACCGATAACGGCATAGAGAATCTGCTTTGCAGCGCGCAATTCCCGTTCGACTACGCGCCGAAGGTGACTCTCGGAGGTCTCGTGGAAAACGTGCGCAAACGTCTTTTGCCCAAACGTTGCTGGGAAATCTCTTCCGAGAAAATTATATCTGATTTTTCCGACGACGCGCGTCAAAAACTTGCCGAGGAGTACGCGGCGCTGCCCGAAGGCGAGAAAACGGCGGAAAAGCTGCTTGAATTTGCATCGCGGTATGAAGCTCTCTCCGAGAAAAACCGTTTGATAGCGCGTATTCGAAAACTCGTTTCGCAGGCGGGAGAATTCGAATATGACACATATACCGAAAAACGGGTGGAATTCTGCGAAAAACTCCGTGAAAGATACGCCAAAGCAGGCAAAGAAGCGGATTTCACCCCGCTTGACGTGCATATAGTTCTGCCGCGCCTTTCGCTGCCGAAAACATCTTTTCCCATCGTTTACAAAGACGGTCGTGTGCGAAACACGGAAAGCATAAAATATCTTTCGGAGTGGACAGACAGCTTCAATTCCGAAAAATGGAAAGGCTATGTATTCTGCAGTAATGCCGTTGACAAGACTCTTGCTTCCGCGGTCGCTGAAGAAATGTTCGGAGCGGCTGAAAAAGGAGAATGATATATATTGCAGTTGCAGGAGCTGATGCGGGGGCGTTTTGTGAAGCTTTGTAAATTATATGTCCCATTACGGTCTTTCTGAAACAATGAGCCGTTTTTTCGCTGCCGAGGGCAACCTGCGACAAGGATAAGTGTGTATTCTGAGGCAAATGCAAAGAGGTCTGCCATATGGATGTAGACGTTACGGGCAATTCCGGAAGCAGAAAAACGGAACGGAATATATACTGTGCACGGAATGCGTTACCGCCTGCTCTAAAAAAGAATTGTAAATTACGTTTTTCATGGCATCGGAAAATAAAAAAGCGGAACAGATCAACCTGTTCCGCTGAATATTTTTAATTATCGAAAAATTATTTCGCTTTCGTGAATTTCACGCCGTCGATATAGAGCACACCGTTGATATTTGCAAAAGCAACCTTGTCGTCGACGGTTTCGCCGTCTTCGTTGGTGTATGTGAAATGCAGAAAGTTTTCCTCTATCTCGTATGTTGCGTCGGTATATTCCGTTGCGGGTCCGTTTATTTTTTTGCCGGAGAATTTGTATTCGCCGAGACCCTGTTCGGAGACGTAACGGCCGGAAATGCCGCCGCAGGCAGCGAGAACGGAGACCGTGCAGGCGAGCGCGAGGGCGAAGGCAATATATTTTACGTATTTCATGATAATTCCTCGTTTCATAAGTTTGTACCGTAATTATATTGTACCATATTTCGCGGAATTGTCAAGGGTTTTTTTGTAAAAACCTTAAACGTGGCGCGGAATAAAAAGCTTTCGGGGGGCGGCAAAATATCATTTGTAGTTTTTTTGCCACAAAAAATTAAGTCTTGCATATTGCAAAACGAACAAAAATGTGATATAATAGATGCACTCACGGAGAAGTACCCAAGGGGTTAAGGGGACGGTTTGCTAAACCGTTAGGTCGGGTAACCGGCGCACGAGTTCGATCCTCGTCTTCTCCGCCAAAAACGCCTATTGCGAAAAGCAATAGGCGTTTTTATTGTTTTACGGCGCTTTTCCGTCAGAAAAGACGTGTTGCGGTTATTTCACCGCACGCAATCTTCGTGCCTGAGTTTCCCGACGGCTGGGATGTGAAATCGTCGGGAGCGGAATGGATTATTATCGTTTTTCCGATTATTTCTCTTACCGTGAAACGGGATGTGAGCACCGAGGAAAACGCATATCCGTTCGCGCCGAATAACGGCGGCAGATCTCCCGCATGGTACGGATGCGGACAATTCTGCGGATTATAGTGCATTTTTGCGTTTGCAAACGGGTCTGAAATATTCCCCGAGCAGCTGCCTCCCTCATGGATATGGAAGGCGAATACCGGCGCGGCGCATTCTCCCGCGGGATCGGGCAGACCCGATATCTCCGCTACGACCATAACGCCGTATCTTGTCTGGAAAAATCGGACTTTACCGCTTATATCGGGGTATCTTGCGCTTCCTCGAAGGACTGCTTCAGCCTGCGGACGGCGCAAAAACAGACCTGCGAAATTGGGTAAACTTTTATTCTGGTTCATGATTTGTAAGTTTGCTTCGTTCTATATGGCTCTTTTTCAGTATATGCTTCCTTGCGGCGGTTCGTCTTTTTTACAGGCGAAAAAGTCCGGCAGAAGCTTTCTGCCGGACTTTGAATATCGGAAATTTTTATTTTACTCCGCTGAGCGCACCTTGATGAACCCGTAGAGGTTACCCTGCTTGACGCGTGCGCAGCTTTCGCTGAAATTGTATGTTTCCGTGAACATTTCGGGTGTGACGAGCGTTCCGGTTTTGTCGATGTAGCCCCAAGCTGTGCCCGAAAGATTCATTACTGCCGCGTAGCCTTCCGAGAAGTCCTTCGCGCCGCCGAATTTTGTATCCGTCAAAGATGTTCCGTCGGGGCGCAGATAGCCCCATACGATGCCGAGTCTGTCAGTATCGTAAATGCCCACGCGTGCCAGACCGTCGCGAAAATCATACGCATACCTGTATTTCGGCTCAACGACCGTTTCGCCTTCCGCGTTGATGTATCCGTGTTTTTTGTCGCTTACTACGTACGCGAGTCCTTCGTGGAAGTCTCCGACCTCCGACCATTGCGCCGGTATGACGACATTTCCGTTTTTATCTATAAAGCCCCATTTGAGCCCGTCTTTGTAACTGCAAAGGCCTTCACTGAAAGCGCCGGTATCGTCAAATTTCAACTCAATAACGGTGTTTCCGTTCGCATCGATAAATCCGCTCTTGTAATACTCGAAAACTTCTGCAAGCCCTTCCGAAAATTCAGACGCGCCCGCCCATGCGAAGTTGTTCAGCAATGTGCCGTCTTTTCTGATAAAATCGAATTTTGACGCGTTATTCGAGGAATACTCTCCCTGAATAAGCGCGATGCCGTTTTTAAAACTTTTCGCATATTTGTATTTTATTTCAATAACGACATCTCCGGATGTATTGATATAGCCGTACCTGTTGTTTTTCATAACGACCGCGAGGCCGTCGCTGAACCCCCACGTGTTGTCATAGAGAGGGGAGATGACAGTGTTGCCGTTTGTGTCGATGAATCCCCATTGCAGAGAACTTTTATCCTGTACCGCCGCGAGCCCTTCCGAAAAAGACCATGCCGCGCCGTATATCGGATCGATGACGACGTTTCCGCTTTTGTCCATATAGCCCCAGAGTGATGTTTCCGCGTCCTGCACGGCGGCAAGGCCTTCGGAGAAGTCGCGCGCGTTTTTCCACTTGCACTCGCTTATCATGGTGAAAGTATCGTTTTCAAATGCGGTCGGCGCGCATCCTGACACGAGGGCTGCTAATATTATAAGAGTAAAGACAGAGGCGAACAATGCTCTTTTCTTCATGTTTTTCTCCTTTTGAGCGGTTTTGTATATTTTCGTTTACATAACATATATCATATCATGAATGTATGTCAAATCAATTAAATTTTTTTGCCCGAGCACAGAATATTCATAAAATTTTATCTTTTGCCACTTGACGTTTCAAAAATTTAGTGATAATATAATAGTAGTCGACTTAAATTCGGAAACGCAGAAGAGAGGGGTTATCTGTCATAGTTACGGCAAATAAATCAGCTTTTAAAAGGTTTAAAAACCGTTTTATATCAGACCCGACACAAGCGATAATTCTCAGCTTCCTTGTCGTTATGCTCCTTGGGGCAGTGCTGCTTTCTCTTCCCGTTGCTTCCAACGACGGGAGTTCAACATCTTTCCTTGACGCTCTTTTCACGTCTGTTTCGGCGACTTGCGTAACGGGACTTGTCGTTTTTGACACGTTTACCCATTGGAGCGTTTTCGGACGCATCGTGATCGCCGTTATGATACAAATCGGCGGGCTGGGGTTCATGAGCATCGCAACGCTTTTCTCCGTGATGGTACACCGTCGCGCGCGTCTTCGTGCGAAAATGGTCGCCATGCAGTCTCTTAACCTTTACGACATGAGCGACGTGCGCACTATACTTAAACATATATTTATAGGAACCGCTGCGTTCGAAGGCGCTGCGGCGTTTGTGTTTACAGTACGCTTTATGCGCGAATACGGATTTTTATCCGCACTCGGCAGAGGTATTTTCCTTTCCGTGTCCGCGTTCTGCAACGCAGGCTTCGACCTTTGCGGAGACAAGACGCCGAGCGGTTCCCTTACCCAATACTCAGGAGATCTCGTCGTGAATATAACGGTTATGCTGCTTATCGTCATCGGCGGTCTCGGTTTCCTTGTGTGGGAAGATATTTACACTAAAAAAAGGTTTTCAAGGTGCTCGCTTTTTTCAAAGATAGTCATAATATCATCTCTTATTCTTATATTCGGCGGCGCATTGTTTATATTTGCTGCGGAATACGATAACTCTGCGACGTTGGGAGCGATGCCTTTACAAGAAAAGATCCTTGCGGCGCTGTTTCAGTCGGTTTCCCCGAGAACCGCGGGCTTCAACACCGTTGATCTTTCACAGATGCGCGACGTGACAAAGATATTTTGCGTCTTTCTCATGCTTATCGGCGGCTCGTCGGGCTCGACCGCGGGCGGTATCAAAGTGCCGACTGTTGCGGTACTGTTTATTTCCGTCATTTCGGTTTTGCGCGGCAGACGTCAGGTCGTTTTCAAAGGCAGACGTATTGCCGATGAAACGGTGTTCAAAGCGTTTGCGCTGACAGTCTCTGTTTTTGTTATAGCAATGGTTTCGGCTTTCGCGGTATGTTTTATTGACGGTATAGCCTTTACGGACGCGCTGTTTGAATGTGTTTCGGCGATCTGTACTGTAGGCTTGTCTATTGCGGGTACGGCGTCGCTTTCGACCATGTCACATATAATCCTGATGTGCCTGATGTTCCTCGGACGTGTCGGGCTTCTTACCGCGTCTTTCGCGATATTCAACCGTCCTTCTGATGCTTCCGACAGTATCGGATATCCGGAAGGAAAAATTCTTATAGGATAAGGAGAAAGAACGTGAAATCTTTTGTAGTAATGGGGCTTGAAGGGTTCGGCTTTCATACCGCGAGACAACTTTTCGATCTCGGAAATGAGGTTCTCGCCATTGATGGAAATTCGGATCTCGTTGAAGAGATCGCGGATAATGTTACACAGGCGGTCACGGGCGATTGCAGAGATGAAAAAGTGCTGCGTTCTCTTGGCGTGGCGGACTTTGACTGCGCTGTCGTTTCGTTCGCGGATGGGGAGACGAACATTCTCGTCACCTCACTGCTCAAACAGCTCGGGGTAAAGACCGTCGTTACCAAGTCCACAAGCGATCTGTATACCCGTGTTCTGCTGCAGGTCGGTGCAGATAAGGTCGTTTTTCCCGAGAAAGATATGGGAATAAAGACTGCGCAGAATCTCGCATCGACGCATGAAATACTCGATTTTATAGAACTTTCCGATAAATTATCACTCGTCGAGCTCCGTCTTCCCGAAAAATGGATCGGAAAAGATCTCGTCACGCTCAATGTTCGCCGCGAATACGGCATAACGGTCGTGGCGATCAAACATGGCGATACCGGCGCGGTTGAAGTTTCCGTAGACCCGCGGTATGCATTCAGAGAGGGCGATGTGCTCGTCGTTGTCGGATCGAATACCGATATCGCGAAGGTCTCGGGATGATCAGGGAAATATCAAGCCGCAAAAACCCCGTTGTGGCGCAGACGGAAAAGATATGCAAGTCCCCGTCGGCGGAAAATTTTGTCATGCAAGGCGACAAATTCATTTCCGATGCGGCACGGGCGCACCCCGAAACTTTCATTATGCTTTTTACCACGGATACGGAAAAATACGGAGATATAATAGCGCTTTTGCCACCCGAATGCCAAATTTTCGCGGTCACGCAACCCGTTATGGACAGGCTTTCACAGTCCGTGTCCGAATCTTCTCTTCTGGCGGTGATGCGTAAACATATTCCGCTGCGTCCCGACAGCCTGATCATTCTTGACGGGGTGCAGGATCCGGGAAACGTGGGCACGGTGATCCGCACGGCTCATTGCTTCGGCTTCGGAGTCGTCTGTGGTGATGACTGCGCAAATCCTTTTTCCGCAAAGGCCGTACGCAGTACCGCAGGTGCCATCCTCGGGTGCTATGCGGAAAAAAGAGATCTTAAAACATATATACCCGAGCTGAAAAATGACGGATATTTCATCTGCGGCTCGGCGCTTTCCGAAAAGGCAGAATCTTTGCCCGACGCAGATATACCTTGCGGCAGGCGCGCGGTGATAGTAGGCAGCGAGGGACGCGGCGTTTCGGCACAGGTTCTCGCGCTGACGGACAAGGTGCTGTATATACCGATAAAAAACGTAGAATCTCTCAATGCTGCAGTCGCTGCGGCGATATTCACATATGCGCTTTCGCTGTGATAGCAAGAGGTCAGAATGAATAAAAACACTCTTCCGGTCGTATGGCTGCTCACGCTTTGCGAAAAGAGCCCGTGCGGCGGCATCATTTACAAAACGATCCTCGCGTACGACGATCCCGAAAAGTTTTATTCCGCCAAGGCGTTTGAATATGACCGCGGGATATTTTCGGAAGATGATATAATAACGCTTTCGGATAAAAACACATCCCGTGCCGAGAAAATCTGCGCATACTGCGCCTCAAACGGCATAGACATTATCACATACTACGACAAGGCGTATCCCGAATTTCTCAAAACCATAGACCAGCCTCCGGCGGCGCTTTTTGTCAAAGGCAGACTCCCCGAAATGTGCCATGCCCCTTCGGTATCGATAGTCGGAATGAGGGACTGCTGTTCCTTCTCGAAAAAGTTTGCCGCATCCGTTGCTTACGCTCTTGCCCACAGCGGATTCACCGTTGTCAGCGGAATGGCGCGCGGCACGGATACTTACGCCCATAAAGGCGCGCTTCTTGCGGGAAAACCGACAGTTGCGGTTCTGCCTTGCGGAGTCGATCTGGTATATCCTCAGCAAAACAGCGAATTATACAGACGGATAATCGAAAACGGCGCGGTCGTTTCGGAGTATCTTCCCGGAACACGGTGCAGACCGTATTTTTTCAGAATGCGCAACAGGATAATAAGCGCTCTTACCGCGGCGACGCTCGTCGTCGAATCCGGCTCCGGCGGCGGTTCGATGATAACGGCAATTCACGCTCTCGAGCAGGGCAGATCCGTTTTTGCGGTCCCTGCGACTCCGGGCGGAATGATGGCGCTGGGCACCAACGATCTTATCCGCGACGGCGCGATCATATGCTCCGGACCACAGGACATAATAGATGACTATAATACTACTTATCACACGGATATCAAGCTCACGATACCTGAACGGCACAGACATTCCGGGCCCCGGGAGTTATTCCGTGACAAGCGGCCCGCACCCGCGGCGGAGTCAATGAAAAACACCTGTGACTCGGCTGCGTTGCAAAAAACCGAACCCGAGGGGCTCTCTCCGAAGGAAAAAGCTGTTTTTGACATATTGAACGGACAGTTTTGCTCCACCGACGATATTTGCCAGGCTACGGGGTTTTCTTTTCCCGAAACCGTGCGTATTCTCAGCTCTTTGGAACTGCGCGGAACCGTTCAGGCACTTCCCGGCGGATTTTATAAGATAAAGTAAATCACGATTGGAGAAAAAAATGGCACAAACAAAAGCTTCCACCGCGGCAAGTACAAAGAAAAAGACTCAGACTGCCGCTAAAACCAAAAAAGAATCGAAAACGGCAGCCAAACCGACGAAAAACCTGCTCATAGTCGAGTCTCCTTCGAAGGCGAAGACAATAAAAAAATATCTCGGCAGTAAATATGAAGTTCTTTCGTCGAAAGGCCATATCAGAGACCTTCCTTCGTCCCGACTCGGTGTCGATATTG
Source organism: uncultured Eubacteriales bacterium (assembly GCA_959604355.1). Classification (GTDB taxonomy): domain Bacteria; phylum Bacillota; class Clostridia; order Oscillospirales; family UBA644; genus HGM12619. The sequence continues at coordinate 48,738 of CAUHAO010000004.1, forward strand.
AAAACGATTTTACTCCGGATTATATCGTTTCCAGGAAAGACGGAAAGGCGGCGCTTCTCAAAGAGCTTAAAACAGCCGCGGCGCAGAGCAAAAAAGTTTATCTCGCGACCGACCCTGACCGCGAGGGCGAGGCCATTGCCTGGCATCTTGCGGAATTGCTCGGTATATCTCCCAAAGACCCTGTCAGAGTAACATTCAATGAAATAACGAAAAATGCCGTCATCGCAGGAGTCGCGGCTCCCCGTATGATAGACATGGACAGAGTTGCCGCTCAGCAGGCGAGACGTGTCCTTGACCGTATAGTCGGTTACAAACTCAGTCCGTTTCTCTGGAAAAAAGTAAAAAAAGGACTTTCCGCGGGCCGCGTGCAGTCCGTTGCGACGCGTCTTATCGTTGACCGCGAACGTGAGATAGAGGCGTTCGTCCCCGAAGAATACTGGGTAATGGGCGCTGTTTTTCCGCATGGTAGAAAAACATGGTCGGCAATGCTTGACGCCAAAAAGACCCCCGGCAACGCGGAGGATGTTGAAAAACTCGAAAATGCGCTTCGTGCCGCAACGTATACCGTCTCGGCTGTTAAGCCCCAGGAGAAACTCAGACAGCCGAATCCTCCGTTTACAACTTCGTCCCTGCAGCAGGATGCGTCCGTCCGTCTTAATATGCGTCCTTACCGCACGATGAATATTGCTCAGGCGTTATATGAAGGCGTTGACGTGGGCGGACATTCCACCGGTCTTATCACCTACATGAGAACCGACTCTCTCCGTATTTCAGCGGAAGCCCAGACCGCGGCAAGGGCTTATATAACCTCTGCCTACGGCGATGAATACTGTCCGAAAACGCCGAGAGTCTTCAAAACGCGTTCCAACGCCCAGGACGCGCATGAAGCGATACGCCCTACGGATGTCAGCCTGACACCCGAAAAAATAAAAGGAAGTCTTACTTCCGAACAATACAGACTTTATAAACTCATATGGGACAGATTTGTCGCAAGCCAGATGTCCGCGGCGGTCTACAGCTCCGTTTCGATCGAGGTAACGGCAGATACAGAAAAGGATTCATATGTTTTCCGTGCCGATGACCGGAAACTTGTTTTTCCCGGCTTTACGACGCTTTATAATTACGGCGAGGAAGACGAGAAAACTGTGACGAGACTTCCCGAACTTGAGGTCGGGCAGACCCTTGAACTGAAGGACATAACTTCCGAGCAGAGATTTACTCAGCCTCCGTCCAGATACACCGAAGCATCGCTCATCAAGACACTTGAAGAAAACGGTATCGGCCGTCCGTCCACTTATGCGCCCACTATAAGCACGATAATCGATCGTTCGTACGTCGAAAAAGAAGGCAAGACGCTCAAGCCGACGAGCCTCGGTACGGTTACGACAGACCTTATGTGCGAGAATTTCAAGGATATCGTTGACGTGTCGTTCACCGCGGGTATGGAAAGTCAGCTCGACTCCGTCGAGGAGGGCAAAAAGACTTACCTTGAAGTTATGAAAGATTTCTATGGGGATTTTGCGCGCACTCTCAGTGCCGCCGAGAAAAAACTCGAGGGCGTGCACGTTTCCGTTCCCAATGAAGAAAGTGATGAGGTCTGCGAACTCTGCGGCAGAAAAATGGTTTACAAAGTCGGCAGATTCGGTAAATTCCTCGCATGCCCGGGGTATCCCGAATGCAAAAATACAAAGACAATAGTCACCGAAGCCAACGGTACATGCCCCTCATGCGGTGCGCAGATGATAGTCAGAAAGACGAAAAAAGGCAAGACGTACTATGTTTGCTCCAAGGCTCCCGAATGCAGTTTCATGACCTGGGATATGCCTGTTAAAGACAAATGTCCGAATTGCGGCTCGACGCTGTTCCGTCATTTCAATAAACTCAACTGTCTCAAAGAGGGCTGCGGATATTCCGCCGCCGTTCCGAAAAAAACGAAAAAGACCTCTTCAGAGGACACAAAGGAATCATGAAAACCGTCCTTATTACAGGTGCGGCAAAAGGTATAGGTGCCGCATGCGCGGCGCTTTTTGCCGAAAAAGGATATAATGTCGCCGTAAATTATCTTCACAGCCGTGAGCGTGCCGAAGAGCTTTGTCGCGCGTTGCGCGAAAAAGGCTTTTCTGCGGAAGCTTTCGGTGCGGATTGCTCATCGGAATCCGAAGTTGAGAGACTTTTCACGGAAGTTGAAGCGTCTTTCGGACACATTGACGTTCTTGTTAATAACGCAGGTACGGCTTTGTGGAAGCTCCTTCCCGATACGACACCGGATGAATGGGATAGACTTTTTGCAAACGATTTGCGAGGCGCATATCTGTGCTGCCGCCGCATTTTGCCCGATATGATACGCCGCAAAAAGGGCAGTATCGTGAATATATCGTCAGTCTGGGGCGAATACGGTGCCTCGTGCGAAGTCGCATATTCCGCGGCAAAAGCGGGTATTATAGGTTTGACAAAAGCGCTTTCAAAAGAGGTTGGGCCGTCTGGTGTCCGAGTAAATTGTGTCTCGCCCGGTGTAATAGACACCGAAATGAACGCCATTCATTCAGCCGAAACGCTCGCGGCTCTTGCCGATGAAACGCCTCTTTGCAGGATAGGGCAAGCGGCGGAAGTCGCACAGGCGGTATTCTTTCTTGCGAGTGACGCGGCGTCGTTCATCACGGGACAGACGCTTGCAGTCAACGGCGGTATGATGTAATAGAAAGGCTGATAAACTTTGGATATAAAAACGGTAAACGTCGTCGGAGGCGGCCTTGCAGGCAGCGAAGCTGCGTATCAGCTCGCAAAACGCGGAGTTCATGTCCGTCTTTTCGATATGAAGCCGACGAAAAAGATTCATGCGCACTCGACGAATGATTTCTGCGAACTGTGCTGTTCAAACTCGTTTCGTGCGGAAGGTCTGGGCAACGCCATAGGCGTTCTGAAAGAAGAACTTCGCCGAATGGGAAGTCTTGTTATGAAATGCGCCGACGAAACGCGTGTTCCCGCGGGAGGCGCGCTGGCTGTAGACAGAGAAAAATTTTCCGCATCCGTCACTGCGGCTCTGCGTTCTCATGAGCATATAGAAATAGTTGAAAAAGAGGTAACGAACCTCGATTTTGAAGAAAATACAATAATTGCAACAGGGCCTTTGACGAGTGATGCCCTTTCCGAAAGAATACATGAATTTTTCGGAAAAGACGAACTCCATTTCTTTGATGCGGCGGCGCCGATAGTTTTCGCAGAAAGCATCGACATGACTAAAGCGTGGTTCGCATCCCGTTATGACAAAGGTACTGCCGATTATATAAACTGCCCCATGACGCGCGAAGAGTATGATGCATTTTATGATGCGCTTATCAACGCAAAGACCGCTCAGCTGCACGATTTCGAAAACAGCAAGGTCTTTGAGGGGTGTATGCCCGTGGAGGTCATGGCATCACGCGGCAGAGAGACGCTCCTTTACGGGCCGCTCAAGCCCGTAGGATTGCTCGACCCGCATACGGGGAAACTTCCCTATGCGGTGGTGCAGCTTCGCAAGGATAACGGAGCAAGCTCGATGTATAATATCGTCGGATTTCAGACACATCTGTTGTTCGGGGAGCAAAAACGTGTGTTTTCGATGATACCGGGTCTTGAAAACGCGGAATTCGCACGCTACGGAGTCATGCACCGAAATACGTTTATCAATTCGCCGGGACTGCTTACCCCGACATATGAGGCAAAAAAGCGCAAGGGCTTGTTTTTCGCGGGCCAGATGACGGGCGTCGAAGGGTACATAGAAAGTTGTTCCTCCGGTTTCGTCGCTGCTCTCAATGCCGTACCGGGCCTTGAAAAGCCCATAATTTTCGACGCAAGAACCGCAACAGGCGCTCTCGCGCAGTATATAAGCAACGAAAGCGTTGACGCATTCGAGCCTATGAATGTCAATTTCGGAATCTTTGAGCCTCTTGAAAATGTCCGCCCCAACGGCAGAAAGCTAAGGAAAGCAGACCGTAAGACCGCGTATGCCGAAAGGGCTTTGCAGGTAATCGATGAAATGATAGAAGAATATTGTATATAAATCCGCAAAAGGGGGATCATTTTATGAAAATAATAATAGATGTCATGGGCGGCGATAACGCACCTGACGCAGTCCTTAAGGCTTGTGCGGATGCCGTAAAAGAGTACGGAGTCGAGCTCGTGCTCGTCGGGAAGCAGGAAGTCATTGCCGAAAGAAGCGCGGCACTGGGCGTTACGGAAGCGCTTAGGGACTGCCGTGTGGTAGATGCTCGCGAAACGATCGAAATGAGCGATTCTCCGCTTTCCGTAAGACATAAAAAAGAATCGTCGATGGCTGTCGCTCTGAATCTTTTGCGCGACGGAGAGGGTGATGCGCTCGTAAGTGCGGGAAGCACGGGTGCTCTTCTTGTCGGTGCGACACTTTTCGTGCGCTGCATAAAAGGTATAAAACGCGCGGCTCTTTGCCCGATATTGCCCACTAAAGGCCGCAAGACGATGATAGTTGACAGCGGTGCGAACCTCGACTGCACCCCGGATATGCTCAATCAGTTCGCAGTCATGGGTTCGGTATACATGCAGCAGGCGGGCGGGGTCGAAAATCCGCGGGTAGGGCTTGCAAATAACGGTGAGGAAGAAACAAAAGGGACGCCTCTTTATGTTGAATCGTATAAATTGCTCAAAGAGAATAAGAATATAAACTTTATCGGTAATATCGAAGGCCGCGGAGTTATGCAGGGCGAATGCGACGTTCTTGTCTGCGACGGTTTCGCCGGCAATCTCATACTTAAGACATGTGAAGGCGCGGGCTTGATGTTCATAGATATGCTCAAGAGCGTATTTTATAAAAACATATTTACGAAGCTCGGCGCAATGCTCGTTTACGGGGAACTGAAAAAAGCCAAAGGCAGCATGGACTACAAAGAGGTCGGCGGCGCGGTGCTTCTCGGTATAAAAAAGCCTGTTATAAAGGCGCACGGAAGCAGCGATGCACGCGCATATAAAAATGCAATACGTCAGGCCAGAGACTTTGCTCAGAGCGAAGTTATTCCCAGTGTGGAGAGAATCGCCGCGGAGCTTTCCGAAAAACAGGTTGCGGAATAAAGAAAGGATAAACGATGACTCAGCAGGATGCTTTTGAAAAAATGTTGCCGTTGCTGGAAGATGTTTTCGGTGTCGACGCAAGTGCGATTTCAGAGAAAACGGATTTGTTCGCGGATCTTTACGGGGATGAGATGGATATCGTAGAACTTTCGATGATAATTGAAGAAGAATTCGATTTTCTGACGGACGACGACGAAATGTCCCGTATAGTCACCGTAGGAGATCTGTGCTCGTATATTTCCCGACATACGGACTGAAAGAAGACGCAATCATGAAAAATATTTTTCCCGAAGAGCTTTATAGCTGTGTCGGGTTGTTGGAGAAAAAAATAGGATACACGTTTGCCGATAAAAGTCTTGCGGCAAATGCGCTGACCCATTCTTCTTTTTACAATGAGCATAAAAAAGACACCGTTTCCAATGAGAGGCTTGAATTTCTCGGGGATTCGGTGCTGTCGCTTATAATGTGCGAATATCTTTACGCGCACGATAACCGTGACGAAGGCAAACTAACGAAAGTCAAGGCGGCGCTTGTCTGTGAAGAGTCTCTTTACGGTTTTGCGAAAAGAATAAACCTCGGCGAATGCATATGTTTCGGACGCGGTGACCGGGAAGAGGGGAAGCAGCGACCGTCGTCGCTTGCGGACGCTGTAGAAGCGATTCTCGGCGCGGTATATCTTGACGGCGGCATGGACGAAGCAAGGAAAATGATCCTTCCGTATCTCGTCGAAAGCCTGAAAAACTATGATATCGGTTCGGACTACAAAACAATGCTGCAGGAAGTCGTTCAAAAGAACAAAGGCGAACTTCTTACATACGAAATAACGGGCGAATCGGGGCCGGCGCACGATAAAAGATTTGAGTGCTCGGTATTTATCAACAGTAACGTTATTGCGCAGGGTGTCGGTCACTCCAAAAAAGCCGCAGAACAGGATGCGGCGAAAAAAGCACTCGTATTGCTGGGGATAACGCTTTGACGGGCGGCGGAGGAAAGCATGCGACGGTTCCCGTGTTCGTGCCGCATGCCGCGTGCCCGAATGACTGTGTTTTCTGCAACCAGCGCAGAATAGCCGGAACAACGGAGCCTATAAAGGACGTTTACGGATATCTGCGGGACGCGATGTCGCAGATGAAAAAAGATTTCTCGCAGGTGGATATTGCGTTTTTCGGCGGCAGTTTTACGGGAATAGGCGAGGATGAAATGCGCCGTTATCTTTCCGCCGCTGCGAAAATGCGCGACGAAGACGGCAGAATAACGGGAATACGTCTTTCGACGCGGCCCGATTACATTGACAGGGACATTCTCGATATACTGCGTGAATACGGCGTCACGGCGATAGAGCTCGGCGCGCAAAGCATGGACGACGAGGTCCTGAAGCTTTCAAACCGCGGCCATACGGCAAACGATATTGCCCGGGCGTCAAAGCTTATCATGGAATACGGATTTGAACTCGTTCTGCAGATGATGCTCGGTCTGCCGGGTGACACGCACGAAAAAGACCTTGAATCTGCTGAGAAAATATTTGCTCTCGAGCCTGACGGGATACGTATCTACCCGTGCACGGTGATACGTCAGACGCGGCTTGAGGATATGTATATAAGCGGTGAATACACGCCGTATACGGTCGAAGAGGCCGTAGAAATATCCGCCGAGATCGCCGTTCGTGCAAAAGAAAAAGGCGTGAAGATATTGCGTATGGGATTGCACAGCTCCGACATCGTGCGTGATAATTCCGTAGTCGCAGGTCCGTTTCATCCCGCATTCGGTGAGATGGTAACTCAGCGCATTTATCTTGACCGTGCGCAGGCTCTTCTGGCGGATATCGCATCCGCGAAAAATGTTGTTATTTACGTCGCTCACGGTCATATTTCAAAAATGATCGGCCAGAAGCGCGGCAACATCTCGGCGCTCGAGGAAAAATACAAGATAAAAATAACGGTTCGCGAGGACGAAGACCTCGCGGATGACAATATCCGTGTTGAGGCGGAATAAGGAAAAGAGAAGTATATTATGCTAAGGTCAGCAGTGATAGGCTGCGGCGCCGTCGCAAGCCAACATCTTTGCTCTATACAGGATTCGGCCAAAGCGGAGCTTGTCGCGGTCTGCGATATAAAACGGGAGCGCGCCGAGACCGCCGTTCAATACGGCGAAAATGTTGCGGTGTATACCGACTGGGAAAAAATGCTCGATGAGCAGAAGCCGGACGTCGTTCATATATGTACCCCGCATCATCTTCACGCTCCGATGGTGCTCGGCTGCATCGAACGCGGAATAAACGTACTGACAGAGAAGCCCGAAGCGGACTCCCTTGCAAATGCGGAAAACATCTGTGCCGCGGCGAGGAAAAGCGGCGTCAAAGTCGGCGTTTGCCTCCAGAACAGATACAATAACACGTCGCGGGTGCTTAAGCAGAGACTCGACAGCGGCGAATACGGCAGGATCATAGGTGCACGCGGATTTGTCACATGGCATCGCGACGACGCGTATTATACCGACAGCGGCTGGCGCGGCAAAAAAGTTACCGAGGGCGGCGGCGTGCTGATGAATCAGGCCATACACCTTCTTGACCTTATGCAATGGATGCTCGGTGATACGGAAAGCGTCAAGGGATCAATTTCGACGCATTGGTTTGAGCAAATCAACGATACCGAGGACTCCGCGGAAATAGCAATACGTTTTGCCAACGGCGCGCGTGGCATATTTTACGCGACGGTGGGATATGTTACCGACAGTCCTGTGTTTCTCGAAGTCGTTACGGAAAAAGCCGTATTCACTCTTTGCGGCACGCTTACAGTCAGGGATTCCGACGGTAATGTCGAGACTTTTCACGATGAACCCGTGAAAACCGGAGCGAAAGCGTATTGGGGCACGTCTCACGGCACGCTGATAGAAGATTTTTATGACTGTATACTCGAAGACAAGCCTTTTGCCGTCTCCGCAGAGGAGGCGAAAAAGGTTCTCGGGATAATCGATGCCGTATACAAAGGCTGAAAGGAGCATTTATGCAGTACATAGTCGTCGGATTTCTTTTTATACTCGCGAAACTTATGTGGCCCGTCGAAAGTACGGAGAGCGGCTTGACGTATATGATAGATATAGTACCCGACTTTATCGGATTTGTGATGATATGGCTCTCTCTCGAAAAGCGCGCAGGCTTAAACAAGCTTTTCAAGCACAGCCTTTCTTTCTCGGCGGTCATGTCCGTGGTATCGTTTATGATGTTTCTTTGCCAGATACGGTTCGTTATAAATCCGCTTTTCGAAAAGATTCACGAAATGTATTTTCTGAGCGGGATAATTTCGACTCTCGCGGGAATTTTTACGACTTACGGCGGTATAATCGACGCTCTTGTCGCGCTTTTCGCGGCGCTTTTCGCTACCGCAATGCTGACGGAATTAAACAAAGGCGGACACCGTGTCTTTGCGGTAATGTTGCGCATACTGAGCATTGTTTATGTCGTTATCGCCGTCGCCGACGTCGTGTCGGTATGGGTGAAAATACCCATCGTCATGGCTTCCGTCACAATTCCCGCGGGGATAGCGATGCTGGCGCTTTGTTATTTCGGACTGAAAAATATAAAAGAATTCAAGTAATATCTTCTTTTTCTGCTTCCGACGCGGCAAGATACGCCTGTATCACCGCTTGTTCCAGTTTTGCCCGGAAAGCCTGTGTTATCGGATGAACGACATCCGAAAATTCACCGAGGCGGTTTTTACGGCTCGGCATGGCGATGAATCTTTTTTCGTCCGTTTCTATGACTTTTATATCATGCACCGCCAGCGAGTTGTCAAACGTGACGGAGCAGACGGCACGCATTTTGCCGCCGTCGTAGAGTTTTCTTACGTTTATTCCGGTAATTTCCATTGATGATATCCTCTCTTGATAAAAGATACGTTTATTATTCTTGTTTTTTGTGAAAATATCCCGATTTTTTCGCATATTATGCAACAGAAGAACGAAAGGCGGAAAGAAAATATATGTCTTTGCTCGATAATGTTAAAAAAGTCTATTTTATCGGTATCGGCGGCTCGTCGATGAGCAGTCTTGCCGAAATACTCATGCGTCGCGGCTATACTGTTTCGGGCTCCGATATGCAGTCTTCTGCGATGACTGATAAGCTTTCCGCGGACGGAATAAAGGTGTACGTCGGCCACAGTGCGGAAAACGTCGCGCAGCAGCAGCCCGACATGATAGTGCGCACGGATGCCATCGCTCTGACAAATCCCGAAGTCGTTTACGCGCAGGCACATTCCATCCCCGTTTACCGCCGCGCGGAGCTGCTCGGCACGCTGCTCGACGGATATGAAATGACTGTCGGTGTCGCGGGTACGCACGGAAAAACGACAACGTCGTCGATGATAACCTCCGTTTTTCTCGAAAAACACCCCGATGTGTCTGCGATAATCGGCGGAAAAATGAAGCGTATCGATTCATCATATAAAATCGGCTCAGATAAATACTGCGTTTTCGAAAGTTGCGAGTTCAGGGAGTCGTTTTTATATTTTCATTCGGACATTTCCGTGATTCTCAATATCGCGGAAGACCACATGGAATATTTTAAAACGCTTGACAATCTGATAAATTCTTTCAGAAAATATCTTTTCAATACAAAACCCTGCGGCACGGTCGTTTATAACGCAGAAGACGAAAATTCGCTGCGTATGATCGACGGCTGGACAGGAAAAAAAGTCTCATACGGCGTAAAAAAAGGCGATGTTCACGCGGAAAATCTAAACGACGAAAACGGCGTTTACGGGTTTGACTGCGTGGCGTTCGGAAAACCTTTGACACATATAAAGCTATCAGTTCCCGGCGCGCACAATGTCAAGAACGCTCTCGCAACCGCGGCAGCGTGTCTCTGTGCGGGTATTTCCGCAGAGGAGATAAGCGCCGGTATCGAGCATTACACGGGGGCGGGCAGGCGTTTTGAATATCATTGCACCGTCAACGGCGCGGTCATCGCAGACGATTACGGCCATCACCCCGACGCTTATAAGGTGACTTTCGCCACAGCGCGGGATCTCGGATTCAAACGTATAATCGCGATACATCAGCCTCACACGTTCTCGCGCACGAAGATGCTCATGAACGAGTTTGTCGAAGTGCTTTCTACTGTCGATAAGGTGCTTATTCCGCCGATATACGCGGCGCGAGAGACGAACGATGAGTACAATATTTATGCCGAGGACATCGTGAAACGTCTCCCGAATGCTGAATATATGGAGGATTTTGAACATATTGCTCACCGTGTCAAAGAAATTGCGCAGCCCGGCGATCTTTTTATAACTCTCGGCTGCGGCGATATATACAAGGCCGCAGAGCTGATAACAAAGCTTTACGGCGAGAAAAAATTCCTGTGATGCAAGGCGCTGCCGTGAGGCGGCGCTTTTTCATATTAAAAAAATCTTAAACCTTATCTTTCTTTTATCTTCATACTTTCTATGCTAAAATTAGGACGTAAAATGTCCCGGAGGTGTCTGAATGGCGAATGTTCTTGTATGTGACGACGAAAAAGATATAGTTTCCGCGCTGAAGATTTATCTTTCTGCGGAGGGCTATGAGGTGTTTACCGCCGCGAACGGCAGGGAAGCGCTTGACGTGGTGAAAAACAATGAAATCCATATTGCACTGATAGACATAATGATGCCCGAGATGGATGGGGTTACAGCTGTTTCAAAAATACGTGAAAACTATAATCTGCCGATAATTTTTCTTACCGCCAAAAGCGAGGATGCGGACAAGATTCTCGGGCTGAATATCGGAGCCGACGATTATATTACAAAGCCTTTCAATCCCGTTGAGGTCATCGCGCGGGTAAGGTCGCATCTACGGAGATATATGACGCTGGGCTGTAACCATGCCGCCGGCGCGGACGTTTGTTATACTGTCGGAGGTATAGTCCTTGACGATGCAACGAAAAAGGTAACTCTTGACGGCGACGAAGTCTCGCTTACTCCGACGGAATATGAGATACTTAAACTTCTTATGAGCCGTCCCGGAAATGTGCTTTCAACAAAGCAGATATACAAAAATGTCTGGAATGAAGCACCATACGGCGCAGAAAACACCGTTGCCGTACATATAAGGCATCTGCGTGAAAAGTTAGAGATAAATTCCGCAGAACCTCGCTATCTTAAGGTCGTCTGGGGACAAGGATATAAGATCGAAGGAGGAAAATCGAGATGAACAGGATAAAAGGCTCATATGCCGCTAAAACTGTGGCGATAATCCTCTGCATTATTTTCACCGCGTCGGCGGCCTTGGGTGTCTATGCCGTGAGTTATATGATATGGGCGGGCTTTTACGAAAAGACCTCCGTCGGAGCGCAGAAAGACGAAATGAAGAATTATTGCTATACGTACGCAAGGATGGCGGCGAATCTTCTTGATGAAGGGGAGGCGCTTCCGGATATCGGCAACGGCATCACGTTCACAATAACGGACGGGGACGGGAAGGTTCTTGCGGACAACTCCGATTGGGTATCAATAAGGTATTCCGTTGTTTTCAGGCAGTTTTACTCCGATCCGGATGGATATCAGGGGATATATGAGGATTTTCAGGGAATATGGACGGAAGATACGAAATATATTATAGCCGTGAATATTCCCGAAAAATTTATATCATCCGACGCTTTCGTATTACGTTCCCGTGCCGTTGAAACGGCCTATTCGCTGCGTTATTACATTCCCGTTATAGCTTTGATATGCTTGTGCATGACGATTTTTACATGGGTGTTTCTGCTCTGCTCATCGGGACATCGCAAAGGCGTCAATGAACCTGTCGAAGGACCGTTTTCGAAAATTCCGTTTGATATCGTTACGCTTGTTTTCGGATTTGCCGCGGCGTATGTGTATTCCGAAACGATATATCACAACATCATGCTCTTGTTCCTGGTTGTCCCGGTGTTTTACGCCGTTCTGATACTTTATTTTATGTCTTTTGCCGCGCGCATAAAGACGAAAACGCTCGTCAGGGGCTCTCTGATATACATGTTGGTCATGTTTGTGTGCCGTGTTATGAAAAAACTCGTCTCTTTGATCAAGTATGTTACCTCTCACATCGGTATTGCATGGAAAATCGGGCTTCTTGTAACCGGGGTATCGTTTGTTGATATTATATTCATACTTTATATCCGCGGGAGGTATTGGGTTAATGCGGAGATCATTCTTTGGGTACTGCTTAGGCTTGTGCTTATCGGGGTTGTCATATATGCCGCGATAAATATGAATATCCTTGAAAAAGGGGGAAAGAAGCTTGCAGCAGGGGATCTTGAATATAAAACAAATACATCTATGATGCTTCCGGTGTTCCGGCGTCACGGAAACGCTCTTAACAGTATAAGCTACGGCATGGCTCATTCCGTTGAGGAAAAAATGAAGAGCGAACGCCTGAAAACGGAGTTGATAACGAATGTTTCGCACGATCTGAAAACCCCGCTGACTTCTATAATAACATATATTGACCTTATGAAAAAAGAGGGGAGCGGCAGCGAGCAGCTGCGACAGTATATTGATGTTGTGGGCAGGCAGTCCGAGAGGTTGAAAAAATTAACGGAGGACCTTATCGAAGCGTCAAAAGCCTCAACGGGGAATATAAGTGTGACATTAGAAGCGTGCAGCTTATGCGAGTTCGTTTCGCAGATAGAGGGGGAATACAGCGAAAAACTGTTGCAGAACGGGCTGACGCTCGTGGTTTCAAAGCCCGAAGAACAGATAAACGTCCTTGCGGACAGCCGTCATCTTTGGCGGATATGTGATAACCTTATGAGTAATATCTGCAAGTATTCGCTGCCCGGTACCAGGGTCTATCTGTCGCTCGAAAAACGTGACAAAAACGCCGTTATATGTTTGCGCAATATTTCCGCTACACCTCTCAATGTTTCTGCAGACGAACTATCGGAGCGGTTTGTCCGAGGGGACTCGTCGCGCCATACCGAAGGCAACGGTCTGGGGCTTTCGATTGCTAAAAGCCTTGCGGAAGTTCAGGGCGGAAAGCTGGATTTGACAGTTGACGGAGATCTTTTCAAAGCGGAAGTTATTCTGCCTGTCTATAATTGATTTATAATTGATTTATAAGTGATTTATAAGTGTTTTTCTGTATCCGCGGCTGAGGCTTTCTCCTCTGCCGCGGTGCTTTTGTTGCTGTATTGTCGAAACAAGAGGAATTTTTGAAGAAAATGTTGAGAAAGTCAGAAAAACTGTGTTTTTATCAAAACAATTCGAAGAAATTTTTTTGAACTCTGAAAACAGGCAAATTTTTTGGTCAAATTGCACAAACATTATTAAAAAGCAAAAATTGGATGATACTATATATCGATTTAAAAATTAAAAATCGCCTTAAAAAATCAATATTTTGAGGTATCAAGTTGAATTTACGGTAAAAGTGACAAAAAAACTGAGGGTAGAACTGCACAAAGTATCGGCTTAATCATATAAAATTTTATTAAAAATGACAATAAACGCTGGAAACACGAACGAGAACAGGCTTTGAAAAACACGAAAAGTTATTGACATCAAGCCTTGAAAATATTATAATAATCAGTACAAAGCAATATGTTATGAGTGTGATCCCGATGATCAAAGGGATACGCCAGAAATAGGAAAAGGAAGGTGCTTTGCAGTGCGAATTCGCAAAACAAGGGCCGTTGCGGCGGTTATTTTTGCAGCTCTTATGATCCAGCTTCTGCCGGTAGCGTCCCTGGCTGCTGCGTCGATAAGCGATGATACGACAAGCTCCGTATTCGTACCCATTTATATCGAGGGGTCTTACGGCGAATATTTACAGAATTATGCGAGAGAGAAGACTCCCACAAACAAGTTTGACATTGATATTCTCAGCTACGAAAGCTCTGACGACGTAAAAGTCATGAGCCTCGGCGGAAGAGATAATGTTGTTGTCACGGGTGAAAGCGGGCAGATCTCTTACACGTTCAACGTGCCCTCGTCGGGTCTTTACGCCATAGGGCTGAATTATTACACGATGCCGGGTAAAGGTGCCGCGATCGAGAGACGTATACTTGTCAACGGAAAAGTCCTTTACAGCGAGGCGAACACCGCTTCTCTGGACAGAGCTTTCACGGATGATGTTGACGATCCGTCCGATATCGAGCATTATTTTACCACGGATACTTCCGGCAACCAGATCAGACCTGCTCAAAAAGAGATAGAGGCGTGGTATGACGAGCAGTATTTCAAGGATGCTGCTGGTGTATACGGTGCGCTGAGATTTTATCTCGAAAAGGGCGAAAACACGATAACATTCGTTTCCGTCCGCGAACCGCTCGCGTTTTCTGCGCTTTGGATATGCGGCTATGAGGACACACAGTCGTATGACGATTTGCTTGTTAACAATGCCGAATTCGATACTTCCGGCACTTCGCTCATTACAACCGTCCAGGCGGAAATGCCGTATGCGAAATCGAAATCCTCTCTTGTCGCGGGTACGGATAAGGCGTCTTCCGCAACATATCCTGCAAGCACAGGCGTAACGAAACTTAATATATTAGGAAGCCTTTTCGGAACGGCGACATGGAAAACGACCGGCGAATGGGTCGAATATAAGGTCAATGTTCCAAAGGACGGTCTGTATAAAATAGTTCTCCGCGCAAGACAAAGTTTCAAGAGCGGTATTTTTGCGAGCCGTGAGATTACTGTCAACGGGGAAAAGCCCTACGAGGGATATGAAAGCACCAAATTTTCCTATAATTCTTCCTGGCAATATATAACACCTTCCGACGAATACGGCGATCCGCTGCTTTATAAATTCCATGCAGGCGAAAACACTATTCGCATCAGAGTCGTTTACGGCGATCTTTTTGAGATCATCAACGCCGTGAGTGCTGTTATAGACAAACTTAACGCCGACTACAGAAAGATACTGATGCTCATCGGTTACGATCCCGATACGTACAGGGATTATGAGCTTGATACTGAGATTCCCGAAGTCATTTCCGACCTTAAGGCTCAGGCGGATGTCCTTAAGAAAATATATAAAGAGATAAACTCCGTTACCGGAGAGATCGGTGAAATAACCGCACAGCTCGAAACGCTCTACCAGTCTCTTTATACAATGTATGAAGATCCCGATAAGATTCCCTCGATGTTCGGTTCTCTTTCCGATAATATCGGTACGCTCGGCCAGTGGCAGGCGGATATCAGCGAACAACCCATAGAGCTTGACAGCATCAGCGTTGCTGAGAAAAACTATGACCCCGGAAACCCGGAAAACGGATTTTTTGCCGATTTCGGTCACCAGGTGAAAATGTTCTTCGCGTCGTTCTTTACGGATGTCAACGCCATTGCAAGTACCGACGCATCTTCCTTTACCGAGAAAGTCAAAGTCTGGATGACGACCTCTCGAGATGAAGCCCAGATCGTCAGACAGCTCATCGACCGAAAATTCGTCAAACAGAACCAGATGTACGTAGAGCTCGATCTTGTCAACGGCGGCGCTCTGATGCCCTCGATTCTCGCGGGTGTCGGTCCCGATGTCGTTCTCGGCAGCGGCGGCGGCGTCGACTGGTCCGCACGCGGAGCCTTCTATCCGCTCGATACTTTTGAAGACTTCGACGAAGTCGCGAAGAGATTCCTGCCCATCGCTTTCGAAACTTATACCATCGACTGGGGCGATGAACGCGGTACACATATTTACGGCTTGCCCGAAAGCGAAAGCTTTGAAGTCGTGTTCTACCGCACCGACGTATTTGAAGACCTCGGCGTGGACGTACCCAAGACGTGGGATGAAGTTTACGACCTCATCGCTCTGATGCAGAAGAGATACATGGATTTCGTTCCCCCGTCATATGAACTGATACTTTATCAGAACGGCGGACACTACTATCGCAACCACGGCACATACACGGATATAGACTCCGCTGTCGGTATAGATTCGTTTATCGAATGGACGGATTTCTATGTTGCATATAAATGTCCCATCACCTCGAATTTCCAGAACCGTTTCAGATTCGGAGAAATGCCTATAGGTATCCAGGGTCTCGGGTTCTACGGAACGATAAGTATTTTTGCTCCCGAGATCAACGGTTTGTGGACCATTGCGGAAGTTCCCGGAAAAGTCCGTGAAGACGGTACTGTAAATAATAATGTTGTTTATACGACGTCCGGATGCGGTATGCTTTCAGGCGCTAAAAATGTCGAGAACGCGTGGACGTTCATGAAATGGTGGACGGACACGGACGCTCAGGTTTCTTACGGTAAAGAGATCGAGAGCTTGCTCGGGATAGCCGGACGTTACTATACCGCAAATACTGAGGCTCTCAAACAGATGAACTGGACAGCGGATGAGCTGGAGGTAATTCTCTCACAGAGAGAACGTACCGTAGCAATCCGTCCCATGGTCGGCAGCTACCTGTTGTCACGTTATATAAATATGTCGTTTAACTCGGTTGTCGTCGATGACCAGGAGCCCAGAGAAACACTTCTCGATTATATCAAGGAAATCAACGATGAAATGGTTTCCAAGCGTAACGAACTCGGCATAAAGGTCTTCAGAGATGAAGATATGACAGATCCCGAAGCGGGTAAATATTAAAAAGGAGGTCCGGTAAAAATGTCAACTCTCGCAAAAACAGCGGCGATCCGCAAAAAGAAAAAAAATCGCTTTGAAAACTGGGACCTCATAATATTCATGGGGCCGTTCCTTATAACATTCTTCCTGTTTACGGTCCTCCCGGTATTCGTTTCATGGTTCGTAGGCTTTACGAACTTCAACATGCTCCAGGTACCCGATTGGGTGTGGTTTGACAACTATCAGAAACTGATGCTCAACGACAGCCTTTTCGGAACGGCAGTACAGTGGTCTCTTATTATCGGTATAGTTACAGGCCCTGTAAGCTACATCCTCTGCTTCGCGTTCGCGTGGCTCATCAATGAAGTTCCCGCGAAGCCGAGAGCCTTTCTCACATTGCTTTTCTACGCACCTTCGCTTTCCGGCGGTTTCGGCTTCGTCTGGGGTCTTCTCTTCTCGGGCGACCGTTACGGCTACATAAACTCACTTCTGCTCAAACTCGGTATTATTTCCGACCCGATACAATGGATCGTAAACAAAGACTATATGTTTACGATATTCGTTATCATGACACTTTGGGGCGCTCTCGGCAGCACTTTCCTTACATTCATCGCCGGTCTTCAGACGGTTGATCGTTCTCTGTATGAGGCGGGTGCGGTCGACGGCATAAAAAACAGATGGCAGGAACTTTATCACATAACGCTCCCCTCGATGCGCGGCCAGCTGATATTCGGTGCCATACTCAACATCACCAGCGCCTTCACTACTACGGCGGGTTTCTTTGGCAACCCTCCGCAGGATTATTACATGTATACGATAATGAACCATCTCGACGACTACGGCGGAACGCGTATGGAAATGGGTTATGCGTGCGCCATAGCGACGATCCTCTTCCTGTTCACGTTCGCGATGAACAAGGTCTTCCAGTTCATTATCTCAAGAATCGGTAAGTAAGGGAGGAGAAGAAAAATGGCAGAAAAAATCAATGCGGAAAACCTCCCTCAGCAGGAATATATAGGCGTGTTCAAGAAGAAGCCCAAATATGACGAAGAAGGACACGAAATATATTATAAGAAGAAAAAGCTCTTCAAATCAAAGCGTGTCAACAGAAGCTTAGGCGGCGACCTTACGATGTTCCTTATCCTCTTCCTCGGCGGATGCTTCATGGCGTTCCCGCTGGTGTATGCGGTAAGTAACTCTCTCAAGCCGCTTTCCGAACTCTGGCTCTTTCCCCCGCACCTTATAGTTCAAAACCCGACGCTCAAGAACTATACGGACTTGTGGAATATTCTTTCAAACACGCTGCTTCCGATATCGAAATACCTGTTCAACACCATCTTTATAACGGTCGTATGCACCTCGTTCCGTGTTTTCTCGGGCTGTATGTGTGCGTACCCGCTTTCAAAGAGGCAGTTTAAGAGCAAGAAAGCGATATTCGGCATAGTCAAAGCGTCGCTTATGTTCGCAGCTCCCGCGGCAGCTACCGCAACATATATAATAATGGCATGGCTCGGTCTTATTGATACGTATTGGGCATTGCTCCTTCCTGCTCTCGGCTCGTCAATGGCTGTTTACCTTGTTAAGAACTTTGTTGACGATTTCCCGGACAGCGTTCTGGAAGCTGCCCGCATCGACGGCGCCGGAGAATTCAGAATATTCTGGAAGATCCTGATGCCCGCGATCAAACCGGCGTGGGTCACGCTGATAGTCTTCGCAGTCCAGGAATACTGGAACGCAGGCTCCAACACCTACATCTATCGCGAAGAGCTCAAGACCCTCAACTATGCGCTCGGCCAGATAACCTCGTCGAGTATGGCGCGTGCCGGTGTCGGTAACGCCATATCCGTCGTCATGATGATAGTACCCGTCGTCACGTTCGTCGTTTCTCAGAGTAATATCGTTGAAACGATGGCAAACGCAGGTATGAAGGATTGAGGTGAACGGTATGAAAAGAAATATATTGAAAATAACGATCGTTCTCACTCTTGCCGTCGTTATACTGCTCGGCACTTCCGTCCCCGCTCTCGCGCTGCCGTATAATACGGATATAACTTCCAATTATACATATGACTATTGGGGCAACGCCGTTCAGGCTCCTGTGGCATATACCGTTGAACATGTCTACACGATGGAAGAACTCGGTGTAACGGGACTCTTTAAGCCCGTCGATATGTTTTACTGCAACGGCTACCTTTATATAGTAGACGCCGGCGCAAACAGGGTTTTAGTCTACGATGAAGAATTCAGACAGGTTTCCGTTATATCCACGCTCAAGGATACCGAAGAATATACGATCCCTGCGCTGAACATGTCGTATATCGATGAAAACGGGCAGATCGTCTATGACAACGACATGACAAGTTCGGATAAGTATTCGCTTAACGCTCCCGAAGGCATATTCGTTACGGCGGACAACGAACTCTATATCGCAGATACAGAAAACCGCAGAATAGTTGTCTGCGACATGTACGGAAATGTTTCCAACGTGTTCCAGCATCTTAATCTGACTATTATTAAGAATTTCGTATTCAGACCTTCAAAAATAACCGTTGACACCACCGGCTCGATGCAGATAATTGCGAAAGCCGTCAACAGAGGTCTTCTTGAACTTGACTCCGACGGGCGATTCCGTTCGTTCCTCGGGGCTCCGAAAATCCAGGTTTCCGCAAGTGAATGGTTCTGGCGTTCAATAGCTTCCGAAGAGCAGAAGAAAAAAATGACAACGTTCGTGCCCACGGAATACAGCAATCTCACAAAGGATGACCGCGGATTCATGTATGCGACTATCAGCTCCATAGAAGGCGCTACTCTCCTCGGCGCAGTCCAGGGCGGCGGCGTTTCGGGCGGCACCGCTCCGGTGGCAAAACTTACCGCGGAAGGCTCGGATATCCTGCGCCGTCTCGGGCAGTTTCCTCCGGTAGGCGACATAGTCTTCACAGAAGACACGGCTCCGAGGATCGTTGACTGCGCGGTAGATAACGCCAGCGGCCTGTACACCATTCTCGATGAAACTTCCGGCAGGTTCTTCACCTACAACCAGAACGGAGATCTGCTGTTTATCGGTGGCGGTTCTTCTTTCGGCCAGTACGGCCGTTTCAAGACTCCGACCTCGATAGTCGTGAACGGAGACCTCATCTATATATCCGACTACGGCAACAAGACCGTTACCGTATATGAGATGACCGATTATGCGAAGCTTGTCAGATCCGCTATAATTGCAAACTCTGCCGGTGAGTTCCAGCGCTCCGCAGAGATATGGAAAGAAGTCGCGTCGTACAACTCCAATATGCACATAGCATACGTCGGAATAGGCAAAGCGGAAATGAGAGCCGCGGCGACGATCGACGATGATACGCGACTCGAACATTACGAGAACGCACTTTACTATTTCTCTCTGGCAAACGAAAAAACGAATTATTCCAAAGCTTTCACCGAACTCCGAACCGAGAAAGTTTCTCAGTACTTCTCCTTGATAATGGGCGGAGCGCTTGTGATAGTCGTTGCAATAATCGTGTTTGTTTTGGTTAAAAAGAAGAAATCCAAGAAGGAAGGAGCGAAAGATTGATGGAAATCGTGAAAAAGTATGCAAAAGCACTCTGGCAGGGATTTGTCGAAATGCTCAAACGCGGCCTTTTTGCGTTCCAGCTCTTCGCTCATCCTGTTCAGGGATTCTACGACCTGAAAAACGATCCGAGAAGAAGAAGCTTCCCGGCGGCGATAATGTGGATTGTCCTTCTCGGTTTTTCGGCAGTTCTCAGAGAGCTGCTCACCGGCTATCTCTACTCGGAAAGTGAGTATGCGAAACTCAATATCAACATCCCGATGACATTCATCGCAGCGGTTCTTCCGTATATACTTTTCTCAATATCTAACTGGTGTTTTACCTCGCTCATGGACGGCGACGGCAAATTGGTAGATATTTTCTGTGCCACCGCTTTCGCGACCGTTCCCTTGACGATATGCAATCTCATATCGATCCCCGTAAGCAATTACGCGTCGCTCTCCGAATCTGCGACATACACCTTCATCCTCGGTCTCGGCACGACGCTCACCTATGTTATGATATTCCTCGGAATGATAACGACCCATCAATACTCCGTCGGCAAAGGTCTGATAACGGCGATATTGACTATCATGGGTATGGCAGTGATCGCATTTATCGTGATCCTCATATTCTTCCTTATCCAGCAGATCGTAAACTTTATCGGAAGTTTGTCCACAGAGATAAACTATCGACTCAATGAGTAAGGAGATGAGAAAATGAAAAAAATTATTTGTCTTATCCTTGCTCTTGCAAGCGTATGCGTGCTCTTTGCGGCGTGCGGAAAAGATGTGAAAAAGGAAATCGCATCCTCCGTCACCGACGAACAGCGTGAAGAGCATATCAAAAACCTTATCGGCAACAACGTGATTATCGCGGAAAACATTGCCAAGGTCTCCATTGAGGTCGATTCTCTGACAGGCACAGAGACAGAGTATACCACGTACACATGGACCGTCAACCCCGATTACTCGTCTGTTATGGGAAACAGGGGCACCACCGCATCCTCAAAGAGCCCCGACGGTATCGATACGATGACTCTTATCACCGAAAACGACAAATTCGCCCTTTATATGGACGTTTCTTACAAGAACGCCGGCGACTTTGCGCTTGTTGATAAGACTACCGGACATACTTATCACTCAAACCCCACGATAACTTCAAGCAAATATTCAAACGTCAAATTTTCGGCAACGGAAATCGCGAACCCCATGATCTCCGCAATGACGATAGAGGCGTACGATATTTCCAACAAGCGTTATGAATTCAACACAAGAGATGACTGTCTTGCAGACCTTAATCTCAAAATAGTCAGAACCGGTGAGAATTCAGTCCGCGTCATCTATACCATCGGCAAAGACCCGGATAAAGACCTCGTTCCCACAGTCATTACCGAAAGCACCTGGTCCTGGATAATTGACAGACTTTCCAGACGCTCCGACGGTGATATCTATATAGATGACATCGAATACAACTATAAGCATATCACTCCTCAGACCGTAACAATTGAAGAAAAAGAAGCCCTTGTCAAATATTTCCCGACCATTGAAACGGATGCTATGTATATCGCCCGCGGCATGACTACCAGACAGAGACAGCTCGTCAAAGACGCGATGCAGGCGGCCGGCTTCACCGTTGAAATGCTCAAAAAAGAAATGGAAAAGGTCGAGTACAGCGGTCCTGCCCGCGCGGTTATGTACACAATACCGGTCGATCTTATCCTTGACGAAGAGGGACTGAGGGTGGACGTTGATACATCGCTCATTCTCGCGCCTTCAAAACAGAAGCTTTACAAGATCTATCTTTATAAATCTTTCGGATCGTATACTCCCAACGAAAAGCTCTCTTCCGACCAATATATCATAGTTCCCGACGGCTCGGGCGCGGTCATTCCCGCACGGGGGGCTTTGACAATGGATCCTTATTCCGAACGTGTATACGGTGACGATAAAACTTTCCAGGCGGATCTTCTGACAGGAAGCTCGGCGCAGGTTCTGTCTCCGTTCCTTATCTTTGACAGATCCGATATCGGCGGATTGCTCGCGGTCGTTGAAAGCGGCGCGGCGCAGACGTATGTTACGGCGCGTCCCGCAAACACTTCCAGCAATCCCGGCGCCTGCATCAACTTCGATATGATCTATACCGAACGCGATTACCGTACATATGCGGGCGGCCAAGGCTCTACCTCTTCTTCTTCTTCTTCTTCGGGGGATTCCGACTCCGAAACGTCATCAGCCTCCTCGGGTATCGTTCTTTCAAAAGAAGAGCCGAAAGTCCTGTTCACCGTACGCTATATTCCGACCCAGGGAAACAAGACCTATTCCGAGTATGCGTCGGTATACAGAGACTATCTTATCCGTCACGGCAAGTTATCCTCGGTCGCAAAAGCTGACAGCACGACTCCGTTTATCCTTGAACTTATCGGTTCTGTCAACAAGACTGAATCTTCCGCAGGCGTTCCCACGGATAAACAAAAAGCTCTGACAAGTTACGCCGATATCAAGGTGATCGTCGACAAACTCGAAGAAGCGGGAATCAAGAATATCGATATTCGCTACACCGCGTGGTCCAACGGCGGATATTACAACTCTATAAATGATAAACTCCGTCTGCTGAAAGTCCTTGGCTCTGAAAAAGAGCTTTCGGACCTTACGGATTACCTCAAGAGCCTGAATATAGGATTCTATACGGATGCCGATTTCCTGTATGTATACAAAGACGAAACGTTCGACTCTCTGAACTATACTCAGGATACCGCAAGACGTCTCGACATGCGTATCGGCAGACTGTATAAACGTAACTACGCTTCCGGACAGACCGAAACGGATGCGGCAAACATCAGAACGATACTTGCCCCCGATCTTATTGCAAAGATCGCTGCGACATACAAGACCTCTCTTGAAAAGGTCGTTGATACAAAGCAGATCTCCTTCGGTGAGATAGGCAAGGATATCAACTCCAACTACAAGACCGGACGTATCACCAACAGAACCGACGCTCTCGCGTATCAGCTCGAAGCGATAGGCTTGTTTACGGGATACGAAAAGCTCTTTACCACGGGTAATGACTATGTATGGGCGGAAGCAACACATATAATCAATATGCCGATGGGCTCAAGCGACTATATGTCCTCTTCTTATTCTATACCGTTCATCCAGATGCTGCTGCACGGCTATGTCAATTATACCGGCACGGCGGTTACGAGAAACTCCGACTACACCGACGCATTGCTCCTTTGCCTCGAAACGGGCAGCGGCCTGTCCGTCAATTGGATGGCTGCCGATAACAGCATTTTCGACAACACGGAACTCGTCGATATGTATTCGATGAATTACGAGGATTCTTTCGACAGGGTTGTTGAACTCTATAAGAAAGTTTCCGCGGTCCTTGACAAAGTGTCAACGCTTCCCATAACGAACCATGAATATGTGGACGCGTACAGAACTCAGCCTGCCGTTGACGACGAAGGCAATATTGCCGTCGGCGCCGATGCGCAGATAGCCGCAACGACATACGGCGACAAGTACATTGTTTATGTGAACTATTCGTCCCGGGATTATTGCCTGGCTGACGGAACTGTAATTCCCGCAGAGGGATATGTGGAGGTGACAAAATGAGCGCACAGACGAAAACCAACGCGCTGAAAGCGCCCAAGAGAAGCCTCTTCCACGTTTCTCTTGAAAAGAAACAGTCCCTGTACGGATATATATTCGTCCTTCCTATAATAATAGGTTACGCGGCAATATACATTCCCGTCATGATTCAGTCCTTCATCTATTCGATGAGTGAGTTTCAGACAACAAGCGGCGGAGGTTTCAAAACTATCTTCGTCGGATGGCAGAATTACTATCAGGCGTTGTTCGTCGAGGAGGACTTCCTGCGAACCGTTGTCGAGTCAACATCCTCGCTTATTGCACAGATCCCCGTCATATTGATCTTTGCGTTCTTTATGGCGAACATCCTTAACCAGAAATTCTTCGGCAGAGCTGCCGCGCGTGTAATATTCTTTATTCCCGTCATCGTCTCCACCGGTATCATTTCACAGATGGAATCACTGAGCAGTATGACTGATATTTACAACGCCGGCACGAAGATGGAAACAGGTGCGGCGGCAGGATTGGATCTGACCGTTATAGAGAATCTTGTTTCACAGACGCTCGGAAACTCAGATCTTTCGGGAATCGTTCTCGGGGCGGTCAGCGGTCTTTATTCCGTCATAACCTCTTCCGGTGTTCAGATGCTGATATTCCTTTCGGGCTTGCAAGGTATTTCAATAAGTATGTACGAGTCTGCAAAGGTTGAAGGCGCGACCGCATGGGAGACCTTCTGGAAGATATCCTTCCCGATGATCAGCCCGCTGATACTCGTAAACCTGATCTATACCGTTATCGACCTGTTTACCAAGAGCGATAACGCGGCGATCAAGTACATAAACCAAATGCTTGCGTCTTCAAGCTCCTATGCTCTGTCGTCAGCGCTGTCATGGATATACATGGCTGTCGTTCTCGTCTTTGTCGGCGTCGTGTTCCTTCTGGTACAGCGACTTGTCGTATACCAGGATTAAGGGGGTAATCAGATGAAACAACTGAATTTTGAATCTGAGATCAAGACCGCCGAAAAGAAAAACATCATAGAGCGTTTTCTTGAGAAAGTCGATCCGAAGCGCTTTCAGGGCATGGATTGGGCGCGCTGGAAGCGTAAGAACCTCAACTGGGGCGGCGTCGGCCGTATGCTGTGGGCGATACTCCGTTTTGTAATAATAGTGGGTATCTCCTTCATGATCCTCTATCCGTTTATCGTCAAACTCATTGTCTCGTTCATGTCCGTTAACGATATCACGGATAACACGGTCATGTACATTCCCCGTGAAGGCTCAACGTACTTCTTCCAACGTGCGGCGAACAACATCAACTACTGGGAATCTCTTATATATACATTCCTCCTGTCGCTGATAGTCGCTGTTGCGCAGGTGTTTGTTGCGTCCTTCGTCGGATACGGTTTTGCACGTTTCAAGTTCGTAGGCTCCAACCTTCTGTTCTTCGTCGTGCTGCTGACATTGCTTATCCCTGCAGAAGTCATAAAGCTTCCTCTTTATATCCAGTTCAACGATATAGGTATGCTTAACACTTTCTGGCCGCTGACGATAATGTCATTTACCGGTCTGGGTCTGAAAAACGGTCTGTACATCTATCTGATGCGCCAGTTCTTCAGAGGTATGCCGAAGGAACTTGAAATGTCTGCATACATCGACGGTGCCGGCCCGTTCAAGACTTTCTTCGAGATAATGCTCCCGAACGCATTCAACATGATGATAACGGTCTTCCTGTTCTCCTTTACATGGCAGTGGACCGATACCACCTACAACTCGATGCTGATGCCCGACATGACGATTCTTTCCAACACTATCGTCAATGTCACAAAGGGCGTCACAGATCTCGCGCAGCAGGGCGCCCTGATAGATACGGCGACGCTTATAGTCATCGCTCCGCTGCTCCTCGTATTCCTCTTTGCGCAGAGATACTTCATTCAGGGTATCGAGCGCAGCGGCTTGGTTGAGTAATTTCTTACAATCGCATAAAAACCCTGACTTCTTCGCCTTTTTTCCGGCGGAGAAGTCTTTCTTTTCTGTAATTTGTAATAAATTACAGACTTCCCGTGCCGACTTAGACGTACAAACGCCGTATTTCGTCCTGTCAAGATGGTGTTTAAAAGCCTGCAGATCTCATTTTAATGAGATTTTTTGTGTAATATGCGCATATGAGAGGAAAAAACAAAGCAAATTTTAGGTCAAACATACAAATTACAGTCTCATTACAAAAATATTTCAATTTGCTATTGACAACTGAAATAATTTGATATATAATGAGTGTAAGGCAAAGGTCGTATTGTCGTTATTTTGCTCGGGAACCGGGAATTCGGGACCGGGAGTAACCGCTCGGCGGCGATGACTCGGGAAGAGCAAAAGAACTGATAAGACTATCAGCCGAAAGTATTTTTTCTAAATTTTCTTAGGAGGAAAATTCACATGAAGAAACTCTTATCTGCGATTCTCGCAATCGCGATGGTCGTTTCTCTCTGCGCTACGGCTTTCGTAGCTTCCACAGGTGCCGCTGGGGAAGATCTTGCTACGACTGCCGTTACTTCGAACAAAAAGACTATTGTCGAAAAGTTTGAAGAAGCACAGAAGAACCTCTGGTTCTATGGACCTTATTGGTCTGTAAGAGCGACCACCTATGCAGCAACTGTCGGCCTGCTCAACTTCACCTCCGGTGAACACAAGGGCGAACCCGACTACTTAGGCGCAAGCAAAGAAGACCATTACTATGCCGGCGCCGGCGCTGCTCGTGACTCCATCGAAACCTTTATCGGCCTCATCAACATGATTGCTGACGATGGTTTCCCGGAGAGCTATACTCACGACGCTAACGGCTTCCTCACCAACTTCCCTGAATATGAATTCCTTAATGGTAATCCTATTGAAAAGGAAGAGGCTGAGTGGTCTGTTAGATGGCCTGATGACTTAACTGGTGCTGACTTCCTCGCAGCTTGCAAAGAATTCAACACTCTTTGCCACTGGAAAGACGTTATTGACCTCGGCGACGCTGCTATTGCGGCTAAACTCTGGGGCTGCTCCAGCTGGGCTGAAGCTTATGCCGTTCTCGGTTATGACTTCCCCGAAGGCATACTCCCCGCTTACAACAATAACATCTATTTTGCAGATTACTACACCATCAGCGGTTATGACAAACAGAACGAACAGTACTATGTAACTGCTGTTGACGGCGAAGCTGCTTTCTACACCTGGTTTATGGATCTCCTTGACTCCTACGGTTACGTTGACATTGCTGATCCTAGAAACAAAGATGTAAAAGTTCTCAACGCTCGCGCTAAATGGGACGACTCCAACTCAAGTTACTGGGATGAAATCGACGGCGTTATCGAACTCGATTACGCTAACGGCACCTACAACGACGGTTATCCCTATAGTTACACCTCCAATCCTTACAGACAGATGGGCGTTAAACTTGTTAACGCACAGCTCGGTGAATTCGTTATCTATGCTGACTCCGTTTACTACTTCGTTAAGAGAGCAATCGAAGAAGGCATGAGCGAAGAAGTCATCGCTCCCGTTGCTGCTGAACTTCAGAACTGCATCGACATCATGAACGCTGTCGTTACTTATCTGAAGAAGCAGGTTAAATCCGGTCTTAATAAGCCCGGTGCTGCTCCCGTATTTGTTTTCGGCGTTGAAGGTCTGGGTCTGACTTACTATCCTTTCAGCCTCTTCCGTCAGAACAATCTCGTCGGTCTCAACATGCCTCAGGAATCCTGGACTGTTGATGGCGATCCGCTTCAGCCTTATGCTATTTACGATCGTGCCCTTTCCGCTCTTACCGGTTATGCTCTGGAAGTATATATCTACCAGAACTGGGTCAACGCTGTTGACAGATCCGATTACTATCTGGCTGATTACGGTATAAACCTCTATGCTCTTGACGTTACCGGCAGATACAATGCTGTTTCTGATTACGGCTGGCATACTTTCGACCAGATCCGTTCCATTCCTGAACTGAAAGATTACTTCCAGCTCTTCGAAACCGCTCTTATCGCTGCTCAGAACTACAGAGGCGCAGGCGTTCTGTATCCTGAATTTGCAAAGATAAAGAACAGCGTTGATAACGCTTGGAAAGATTTCGTTGCTGCTGTTAACGTATATCTTTCTAAGGACTTCCAGATCGTCGACTTTACCGACGCTGCTGAAGAAGAAGTAAGATACTTCGGCGACCTCGTTCAGATCCTTTGCTTCTACGAAGATAACATCGATGGTCTTTATGATACCACTGCTAATGTTGAACTTCAGGCTGCACTCACCAGAGCGCTCACTGTCTGCAACATGATCTTTGATATCGAGGAGTCCGACTATACAAAGACCTACTCCTTCCTCAAAGCTATCGGTACCGAGACATTTGCGTCCATCGTAAATGATCTCCTTGCAGCTATTGCAAAGCTCGATCCTTCTGCAAATCACCTCGGTGTTTCCCAGGCGGATCTTGACGAAGCTTATGCTACAATCCGTGAAGCTCGTTTCGTTGAACAGTACAAACTCGGTACTGACGACGCAGGTAAGGCTTATACGGCTAAACTCGAAGAACTCATCGCTGCATTTCAGGAACTCCTTCCTGTTGAAGCAGGCAGACCTTCCAAGGTTGTTATCAAGAAGAACTCTCTTGATAAGGATGAATACGGCGTTCACTATATCTTCGGCGACAACGCAACCGTATCCAACCTCAACCATGAGCTCGAAATCAACCTCAAGCTCCATTACTATGTATTTATAAAATATCTCTATGAAATCCAGGATCTTCTCCTTGAGATCGAAGATTACGTAGCAGAAAAAGAAGCTGAGATCATCGTATCTGATGAAGAAGTTGCATTCGATGGCATTATCATCGAAGAACTTGCCGGCAAGTATTTCTTCCTCTCCGGCGAATCCTTCTTCGCAGACAGATGCAAAGTTCTCAACGCTAAGAAAGAAGTCCTTTGGGATTATGGATTCAATCAGCCCAGCAGCTGGAGCGAACTCCAGTGGTGGTGGTCCATGGCAGGCTACAGAGCAGAAGACGGCTATGATCTGTCCAGATTCTATAAACACGCTCTGCCCTATCTCGTAGACCTCGCATTTGGTCCTGTCCTCGATAATACCGGCGACCTCAACAACGCTGACTACTCCAGAGAGCTCTATGAATACTTCATGGAAGTTCTCGGTCAGGCTATCTCCGTCCGCTGGTATGGCACCGCTCTCCTCGCTGACGACGCTCCCGATTGGGCAGACGGTAAGTATGACGCAGACCGTGCTTCCAGCTACACCAACTTCTGTGAAGTTGTTCCTCACGGAAGCGAAGCTTTCGACGAAGAAGAATCCGTATTCTACAAGTGGAATGAACTCTATCCCATCTCCGGTTGGGATTGGGAAACCGACTCCTTCGGCGAATCCGCAAATGTATTCGCTAAAGTTGTTGAATATGTAAATAACCTCTTCGGTTATCTGTCTGAAGACCTCAGCTCTGTTATATCTGAAATCGCATACAAGGTTTACGCTATTGCAGGAGCATTCTTGGCTGTAGGTGAAAATGACGAATTTGTTCCGGCTAATGTTAACGACGCTCTTGCGATGCAAATGAACATGTACAATCGCAAACAGTACCGCAAACTGTATGATGAGCTTCTTGCTGCAAAAGCTCTCGTTGACGGCGTTCCTGCTGAAAATCTCGGCGGAAAGAAGATCGTTGTCGTAAACGCTAACGAGATCATCGCTGCTTACAACAAGCTCGTTGAAGCTGCAAAGACCCTTATGACCGAACGTGGTCTGAAGGAATTTGAGTACTTCGAAGCAGACGTTACTGAAGCTATTGCAAAAGTAACCGGATCTGAATTCAATGGTGACGCAGCAGATCTGTTCGAAAAACTCGACAGCGACGTTCTTCCTCTCATTGTCCGTCTCGGAATTATTGATGGCGCGTTCTACAAGTACACCAAGGTTACCGCATACTTCATGTGGCAGGGTGGATTCAGTGAAGGATATAACCCCTACGCTGGTGAGCTTCTGGAAATCAACCTCATTAATCCTATCCTCAACGCAGGTTCCTATGTCCCCGGACTCGGTCTCTCTGTTGAAGATGTTTCCGTTTACGACTGGGCTTATGCAAAAGCTCTGACTACTGCAAGAGTCAAGATCGCTAACGTTGCAACTCTCCTCACCTTCGATCCCGCTACCGGCGACCTCGTTGACATTGATCACGACGTTCCTCTGTACTACTTCGAAGGCATTCTCGCAGAGATTGAAGCGTTCAGAGATGAAGAAGCTCTTCACTGCGATCCCTACCTGGCTGACTACACCGAAGATAAACTGGCTGATCTCATCGCTCAGGCTCACGCTCTCGAAGTTGGTATCTACACCAACAACGGCATAGCTGAAGCTCTTGCAGATGCTGACACCGTTTACTATCGTAAGTCCATCCACACCTTCTCTAACGCTGAGAAGCAGATGGGTTACCACAAGTGCCTGCCCACCGCTGAAGAAATCGATGCAGTCGCTGCTGCTCTTGCAGAAGCTCTTGCAAACATCGAAGACTCCATGCTCGGTGGTACCGAAGCTGAATTCAAAGCTTACATCGCAGACGTAGAAGCTATCCTCGCTCAGTTCTCTGATCCTCAGTTCGCTGAAAAAGTTGCTGCTGTAAGAGCTGCAATCGATGAAGCGAAAGAGACTCTGAACTACAACGACGTTGAATACTTCTTCTCTGAAATCACTTGGGTAGTTTACAACGAACTTATCGACAACATCCAGAAGGCAGTTGACGCTCTCACCGATGGTGCTACCACCGCTGACGGCCTCGCTCTCTATGCTGATGAGATCCTCGCTAAGTACGCTGCAAAAGACTACACTGCTGATTCCTACAGCGCTCTCAAAGACGCTGTTGCTGCTGCAAAAGCTGTTGCTGCAGACGAAAACGCTACCGCTGCTGACAGATTAGCTGCTAAGGCTGCTATCGATACCGCAGTTGCTGCGCTTGTTCCTGTTGAAGCAACCGCTCTTACGGCTGAAGTCGAAGCTCAGTATGCAGCTCTCAAAGCTGAATATGATAACCTCGACGCTACCAAGTACACCGAAGATTCCTACAAGGCATTCGGTGATGCTCTCGTAGCTCTCAGAGCAGGCCTCGACAATCACGTTGCTGACAACGAACTGGTTGAACTCCTCGTTGCTACTGTCAACGCTCAGAACAGCCTCGTTGCTAAGAACGTAGAGACTTGCGACTAAGAGTTTTTCTCCTGAGGCTGTATGTTCAGCGGCTCACGCCGCCTTGTGAAGCCCCGGCAATGGGCAACACATGACATACGGTAACGCAAGATTAGAAAATGCTTTTAGCTTGGGTGTCCCGCGATATAATAATCGCGGGACACCCTGTTTTTATATATGAACAGTCGACGATTTAACAAAAAATTGCATTTAGCCTATTGAAAAAACATATAAAATATGGTATACTGAAACGTAAGTATAAAGAGAGCGGCAAAACCGCATACAGAGGGGATTTTTACTATGTCACTCGTCATTCCGGAAGGCTACAGACCTTCTTTGACCGTTCGGCAGACGCTTAAAGCGGTCAAGATAATCAAGGATATTTTTGAAATACAGATTTCAAAGGCTCTTAACCTTGAAAGAATATCCGCGCCGCTTTTTGTTACCCGCGACAGCGGCCTGAATGACAACCTCAACGGTGTTGAAGTCCCTGTTTCGTTTGAATTCGAAGGAAAAACCGTTGAAATAGTTCACTCTCTCGCAAAATGGAAACGTTTTGCGCTCAAGGATTATGGATTTGAGCCGCACCGCGGTCTTTACGCGGATATGAACGCAATTCGCGCGTGTGAAGAGCCGGATAATTTCCATTCAATCTATGTTGACCAATGGGACTGGGAAGTCGTGATCGACCGCGAAGACAGAAACCTTGAATATCTTAAGAATACCGTCCGTCGCATTGCTGCAGCAATTTCAGACACACAGCAGCTGCTTTGCAAGACTTACGCTAAGGCTCAGACGATGTTCCTTCCCGACACGGACGTTTTCTTCATCACATCTCAGGAACTCGAGGATATGTATCCCGGCCTTGACCCTAAGGACAGAGAAAATGCGATAGTACGCGAAC
Source organism: uncultured Eubacteriales bacterium (assembly GCA_959604355.1). Taxonomy (GTDB): domain Bacteria; phylum Bacillota; class Clostridia; order Oscillospirales; family UBA644; genus HGM12619. Next base: position 80,586 of record CAUHAO010000004.1, read on the forward strand.
ATTCCCCTGTTTTTATAATGCAGATAGGCGATAAACTTCGCTCCGGCAAACCGCATGACGGCAGAGCACCAGACTATGACGACTGGGCGCTCAACGGTGATCTGCTTTACTATTTTGCACCTCTTGACTGCGCTCTTGAGGTTTCGTCGATGGGCATACGCGTTGACGAAAAGTCGCTCGACGAGCAGCTCAGAAAGGCGAATGCCGATGAACGCCGTAATCTGCCGTTCCACAAAGCTCTTCTGGCTGGAGAATTACCATTGACTATCGGCGGAGGTATCGGGCAGTCGAGAATCTGTATGCTTATGCTCCAAAAGGCTCATATAGGTGAAGTGCAGGTCTCGCTCTGGCCTGAGGAAATGAAACAAAAGTGCCTTGCAAACAATATCAATATACTTTAACTCTCAAAGGAAAGGAGCAGTTTTTATGGTATCATTCAAGGAAATCTATGCGGATATCTCCGCGTACGACAGCAAGACCGTTGATGTCTGCGGCTGGGTACGCACGGTTCGCGATTCAAAATCGTTCGGTTTCATAGAACTAAACGACGGAAGTTGCTTCCGTTCGGCACAAATCGTTTTCGAGGAGGCCGTAATAAATAATTACAAGCAGATAGCAAAACTGAATGTCGGTTCGTCTATCCGCGTCACGGGTACCGTAGTGGCTACTCCGACAATGAAACAGCCTTTTGAGATCAAAGCGGCAAACATTGACATAGAGGGTCTCTCAACGGCGGATTATCCGCTGCAGAAAAAACGCCATTCGCTCGAATTTTTGCGTGAGATTGCACATCTGCGTCCGAGAACGAACACATTTTCCGCTGTTTTCCGTGTCCGTTCTACCGCCGCTCAGGCAATACACAAGTTCTTTGCCGAAAGAAACTTTATTTACGTCAACACTCCGCTCATAACCGCGAGTGACTGTGAAGGCGCGGGTGAAATGTTCCGCGTTACGACGCTTGACCTCGATAATCTTCCCCGTACCGAGGACGGAAAAGTCGATTTTACTCAGGACTTTTTCAAGAAATCCGCAAACCTGACAGTTTCCGGACAGCTTGAAGCAGAATGCTTCGCGCTCGCATTCGGAAAAGTATACACATTCGGTCCCACGTTCCGTGCGGAAGAGTCCTATACCGCGCGTCATGCTGCTGAGTTCTGGATGATTGAGCCCGAAATCGCGTTTGCAGATCTTGCAGACGATATGGCTCTTGCGCGTGATATGATAAAATACGTGATCTCGTACGTTCTTGAGCATTGCCCGCAGGATATGCAGTTTTTCAACGATTTCTTCGACAAGACACTCCTTGAACGTCTCAATGCTCTTGTAAATTCCGATTTCGCGCAGGTAACATATACTGACGCTGTAAAACTCCTTGAACAGCATAAGGATGAATTTGAATATCCTGTATATTGGGGCTGCGATTTACAGACTGAACATGAGAGATATCTCACAGAGAAGATATTCAAAAGCCCTGTTTTCGTCACCGACTATCCAAAAGAGATCAAAGCGTTCTATATGCGCCTGAACGACGACGGCAAGACTGTCGCGGCGGTGGATATGCTCGTTCCCGGTGTCGGCGAGATAATCGGCGGTAGCCAGCGTGAAGAGCGGCTTGAAGTTCTTACTGCACGTATGGCAGAATTGGGCCTTAAAGCGGAAGATTACAGCTGGTATCTGGATCTTCGCCGTTACGGTGGCACAAAGCACGCGGGTTTCGGTCTGGGCTTTGAAAGACTTATAATGTATTTAACCGGTATCAGTAATATAAGAGATGTTCTCCCGTTCCCGAGAACCACGGGCAGCGCGGAGTTCTAAGAGAGAAATTCAGAGGGGAAGAGAGTATTATATATGAAGACGGTTTTGGAGTTATCGCGTCAGGAACTTGAAGCGTATGCCCGACAGCAACGCGAAAAGTACGAGGCGTATAAGGCAAAGGGATTAAAACTCGATATGTCGAGAGGTAAGCCATGCAAGGCTCAGCTTGACATTTCGGAAGGACTGCTGACAGTCCTTTCAAAAAATGAGGATTGCATTGACTCCTCTGGGTTCGACTGCCGTAACTATGGCCTTCTGGACGGTATTCCTGAGGCGAAGAAAATGTTTGCGGAACTATTTGAAGTCGGAGAAGACGAAGTCATCATCGGGGGAAACAGCAGTCTGAATATGATGTACGACGAGCTTGTCCGTGCGCTTATGTTCGGCGTTTACGGCTCCGAAAAACCATGGAGTTCCTGCGGAAAAGTAAAATTTCTCTGTCCTGTTCCGGGATATGATCGTCATTTTGCCGTCTGCGAAGCTCTCGGTATTGAAATGATAAACATTCCGCTCCGCGACGACGGTCCGGATATGGAGCTTGTCGAGAAATATATCGCAGACCCGACTGTCAAGGGTATGTGGAGCATCCCGAAATACAGCAACCCGTCGGGTATTACTTACGGCGACGAGGTCGTGCGCCGTATCGCGCGTCTCAAACCCGCGGCAAAGGATTTCCGCGTCTTCTGGGATAACGCGTATGCGTTCCACGACTTTGATGACTGCCCCGACAAACTGCTCAATATTTTTGATGAGGCGAAAAAAGTCGGCAATGAAGACATGATCTTCATGTATATGTCTACATCGAAAGTCTCGTTTCCCGGTGCGGGCGTTGCTGCGATGGCCGCAAGCAAAAACAATATAGATTTCATCAAGAAGCAGCTTTTCCCTCAGACTATCGGTCCTGACAAGCTCAACCAGCTGCGCCATGTTCGATATTTCAAGAACGCCGACGGTCTGAAAAAATACATGCAGAAGCATGCGCAGATAATCAAGTCGCATTTCGATATTGCCCTTTCCACGCTTGACCGTGAGCTTAAAGGTCTGGGTGTCGCCGAATGGTATGCACCTCACGGAGGATATTTTGTATCGTTCAACGTTCTGCCCGGATGCGCGAAGAAGGTCGTTAAGATGATGCAGGACGCAGGTGTCGTCGTTACGGGTGCAGGCTCCGCGTTCCCGTACAAGAAAGACCCCGAAGATAAAAACATCCGTCTTGCGCCGACATATCCGTCACTTGAGGATCTTCAGACAGCGGTGGATATACTCTGCGTTTGCACGAAACTCGCCGCGGCGGAGAAACTGCTCGAGGAATAAGGAGGGGCAAACACGATGAGCTATCAGAATTACGAAAGCCCGTTTAACAGCAGATATGCAAGCAAAGAAATGCAGTATATCTTCTCGTCGGATAACAAATTCAAGACATGGCGCCGCCTTTGGATCGCGCTTGCACGGGCAGAAAAGAAACTCGGTCTGAACATAACCGATGAGCAGATTGAGGAGCTTGAAAAATATAAGGATGATATAAATTACGATGTTGCGGAAGCGCGCGAAAAAGAAGTGCGTCACGACGTTATGTCTCACGTTTACGCCTACGGTGAGCAGGCAAAGAGCGCAAAACCGATAATCCATCTCGGCGCAACGTCATGCTATGTCGGCGACAATACCGATATCATCGTTATGCGTCAGGGCATGCTGCTCATTCGTTCCAAGCTCGTGTCCGTTATAAAGAATCTTTCCGCGTTTGCGGAGAAGTATAAGTCCATGCCGTGTCTTGCGTATACGCATCTGCAGCCCGCACAGCTCACAACTGTCGGCAAACGTGCGACGCTCTGGATAAACGAACTGCTTTACGACTTCGACGAACTTGAATACAGAATAGCAAACCTAAGAATGCTCGGCCAGAAGGGCACTACCGGAACTCAGGCGAGCTTTGTTGAGCTTTTCGGCGATAACTGCTCCGAAAAAATAAAGCAGCTTGAGGCGGATATTGCCGCGGAAATGGGCTTTGACAAAGTCGTTCCCGTTTCCGGACAGACGTACAGCCGCAAAGTCGACGCGCAGATACTCGCGACACTTTCCGGTATTGCACAGTCCGCGTATAAGTTCGCAAATGACCTGAGAATTCTTGCGAATTTTAAAGAAATGGAAGAGCCTTTCGAGAAGAATCAGATAGGCTCGTCCGCAATGCCGTATAAACGTAATCCGATGAGAAGCGAACGTATATGCGCTCTTGCAAGATACGTTATCACAGACTCTCTCAACCCCGCGTTCACTTCCGCGACTCAATGGTTCGAGCGCACGCTCGACGACTCCGCAAACAAGCGTATCGCCGTCGCAGAGGCTTTTCTCGCTGTCGATGCGATACTGAATATTTATATCAATGTCACAAACGGTATCGTTGTCTATCCGAAGATGATAGAACAGCGTATGATGAGAGAGCTCCCGTTCATGGCGACCGAGAACATAATGATGGAAGCCGTTAAAAGAGGCGGGGACCGTCAGGAGCTGCACGAGCGTATCCGTCAGCACAGCCTGAAAGCCGCCGCACGCGTCAAAGAAGAGGGCCTTGACAACGACCTGCTTGACCGTATAGCCGCAGACCCCGCGTTCGGCCTGACGAAAGACGACCTTGCAAACGTGCTCGAGCCTTCCGCGTATATCGGCAGATGCCCCGAGCAGGTAGATGAGTTCCTCGCGGGATTTGTCGCTCCCGTGCTTGAAAAATACGGCAGCGACACCGTTGATGACGTAACTCTTAACGTGTAGTTGATACTGTAAAGATAAAGCAGAGCCTTTTCAAGGCTCTGCTTTTTATATTTTGAAAAATTCCGTTTAATGTTCTTCGCCGAGGACACGGCGGCGGGCTTCCTCTTTGTCGTTCTGGAGCATATAGAGGTTGTAGTATCTGCCTTTTTTCTCAAGCAGCTGCTGATGCGTGCCTTGCTCTTTGATTTCGCCGTGGGAAAGATAAATTATATTGTCCGCGTGCTGTATCGTCGAGAGACGGTGCGCGACGATGAGCATCGTGCCGATATCCATCATTTTTTCGAGCGAATTCTGAATGAGGAGCTCTGTTTCGGTGTCGATATTCGCGGTCGCTTCGTCAAGTATCATTATTTCGGGCTTGTGGATTATTGTTCTTGCGAATGAGAGCAGTTGGCGCTGACCGGCGGAGAAGTTGTTGCCGCGTTCGCGCACTTCTTCATCAAGACCTCGAGGTAATTTGTTGATAAATTTGTCTGCGTTGACGTATCTGCACGCCTCCATGACCTCTTCATCCGTTACCCCGTCCTTGTTGAGCAGAATATTGCTGCGTATCGTGCCTGAGAAAAGGAACACGTCCTGCAGCATCTGCCCAAAGTGTTTGCGCAGGGATGCGATCTTTATTTTTTTGATGTTTATACCGTCGATGAGTATTTCGCCCTTCTGTATTTCGTAATTGCGGCATATCAGCGCGAGTATCGTCGTTTTGCCCGAGCCTGTCGCGCCGACAAAAGCGACGGTTTGATTTGCGTCGACCTTAAAGGATACGTCTTTGAGTACCCATTCTCCGGGAACATAGCTGAACCACACGTTGCGGAACTCTATTTCTCCGCGCACGGTCTCGAGGTCTATCGCATCGGGTCCGTCAATGACATTTGGCTCGATGTTGAATATCGTGAATATTTTCTCCGCTGATGCAAATGCTGACTGCAGCCAGTTGAATTGTTCCGCAAGGCTTTGTATAGGGTTAAAGAATTTGGAAATAAACATGTAGAATGTAACGACGGTACCGCTGGTGATGGTTTGTCCGAGGAAAACAGTGTTCTTTATGTAGCCGCGCCCGCCGAGGTAGAGCAGACACAGCACCGACGAGATGTAGAGCATATATACTATCGGGCGGAAAATGCCGAAAACGAAGATCTGTTCGCGCTTTGCTTTCTCAAGTCGCTTGTTCTTTTGGTTGAATTGCTCCATTTTGCGGTCTTCGCGGTTGAATATCTGGATTATTTTCATACCCGAAAGGTTTTCGGAGAGGAAGATATTTATATTCGTCGTGCCGTCTTTGACTCTGCGATGAGCGCGGCGCGAGAATTTACGAAAAATGAGTGTGAAAAGAACTATGAAGGGCACAAAACACAGTACCATAAGTGTTAATTCATAGTTCAGGCAGAACATTGCGACGAGTACGCCCAGAATTATAAACGCGTTCTTGAGAAGGTTGACGATGACGTTTGTGAACATGCGGGATATGGCATCTGTATCGTTTGTGACACGCGTGACGAGGACTCCGACGGGGATCGTCGTGAGCTGAGAGTGGGACAGCGACTCAATATGAGTGAAGAGGTCTACACGGATGTTTGAAAGTATTTTTTGTCCCGTTTTCTGCAGGACGATCGCCTGTATGTATGAGCAGACGAGGGAAACGGCGAGAGTCGCGGCATAAAGGCCGACCATCGTGAGAAGTTGAGACATTTCAAACTTGTTTTTTATCATTTCCTCGATGCTGCCTATCAGCAACGGGGAGATGATATCATAGGCGATTGAGAAAAGCATTACCACGAGCACAAACAGGAAGTTTTTCCAATACGGCTTTGCGTAAACGAGCAGACGGCGGATTATTTCCGTGTCTTTCATATTCCGGTCAAAACCGATGGCTTCTTTTTTGTCTTTCATCATGGCGAAAGCAATGATGAAAACGAGCGCGAACGCGCCGATGACGCCGCCGACAAGAAGGAGCGGATATAAATCAGACATTATCGTTTTCCTCCTTGTCATCAAGTTTCTGCAGGTCGACCATTGTGCGGTAAGAGGGGCATGTTGCATAAAGGTCGTTGTGCGTACCGACCGCGATGACTTTACCATCGTCGATGAATATTATTTTATCCATCTTTTCGATTGTCGTTATGCGGTGTGCGATGAGGATAGTCGTCTTGCCTTTACGGTTCTTGCGAAGACTTCCGAGGATTGATTTTTCGGTCTTTACGTCGACCGCCGAAACTGAGTCGTCAAGGATGAGCACCGCCGCGTTTTTCATAAGCGCGCGGGCAATGGAAATACGCTGCTTTTGTCCGCCCGAAACTGTCACGCCGCGTTCGCCGAGGATCGTTTTATACGCGTCGCCGAAGCCCATTATGTCGTCGTGAACGTTGCTTATTTTTGCCGCGTCCGAAATGTCGTCTGCGGTGCCGTTATCTGTGGCGAAAGAAATGTTGTTTTCTATCGTGTCGCTGAAAAGAAAATTGTCCTGCGGTACATACGACGAGAATTTGCGTACGGTATGTATCGGGATCGTGTTTATATCCTTGCCGTCAAGGAATACCGTGCCGTCGGGCACATTATAGGTACGAAGTATGAGGTCAACGATTGTCGTTTTGCCTGATCCTGTTTTGCCGATTATACCGACGTTTTCACCCGCGTTGATGCAGAATGAGACGTCATGCAGCACATCATTTTCAGTGCCCGGATAGCGGAAAGTGAGGTTTCGGAATTCAATGTTTCCGTACAGTTCGTTCACATCTTCAACGCCGGGTTTGTCGCATACGTCCGGTTTTGCGTCAAGCAGTTCGGAAATTCGGTCAAGCGAAGCTTTGCCGCGAGAACCCATCTCTATGAGCTGGGATATAGCCATTATCGGCCATACTGTCGCGGTGAAATATCCTATGAATTCAACGAGCTGGCCCGCATTAAAAGTGCCTTTGTAAACGAGAAAACCACCGTAACCGAGAATAACGCAGATAACGGATTCAACAAAGAGCGTGACGAGAATATTGAGAAGGGTGGAGGCTTTTGTGTATTCGACGTTCGCGTTTTCGTTATTCTTATTGAGCTTGCGAAAGCGGAGCAGCTCCGTTCCTTCCTTGACAAACGCTTTTATGACGGCAATGCCCGAAAAACTTTCCTGAGAAAAGTCTGACAACAGCGAGAAAGCCTCCTGCCGCGTAGCCCATTTCTTCGTCATCGTTTTGCCTATGAGCGTGCCGGATGCAAGCAGTAATGCCATCGGAACGAGTGAAAACAGCGTCAGAAGAATATTCATGCGCATCATTTTTGTTATCGCCAGCACGCCCAGGAACGCCGCGTCGCAAACCATCATGACGCCGCTGCCGAAACAGTCCTGTACCGTTTCGAGATCGTTTGTGAAGAGAGACATGAGGTTGCCGACCTTGTTGACCTGATAATACTGCTGAGAAAGGTCTTTGCAATGGTCAAACATTCTGTTGCGCAGATCTGACTCGACTTTTATCGCCGAGCCGAAAAAGCATATTCTCCACGTGAAACGGCCCGTGACGAGGACGAGAATGACAATAAAGAGCGGTTTGCATATATGTTCGAGCAGAAAGTCCATATCAAAAGCATACATAGTGCCGTTGAGCATGACTTGTCCGTCATTTATTCCGTTTACGACCATCTGGTAGAGTTCGGGAACAATGAGTTGGAAATAGTCGACCGCGACAAGAGCCGCGAGGCCTATTATGAGGGCATACGAGTACCGTAGATAGTACCTGTTTATGTGTTTGCCGAATATCACTTTTTCTCCTTCTCTCCGTTGCATATATCAATTTATTACACCATAAGCAAAAATGCTTGCTCGCAAGGGCATTTTTACGACGCCGTCAATAGAGCAGAGACGC